>CAUPNL010000053.1:0-6381 GCA_963512655.1 uncultured Limnohabitans sp. | reverse complement strand
TTAGAAGCCGAAGCCATGAGCATGCTTGTGGCCGGACGCACCGATGTGTGGGATGCCTTGGTGAACCGCGTCGAAGCCAAGTTGATTCAAACCGCGTTGGCCAACACGCGCGGTCGTCGCATTGAGGCCGCTCAAAAGTTGGGCATTGGTCGCAACACCATCACCCGCAAAATTCAAGAGCTGGGTTTAGACGATTGAATTTTTAAGCGAGCTTCACAACCACAGGCGTGTGGTCGCTGGGGCGCTCGTTTTTACGCGGTGCTTTGTCAATCACGCAGGCTTGCACCGATGCCTTCAGCGCATCGCTGACCAAAATGTGGTCAATGCGCAGACCACGGTTGCGACGAAACGCAAACTCGCGGTAGTCCCACCAGCTGTAGCTCTTCTCGGCTTGTTCAAACAAGCGGAAGGCATCGTGTGTGCCCAAGTCAATCAAGGCTTGAAAGTGGTCACGCTCTTGCACGGTGCAGTGGATGGTGTCTTTCAAGGCCACAGGGTCCCACACATCGCGGTCATCGACGGTGATGTTGAAGTCACCCATCAACACCAGATTGGGGTGTTGTTTGAGTTCTTCACGCAACCAGTTTTGCAAGGCTTCGAGCCAACGCATTTTGTAAACAAACTTGTCGCTGTCAGGGGCTTGGCCATTGGGTAAGTACGCGCCAATCACGCGCACACTGTCGACCGTGCCGGCAATCACGCGGGCCATGTCGTCTTCAAAGCCGGGGATGTTTTTCACCACATCGGTGGCTTCGCTGCGCGAGAGCAGGGCCACGCCGTTGTAGGTTTTTTGGCCGAAAAATGCCACCTTGTAACCTGCCGCCTCGATGGCCTCTTGCGGAAACTTATCGTCCGTGCATTTGGTTTCTTGCAGGACCAAAGCATCAACGGGATTGGCCGCCAACCAGTCCAGCACTTGCGGTAAGCGCACGGTGAGTGAGTTGACGTTCCAAGTGGCGAGTTGCATATGTGAGTGTTCTTTGCTTAACGTGTGCGATCTAGGGTGACGAGGCTGTAGCTCAAGCCGTTCGCGGCCACGTGGGTGGTGCGTGCAGTTTCTTGCCAGTTGGCATCGAAGGTAGGGGCAAAGGCATCGCCTTCAAAATCAGCATCGATTTCTGTGACGACCGCACGCGAAGCCAAAGGCATGGCTTGCGCATACACCTCAGCGCCGCCAATGACCCAGATCTGTGCATCAGCAGGGCACTGTTGCACGGCTTCTTCGATCGAGTGTGCAACGACGGCACCAACGGCTTGCCAATCGGTTTGACGCGTCACCACAATGTTGGTGCGCCCGGGCAGAGGGCGAAATTTAGGTGGTAGCGATTCCCATGTTTTGCGGCCCATGACGACGGGCTGGCCGAGCGTGGTTTGTTTGAAGTGGGCGAGGTCTTCGGGCAAGTGCCAAGGCAGGGTGTTGTCCTTGCCAATGACGCCGTTGCGCGCACGCGCAAAAATCAAATTCAAAGCCATGGCTTAAACGGCTACCGGGGCTTTGATGGCACCGTGGCATTGGTAGTCCAGCACCTCGAAGTCTTCAAACTGGTAGTCGAAGATGGAGTCGGGTTTGCGTTTGATGTGCAGTGTGGGATAGGCAAACGGCTCGCGGCTGAGTTGCAACGCCACTTGTTCGTGGTGGTTGCTGTAGATGTGACAGTCGCCACCGGTCCAGATGAAGTCGCCCACATCCAAGTCGCACTGCTGGGCCACCATGTGCGTGAGCAGGGCGTAGCTGGCGATGTTGAAGGGCACGCCCAAAAAGATGTCGGCACTACGCTGGTACAGCTGGCAACTGAGCTTGGCTTTGTCGCCTGGGTTTTGCGCGGGGGCCACATAGAACTGAAAGAACGCATGGCAGGGCATGAGCGCCATCTTGTCGAGCTCGGCCACGTTCCATGCACTCACGATGATGCGGCGGCTGTCGGGGTTGTTCTTCAGGGTGTCGATGACCTGCTGAATTTGGTCAATGTGGCCACCATCGGGTGTGGGCCAGCTGCGCCATTGCACGCCATACACGGGGCCAAGGTCGCCGTCTTCGCGGGCCCATTCGTCCCAGATGGTGACGTTGCGTTCTTTGAGCCAGTTGTTGTTGCTCGACCCAGTCAAAAACCACAGCAGCTCTTGGATGATGGAGCGCAGGTGAACCTTTTTGGTGGTGACCAGCGGGAAGCCTTCGTTCAGGTCAAAGCGCATTTGGTAACCAAATACGCTTTTCGTGCCTGTGCCCGTGCGGTCTGTTTTGGCAACGCCGTGGCTGTCCACGTGTTGCATGAAGTCTTCGTATTGGCGGCGGATGGGGCGCATAAGGGTAACTCTGTAAAAACGTCTTACAGTTTAAATGCTGTCGCTGGTATCATTATTAGTAATAAAGTTTAGTACGCCTACCGGCGTATTGACGATGATTAACCACACTGCGACAGTCGTGGCATTAATTTTAGACAAGTTGTTACAAAGCTGTCAGATATGACATTCAATCAAGCGCCAGAATCCAATCGCAGTATCTATGACAGCTGTGATCCCAAATACCTTCGCGGCCTGCGTGAAGCGTCCGGCATGGACTTGGTTGTATTGGCTCGTACGGCCTGTTTATCGGTGGCGCAAGTTCGCCAACTTGAGAGCGACGACAGCGATGCTTTGTTTTACTCCGTCGCTATCAAGCGACAGGCCTACAAGCGTGTCTTGATGATCTTGGGCGCTGAGCCACCTACGGTGCACGTGCCGCAAGCGTTACTCGATGCAGCCCAGGTCGCGGATGCGCATTTATCGACCTTGGACCAAATTGTGGCGATGAGTGAACAGCCTTCCATGAACCGCTCCACATCGGATACTTTGTCTGCGGGGTGGGCCAAGTTGAAGGCACAGAAACACACATGGGGAGCTTTGGTGTTACTTGTGAGTGCTGTCACATTGTTTGTTTTACACGGGCCGATGCGCTTGGTGGATCTCGGTGCTGAGCCGACTTCTTCGCTCAGTCAGGCAGTGGCAGAGTCTCCCATGTTTGCTTCCTCGACACATGCTTCCGACGCAGTGCCGACAACGTCGGCACCTGTCGTGACTCCTGAGCTTGCGGCGTCAGTTCCCATATTTGTAGCGTCTGCCGCAGCGCCAGCTTTGAGTACCTCCTCAAAGGCGGGGGTATGCAGCTATTCCTCTGAATCAATGCCACAGCTAGGCCCTTTCGTAGCGCAAAAAGAAGGGCGTTATGTCTATTTGGTGAGCACTGCAAATGCTGAGGTGTGTGTGGTCGACGGCAATAAGCAAGCCACACTTGTGCAGCTCAGAGCTGGTGAAAATCGCAGTGTTTACGGCGCATCACCTTGGCAAGTATCAAGTGCCAATTTGCAAAAAGTTCAAATCTTCTTCCAAGGTGGTCGCGTCTCTTTGCCTGACGCCGCCATCACCCGCGTGTCGCTGGTGGAAGTACCTGTTGCGCGTTAATTGCCATGTTTAAAAGCTTGAGGTTCAGAACGTCTTACCAAGATGCGGCTGCAGAGAAAACCGTCATCGGTCAATCAGCAGTGGTGGTTGGCAACATCGTTTCTCAAGATTTGGTTCAGCTCAAAGGCCATGTGGTCGGGAACATCGATGTGAACGGTAGTCCCAATGCGCAGCTGTCGGTGCTGTCCCACGCCCATGTCGAAGGCGACATCAGTGCGCAACAAGCTGTTGTGAATGGGGTGGTGACTGGCAACATCGAATCAACAGGGCGCGTCGAGTTGCATTCAGGGGCAGATGTCAAAGGCAATATTTCCTACGCGACCATGGCCATTGAGCATGGCGCTAAGTTGTATGGAATGATGAGTAGTACCCATGTCTCAAAGCCCTGAACTTGCGTCGTCTTTAGGGCACATTATTGTGATTGATGATGACGCATCTGTGCGTCGCAGTTTGTCCACCATGCTTGAGCGTGCGGGCTATCACGTGACTTTGTACGAGTCAGCAGACGCTTTCTTGATCAATCCTGTGGTGCCAACGCCCGCCGTTATTTTGTTAGACATGCGCATGCCTGGCACAACGGGTGTGGGCTTGCAATCACAGCTCAAAACTTTGGCGCAGCATGTACCGGTTATCTTTGTAAGCGGCGACAGTCGCCCAGAAGAAATCATCGCAGCCATGAAGCAGGGGGCCGTTGATTTTTTACTCAAACCTTTTACGGCGCAGACCATGATGGATGCGATTGAGCATGCCATGCACATGTCACACGAGGCCGTGGTGGTTGCAGATAAACATGTTCTCGTGTCTGAGCGGTTGGATCGACTCACGCCCCGAGAGATGGAAGTTTGTCATTGGATGGTACGAGGCTATTCCAACCAACAAATTGCCACCCTTGATGGCGGTGCTTCTGCGACGATCAAACTTCACCGCGCACGCGTGATGGAGAAAATGGACGCTCGCACATTGCCTGAATTGATTGACATGCTGGCTGGCTTGAATATTCCGGCCCCTAAGCGGTTGCCCCCAACGTATCACGCATCTTGGGTTGAGTAATCTGCGTTGGAGGCCAAGTTGGCCATCGTTGGTTTTAAGCGTCCGATTGTTCTGCCAAGGGGTTAGTTTTGGCGTGCTTCAAACGTAGGCGCACATGAAAAGCACAAGCTGCAAACAGCACGACGCATAAGAGTACTTCCACCATCGCGAAATAGTTGCTGGGTGCTGCATCGCCCCACGCACGCACGACACCCTCTGTGAAGTACAACCAAATTAACAGGCTCAGCCAGCGGTAGGTGTACATGCGGTTTTTGAGCAAACCTGTGAGCGGAAAACACAATGGCAACACTTTCAGTGCCAAGAGTGTGCCGCCAGGACGCAAAGGTGCCAGCCACAGCTCCCAAGCCAAGCCCAGCACGATGAGGCCCATCAGGCTGCTCACGGCGAGCAAGCGGGTGAGCGTCACGTGACGCAATGAATTTTCTTGGGGGGCGATGGTGGAGTTGTGCATAGAAAGTGGGATGATTCAGACCATGATTGTCCCGCAACTCCAGAACTTTTTTGACCGCCTTGCACGATTCCCTTGGCGCAACACTGCCCGCACTTTGCGTCAGCGTTTTCGCGATGACCGCTTAGGCCAGACCGCGGGCAGCTTGACCTTCACCACCACCATTGCTTTGGTGCCGATGGTGACGGTGGCCTTGGCGGTGCTGACCGTGTTTCCTATGTTTGCTGACTTTCAAACGGTGCTGCAAAAGCGTTTGATTGAGAGCTTGGTGCCCGACAACATTTCGCGCCAAGTGTTGGGTTATCTGACCCAGTTCGCCAGCAAAGCCAGCCGCTTGGGGGCTGCGGGTGTGGCGGCCTTGTTGTTCTCAGCGTTGGCGTTGGTGTTCACGATTGACCGCACGCTCAACGCTATTTGGCGGGTGCGTAAACGCCGTCCTCTGGTGCACAGCATGCTGTTGTACTGGACCGCCATCACATTGGGCCCATTACTCATGGGCGCAAGCTTGGTGATGATGTCGCAGTTTGTGGCGGCATCGCGTGGCGTGGTTCCAGACATGGCCGGCAATTTACGCTGGGTGTTCAGTCTGTTGGAATTTTTCTTATTGGCTTGGGCGGTGAGTGCGCTTTACCGTTTTGTGCCATACACCCAAGTGCGCTGGAGCCATGCCTTGGTCGGCGGCGTGTGGGTGGCGGCGGCCACCGAAGTGGCGCGCAAAGTGCTGGCCTATTACTTTGGTCAAATGCCCACGTATTCGGTGGTGTACGGCGCATTTGCCACCGTGCCAATTTTGTTGGTCTGGATCTATTTGGCATGGTCCATCGTGTTGATCGGCGCGGTGTTGGTGGCCAATTTACCAAGTTTGCTGGGTGGCATTTCTCGTGATGGACGCAGTGTGGGTTGGCGTTTTCAGTTGGCGCTTGAAGTGCTGCAACGCTTGCAAGTGGCGCGCAACACGGACGAACACGGGGCCAGCATGAGCACCTTGTGTGAAGACCTTGCCCTGGATCCTTTGCAGATTGAAGACGTGTTAGCTGCCTTGGTGGACCTCGATTGGATTGCCCGCTTGAGCGAGTCGGTCGATGCCCGCCAAACCCACGTCAAAGAAGCGCGCTATGTGATGTTGGCGGACCCGCATCGCACACCCTTGGCACCGCTCATGGAGCGCTTGCTGTTGGTGCGCAGCCCCGAGGCTGAAGGGCTGTGGATGAAATGGCAAGACCTGCGCTTGCGCGATGTGCTGTGAGCTTAAGACCTCAAGCCTAAAAACGCTTTCAACGCATCTAAGGTTTCTTCAGGCGATTCACTCATTTGGTGATGACCCATCGGCACCTTCGCTACCGTGAACGTTTTGCCATGGGCTTTGGCTTGGTCTGTCAAACTCTTGGCGGCGCGTGGGGGCGTCATCTGGTCGGCCTCACCCAACACAAACAGCACAGGGCAAG
>CAUPNL010000052.1:0-9115 GCA_963512655.1 uncultured Limnohabitans sp. | reverse complement strand
ACACTTCGCCCGGAATGAGCAACGGGATACCCGGTGGGTATGGTGTGACCAAGCTGGTGGTGATTCGCCCTTCCAAGTCGTCAATGGCCACGCGCTCAGTGTTACGGTGAGCGATTTGTGCATACGCGTCGCTGGGCTTCATGGACGGTGTGAGATCGCTCAGGTACATCTCCGTGGTCAGACGGGCAATGTCGTACTTGGCATACAAGGTATGGATGTGCTGGCACAAGTCGCGCAAGCCCATACGCTCATAGGCACGGTGCTTCTGGCAGAACTCGGGCAAGATGCGCCACATGGGTTGGTTGCGGTCGTAGTCGTCTTTGAACTGTTGCAACGCAGTCAACAGTGAGTTCCAGCGCCCCTTGGTGATGCCGATGGTGAACATGATGAAGAAGCTATACAAGCCCGTCTTCTCCACGATCACCCCATGTTCAGCCAAAAACTTGGTCACGATGCTGGCCGGAATGCCTGAGGTATCAAACTTGCCATCCAAGTCCATGCCAGGCGTCACGATGGTGGCCTTGATCGGGTCCAACATATTGAAGCCATCGGCCAAATTACCAAAGCCGTGCCATTTGGATGACTCGCCCTGGCCTTTGATGATCCAGCTATCAGAGCGACCAATGCCATCATCCACCAGCTCTTCTGGGCCCCAAACCTTGAACCACCAATCCAAGCCATACTCGTCGTCCACCTTGCGCATCGCGCGGCGGAAGTCTAGGGCCTCGGCAATACTTTCCTCGACCAAGGCTGTGCCACCGGGGGGCTCCATCATGGCAGCGGCCACGTCGCAGCTGGCAATGATGCTGTACTGCGGGCTGGTGCTGGTGTGCATCAAATACGCTTCGTTGAACAGGTGACGGTCCAACTTTGTCTGTTGCGAATCTTGGACCAACACATGGCTGGCCTGGCTGATGCCGGCCAACAATTTGTGAATGGATTGCGTGGCATACACCACCGAGTGCATGGGGCGCTCGCGCTTTTTGCCCATCGCGTGGTAAGTGCCGTAGAACGGGTTGAACGCAGCATGCGGCAACCACGCCTCATCAAAATGCAAGTTGGCGACATAGCCATCAAGCATTTTTTTGATGGTTTCAGTGTTGTACAGCACGCCGTCATAGGTGGACTGCGTCAATGTCAACACGCGAGGCTTGACGGCTTTCGCATCCACACCTTTGAGCAACGGGTTGGCAGCAATCTTGGCCTGAATCGCCTCAGGCTCAAACTCGCTTTGCGGAATCGGGCCAATGATGCCGTAATGGTTGCGCGTGGGCTTCAAGAACACAGGCACAGCACCGGTCATGATGATGGCGTGCAACACCGACTTGTGACAGTTGCGGTCCACCACCACCACATCGTCAGGCGCCACGGTGTGGTGCCACACGATTTTGTTAGAGGTACTGGTGCCGTTGGTCACGAAGAAACAATGGTCCGCGTTGAAGATACGGGCGGCATTGCGCTCGCTCTCGCCAATCGCGCCGTTATGGTCCAACAGCTGGCCCAGCTCTTCCACCGCATTACACACGTCGGCACGCAACATGTTTTCACCATAAAACTGGTGGTACATCTGGCCCACAGGGCTCTTCAAAAATGCCACGCCACCTGAATGGCCAGGGCAATGCCATGAGTACGAACCGTCTTCGGCGTAATCGAGCAATGCCTTGAAAAATGGCGGCTGCACGCCTTCGAGGTAGCTTTTGGCTTCACGGATGATGTGACGCGCCACAAACTCGGGCGTGTCTTCAAACATGTGAATAAAGCCATGCAACTCGCGCAAGATGTCGTTGGGCAAGTGACGCGAAGTTTTGGTCTCGCCGTACACATAAATCGGCACGTCTGCGTTCTTGCGGCGCACTTCTTCGATGAAGTTACGCAGGTTCAGCACAGCTGGGTCAAGGTCGGGGCCGGGCGTGAACTCTTCATCGTCGATAGACAAGATGAACGCACTGGCGCGCGACTGCTGCTGCGCAAACTGGCTCAAGTCACCATAACTGGTGGCACCCATGATTTCGTAGCCCTCGCCTTCGATCGCGTCTGCTAGCGCACGAATGCCTAGGCCTGAGGTATTTTCAGAACGAAAATCCTCGTCGATGATGACGATGGGGAAACGAAATTTCATGCGGGACTCCGAGCGTTTCAAGCTGTGTGTAAAACAATAGCGGCGAAGTGTACTCGCCCGCTGTTACAATCTAAAGCTTCGGAGCGATGGATGAGTGGTTTAAGTCGCACGCCTGGAAAGCGTGTGTGGGTTAATAGCCCACCGAGGGTTCGAATCCCTCTTGCTCCGCCACCCACAAACGTAAAAAAGCGCCTTTTCAGGCGCTTTTTTATTGCTCATGTGAATCGCAACGTTCTCAGCTGCTGCTCTCTTGTGCTTTCTTAATCACACTCTTGGCGTCCGCATTGCTGTTGGCAGCCGCAGAACTAATGGGGTTTTGAATTACCAAGCCCAGCAAACGTGCACCGTGCTCGACGGCAATAGAACCATACGAAATATCGCCTTGCACGATCGAGTCCTTATGGAACTCCACGCGCTCAGCAGCGTAAATATTGCCTTCGACCTTGCCAGCCACCATCACGCGGTGCGCAGTGATGTCACCAGAGACCTCACCTGTCTTGCCAATTGCTACCGTGACCTTGTTGTCTTTGGTAGTCTCAATATTGCCCACCACTTTACCGTCGATGCGCACACTGTCGAGCAAAACCAAACGGCCATAAATTTGGGTCGTGCGGCCAATGATCGTGTCAAAACGCTCTTGTGAAGGGGACAAAGACTTGTCTCTGAGTTTTTCAAACATGATGTGCCTTATGGGAAGTCAAATCGCTCACTGAACGGCCGAAGTGGTTTGCTGCAACATTTGCGTTGGATTCAACACTCGGTCATGACGCATGACTTCGTAATGCAGATGCGGCCCTGTCGAACGCCCTGTGCTCCCTAACTGGGCAATAGTGTCGCCACGTTGAACTTTTTGCCCTACCTCAACCGTGCGCTTACTTAGGTGAGCATAACGCGTGGTGAAGCCTTCCACATGTGTGATCTCCACCACGTTGCCATAAGAGGCATCCCAGCCCGAGCGAGTGACTGTCCCGGCAGCCGTAGCCAAAATAGGTGATCCCACCTCAGCCACAAAATCCAGGCCTTCATGCATGGCCAGTTGGCCAGTGAAAGGGTCATTGCGAATGCCAAAACCGCTTGTAACTCGAAAGTCTTTGCCCATCGGAATACCAGTTGGCAGCGCATACAGCCAGCTCAACTGACTCGACCAGTTTTGCGATAAGTTCTTAACAGCCGCTTCTGTTTGAACGAATTCGTCCAAGGCCGAGGCGAAGTCATCCGACAAATCCCGCGAAGGACTGCTTTGAAAGCGAGGAGGAAGCCAAGGTCCCCCACGCGCATCGTCTTTTTTGCTGTATTTGTCACGTAAGTTGACAGGCGTTGCCACTTCCATAAAGCGATTTTTTAGGGCTTCTAGTTGACGAATCTCTTGCACCGTGGTGCTCATAGTTTGACGGAGATTGTCCAAACGCTCGCGGTACACAGCCTCTACTTTTTGTTGTTCAGCTTCGGTGGTGACACCGCCCATACTTCTTGCGAGCCCAGGGCTCATTTCAACCGCAATTCGAAAACCGACAAAATGCAACAACACACCCAATGTCACCAGTACAAACGCGGACGCGCACACGCCCAACAGCACTTTTTTGGCTGTGATGGAAATGGTCCGCACAGAGGCGGTGGGTCCTGACACCCACATCAATTGCATAAATTGCTCCGGAAATTTTTCAAAGTTATTTTGTACTGGCCTACAGTTCAATACAGAATTGTAGGGAGTTCTCGGCATCAAATTCGGCTAAATTTGAAGTAAAAGATCAAGAATAATAAAGAATACCTTAAAACTAATAAGGCATGCAAATACATCATTTAAGGATTCAAATAAATCAATGAATATCCCATGGTTAGAGGAAAACACAGCGCTACCAGCCCCTGAATCTGCACAAAAAATAGGCAGCTCTTGGGCGGGTTTGGTGGCAGCTGGCGGTGGGTTATCGGTTGAACGCTTGTGTGAGGCTTATACGCAGGGAATATTTCCGTGGTTCAGCCAAGGGCAACCCGTGTTGTGGTGGTCACCGGATCCGCGCATGGTCCTGCAAACTGCAGATTTCAAGCTTCATCGATCACTGCGCAAAATCTTGCAGCGATTCATTAGAGATGCGCATTGCGAAATTCGTATCGACCACGATTTCAGTGCGGTAATCCGCCACTGCGCCCAAACCAGCAGAAAAGGCCAGCCTGGCACATGGATCGTGAAAGATATGATCTCAGCCTACGAAGCACTGCATTGCGCAGGCTTCGCACACAGCGTTGAAACTTGGGTGCAAGGTCAATTGGTGGGCGGTTTGTACTGCGTGTCCGTGGGAGATACCTTGTTTGGTGAATCTATGTTTTCACTTCAAACCGACGCATCCAAAATTGCACTATCTGGCTTGGTCGCATTTGCACGTGCACAGGGGTTGACTTGGATAGACTGTCAACAAAACACCAAGCATCTAGCCTCGTTGGGCGCTCGCGAAATGCCAAGATCTGATTTTTTGCAACTGGTCCGACAAGCCTCGAAAGATGTGCGCCGCACATGGACATTCAGCCAAGCCCACTGGGCTAGTCTGCTCAAATCAGAGGGGGTCGATTGACCAACCCCAGCGATTTGCCATTTCAAACCGTGCAGTTTTATGCCACGGCGCCCTACCCGTGCAGCTATTTACCCGACAAAACAGCACGCTCACAAGTGGCCACGCCCAGCCACTTGATCAATGAGGGTGTGTATGCCGACTTGGTCAAAGATGGTTATCGCCGCAGCGGCTTGTTCACCTATCGCCCATATTGCGACAGTTGCAGGGCTTGCACGTCATTGCGCGTGGATACTCAAAGCTACCAACCCAACCGCAGTCAGCGTCGTGCTTTGGCCAAGCATCAGCATTTAGAGGTTCGGGTCCTGAAGCTGGGCTTTGACGCTGAGCACTACGCCATGTACCTGCGCTACCAAACCCTGCGCCATTCAGGCGGGGGCATGGACGAAGACAGCACCGAACAATACACCCAGTTTTTGCTACAGAGCCGCGTCAACACGCGATTGGTGGAATTCCGCGAACCGTCAAAAACATTTGAAGTAGGTACGCTAAAAATGGTTTCCATCGTCGATGTCATTGACGATGGGCTCTCTGCGGTTTATACGTTTTATGAGCCCGAACCCAACACCAGCTATGGCACGTACAACGTCATGTGGCAAATCGAACAAGCCAAAAAGCTGGCCCTGCCCTACGCGTATCTGGGCTATTGGATTGAAGACAGCCCAAAGATGCGCTACAAAGCTGACTTTCATCCGCACCAACGTTTGATCGATGGCAAATGGATGGATTTCAATTTCACATGATAAAATTGCGCCATGCGTAAAACCACTGTGCCCACCACGCCCAATATCCAAGTCATTGAGCGCATGTTCACACTCATTGACGTACTCGCATCGCGCGAAGAAGCCATTTCACTCAAGGAAATCAGCGAGCGCACAGGTCTTCACCCATCGACAACCCATCGTATCTTGAACGACTTGGCCGTTGGCCGCTTTGTCGACCGTCCAGAAGCGGGTAGCTACCGACTTGGAATGCGATTGTTAGAGTTGGGCAACTTGGTCAAAGGCCGCTTGAACGTGCGTGATGTGGCTTTCCAACCTATGCGCGAACTGCACAAACTTATTCAGCAACCCGTCAACCTCAGTGTGCGCCAAGGTGACGAGATTGTGTATGTCGAGCGCGCCTTCAGTGAGCGTTCGGGCATGCAGGTGGTGCGCGCCATTGGTGGTCGTGCCCCATTGCACCTCACCTCAGTCGGCAAATTGTTTTTAGCCATGGATGACCCTCAACGTGTGCGTGCCTACGCCACACGCACAGGCTTGAGCGGCCAAACTCGCAACAGCCTCACACAGCTGCCAGCTTTGGAACGCGAACTATCAAAGGCTCGCCAATACGGTGTGGCCCGTGACAACGAAGAGTTAGAGCTGGGCGTGCGGTGCATGGCTTCTGGCATTTATGACGACCAAGGTAAATTGGTCGCAGGTTTATCCATTTCAGCGCCCGCCGACCGGCTGGATGACGAGTGGCTGCCCAAACTGCAAGCCACCACGCAAGCCATTTCGCATGCGCTAGGTTTCAAACTCAACGAAACCTAAAAGCAAAAGAGCCAGCAAAACTGCTGGCTCTTTTGAATGCATCAAGGCAATTTAAGTCTGCGGACGGCCGATACCGCTGTGATTCGTCTCAACCCACTTACGCACACGCTCAGCATCAGCAATTCGGCTGAGTTTGCCAGCAGAGTCTAAAAACACCATGATCAGCTTGCGGCCAGATACCTTGGCTTGCATGACCAAGCATTGACCCGCCTCCGAGATGTAGCCTGTCTTTTGCAAACCGATATCCCAGTTTGGATTTTTCACCAAACGATTAGTCGTGTTGTATTGCAGAGTGCGGTTGCCAACTTCCACACTATGACTGGGAGACGTCGACAACTCACGCAAAGTGGCATCGTGATAAGCGCTCCCCACCAAGGTGGCCAAATCCTTGGCACTAGATTGGTTTTGGCTTGAAAGCCCGGTTGGCTCGACATAACGCGTATCACGCATGCCCAGCTGCGCAGCCTTGGCATTCATCAAACCTACAAACGTTGGCAAACCACCTGGATAGGTACGGCCCAAGGCATGGGCTGCACGATTCTCACTGGCCATCAAAGCCAAGTGGAGCAACTCACCACGGGTCAAGGTTGCCCCCACGCGCAAACGTGAGCTGCTGCCCTTTTCGGTATCCACATCATCTTGCATGATGGTGATGGATTCGTCCATTGGTAATTTGGCTTCGCTGATGATCAAACCTGTCATCAACTTGGTGATTGAGGCAATTGGCAAAACGGCTTGGTCGTTTTTGCTGAGCAGTACTTCGTGTGTATCTTGATCAATCACATAAGCTACGCTGGACTTCAAATCCAACATATCGCTGGTGGCATGCAAGCCTGCTTTTTGACCAAATGATGGAACTGCGGGTGCTGCCTTAAACGCTTTGGCGTGACGCACATGCGTTTTCACCACGGATGGCTTTGTTTTTTGGACAGTTGGCTTTTTCTGGTTTGTCGCGGCTTGGGCGTGCATGGTGCACAAAGAAGTCAGCAAACCAAGCGAGGTAGCAATCAGCAGTCGTTTCAAGTGGCGTTCCTTAAGCTTGAAAAACACAATTGCTTTGAGTTTAACAAGAAAAGTCACGCAAGATCAATGACTTGCGTGACTTATTTGACAAAATTGATGCGGTATATCGTTTTTTGTAATTTAGCCTTGTGCAGCCACTCGGTCAGATTTGCTTTGCAGCTTGTTCAAGGCGCTCAAATAAGCTTTCGCTGAAGCCACCACGATGTCAGGATCAGAGCCCACGCCATTGACCACGCGACCGCTGTTTTGCAAACGCACCGTCACTTCGCCTTGGCTCTCTGTCGAGCCGCTGATGGCATTGACCGAATACAGCACCATTTCAGCGCCACTCTTGACGTGTGACTCAATTGCCTTAAGCGAAGCATCGACTGGGCCGTTGCCATCTGAATCGCCCTTGACTTCTTTGCCGCCGACGGTAAACACCACGCTTGCGTGTGGACGCTCACCGGTTTCGCTGTGCTGCGACAAAGACACAAAAGCAAATTGCTCACTGGCGTTGCCGACGGCCTCTTCGCTCACCAAAGCCAAGATGTCTTCATCAAATATTTCGCTCTTGCGGTCAGCCAGCTCTTTGAACTTGGCAAAAGCGGTGTTGATGTCGGCTTCGCTTTCCATCTGTACGCCCAAGTCTTCCAAGCGCTGCTTGAAAGCGTTGCGGCCACTGAGCTTGCCCAAGACGATCTTGTTGGCGCTCCAACCCACATCTTCTGCACGCATGATTTCGTAGGTGTCACGCGCTTTGAGCACGCCGTCTTGGTGAATGCCAGACGCATGAGCAAAGGCATTCGCCCCCACCACTGCCTTGTTTGGCTGAACCACAAAACCAGTGGTCTGGCTGACCATTCGGCTTGCTGCCAAGATTTGTTTGGCATCGATATTCATGGCGAGGTCAAAGTAATCGCGACGGGTCTTGATAGCCATGACCACCTCTTCCAACGAGCAGTTACCGGCACGTTCGCCCAAACCGTTGATCGTGCACTCGACCTGACGTGCGCCACCAATCTTCACACCCGCCAACGAGTTGGCCACGGCCATGCCCAAGTCGTTGTGGCAATGCACGGACCAAATGGCTTTGTCAGAGTTAGGCACACGCTCGCGCAAAGTTTTGATGAAGTTGCCGTAGAGTTCTGGAATGGCGTAACCCACGGTGTCTGGAATGTTGATGGTGGTGGCGCCCTCAGCAATCACGGCCTCAACGACACGGCACAAGAAATCCATTTCGCTGCGATAGCCGTCTTCCGCGCTGAACTCGATGTCGCCCACCAAGTTACGGGCAAAACGCACTGACTGCTTAGCTTGCTCGAGCACTTGCTCGGGTGACATGCGCAACTTCTTCTCCATGTGCAACGGCGACGTGGCAATGAAGGTGTGGATGCGCGCGCTGTTCGCACCTTTGAGCGCTTCGGCTGCACGGCTGATGTCGCGGTCATTCGCACGAGACAACGAACAAATGGTGGAGTCTTTGATGGCGTTGGCAATGCCCTGCACGGCCTCGAAGTCACCGTTCGAGCTGGCAGCAAAACCAGCCTCAATCACGTCGACCTTCAATCGCTCGAGCTGACGGGCAATGCGCAGTTTTTCATCGCGCGTCATTGAGGCGCCGGGCGACTGTTCGCCGTCACGCAAAGTGGTGTCAAAAATGATGAGCTTATCGGTCATGGTCAGGACTCCTGGATTCCTAAAAAACTTGCAACGTTTGGTTTAGCCCCAAAGCAAAAGGCCCGCTGCGAGTGCATACGGGCCTTGTGGGGTTTGCGCGTGCGCTACCAACTCCGCCCGTTGGGGGATAGAAGCAGTAGAACCAGCGAAAAATATTTCATGCACCGAATTTAGCACAAAGCCAAACCCTTTGCGGCGCAGTGTGTCTCATTTGT
>CAUPNL010000051.1:0-9990 GCA_963512655.1 uncultured Limnohabitans sp. | reverse complement strand
CGGATATCGCCCGCAGCAAACACTTTGGGCACGTTAGTGGCATAGCCGCCAGTGAACTCGGTAGTTGCCTTGGCGTTGCCGCGTGCGTCTTTCTCAACGCCGAAGCCTTCCAAAATGGTTGCCACAGGGTTCACGAAGCCCATCGCCAACAACACGAGGTCGGCTTTGATGATTTCTTCAGTGCCCGCCACTTCGACCATCTTGCCGTCTTTCCATTCAACGCGAACGGTTTTGACGCCAGTGACTTTACCGTTTTCGCCGACAAACTCTTTGGTAGAGATAGCGAACTCGCGCTTGAGCAAACCTTTTTCGGCGCTCTCGTCGTGGCTAGAGCTGGTGCGCAGCTTCAGCGGCCAGTAAGGCCACACCATTGGCTTGTTCTCTTGCTCGGGTGGCATAGGCATCACCTCGAACTGAACCACGCCTGCAGCGCCGTGACGTGTGCTGGTGCCCACGCAGTCAGAGCCGGTGTCGCCACCACCAATGACGACCACATGCTTGCCATCAGCGCGCAATTGGTCTTTGACCTTATCGCCGCCGTTGACCTTGTTTTGTTGTGGCAAAAACTCCATCGCGAAGTGAATGCCAGCCAAGTCGCGGCCAGGCGCTGGCAAGTCGCGTGACTGCTCAGAGCCACCGGTCAACAACACAGCGTCAAAGTCTTTTTGCAGTTGTGCTGGGCTGATGGTTTCCTTGGCCCAGTTGGTGACCTTAGAGCCCTTTGGCAACTCACCCACCATCACGTTGGTACGGATGGTCACGCCTTCAGCGGCTAGCTGCTTGGCGCGGCGGTCGATGTGCGACTTTTCCATCTTGAAGTCTGGAATACCGTAGCGCAACAAGCCACCAATGCGGTCGTTCTTTTCGAACAAGGTCACGTCGTGACCGACGCGAGCCAACTGCTGTGCAGCCGCCATACCGGCAGGGCCTGAGCCCACGACGGCAACTTTCTTGCCTGTCTTGTGCTTGGCAGGCTTAGCGACCACCCAGCCTTCATTCCAAGCTTTGTCAATGATGGCGTGCTCGATGGACTTGATGCCCACCGCGTCGCCATTGAGGTTCACCACGCAAGCCGCTTCGCAAGGTGCGGGGCAGATGCGGCCGGTGAACTCGGGGAAGTTGTTGGTGCTGTGCAGCACGTCAATCGCGTTTTTCCAATCGCTTTGGTACACCAACTCGTTGAAGTCCGGAATGATGTTATTGACAGGGCAACCGTTGTTACAAAACGGTGTGCCGCAGTCCATGCAACGGGCTGCTTGGTCTTTGGCTTGTTTGTCGTCCAAACCAATCACAAATTCGTCGTAGTTCTTCAAGCGCTCTTTGACGGGCTTGTAGCCCTCTTCGATGCGCTCAATTTCCATAAAGCCAGTGACTTTTCCCATGATTCAAATCCTATTTGCTTGTGCGTTGCAATACGTCTGCGTTACTTGGCAGCGACGGCTTTTTTGGCCGATGCGGCTGGAGCCTTAGCAGTCTTGGCTGCGTTCAACTCGCCCAAGGCACGCTTGTATTCGTTGGGGAACACTTTGACAAACTTGGCACGTGCGGTGTCCCAGTTGTCCAGCAAGTCACGGGCGCGTTTAGAGCCCGTCCAACGGTGGTGGTCTTCGAGCAACTTCTTGAGCTGCGCTTCGTCGGTTTGGTCACGGTGCCAAATGGCGCGTGGCAAGGTTTCTTCTTGCTGTGCAGCTGTCAACACTTTTTCCATGGAGACCATGGCGGTGTTGCACTTCTTGTCGAACTGGCCGTCTTCGTCGTACACGTACGCCACACCGCCGCTCATACCTGCTGCGAAGTTACGGCCGGTTTTACCCAACACCGCCACTGTGCCGCCTGTCATGTATTCGCAACCGTGGTCGCCTGTGCCTTCGACCACTGCGGTCGCACCAGACAAACGCACCGCGAAACGCTCGCCAGCCACGCCGGAGAAGAACGCTTCACCGCGTGTCGCACCAATCATCACGGTGTTACCCACGATGATGTTGTTGACCGCGTCGCCACGGAAATCAATGCTGGGTCGAACCACCACGCGGCCGCCTGAGAGACCTTTGCCGGTGTAGTCGTTGGCGTCACCAATGAGGTACAGCGTGATGCCGTTGCACAAGAACGCGCCGAACGATTGACCGCCCGTGCCTTCGAGTTGGATACGGATGCTGTCATCTGGCAAACCTTCTGGGTGCACCTTGGTCACAGCACCTGACAACATCGCACCGACTGAACGGTTGACGTTGCGGGCCACTTCCATGAACTGCACCTTCTCGCCGCGCTCGATGGCGGGCTTGGATTTCTCGATGAGTTTTTGGTCCAGTGCTTTTTCCAAGCCGTGGTCTTGCTTGTCCACGTGGTAGCGAGGAATCTCTGGGCCCACTTGAGGCACAGCCAACAAGCGAGCGAAGTCGAGGCCAGAGGCTTTCCAGTGTTCGATGCCAGCGCGCATGTCGAGCAAGTCGGCGCGGCCGATCATGTCGTCAAACTTCTTGATGCCCAACTGCGCCATGATTTGACGCACTTCTTCAGCGATGAAGAAGAAGTAGTTGACGACGTGCTCAGGCTTGCCTGTGAACTTCTTGCGCAACTCTGGGTCTTGTGTGGCCACGCCCACGGGGCAAGTGTTCAAGTGGCACTTGCGCATCATGATGCAGCCCTCAACCACCAGCGGTGCGGTGGCAAAGCCAAACTCGTCAGCGCCAAGCAATGCACCCACAGCCACGTCGCGGCCAGTTTTCATTTGGCCGTCGGCTTGCACGCGCACGCGGCCACGCAAACCGTTCAACACCAAAGTTTGTTGGGTTTCGGCCAGACCGATTTCCCAAGGCGAACCGCAATGCTTGATGGACGACCAAGGCGATGCGCCTGTGCCGCCGTCGTGGCCGGCGATCACCACGTGATCGGCCTTGCACTTGGCAACGCCTGCGGCAATCGTGCCCACGCCGATTTCGGCCACCAACTTCACGCTGATGTCAGCGTGAGGAGCGACGTTCTTCAAGTCATGGATCAACTGAGCCAAGTCTTCGATGGAATAGATGTCGTGGTGTGGAGGAGGAGAAATCAAACCCACACCTGGCACGCTGTAACGCAGCTTGCCGATGTATTCAGACACTTTCGCGCCGGGCAACTGACCACCTTCACCGGGCTTAGCGCCTTGGGCCATCTTGATCTGAATTTGGTCAGACGAAGACAAGTATTCAGCTGTCACACCAAAGCGGCCAGAAGCCACTTGCTTGATGCGTGAACGCAAGCTGTCGCCCGCATTCAAAGGCATGTCCACTTCGACCACATCGTTGCCGATGATGGTTTTGAGTGTGTCGCCTTGCTTGATTGGGATGCCTTTGAGTTCGTTGCGGTAACGGGCTGGGTCTTCTCCGCCCTCGCCCGTGTTTGACTTGCCGCCAATGCGGTTCATCGCCACGGCCAAAGTGGCGTGTGCTTCTGTAGAGATAGAACCCAAGGACATCGCGCCTGTGGCGAACCGCTTGACGATTTCCGTGGCTGGCTCAACTTCGTCCACCGAGATGGCTTTGGATGGGTCAATCTTGAAATCGAACAAACCGCGCAAGGTCAGGTGACGCTTGTTTTGGTCGTTGACGATTTGTGCGTACTCTTTGTACGTGCTGAAGTTGTTCGAGCGTGTGCTGTGTTGCAACTTGGCAATCGCGTCAGGCGTCCACATGTGTTCTTCGCCACGGGCGCGCCAAGCGTATTCACCGCCGGTGTCGAGCATGTTGGCCAGCACTGGGTCTTCGCCAAATGCTGCCTTGTGCATGCGAATGCCTTCTTCGGCCATTTCGAAAATGCCGATACCTTCCACGCGGCTGGGTGTGCCGGTGAAATACTTTTGCACGGTTTCGGTGTTGATGCCGATGGCTTCAAACAACTGCGCACCGCAGTAAGACATGTAGGTCGACACGCCCATCTTGGACATGATCTTCGACAGGCCTTTGCCGATGGCTTTGATGTAGTTGTAAATGGCTTTGTCGGTCGACAAATCAGCTGGCAAATCTTTGTGCAGATTGGCCAATGTTTCGAGCGCGAGGTAGGGGTGCACGGCTTCTGCGCCGTAGCCTGCCAACACAGCGAAGTGGTGCACTTCGCGGGCGCTGCCAGTCTCCACCACCAAACCAGCCGTGGTGCGCAAGCCTTCGCGCACCAAGTGTTGGTGAATCGCAGACAAAGCCAACACTGCGGGAATTGCCACCTGGGTGGCGCTCACAGCGCGGTCGCTGATGATCAAGATGTTGTGGCCGCCTTTGATGGCGTCCACAGCTTCAGCGCACAACGACGCCAACTTGGCTTCAACGCCGTCGTGGCCCCATGCCAAGGGGTAAGTCATGTCGAGCGTGGCACTCTTGAACTTGCCGTGTGTGTACTGTTCGATGTCACGCAACTTGGCCATGTCAGCGAAGTTCAGCACAGGCTGGCTGACTTCCAAACGCATGGGTGGGTTGACTTGGTTGATGTCGAGCAAGTTGGGCTTAGGGCCCACAAACGACACCAAGGACATGACGATGGCTTCACGGATCGGGTCGATCGGTGGGTTGGTCACTTGCGCGAACAACTGCTTGAAGTAGTTATACAGCGGTTTGTTTTTGCTAGACAACACAGCCAATGGGCTGTCGTTACCCATCGAGCCAATGCCCTCTTCGCCGTTGATGGCCATAGGCGCCATCAAAAACTTGATGTCTTCTTGGCTGTAGCCAAAGGCTTGTTGACGGTCGAGCAATGACACATCGCTGGCTTGGGCGGCTTCGCCTTCGTGGCCTTTGACGTCGTCGAGCTTGATGCGGACGTTTTCAATCCATTGCTTGTACGGCTTGGTGTTGGTCAGGCCGGCTTTGAGTTCTTCGTCGTCGATCATGCGACCTTGTTCAAGGTCGATCAAGAACATCTTGCCGGGCTGCAGACGCCACTTGCGCACGATCTTGCTCTCTGGCACTGGCAACACGCCAGACTCAGAGCCCATGATGACCATGTCGTCGTCAGTGATGCAGTAGCGTGAAGGGCGCAAACCGTTGCGGTCCAGCGTCGCGCCGATTTGGCGGCCGTCGGTGAACACGATAGACGCTGGGCCGTCCCATGGCTCCAACATCGCGGCGTGGTATTCGTAGAAAGCCTTGCGGCGCTCGTCCATGGTGGTGTGGTTTTCCCATGGCTCTGGGATCATCATCATCACGGCTTGGCTGATGGGATAGCCAGCCATCGTCATCAATTCGAGGCAGTTGTCGAAGGTGGCGGTGTCAGACTGGTCAGCGAAGCTGATGGGGTAGAGCTTTTGCAGGTCGTCGCCCAACACGGGGGAAGACATCACGCCTTCGCGGGCTTTCATCCAGTTGTAGTTGCCTTTGACGGTGTTGATCTCACCGTTGTGCGCCACATAGCGGTAAGGGTGAGCCAATGGCCATTCAGGGAAAGTGTTGGTCGAGAAGCGTTGGTGCACCAAACCGAGGGCAGACACGCAGCGCTCGTCGGTCAAGTCGCGGTAATAAGTACCGACTTGGTCGGCCAGCAACAAGCCTTTGTAAATGATGGTGCGGCTAGACATGCTAGGCACGTAATACTCTTTGCTGTGCTTCAGATTCAAGTGTTGAATCGCGGCGCTGGCTGTTTTACGAATGACGTACAGCTTGCGCTCGAGCGCGTCTTGCACGATCACGTCATTGCCGCGACCGATGAAGATTTGGCGAATGACAGGCTCTTTTTCACGCACGCGTGGAGACATGGGCATGTCGAGGTTGACCGGCACATCGCGCCAGCCCAACAACACTTGGCCTTCGGCTTTGACAGCACGGTCGAGCTCTTGCTCGCAAGCCAAGCGCGATGCGCTTTCTTTTGGCAAGAACACCATGCCCACGCCGTACTCGCCGAGCGGGGGCAAGGTCACACCTTGCTTGGCCATCTCTTCGCGATACAACGCATCGGGCAATTGAATCAAGATACCTGCGCCGTCACCCATGAGCGCGTCAGCACCCACAGCACCACGGTGGTCGAGGTTTTCCAAAATTTTGAGCGCTTGACCCACGATGGCGTGGCTCTTTTGACCTTTGATGTGAGCCACAAAGCCCACGCCACAGGCGTCATGTTCGTTAGATGGGTCGTACAAACCCTGAGATTGCAGTTGTGCTTTATCGGCAGCCGTAGACATGCGCATTCCTCAAAAATTCAGCGGGACAAGAAGAATACTGCATTGCAGCATCTATGCCAAGAAAATTAATTGGGGTCAGAACCCAATTAATTGAATCTCGATTTTGGCAATTATTTAATTGGGGACAGGTTTATTCGCCTTGCTGAATGGTCGTCCTGCCTTGGTTTTGACCAAGCGCCGTTCGGTTTGCGTCTGCAAATCGGCCACAAAACGTTCGTCCCCCAGCGCCCAACCACTGAGCGTAGCGTCGGTCAATGCACCCTGCTGGTCAGCGCTGATGCCTGCGTGCACCAATTCGGCGTATACCGCCTCACGCGCGAACGGCGTGTTGCCCAAGGTCCAATACAGGGCGTGTGGTGTGATGAGCCGGTCGGTGCGATGCCCCGCGTAATGGCCGTAGCTAGACCACACGTAATCCTCAGGCTGCGCCACCATGTGCGCGCGCACGGGGTTGAGGTCGATGTAGGCCATGCAGGCCAGCAAGTAACGGTCGGTTTGAATGAGCGTGGAGCGGTAGCGCCCTTCCCACAATGTGCCGGTGCGTGCGTGCACTTTGTTGAACACCTGCACATAGCTGCGACCCACAGCCTGCATCATTTTGGGCAGGCCCTGGTCTTCTTGTGGCGTGAGCAGCAAATGCAAATGGTTGCCCATCAACACATACGCGTGAATGTCCACCTTGTGCGCGCGGCTGTGCTCGAACAACAAATCGAGCATGCGCTGGTAATCAGCAGTGCTGCGAAAAATGTCTTGTCGGTTGTTGCCCCGCAGAATGACATGGTGCGGGTAGCCGGTGACGGTGAGACGAGGGAGGCGAGCCATCTGCCGATGGTAATTCGAACCTGACCCCGATTAATTAAGCACCAACTTTGAATCGCTCTTCAGCCAACTCTTGCAACCCAAACTCTTCCAGCAAAGCTGCCAACCGTTCAGCCGAGCTACGCTTTTTCTGCCCCGTGTACTTGGCCAAGATGAGTTCGTTTTTCATGCTGTGCTCCCAGCCCACCAGCTCAGTCACCGTCACTTGGTAGCCCATCGCTTCTAGATACAAACAGCGCAGCACATTGGTCAGCTGACTGCCCATCTCACGCGTGTGCAGCGGGTGACGCCACAGCTCAGCCAGCGGTGTGCGCTGCAAGTTGAGCGCTTTGTTTTTATTCAGCGCACGCGCCAGCTCGGCTTGACAACAAGGCACGAGCACCATAAATTTGGCTTTCTTTTGCAAGCCAAACGCAATCGCGTCGTCAGTGGCGGTGTCGCACGCATGCAGCGCGGTGACCACATCTATCTGGTCGGGCAAGGCATCGCTGTGTGCGGATTCGGCCACGCTGAGGTTGAGAAACTTCATGCGATCAAAGCCCAAACGCTGCGCCAGTGCTTTGGACGATTCGACCAACTCGCTGCGCGTCTCGATGCCGTAAATACTGCCCCGCCCCAAGGCCTTGAAAAACAAGTCGTAAATGATGAAACCCAAATACGACTTGCCCGCGCCGTGGTCGGCCAAGGTGTGGCCTTGCTCGCTGGCAGGCAGTTCTTTCAACAACTTTTCGATGAACTGAAACAGGTGATAAACCTGCTTGAGCTTGCGACGTGAATCTTGATTGAGCTTGCCGTCGCGGGTGAGGATGTGCAGTTCTTTGAGCAACTCGATGGACTGGCCGGGGCGCAGCTCGAGCTGAGAACTTGGGTCTTGAGGCTTGGTAGCCGCGGCGGGTTTGTGTTTGGACATCTTGGTATTAGCCATTGTGTTGATCTTGTTGAGTCACCAAGTGAATGGCGGTCATCACATCCATCACCTCAATGCCTTCTTTCATAGGGTAAGTGTGCTCGACGGGAGCAACCAACAGCTTGCGTACTGCGCCTAAGTCAGTGGCCGCTTGATAAAAGCCTTTGGACACGGTGGGCGCACTGGAGCGCTTGATTTCAATGGTCCAAGTTTGCTGATTTCTGAATGTCAGCACCAAGTCCACCTCTGCGCCATTGCTGGTGCGATAAAAACTGGCTTGGGCCTGAGGCGCTGCGTTAATCAGTTGCTCAATCACAAACCCCTCCCAACTCGAACCCGCAACAGGATGGCTCAGTACAGCATCGAGATTCGACAAGCCCAACAAGGCATGTACCAAACCACTGTCGCGCACATAGACCTTGGGAGAGCGAATCAAACGCTTGCCCACATTGCCGTGCCAAGCGGGCAAGCGGCGCACCAGCATCAAATCGCACAACAAGTCGATGTATCGGCTGACGGTTTGTCCGCTGATAGCCAATGCGGCAGCCAACTTGGACTGATCCAAGAGCTCGCCTTGGTGGTGCGCCAACATGGTCCACAAACGTCGCAAGGTGGTAGCAGGTATGCGAGGCCCAAGGGCTGGAATATCTTTTTCTAAGTAGGTGGCAATGAACACCTCGCGCCACGTCATGCTGGCTGCATCGGTCTTGGCCAACCACGACAAAGGGAAACCGCCACGCACCCACAAGGCATTGAGGTTTACTGCACTGTCACTGGCTGTGAAAATTTCTGATGCTTGAAGCGCTGGCAGCTCCAGATAAGCCACACGCCCCGCCAAGCTTTCGCTAGACTGCTGCAACAGTACTCCCGTGGCAGACCCCAGCAACAAAAACTGCCGACTGTCTTGGCCCATGCGGCGACGCTGATCAATGACGCCACGCAAAATACCAAACAACTCAGGCATGCGCTGCACCTCATCCAAGATAACCAGCTGCTGCGCATGCGCCATCAAAAAGGCTTCGGGGTCATCCAACTGCCTTTGAGCCGAAGGCAGTTCAAGGTCTAAATAAAGCGCATTGGGATACAGCGCTTTTTGAGCAAACGCCAACGTCGTTTTGCCCACCTGACGCGGCCCAAGCAATGCCACGGCAGGAAACTGCTGCAAGAGTTGGATCAGCTTTTGCTGGGATTGGCGTTGATACATCCATGTATTTTATCCATATAACGGAGAAAATACATGGTTATCTACTCAAAATCTTGGCGGCTTGGGCTGCGACCAAGGCTGGCTCACTGTCGTAGTTGAGTGTGGGGCGTATGTACGCCATGACCTTGCCAAGTTGCTTCAAAGACTTGGCCCCCGTCATGCGAATCGCCTGATCCACTCTGCCCTCAATCTCTTGTTGTGTCAGTGGCAGCACAACCTGCGTCATCAACTCCAGGGCAACCGGCGGCACTTCCGGCCAACCCGTCAAAGTCAAAGTGCCAAGCACCGTCAATGGCACGGTATAACCACCGTGCAACCCAAACACCAACTCGTGCACGTAGACGGTGTGATGACGCCCGCACAAGTAAAGCGAACCATCAATGTCGTCGCCTGTTGGATGGCATGGGAACTTCAATACTTTGCCGGCAGTACATGAAAGTCGAGCGTCAACATCTTGAACGTCATCGAGACGTACGCTCGTTTCGTGCACCTCATCATTAAATTCAAAAGGCTCTAAAAATACATGAATCCAACCCACATCAGATGCTTCTGCGTAAGGCTCATACAGCGCATATCTCGCTTTAAGCTGTATTTGAAAATCACGCATTCCGTGGTGCATCCCAGCGTACCTCCGCCCTAAGCGGTGCAGAGCGTGACGCTGGAAACGATGGTGAAGTATTCATGACTTGAATGGGTTTTCTCCGGTCCTTACCAGGGCAAAAAATTTACTCAAATCAATATTGTCATTTTCATCCCATACTCTTTCGTCGAAGAAGCGGTGTGTTGAATTGCATCCAATAGTGAGCCACTAAACCTAGGTATTTGCATCCAAATTTGACCCACGTAGTCAAACTGTCCTGCTCAGCATTGAGCAGGAGACACAGGAGTGATCAACGTGGCGTTATTAAGTGTGATCAGGCG
>CAUPNL010000050.1:0-10759 GCA_963512655.1 uncultured Limnohabitans sp. | reverse complement strand
AAGAGTTTTAAATCTAGATAGGCTTCTAGCTTTTGCACTCGACGTGTTAAGGCTGTTTGGGTGATATTTAAGCGCTCCGCCGCTTTGTGAAAGCCACCGAGCTCTGCCACCGTCACGAATGCTTGAATTCCATCAAAATCAATCTTCATTCAAATCTCTCACAGGTATTCGACATTGATTGATTATTGAGTCATTTCAAGCCTCGCCTGGATACGGCACGTGAAATCGGATAATGCTTAGATGATCACACCCCACCAGAGACCCTCCCAATTCGTAGCACTCAAAGGAGTGCGCATCCTCACCCTGGCCTTAAACCTGCCAGGTCCAGCTGCTGTGATGCGACTGCAAGCCATGGGAGCCAAGTGCACCAAGCTCGAACCACTCGCGCCTAGCAACATGAGTACGGCAGACCCGATGGGCATCTATAAGCCTGCCGCCTACGAAGTGATGCACAAAGGTTTGAAGGTGTTGCAAGCCGATTTGAAATCTGAACGCGGTCAAGCTGCATTACACAAACAACTGGCACAAACCGATGTACTCATCACGTCCTTCCGCCCTTCTGCCTTGGTCAAGCTCGGTTTGGCTTGGAAGGAACTGCACAAACGGTATCCCGCTTTATGTGTCGTGAGCATCGTGGGTGCCCCAGGCGAGCGCGCAGAAGAAGCCGGACACGACCTGACCTACCAAGCAGACAGCGGATTGGTGAATGGTTTAGAGATGCCGGCCAGCTTGTATGCCGACATGGGTGGGTCTTTGTTTACTACCGAGGCGGTGCTGCAAGCATTGCTGTTGCGTCAACGCCCAGGTAAAGCGCACGGCAAAGGTGTGCTCCATGAAGTCGCGTTGTGCGATGCATCGACTTATCTCGCTTTGCCTCGTACATGGGGTTTAACTGCACCTAATGGCGATGTGGGCGGCGCACACGCTGGCTACAAGGTCTACCCTTGCAAAAACGGACGCGTAGCCTTGGCTGCCCTAGAGCCGCACTTTGCGATGCGTTTGTGCGAGGCTGCAGGCTTACCCAAACAAGCCGCTACGCAAATGCACAAACGCAGCACGCATGAATCGATTGCCCAATTCTTAGCGTCGCAAACACGCGCACAACTCGACAAACTAGCCAGCAGCAAAGACATTCCATTGCACACGCTGCCGCGCTAAGCAGCACCTCAGCGCCCTACCCGCCTATGTCGCCAACGCTGTGGCTAGGCTCAGCTCAAATGGCGCAATGGGTGCGCTAATGCCGGCCATGGGCTGTCAAAAAACGGCTGCACCATCTCCGGCGTGACATCGGCAATGTGTGCCGGCTGCCATTTGGGCGTGTGGTCTTTGTCTACAGCCAAGGCTCGAATGCCCTCCACCGTTTCGCTGCTGACGCCTCTGCGTGACAGGTGATCCGTTTGGAAGCAATGACGTACCAAGTCGCGCTCCATGCGCAAATCCTCAGCGAGTGTCATGTGACGGCCACGACGGACTTGCTCTAGCGTGACACAGAGCATCAAGGGTGACTGATGGTGCAAGCCCTTCAAAGTTTGCACCGACCATTCATCTGCACCTTGCAGGGCTTGCTCCATCTCAGCCACCGTGGCTAAGCCAAACACCTGATCGATGGGGGCGTTTTGCCATGCAGGCGTTTGAGCCAACGCTTGGTCTGTCGTTGTCTTGCTTTGCTCACGCAACCAAGCAACCAGAGCCTCGCCACTGGCCCAGTCTTCCTGATGTAAGTCATCCCACAGCGCAGGCAAAGCAGATGATTCCACACACACATCAGCCAAGCCCACATGGAGCGATTCACCGCCGCGCAGCACATAGCCTGTGAGCGCCAAATATTCGCCCATGTAGGCGGGACATGCAGCACCAGCACAACGGCCTAAGAAGTAACCGCCCCCCACATCCGGAAACAAACCAATGTGGGTCTCGGGCATGGCCATCTTTGTACGTTCAGTCACCACCCGCAGCGCAGCGCCTTGGCTGATGCCCATGCCGCCGCCCATGACAATGCCATCCATCAAAGCAATGTACGGCTTGGGGTAGTTTTGAATCAAATGGTTGAGGCTGTATTCCTCGGTGAAGAAGTCTTCCAGCGTCACGTCACCACTCAATGCTGCTTGGTGAAAGTAACGAATATCACCGCCTGCACAAAACGCACCGAAGGGGCCTTCTTTGTTGCTGCCACGCACGACCACCGCCCTCACCTGCGCATCGTCTTGCCACTGCTGCAACACGTGATTCAGCTCGCGCACCATAGCCAGTGACAAAGCATTCAAAGCCTTGGGGCGGTTGAGCGTGATGAAGCCTAAATGGCCCACGCGTTCAGCATGAACATCAGTGGTGTAAGTGGACATGGTGGCTCTCCTCATTCAAATTAGTTATTCGTATTTTCATGAATTCCAATGCTGGTCTCGCAACACAAATGAACCCACGCGACATGTAAAAAGTCTAGGCGTAAAAAAGCCGAGGCAGGCCTCGGCTTTTCGTGCAAAAAAGTGAATTACTTATTGCGCTTGCGCTCATGCTCTTTCAAGAAGCGTTTACGCAGACGCACGCTCTTAGGCGTGATTTCGACCAACTCGTCGTCTTCGATGAATTCCACACCGTATTCGAGTGTGAGGTCGATCGGAGGCGTGATCTTGATCGCGTCTTCTTTGCCAGACACGCGGAAGTTGGTCAGCTGTTTGGTACGTGTGGCGTTCACCACCAAGTCGTTGTCACGGCTGTGGATACCCACAATCATGCCTTCGTAAACAGGGTCGTTCGCCTTGACGAACATGCGGCCACGGTCATCCAACTTGCCCAAGGCGTAGGTGAAGATTTCACCGTCGTCCATAGAGATCAACACACCGTTCTTACGACCGCCGATGTCACCTTTGTGTGGCTCGTAGCTGTCGAAGATGTTGGAGATTAAACCTGAACCACGTGTCAAGTTCAAGAACTCGTTGGTGAAACCAATCAAACCACGGGCTGGAATGCGGTATTCCAAACGCACACGGCCACGGCCATCGGGTTCCATGTTGACGAGTTCGCCTTTGCGCTCGCCCAAGGCTTGCATGACGCCGCCTTGATGGGTTTCTTCGATGTCGGCGGTCACCAATTCGATAGGCTCATGGCGCTCGCCATTGATATCACGGAACACCACGCGTGGCTTAGACACAGCCAACTCGTAGCCTTCACGGCGCATGTTTTCCAACAAAATGGTCAAGTGCAATTCACCGCGACCAGCAACG
This sequence comes from uncultured Limnohabitans sp., assembly GCA_963512655.1. Taxonomy (GTDB): domain Bacteria; phylum Pseudomonadota; class Gammaproteobacteria; order Burkholderiales; family Burkholderiaceae_C; genus Limnohabitans. The sequence continues at coordinate 7,538 of CAUPNL010000050.1, read as the reverse complement.
TCAAACACGCCTTCTTCGTCGGTTTCTTTCACACGCAAAGCCACGTTGTGTTGCAGTTCTTTTTGCAAACGGTCCCACAGCTGACGGCTGGTCACGTACTTGCCTTCACGACCGGCCAAGGGGCTGGTGTTCACGCAGAAGTTCATGGTCAATGTTGGCTCGTCAATCTTGAGCATCGGCAAAGGTGCTGGATTGACAGGATCAGTCACAGTCACGCCGATGTTGAGGTCAGCAATACCGTTGATCAACACGATGTCGCCAGGGCCGGCTTCGGTGGCTTGCACGCGATCCAAACCTTGGAACTTCAACACTTGGTTGACGCGACCTTTGACGGCTGTGCCATCTGGGCCTTCCATGACCATCACGTCCATCATGGGCTTGACAGTACCTTGGCTGATACGGCCCACGCCGATACGACCCACGAAGGTGGAGAAGTCGAGCGCTGAGATTTGTAATTGCAATGGTGCAGCAGGGTCACCCTGTTGTGGAGGCACGTGCTTCAACACAGTGTTGAACAAGGCCGACATGTCTGGGCCCCACTGCTCGCCTGGCGCGCCTTCTTCGAGAGAAGTCCAGCCGTTGATACCAGAGGCGTACACCACGGGAAAGTCGAGTTGTTCGTCGGTCGCGCCGAGTTTGTCGAACAAGTCAAAAGCGGCGTTCACCACTTTGTCTGGGTTTGCACCAGGCTTGTCCACTTTGTTCACCACGACGATGGGCTTCAAGCCCAAAGCCAAAGCTTTCTTGGTCACGAAACGGGTTTGAGGCATGGGGCCTTCTTGCGCATCGATCAACAACACAACGCCGTCCACCATCGACAAGGCACGTTCCACTTCGCCACCGAAGTCCGCGTGACCAGGGGTATCGACGATGTTGATGTGTGTACCTTCCCAGCTCACAGCACAGTTCTTGGCCAGAATCGTGATGCCGCGTTCGCGTTCGATGGCGTTGTTGTCCATCACAGTGTCGACCACTTTTTCGTGGTCGGCGAAGGTGCCAGATTGACGCAGCAATTGGTCAACCATGGTGGTTTTACCGTGGTCAACGTGGGCGATGATGGCGATGTTGCGAATTTGCTTACTCATGCTTCTCTCTTCCTTTATGCCTGCTCAGCCAATGCGGGCTGGTTCACAGACGAACTTTCTAAAATTTGTTGAATTTCAAGGGGACTCAACAACCGTCCCGGAATCAGTTCACCAGCTTTGACATGAGCACTGCCCAGCAAAGCGTGCGGTTGTTCCCCAAACACACTCACACGGTCAAGGTCTGGCCAAGTACCGCGACGACGCACGCCGCTCAAAAAGCGACCTGCATTTTCAATATCCAATGTGACGACCGTGTGATCGCCCAAGAGCGACTGCACTGGCATCAAACGCGCTTCGCGTTGTGGCTCGTCCATGGCGCCCAAGTCTTCCAAGGTCACACAGGCTGACTCTTCAAAGGGGCCAGTAGCCACACGACGCAAAGCGCTCAAGTGACCACCGCAACCCAAAGCTTCGGCGATGTCTTCGCCCAAGGTGCGGATGTAAGTGCCCTTACTGCAGGTCACACGCAAACGCAAAAACGGTGCATCGCCCTCGAGCTGCATCTCGAGCAGCTCTAAATCGTGAATCACCACATGGCGAGGCTCGCGCTCAACGGTTTCACCCGCACGCGCATATTCATACAAAGCTTTGCCGTCCTTTTTCAAGGCGCTGTACATGGGCGGCACTTGCGTGATTGGGCCCATGAAACGGTCTAGCACTTCCACCACTTGACCGGCAGTACAAGTGACAGGACGCTCTGAAATGACGTCACCTTCTGCATCCGCAGTGCTGGTTTTGACACCTAAGCGCACTGTGGTTTCGTAGGTTTTGTCAGCATCCAAATGGAGCTGACTGAATTTGGTCGCTGCACCAAAACACAATGGCAACACACCGGTGGCCAATGGGTCGAGCGTGCCAGTGTGGCCCGCTTTTTCAGCACGTAACAGCCACTTGGCTTTTTGCAAGGCATCGTTGCTCGACAAACCAATGGGCTTGTCCAACAGCAACACGCCATGCACAGGACGACGCTGCACCCGCACGCGCGGTACGCGTGACATAGGTGCGCTGGGAGCAGCGTTGCTCCCTGATGTCTGCCCTGCGGCGTTCATGCGTTCAATCGTCCTTGGCTTTGCTAGCGACTGCTTTGGCAATCAGCGCATTCATGTCAGATGCACGCTCAGGCGTGCGGTCGTACACAAAATGCAAAGTGGGTACGGTGTGGATATGCAAGCGCTTGAACAAGCCGTTGCGCAGGAAACCTGCAGCTTGGTTCAAGCCCTCGCCTGTTTTCACAGGGTCGCCATTCAACACACTGAAATGCACTTTGGCATGGGCGTAATCGGGCGTCACTTCCACGCCTTGCAGCGTGACCATGCCCACGCGTGGGTCTTTCAACTCACGCGCGATCAACTCGGCCAGATCGCGCTGGATCTGGTCGGCCACTTGGTAGCTGCGGTTGGGGGTGCTGCTCGGTTTACGTGCCATGCTTCATGCAGTGACGCTTTACAGCGTACGTGCCACCTCTTTGATTTCGAAGAATTCCAACACGTCGCCTTCGACGATGTCGTTGTAGTTCTTGACGGTCAAACCGCACTCGAAGTTTTCTTTCACTTCTTTGGCATCGTCTTTGAAACGCTTCAAGCTGTCGAGTTCGCCGGTGAAGACGACCACGTTGTTGCGCAACAAACGCAACTTGGCAGAACGACGTACCACGCCCGAAGTGACCATACAGCCCGCGATCGCACCAATCTTGCTGACGCGCAGCACTTGGCGAATCTCGGCGGTACCGATGACTTCTTCTTTCTTGTCGGGCGTGAGCATGCCGGACATGGCGGCTTTGAGTTCGTCCACAGCGTCATAAATGATGTTGTAGTAACGAATGTCCACGCCATTGTTCTCGGCCAACTTGCGCGCACCAGCATCAGCACGTGTGTTGAAGCCAATGATCACGGCCTTGGAAGCAATTGACAAGTTCACATCGCTCTCGCTGATGCCGCCCACTGCGGCGTACACCAACTGAACTTTGACTTCTGCCGTCGACAGCTTGAGCAACGACGCAGCCAAAGCTTCTTGCGAACCTTGCACGTCGGCCTTGACGATGATGGGCAACAGCTTGACTTCGCCAGACGTCATGTCGGAGAACATGTTCTCCAGCTTCGACGCTTGTTGCTTGGCCAGCTTGGTGTTGCGCACCTTGCCTGCACGGTAGGTGGCGATTTCGCGGGCACGACGCTCGTCGGTCATGACCATGAATTCGTCGCCCGCTTGCGGCACTTCGGTGAGACCTTGAATCTCAACTGGAATCGATGGGCCAGCAGACTTGATCGGTTTGCCGTTCTCGTCCAACATGGCGCGCACGCGGCCATAGGTTTGGCCACCCAAGACCACGTCGCCCACATTGAGCGTACCGGACTGAACCAGCACAGTGGCCACAGGACCACGACCTTTGTCCAGACGCGCTTCAATCACCAAGCCTTTGGCCATGGCGTCGACAGGCGCTTTGAGTTCGAGCACTTCGGCTTGCAAGAGCACTTGCTCCAGCAACTCGTCAATGCCAGCACCGGTCTTGGCGGAGACTTCACAGAACGGTGAATCACCACCGAACTCTTCAGGCACCACTTCTTCAGCCACCAGTTCGCCTTTGACGCGTTCAGGGTTGGCACCGGGTTTGTCAATTTTGTTAACCGCCACCACGATTGGCACACCCGCTGCTTTTGCATGCTTGATAGCTTCTTTGGTTTGCGGCATCACGCCGTCGTCAGCCGCCACCACCAAGATGACGATGTCGGTTGCCTTGGCACCGCGCGCACGCATGGCCGTGAAGGCCTCGTGACCGGGCGTATCCAAGAACGAGATCATGCCGCGTGGAGTTTCCACGTGGTACGCGCCAATGTGTTGGGTAATGCCACCGGCTTCGCCCGACGCGACTTTGGCGCGACGGATGTAGTCCAGCAAAGAAGTTTTACCGTGGTCCACGTGGCCCATGACCGTCACCACAGGGGCGCGTGTCAAGGACTCAGCTTGGTGACCGGATGCTTCTTCTTCGGTAAAGGCTTCTGGATCGTCCAGTGCAGCCACCACCGCTTTGTGTCCCAACTCTTCCACCAAAATCATGGCAGTGTCTTGGTCCAATGGCTGGTTGATGGTGGCCATTTGGCCGAGCTTCATCAACTGCTTGATGACTTCAGAGGCTTTGATCGCCATCTTGTGGGCCAACTCGCCCACGGTGATGGTTTCAGGCACGTGCACTTCCAGCACGCGTGCTTCGACCGCTGCTTGTGGTGCGCGGTCGTCATCACGGTCGCGGTCGCGGCGGCCTTTGGGGCCTCCACGCCAGCTGTTGCGGCCCACACCACCACTCGCGTCACCGCGTGTTTTGATGGCTTTCTTTTTGGCTTGTTCGTCAGCCCAGCTGGAAGACAGCTTGGCGCTCTTAACTTCCTTGTTGCCAGGAGCTGCTGCACCAGGTGCCGCAGGCGCACCAGGACGTGCACCCGCACCGGGTGTACCGGCAGGCTTGTGCAAAGTGCCTTTGATGGCTTTGGGATCAGGTGTGGGCTCAGGCTTTTTGGCCACCATCTGCTTTTGTGGCGTGCTCATCATCAAGCGAATGGCTTCGGCTTCGGCCAAAGCTTTGCGACGACGGCTGTCCAAATCGGCAGCACGAGCGGTGTCTTCGTCGGCACGGGCTTTAGAGGCTGCGGCGGCTTCCACACGGGCGGCTTCAGCGGCTTGCGCTTTGACGTCGACCACGGGCTCTGCTGCTTCGGCCTTAGCTTCAGGCGCAGCAGTCTCAGCCACCACAGCAGCTTCGGCTTGCGCCTTGGCTTTGGCAGCTTCTTGCTTGGCTTGCTCTTTGGCTTCTTGCTCTTCGCGCAGGCGGCGTTTTTCAGCCAGCTCTTCTTCTTGGCGACGGATCAGCTCGGCTTGGCGGCGTGCTTCTTCTTCACGGCGGGCCAGCTCGGCATGGTCAATCACAGGCACAACAGGCTCTTGCACTGCAGCAGGTGCTGCTTGCACTTCTGTGCTCTCGTCTTCATCGCGTTTGACGAAGGTACGCTTTTTACGCACTTCCACTTGGATGGTGCGGGCTTTACCAGTGGCATCAGCTTGTTTGATCTCCGTGGTCGATTTCTTGACCAAGGTGATTTTCTTGCGCTCAGGCGATGCAGTGCCATGGCTGGCTTGCAAATGGCTCAAGAGCATTTGTTTGTCGCCTTCTGTCAGCACATCGCTGGCAGAAGCTTTGGCAACACCGGCTGCCTTGAGTTGATCAAGCAGGGTGTCGGTTGGTTTTTTGAGTTCGCTGGCAAACTCGGCTACGGTCGTACTGGACATATCTGATCTTCCTCGCCATGACCATTACTCTTGACCCGTGAACCAATGTTCACGTGCCTTCAAGATCAGGGCTTTGGCCTCTTCTTCGCTTTGGCCTGTAATGGCTGTGAGCTCGTCTACGGCCAAATCGGCCAAATCGTCACGGGTGTGTACGCCGCTCTCAGCCAACTGGGGCAAGAACTCCGCATTCAATCCTTCGAGGTCGCGCAAATCTTGCGAAACTTCTTCGACGCTCTCTTCGCGTGCAATTTCCATGGTGAGCAGCGCATCCTTGGCACGTGTGCGCAACTCGTTGACGGTGTCTTCGTCAAAGCTTTCGATTTCCAGCATCTCTTGCAATGGCACATAGGCCACTTCTTCGAGGCTGGTGAAGCCTTCTTCAATCAAGATGTCAGCGACTTCTTGGTCCACATCCAACTTGGCCATGAACAATTCACGGATGCTGAAAGTTTCGTCAGCTTGCTTCTGAGCAGACTCAGCCGCGTCCATGATGTTGATTTTCCAACCTGTCAATTCAGCAGCCAAACGCACGTTTTGACCGCCGCGACCGATGGCAATGGCAAGGTTTTCTTCGTCCACCACCACATCCATGGCGTGACGCTCTTCGTCCACCACGATGGAACTGACGTTGGCAGGAGCCAAAGCGCCAATCACGAATTGCGCTGGATCTTCACTCCACAACACGATGTCCACGCGCTCGCCTGCGAGTTCGGTGGTCACGGCATTCACACGGGTGCCACGTACGCCGACGCAAGTACCGATGGGGTCCACGCGTTTGTCATGAGAGATCACAGCGATCTTGGCGCGTGAACCTGCGTCACGGGCGCAAGATTTGATTTCAAGCATGCCTTGTTCGATTTCTGGCACTTCGTGGCGGAACAACTCGACCATGAACTCAGGTGCAGAACGCGACAAAATGATGGGAGCACCGCGCAAGGTGAGGTCCACATCCATGATCATGGCGCGCACGCGGTCACCACTACGGAAGTTTTCTTTCGGAATCATTTCGCTGCGACGCAGACGACCTTCAACGCGACCGGACTCAACAATCAGGTCGCCCTTGTCCATGCGCTTGACCGTGCCCACAAAAATCTTGTCGCCGCGCGACATGAAATCGTTGAGCAACATTTCGCGCTCAGCATCACGGATCTTTTGCAAAATCACTTGCTTCGCGGCCATCGCACCGATACGACCGATAGGCAAAGACTCAATACCTTCTTCGATGTATTCGCCTTCTTCTGCATCAGCCACGCGTTCGCGGGCGTCCATCAGCATTTCTTCGGCTTCTGGGTTTTGCAAACCGGCTTCGTCAGGCACCACCAACCAACGACGGAAAGTTTCGTACTCGCCAGTGTCGCGGTCCATCGCGACGCGAATGTCCACTTCACCTTGGTACAGTTTTTTGGTGGCTTGGGCCAGCGCCAACTCAACGGCGCCAAACACCACATCGCGCTCGACGTTCTTCTCGCGCGAGATTGCCTCGACCAACATCAACATTTCGCGGTTCATGATCGGTTACTCCTTCTCTTACCTATGTTCAACGGGGCTTTTTGCCCTTGAAATCCACAATCGGAGCCAGACGCGCTTCTCGCAGCTCGTCCAGCGTGAAACCCAGTGCGTGCACTGGCATTTCGGCTAATCTTTTGGGGCTCACTTTTTGACCCGGCTTGGCCTTGACTTCATCACGCCACGTGATTTGCCAACCTGCGCCATCGTCGGTGCGTTCTAAAGTGCCACGGAATTTTTTGCGGGTGGCAGACACTTGGCCTGCTGCTGCAGCGCCAATGGGCGCTTTGAGCGTGAGGTCCACCTCTTCGCCTAAAAAACGCTCGAAATCCGCTTGGTGACGCAAGGGGCGGTCAATACCGGGGGAAGACACTTCAAGGCGAGCGTATTCGGCGCCATCGACTTCCAATGCAAATTGCAGTTGGCGCGTGACGCGCTCGCAATCTTCCACATTGATGGGCTGAACAGGGGTGTCAGCCGTCCAAGGCATATCGATCGTGATGCGCAAGAGACCTCCGGCGGAGCGTTCAATCTCTACCAGGTCGTAACCTAAGCCGGTCACTGTTTGTTCTACGGTTTGCTGCAAACTCACGTCGGAAAATAGCCTTCTAAATCAAGTGTTCAAAAAACAAACGACCAAAAAAAACGAGCGGTAATTACCCGCCCGTT
>CAUPNL010000049.1:0-11547 GCA_963512655.1 uncultured Limnohabitans sp. | reverse complement strand
CATGCGCACCAAAGCCGCCGCCAGTGCTTTTGCAGTGGCCATGCGTGCAGGTGTGAAGCGTGTGCGCTTGGACGAGCTCAGCACTTGGCTGGCAGACCACACACGCACCACCTATTTCTTTGACGTGCGCACCCCTCAAGAATACGCAGCAGGCCATGTGGCCGGCGCACGCAGCGCACCCGGCGGCCAACTGGTGCAAGAGACCGACCACCAAGCCGCCGTGCGCGGCGCGCGCATCGTGCTGTGCGACACCGATGGCACACGCGCCCACATGTCGGCCTCGTGGCTAGCCCAAATGGGTTGGGAGGTGTATGTGGTGTCAGGCCTCACGGCCGAAGACTTCACACACACCGACGTGCAAGCTTTGCCATTGCCCGAGGCACAAGGCAAGGTCACACCGGTGAAAGTTGAGCAAGTCAAAGCTTGGTTGGCCGACCGCAACAGCCACACCGTGGTGCTCGACTTCAGCACCAGTGCCCAATACATCCAAGGCCACATCCACAGTGCGTGGTGGGTGCTGCGCACGCAGCTCAAAGACTCGCTCGCGGCCGCTCACAAAGGCTACCGCTATGTGCTGACCTGCCAAAACGGCAGCGTGTCACGCTTTGCCGTGGCCGATGTGCAAGCGGCTGTCAAAGCAGGCATTGAGGTGGTGTGGCTTGAAGGCGGCAATGCCGCATGGCTCGCCGCAGGGGGCAAACTTCAAACCGGCGACCACCAAATGGCCGTGGAGCGCGTAGACCGCTACCGCCGTCCCTACGAGGGCACCAACAACCCAGTGGAAGCCATGCAGGGCTACCTCGACTGGGAGTTTGGTTTGGTCGACCAGCTGGCCCGCGATGGCACCCACCATTTCAGGGTGATTTAAATATTGCTACAGTCTCGCCTGAAGTTTTTAACCCTGATCACAGAGAAGCACATCACATGTCACGCACCGTTCAATGCATCAAACTCGGCACCGAAGCAGAGGGCCTCGATTTGCCACCGTACCCAGGCGAGCTGGGCAAGCGCATTTGGGAAAGCGTCAGCAAGCAAGCGTGGGCTGATTGGATCAAGCAACAAACCATGTTGGTGAACGAAAACCGTTTGAACTTGGCCGACCTGCGCGCCCGTGAATACCTCAAGCGCCAAATGGAAAAACATTTCTTTGGCGACGGCGCGGACGCCGTGCAAGGCTACGTACCACCAAGCGCTTAATCGCTCTGCATTCAACGCAACCCTGCGTGGTCAGCGAGAACGCATGGCACGGCTGTAGCAGCTGGTGCCACACACAAGCCAGCTTTGACGAGCTGGCTTTTCTACGTCTGTGGCACAGCTGGGCAACGGATAGCGCACGCCCTACGCACTTACATGTGGTGGCGCACACGGTTCAGCCTTTACAAGCGGATGCACTGCTGAGTGCCGCTGCATCACACCCCGAACTGTTGCCCCTCGCCCAACAGCTGGCTGAGCAATGCTGGGGCTTGTTGCCCGGCATACACCGCTTGCGATTTGCACGCCACACACACTCGAAGACCCAGCTTGATCCAAGCGCTGAAACGGTCCCCAACGACCATTTCGGGCACGACCGCGATGCTCGCTTGATGCTGACCCTCTGCATAGGTCCACACGACGCATGGCCCGAGTTTGCAGACGTGCTGCATGCACATGCCTCTGGCCCATGCATCCCGCCTGTTGATGTGCCTGCGTTGGATGAACGCACAGTCACCATCATTGGCTCAGGCATTGCAGGCGCAGGCACCGCACGCGCGTTGGCTGAACGCGGCTGGCAAGTGACGGTGCTCGAAGCAGGTAACGAACCCGCATCCGGCGCATCAGGCTTGCCCGTGGGCGTGGTGGCGCCACACACCTCGCATGACGACAGCGGCGTGTCACGCCTCTCGCGTGCGGGCTTGCGGCTGATGGAACAAACCATGCGAAGGTTGCTGACCGAAGGCGTGGATTGGGGCTGCACCGGTGTGCGCGAACGCCGCCTGCCCGGCAAAACCCGACGCGGCGGTGTGCCACTGAGCTGGCTCCACGAACACGCCCACACCGCGAACGACTGGACACACAAAGCACCACTGCCTGCTCCCGATGATGCGTACTGGCACCCACACGGCGCGTGGCTCAGACCTGCGCAATTGGTGCGTGCCTTGCTCGACCACCCGAACATTCGTTGGCAAGGTAACGCGAAAGTGGATGCGCTGAAATGCATCACAGGCGCATCCAAGTGGCAAGTTCTGCAAGGCAGTCAGGTCTTAGCTGAATCATCACGCGTGGTGTTGGCCGCAGGCCCTGGCTCTGCCGCACTCATTGCCACCGCCACTGAAGATGGCAGTGCCCCACGCATCAACCCACTGCGCGGCCAAGTGTCTTGGGGCTTGATGGCCGATGTGCCCGCAGGTTCGTACATGCCCGCCACACCCGTGAACGGCAACGGCAGCTTTGTGCACAACATCACCTCGCCCGATGGCCCCGCTTGGTACACAGGTGCCACGTATGACCGCATCAACGGCGACGCGCGCTTGCTCGATGCCGACCACGCAGAAAACTTAGAACGCTTGCGAGCTTTAGAGCCGGACACCGCGGCCGCACTCGCCCCCTTGTTTGCCACCGTTGGCTCAGAAGCCCCACGTGTGCATGGCTGGGCTGGTATGCGCTGTGGCGTGCATGACCGCTTACCCATGACAGGCCGCGTGCCCAACACACCCGAGGGCTTGTACATGAATGCGGCCATGGGCTCGCGCGGTTTGACGCTGGGCTTGCTGTGCGGCGAATTGCTGGCCGCACAATGGCATGGCGAGCCCTTGCCTATTGAGGCGCGACTGGCCAAGTTTTTAGATGCCACACGGTTCAAGCCGAAAGCCTGAGCTGACGCATTGCACATAACGACACTCTTAATCGCCCGCCCATGCCCCAATCCTCACACGACACACCCACAACAAAAGATGCAACTGAACAAGTAGCACCAGCTGCCGTGAGCATGGCCGAAGCCTTTTGGTTTTGGTTCAAGCTCGGCTTCATCAGCTTTGGTGGGCCTGCGGGACAAATTGCCATCCTGCATCAAGAGCTGGTGGAGCGCCGCCGTTGGTTGTCTGAGCGACGGTTTTTGCACGCGCTCAACTACTGCATGGTGTTGCCCGGCCCAGAGGCCCAACAGCTGGTCACGTACATCGGCTGGCTCATGCACAAGCGCTGGGGCGGTGTGGTAGCGGGTGCCTTGTTTGTGTTGCCGTCATTGGCCATCTTGATTGCGCTGTCGTGGGTCTACATCGCATTTGGAGAGTTGCCTTGGGTGGCGGGTTTGTTCTTTGGCATCAAGCCTGCGGTCACGGCCATCGTGGTGCAAGCGGCACATCGCATTGGTTCACGTGCGTTGAAAAACAACGTGTTGTGGGCCATCGCCGCGGCATCGTTTGTGGCCATCTTTGCACTCGATGTGCCCTTCCCGCTCATCGTGGGTGTGGCCGCTGCCGTGGGCTATGTGGGTGGCCGCGTGTCGCCACACACCTTTCAAACAGGGGGTGGTCATGGTGCTGCCAACGCTTCTTATGGCCCGGCTTTGATTGACGACCACACGCCACCACCTGCACACGCGCATTTCAGCTTTGCAGGTTTGGCGCAAGTGTTGTTGGCAGGCGCCTTGCTGTGGGCTCTACCCATGGGCGTGCTGTGTGCGGTGTTCGGTTGGGAACACGGCTTCACGCAAATGGGCTGGTTCTTCACCAAAGCGGCCTTGCTCACCTTCGGTGGCGCGTATGCCGTGTTGCCCTATGTGTACCAAGGTGCGGTGGGTCAGTTTGGCTGGGTCACGCCCACGCAAATGATGGACGGCTTGGCCTTGGGCGAAACCACACCGGGTCCACTCATCATGGTGGTGGCCTTTGTGGCGTTCGTCGGTGGCTATGTCAAAGCCTTGCTCGGGCCTGAGAGCTTGTTGGCCGCAGGCGCATTGGCCGCGTGCTTAGTGACGTGGTTCACGTTCTTGCCTTCGTTCATCTTCATCTTGGCGGGCGGCCCCTTGGTCGAGAGCACGCACCGCAACCTCATATTCACCGCGCCCCTCACCGCCATCACCGCAGCTGTGGTGGGCGTGGTGCTGAACTTGGCTTTGTTCTTTGGCTACCACCTGTTGTGGCCCGAAGGTTTTGCAGGCGCGTTGGATGTGCGCTCGGCACTCATTGCCATCGCGGCAGCCGTGGCCTTGTTCCACTACAAGCGCGGCGTGATGGAAGTCATCGCCTTTTGCGCCTTGGTGGGTTTGGCCGTCAAGCTCATTCCTCTTTAAAACATGCACACCCTTGAACAACTGCGAAGCGGCGAACTGGCAGGCATCACACGCCTGCAACTGCGCTGCGGTTTGACCGAATTTCCAAGCGAAATTTTTGAGTTGGCCGACTCGCTGGAAATCTTAGATTTATCGGGCAACCAACTCAGCACCCTGCCCGACGATCTGCCACGCCTACATAAGCTGCGCGTGATTTTTTGCTCGGACAACCCCTTCACCGAATTGCCCGAAGTGCTGGGCCAATGTCAGCAGCTCAGCATGGTGGGCTTCAAAGCCAACCGCATCGCACACGTGTCGCCCAAGGCTTTGCCACCACTGCTGCGTTGGCTCATCCTGACCGACAACGCGCTGACTGAATTGCCTGCTGAGATTGGGCAATGCACGCACATGCAAAAGCTGATGCTGGCAGGCAACCAGCTGCGTCACTTGCCCTCTGAACTGGCCCACTGCACACGCCTAGAGTTGCTGCGCATTTCAGCCAATCAACTGACAGAGTTGCCAGATTGGTTGTTGCACATGCCGCGTCTCACATGGTTGGCGTTTGCGGGCAACCCATTCACACACGCACTAGAAGCACGCGCTTTGGCCAATGCGCCCACACCTCACATTGAATGGCCGCGCCTGCGTGTGCAACACCAACTGGGTGAAGGCGCGTCTGGTGTGATTCACCAAGCCACTCTGCGGACTCGCGAAGGTGAACAGTCAGTGGCAGTCAAGCTGTTCAAAGGCGCCGTCACCAGCGATGGCTTGCCTGATTGCGAAATGGCGGCGTGCATGCACGCAGGTGCGCATCCGCATGTGGTGTCGGCCATGGCACGGGTGACCGAGCATCCAGCAAACCAACAAGCCTTGGTCATGCCCCTGATTGCGCCAGAGTTTGGCAACCTCGCAGGGCCACCGAGCCTTGAGAGCTGCACACGCGATGTGTACCCGAATGGCAAACGCATGAGCTGGCACGCCACACTGCGCATGGCCATTGGCATGGCATCCGCCACGCAGCACTTGCACACGCGCGGCATCGTGCACGGCGACTTGTACGCGCACAACATCTTGCACACCGCAGAAGGTGATGCGCTGCTGAGCGACTTTGGTGCAGCGGCGTTCTTTGATGTGAACGATGCAGCACTCGCACACGGTTTGGAAAAACTCGAAGTGCGTGCGTTGGGTTGTTTGCTGGAAGAACTGGCTGCTCAATGCGATGTCACGTCCATTCATACGCAGGCAGAAGCCAACGCAGTGACGCCTTCACCACATAGCAAGCAACTTCAAACTTTGAAAAAAATCGCGCAGCAGTGCTTGCACGACACACCCGCCCAGCGCCCTAGCTTGGCACAGGTGTGCGCCGAGCTAGAGGCCTTGAGCCACTGAAACGCGTAAAGCTTTAACCGCCCACCACGCCGCCATCGCGGCGTGAGATGGCGATGATGGATGAACGCGGCACCGCATCGCCACCCTGCGGGAAGTGCGAAGGCACCAACTTTTCACCGGGGTGTTGAATACCCACAAACATCGTCTTCTGGTCAGGCGTGAACGCAAGGCCTGTGATTTCACACGCCACTGGCCCCACCAAGAAACGTTGGATGTCGCCCGTCACAGGGTTGGCGCACAACATTTGGTTGTTGCCCATGCCCGCAAAGGCTTTGGCGTTGCTGTAGTCGCCATCGGTTTGAATCCACAAACGGCCATCGCGGTCAAAGGCCAAACCATCAGGGCTATTGAACATGTTGTCAGGTGTGATGTTGGCCGAGCCTGCATACGCGTCTTTGTGCAGCGTGGGGTTACCTGCCAAGGCAAAGATGTCCCACGTGAATGAGTTGGCCGTGTGGTCGTTGCCCTTGGGCGTCCAACGCACGATTTGGCCGTACACGTTTTTGGCCCGTGGGTTGGGTCCGTTCACCGCTTGGTTGGGCTTGGTGCCTCGGTCGCTGTTGTTGGTGAGGGTCACGTACACCTGCGCTTGCGTGGGATGCACAGCTATCCACTCAGGACGGTCCATGGTGGTGGCGCCCACCACGGTGGCAGCCAAACGCGTGTGGACCAACACCTCGGCTTGGTCTTTGAAACCCGCCTCTGCCGTCAAGCCATTTTTGCCGTGGGTCAACTCTAGCCATTCGCCCTCGCCTTGCGCTTGGCCGTCCACCGTGGTGAAGCGCGCTACGTACAAGGTGCCTTCGTCCAGCAAATCGCGATTGGCTTTTGGATTCTTGGCATCGAACTTTTTGGCCGTGACAAATTTGTAAATGTGTTCGCCCTTTTCATCGTCCCCCATGTAGACCACCACATGGCCGTCGGCATTCACCACCACTTCGGCGTTCTCATGTTTGACGCGGCCCAAGGCCGTGCGCTTGATGGGGGTGCTGATGGGGTCCATCGGGTCAATCTCAACCACCCAACCAAAACGGTTGGGTTCGTTGGGGTTCTTAGCCAAATCGAATCGACCATCAAAGGAATACCAGTTCAAACCCGCACCTTTGGCGCTGATGCCATAGCGTTTGAAAGCTGCGTTGTCAGGCAGGCTCTCTGCACTGCCAAAGTAACCGTTGAAGTTTTCTTCGCAGGTCAAGTACGTGCCCCATGGCGTGCGGCCATTGGCGCAGTTGTTGAACGTGCCCAAGGCCACGGTGCCTGTGGGGTCGGCTTGGGTCTTCAACAAAGCGCTGCCTGCGGCTGGGCCACTCAAACGCATTTCGGTGTTGGCCGTGATGCGACGGTTCAGGCGAGCCTGAGGTTGCAACTCCCACACACCGCCCACGCGACGCACTTCAAACACGCTCACACCGTGGGCAGCTTGGGCCTTGCGTGTGTCTTCGATGCTGCTGCAGCGACCGTTGACAAACAGGTATTCGTAGTTGGCGTATTCGTTGTTGACCGCAATCACGCCATGGTCTGCGCCCAAGCTGAAAAAGCTCATGCCATCGTTGTTGTCGCCGATGGACAAGCCTTGGCTGATGGCTGTGCCGCGCGTGGCTGGGTCAAACGCTGTGCCACCGGGCAGGATGGCGTCACCCCACGACGCCAACACGCGCCATTGGTAGCCTGCAGGCACGGTGATGGTGTCCAAAGAATTAGCAGCAATCGGCGCGAAGCCGATGCGTGGGCCTACGTTCTTGCCGACGTTGGCAGCTTGCGCCAAACCTTGGCCGCCCAAGAACAAGCCCATGCCCGCCCCTGCTGCGCCCAGTAGCTGGCGGCGGCTCAACAGCGTGTTCACCATGTGGCTGAAATCTGTGTCATCCGAACGTGGATGGTTGCGTTGGTCGTTTTCGTCAAAGGTATTCATAGCAGCCTCAGTGTAAAAATTGATGCAAACTTTAAGCCCCGTTCGTGACAATGCTGTGACATATTTTCGTCACAAATAAACGGTAATATTGTTTTTATGAAACACGGCACACTCCTCGCAGCGATTGATTTGGGCTCTAACAGCTTTCGCCTTGAAATCGGTCGCTACGACCACGGACAAATTCAACGTGTGGCCTACCTCAAAGAAACCGTGCGACAAGGCAATGGTTTAGACGCTGATCGCAACCTCACCGACGAAGCCATGCAGCGCGGCTGGGATTGCTTGGCTCGGTTCGCCGAACGCTTGTCGGGTTTCAAAAAATCACAGGTGCGCTCCGTGGCGACACAAACCCTGCGCGAAGCCAAAAACCGTGAAGCCTTTTTGAAAAAGGGTTGCGAAATTTTGGGCTTCCCCATCGAGGTGATTGCAGGCACCGAAGAGGCCCGTCTGATTTACCAAGGCGTGGCCCACATGCTGCCCAGCAGCCACGAGCGCCGCCTGGTGGTCGACATTGGCGGACGCTCGACCGAGTTGGTGTTGGGCCAAGGCTTGGAAGCCACCGAAACTGCCTCGTTCCGCGTGGGCAGCGTCGCGTGGTCGATGAAGTATTTCCCCACAGGGGAATTCACCGAGCAGGCATTTAAAAAAGCCGAAATTGCCGCACAAGCCGTGCTGGAAGAAGCCCTCTCCACCTACCCACGCACCCAATGGCAAAAAGCGTATGGTGCATCGGGCACTGTGGGTGCGGTGGCGGACATTTTGGCTTTGGCCGGTTTTCCTGAAAACGAAATCAGCTTAGAGGGTTTGGACTGGCTGGTGAAGTGTTTGGTGCGCGCTGGCCTGGCCCACAAGGTGCAACTCGAAGGCCTCAAAGACGACCGTCGCGCAGTGATTGGCGGCGGCGTGAGCGTGCTGCGTGCTTTGATGAACTTGCTGCAAGTGAAGACCTTGCATGTGGCACAAGGCGCTTTGCGACACGGCGTGTTGTTTGACATGGTGGAGCGTGAAGACCACGACACCGACACCCGCGATTTATCTATCCAACGCTTGGCAACGAAGTTCGCGGTAGACAACGCCCAAGGCCTGCGCGTTGGCCGTGTGGCGGTGCATCTGTTGCAACAGATGCACGTCAAACCCAAAGACAACGACGCAGACACACTAGAGCGCTTGTGCCGCAAGCTGAGCTGGGCCGCACAACTGCATGAAGTGGGCGTGGCCATCTCACACAGCGATTACCACAAGCACGGCGCTTACATCTTGGACAACGCTGACTTATTGGGCTTTGGCATGCCAGAACTGCACCGCTTAGGTTTGCTGGTGCTGGGCCAACGCGGCAAATTGAAAAAGCTTGAAGACGAATTGCATGAGGACCAATTCGCCAAGATGCTGATGGCTTTGCGCGTGAGCCTGATTCTGTGCCATGCACGCAAAGACCCAGAGCACTTGGCACTGCGCTTGGACTGTGACGAACACAAGCATCGCATCACACTGACAGCCCCCGCCTCTTGGGCACAAGACTATCCACAGTCGGTGCATTTGCTCAAGCAAGAAAACATATCTTGGGCTAAAGCGCCGTGGACTTTTGAGTTTGTGACGAAACCATGACATATATGACAGTAGGCGTTTTAATTTAAACGATATAAACTGTTTATTCTTTTAATTCACAAGGAATAAACAGTGAGTACCACCGCTCAAAAAACCATCGTTCAAGCCGCCGTGAAGTCACGCGCTGCCACAACACCCGCCACCAAGAAGCCCGCAGTGAAAAAACCCGTGGTGAAAAAAGCGGCTACAAAGCCTGTGCGTAAAACTGCGGTCAAAAAAGCCCCAGTGAAAGTGGCCACACCTCAACCAGCAAAGCCAGTCAAAGCCGTCAAACCTGCCAAAGTCAAAAAGCCAAAGCTGGTGCGCGACAGCTTCACTATTCCTAAAGATGAATACGTGGTGGTTGACAGCCTGAAGGTTCGCGCTGGCAAACTCGGTCAAGCTGTGAAGAAAAGCGAATTGCTGCGTGCTGGCGTCAAAGCCCTCGCCGCCATGAGCGACATTCAGTTCAAAGCTGCTTTGAACAACGTGCCGACCATCAAGACCGGTCGTCCCAAGAACTCGAAGTAAGTTCTGGACAGGCGACGGTCAGCAACACCGTTTGGGGTTGACCGTCGCGTAGGCGGGTGCGCAGCCACCACACACCGCCCTTGCGCACAGGGCATGTGTGCTCGTGCATTCCCAGTAGCTTGGCCACTAGCTCACCCAAATAGGGCTGATGCCCGACCAACAGCACTGGGCCTTTGAGTTGCGGCCCAGTTTCAGGGTGCCACTTCAAAAGGTGCAGCACATCCTCCACGGATGTTTCAGGCACCAATTCATCGCGCAATTTGAATTTACGACCCAAGGGTGCAACAGTTTGCTGGGTGCGCCGTGAAGGGCTGACCAACACCCGGGTGCCTTCTGGCAAATGACGGTCTAACCACGCAGCCATTCGCATGGCTTGACGCTCGCCTTTTTTGGTGAGTGAGCGCGATAAGTCGTCACCCCCTTCTGGAGCAACTTCTGCTTCTGCGTGACGCCACAAAATCAAATCCATGGTTTGCCCTTCGTTCATGGCCTCACGGCTTGGCCGCATACAACGCCATCAGTGCGGCTTGCGCCCCGTGCAATGGCACAGATGCTGTAGGTTGAGCCGTTCTGGTCGAGGTGCGTTTCGGTTTAGCCACTTGCACACGCGTGTACTGCCCATCGGCATTCAAGCTCCATGCGTCCACGTTGTCGTGCAGATAAGCCACCAAACACTCGTCAATCACACGTTGGCGCAAGGCCGCATCTTCTACGGGCCATGCCAACTCAACCCTGCGCAGCATGTTGCGATTCATCCAATCGGCGCTCGACAAATACAAAGACTCGTCATTGCCGGTGCGGAAATAAAACACGCGCGAATGTTCTAAAAAGCGTCCAATGATGGAGCGCACACGGATGTTGTCGGTCACACCCGGGCGCTGCGCGGGCAACATGCACGCACCACGAATGATCAAATCGATCTGTACCCCGGCCTGTCCGGCATGCACCAGCGCTTCCATCAGCTTTTCATCGGTGAGCGTGTTCATCTTCAAGATGATGCGGCTGGCCACACCTTGCGCAGCGGCTTGCGCGGTTTTCTCTACTTTGTCGATCAAGCTGCGTTGCAACTGGAACGGTGCAATCATCAGCTTGTTCAAGCGCGGAATCTTGCTTTGATTGGCCAGCAGGTTGAACACACTCTCCACGTCTTGCGTGAGCTTGGGATCGCAGGTGATGTGGCTCAAGTCGGTATAGAGCTTGGCCGTGCGAGGGTTGTAGTTACCCGTGGACAAATGGGCGTAGCGGCGAATGCTGCGACCTTCGCGGCGCGTGACCAAAAGCATCTTGGCATGGGTCTTCAAACCCACCACACCGTACACCACTTGTGCACCGATGTATTCCAACTTCTCAGCCCAGTTGATGTTGGCCTCTTCGTCAAAGCGCGCCTTGAGCTCCACCACCACCGTCACCTCTTTGCCGCGCTGCACCGCTTCGCGTAGCAACTCCATCAGGCTTGAATCGGCACCGGTGCGGTAAATGGTTTGCTTGATGGCCAACACATCGGGGTCGCGCACAGCTTCACGCAAAAAGGCCAGCACCCCATCAAAGCTTTCATAGGGCTGGTGAATCATCACATCGCCACTTTGCAAGCGGTCAAAAATGGAACCGCTGGTCACCATCTGTTGCGGGTAGCTGGCGTTGTAACGCGGAAACAACCACTTGGGGTTGTCCACCAAATCAATCAACTGATTCAAACGCACCAAGTTCACAGGCCCATGCACACGGTACAGGGCTGAGTGCGGCAACTCAAACTGTTTCAACAAAAATTCAGACAAATGCTCTGAACAACCTGAAGACACCTCCAAGCGCACAGCCTGTCCGTAATTGCGGTGCACCAAACCTTTGCGCAAGGCTGTGCGTAGGTTTTTCACATCCTCTTCGT
>CAUPNL010000048.1:0-11810 GCA_963512655.1 uncultured Limnohabitans sp. | reverse complement strand
TGCGGCTTTGTAGGCAGACATCTTTTTTGGCAATTTCCAGGCTGCCAAGCTTGGGTCAGTTACCCTGCGCGTCGAGTGGAAGAAGTATGACCGTCAGGTCATCTGTCACCGAACAACTGCTTAGCCTTGCCCACGTGTTGGTCGTTGGCGATGTGATGCTCGACCGCTATTGGTATGGCGCTGTGGACCGCATCAGCCCTGAAGCCCCCGTGCCCGTGGTGCGCATCACCCGCGAAGAAAACCGATTGGGCGGTTGCGCCAACGTGGCCTACAACGTCGTGAGCTTGGGGGCGCATGCATCTCTGCTGTCGGTGGTGGGGGATGACGAAGCCAGCCACTTGCTCGAAGACTTGGTCGCTAAAACTGGCATTGCCCCTCACTTGGGCCGCGACAGCCAACTCAAAACTACGGTCAAGCTGCGCGTCATTGGCCGCCAGCAACAACTGTTGCGCGTGGACTTTGAGAACACGCCGCAAAACGAAGTGCTGGCCTCGCAAACCGATCAGTTCATGCAGTTGCTTGCAGCTCACAAAGTGGTGCTGTTCTCCGACTACGGCAAAGGCGGCTTGGCCCATGTATCGCAAATGATCACAGCAGCTCGCGCTGCTGGCAAAGCCGTGCTCATCGACCCCAAAGGCAGCGACTACTCACGCTACGCAGGCGCAACTTGCATCACACCTAACCGCGCGGAACTCGAACAAGTCATTGGCAAGTGGGGTACCGAAGCCGAGCTGGTGCAAAAAGCCCACGCCTTGCGCCAAGAGCTCAAACTCGACGCACTGCTCCTTACCCGTAGCGAAGAAGGTATGACCTTGTTCGATGCGCAAGGCGAATTGACTGTGTCTGCCCAAGCACGCGAAGTGTTTGACGTCACAGGCGCTGGCGACACCGTGATTGCCACCTTGGCCACCCTCGTGGCGGCTGGCTTGAGCTTACGTGATGCCATGCCTTTGGCCAACAAAGCAGGTGGCGTGGTGGTGGGCAAGTTTGGTACGGCCACGGTCAGCTACGAAGAATTGATGGCCTAAGTCCAGGCCCGATAAATACAAAACCAAGGGCTACGCAAAGTGCCTTGATGAATCTGGAGAAGTTATGAAAATCGTCGTCACAGGCGCCGCTGGTTTTATCGGCAGCAACATCATCAAGGGCTTGAATGCTCGCGGTATCACCAACATCATCGCGGTGGATGACCTGACAGAAGGCGACAAGTTTCGCAACATCGCCGATTTGAAGATTGCCGACTACCTCGACAAAGATGTGTTCTACGAACTCTTTGCCGAGAACGCCTTTGGCAAAGTTGAAGCCGTGTTCCACGAAGGCGCTTGCAGTGACACCATGGAGAGCGATGGCAAGTACATGATGGACAACAACTACACGCTCTCGTGTGGTTTGTTCAATGCCTGCCAACAGGCTGGCACACGTTTGCTCTACGCCTCGTCAGCTGCCACCTACGGCGGCAGCGACACCTTCATTGAGACGCCTGAATACGAGTTGCCGCTCAATGTGTACGGCTACTCCAAATTGTTGTTTGACCAACGCATGCGATTGGAGTGCAACAACAACTTCAAGAAATTCAAGCGCCAAGTGGTGGGCTTTCGCTACTTCAACGTGTACGGCCCACGGGAGCAACACAAAGGCCGCATGGCCAGCGTGGCGTTTCACCAGTTCAACCAATTCAACGCTGAAGGCAAAGTGAAGTTGTTTGGCGAATACGGCGGCTACGCCCAAGGCGCGCAAATGCGCGACTTCGTCTTCATCGATGACGTGGTCGCTGTGAACCTGTGGTTCTTAGACAACCCAGACAAATCTGGCATCTTCAACCTCGGCTCTGGCCGCGCACAACCGTTCAACGATGTGGCCTTGTCCGTAGTTAACGCCATGCGTGCCAAAAAAGGTGAAGCTACGTTGGACTTGACCGGTGCTGCTAAAGCGGGCTTGATCGAATACGTACCCTTCCCCGATGCACTGCGTGGCAAATACCAGTGCTACACACAAGCCGATCTGACCAACCTGCGCGCCAGCGGCTGCGACCACGCATTTGCCGATGTGCAAAGCGGTGTGACGCAATACATGGCAACTTTGAGCAAATAAGCCTCTCGCCCATGAACACCCTGCAAAACAACTTAGTTTTTTGTGCGGTGTTCAAAGCGGCGAAGCTCTGGGTGCGGCACGACTTATCGCGCGTGCTGTCTGTTGTGTTGTTGAGCAGCATTGTGGCGCTGATGTTCTGCAACACAGCACTAGCGCTGGATATCAACCAAGCCAACGAGGCCGAACTCGACAGCGTCAAAGGCATGGGCCCAACACTCAGCGCCAAAGTACTGAAAGCCCGCGCTCAAGGTCCGTTCAAAGATTGGCAGAACCTGATGCAACGCGTCTCAGGTATTCGCCACAACAAAGCGCAGCAGTTTTCAGAACAAGGCTTGACCGTCGATGGCCAAGCGTTTGCTAAAAAGCCTTAGCGTTCCTCAAAGCTTCTAACGCGTCTTCACGCCAGAACGTGGCTGCAGCGAAGAAACCCTCCCACACACAACCATTGCAACCGCGCCCACAGCAGGTGGTGGGTTCGGGTGGCGGTTCCCGCAAAGCGACACCGCATTGCGCGGCATATGCTTGTGCGTTTGCAAAAAAGGCCTGCGCACTAAGCCCATCGTTCAAAGGCATGCGGGCTAAAGATTCGATGCTCATGCACGAATCCTAGCCGCACCGCACACGCTTATTTGTTGGCGTTGGCGAAGAACAGTTGTTCGCCACCAATTTTGTAGCCGTTGATCGAAGCTTGACCTGCGGGTGAAACGACCCAGTCCACAAACTTCTGTGCCAAATCTGCTTTGACATGCGGGTGCTTGGCGGGGTTGACCACCATGACGCCGTATTGGTTGAACAAGCTCTTGTCGCCTTCGACCAAGACTTGCAAATCTTGGCGGTTCTTGAAGTTCAACCATGTACCGCGATCCGTCAGTGCATATGCGCCCGTAGATGACGCAATGTTCAACGCTGGGCCCATGCCGCAACCGCACTCTTTGTAGCCACTGCCTTTGTTGTCTAAACCCGCTTGTTTCCAAAAGCGCAATTCAGCCGCGTGTGTGCCGCTTTTGTCACCGCGTGACACAAAACCGGCTTGCGTGTTGGCCACTTTTTGTAAGGCAGACACGATGTCTTTGCCGCGTGTTTTAGCGGGGTCATTGGCGGGGCCAACCAGCACGAAATCGTTGTACATCACAGGCAAGCGCTTCACGCTAAAGCCTTCAGAGACAAACTTTTCTTCAGCCACTTGATCGTGGACAAACAACACATCAGCATCGCCTCGACGGCCTGTATCCAACGCTTGGCCTGTTCCCAAAGCAACCACCTTCACATCAATGCCCGTGGCTTGTTTGAAAGCCGGCAACAAATGCGAGAACAAACCCGATTGCTCCGTGGACGTGGTGGACGCCATCACGATGCTAGGTGCTTGCGCTTGCGCAACACTGCTGCCCAATGTCAAAGCCACGGCCAGCAAACCAGCCAATGAAACCAAATGTGTACGACGCGTCATCCCAACTCTCCTTTTAAAAACAAATGAGCCTCGGGGTGACTGTTACCCAAAGGTCGATTGAAAAACTCTTCCTTGGACAGGTCGGCCAACACACGGCCTGCCTCCAAATAAATCACACGGGTGGCTAAGCGCTTGACTTGGCCTAAGTTGTGGCTGCTGAACAGCAGGCTCACATTCGACGATGCCACCCACTCAGCCAACAAACGTTCCACCTCGCGTTTGGCATGCGGATCAAGGCTAGACGTGGGCTCGTCCAACAACACAAAGTTAGGGTTCAAGGCCCATGCGCGGGCCAAGGCCAAGCGCTGCTGCTGCCCGCCCGACAAAGTGCGTGCCGAACGCTCGGCCATATCTTGCAAACCCACGCGCTCTAGCGCTTGCATGGCTCGCACATGCGCGTCACGCCAAGGTGTGCCTTGCAACCACAAGCCCCACGCCACAAAACGCAGCACCGAAGTGCGCAACATGTGCGGGCGCTGAAACACCATAGCTTGATGCACCTCAGGAGCCACAGTCACACTGCCACTTGAAACTTTCAACAAACCATGCGCCACGCGCAGCAGTGTGCTTTTTCCAGAGCCATTCGCGCCCACCAACGCCACACGCTCGCCAGCCTTCATTTGCAAGTTGACACCGTGCAACGCCATGTGCGTATCGAACTGCACCGACACATCTTGCAAACTCAACACGGAGCTCATACCAGCACCCCTTGCACGGGGTCAGCGCCAGCACCGTCGATGCGTTGTCGCCAGCGACGCAGCGCAGAAATCAACACGTTCAACAACAACACCACACTCATGAGCACCAGGCCCAAGGCCAGAGCCAAAGGCAAATCACCCTTGCTGGTTTCCAGCGCAATGGCCGTCGTCATCACACGGGTGAAGCCTTCGATGTTGCCACCCACCACCATCACCGCACCCACTTCGGAAATGGCACGACCGAAGGCAGCGATCAACACGGTGAGCAAGGTGTAGCGCTCGTCCCACGCCAGCAGCACGCTGCGCAGCCAAGGCTTGGCGCCCAGCGACTGCAGCTGCTCGCCGTGGTTGCGCTCAGCATCTTCCACACATTGGCGCGTGAGCGCCGTGACCACCGGCAACACCAATACCGTTTGCGCCAGCACCATAGCCTTGAGGCTGAACAACCAGCCCAATGACCCCAATGGCCCTGTGCGCGACAACAGCAAATACACCAACAAGCCCACCACCACAGAGGGCAGCGCCAGCAAAGTGTTGAGCACCGTCAGCAGCGCATCGCGCCCTGCAAAACGCGCCACGCCCAACCAAGCACCCAGCACCACACCGATGCTGCACGCCATCACCGTGGCCAGCACGCTCACCCACAAGGAGCGTCCAACAATGGACCAAAGCACGGGGTCTAATTCAGTCAGTAAATGAAGCGCAGTCAGCGCGGTATCGGTGAACGTCGTCATAAATCAATCAAAACTTCAGTTATCGTAGCCAGCTACCTAATACCCCACCATATGTAAATCCGTGCATAGCGTCAGCCTTCACTACACACTTAGTCACAGAGATGACAGCGATACAACCTCAAGTAACGAGGCTGCTTTGTTGCGTCATCCCTTGATGGACTTGCTGCAAGCCGTAGACCAAAAAGGTTCGATCTCTGCGGCAGCGCGAGAGCTGAACCTGTCCTACCGCCATGTCTGGGGCGAGCTCAAGCGCTGGGAAGATGTGCTGGGCCACGAACTCATCATTTGGGAAAAAGGCCAATCGGCCAAGCTGACCGAATTTGGCGACAAGCTCATGTGGGCAGAGCGCCAAACCCAAGCACGCCTAGCACCACAGCTAGAAGCTTTGCGTGCAGACCTAGAACGCACTTTTGCCGTAGCTTTTGACCCCGACGCCCACGTGCTCACCCTGTATGCCAGCCACGACGACGCCTTGCCGCGCCTGCGCGAACACGCGGCCAACGACGGTTTGCATTTGGACATCCGTTTTTGCGGCAGCGTAGACGCCATTCGCGCCCTCAACGAAGGGCGTTGCACCTTGGCTGGTTTTCACACGCAAAGCCACCCTGGCGATGCCTCACACACCGCGGCTGCCTACAAAAATTTATTACAGCCGGGCCTGCACAAAATCATTGGCTTTGCCACGCGTTCTCAAGGCCTCATCACCGCTGCGGGTAACCCTTTGCAGCTGCAAAACTTGACCGATGTAGTGCGCACCCAAGCTCGGTTTGTGCAGCGCAGCCCAGGCACGGGCACACGTGTGCTGCTGGACGACTTGCTGCGGCAAGACCACATCCAACCAAACGCCTTAAACAGCAGCGCTGAGGAAGAGCCATCCCACACCGCTTTGGCCGAAGCCATTGCCTCAGGACGGGGCGATGTGGGCTTGGGAATTGAAAGCACTGCCGTAGCACGAAGCCTGGGCTTTGTGCCCTTGGTGCGTGAACAATTTCATTTGGTTTGCCTCAAATCCGCGCTTGACACACCCGCCACACAAGCCCTGCGCACACTGCTGCAAGCGCCTACTTGGCATGAGGTACTCAACGCCCTACCGGGCTACGCAGCCCAAGACAGTGGACAGGTGCAATCACTGAACCAACAGCTGCCGTGGTGGACCTTCAGACGGACCAAAAAGGTCAGTTGATACGACCACTGGGCATGTGAACTAATTTCAAGTCACCTCTGAAATCTTCATGTGGGTGAAGACGCAGCAAGCGTTTGTCTTGGTACCATCACGGGTTGGCAAAAAATGGAGGCACTCAGTGTCAAAACTTCTTAAATTTGCATTAGGCGTTGACCGCATCAGTGAACAGTTTGGTCACTTGGCGGCATTCGGCGTATTAGCAGCCGCTGTCATCTCGGCAGGTAATGCATTCATCCGCTACGGCTTTGACATCAGCTCAAACGGCTGGCTCGAAATCCAGTGGTACTTGTTCGCTGCGACGGTCATGTTGGGCGCACCCTTGGTGCTCAAACTCAACGAACACGTGCGCGTGGACCTGTTCTACGGCAAGCTCAAAAAGAACGCGCCTGTCTACGTGGACTTGTTTGGCTTGGTGGTGTTCTTGTTGCCTGTGATGGGCATGTTGGCTTGGTTGAGCTTTCCTCTGTTTCTCAAGATGCTGGTCACCAACGAAATGTCTAGCAACGCAGGCGGCCTGATTCGTTGGCCCGCCATGCTCCTTCTTCCCTTGGGCTTTGCTTGGATGTTCCTGCAAGGTTTGAGTGAAATCATCAAGCGCGTGGCTTACTTGCAAGGCAAGTTTGAAATGGACACGCACTACGAAAAGCCAGTGCAATAAGGACTCACGATCATGCAAATGGAAAACTTCGCACCCATCATGTTCGCCGGCCTTGTGCTGACGATGCTGATTGGCTTCCCCGTCGCGTTCTCGCTGGCGTTCTTAGGCTTGGCTTGTGGCCTCTTCGCCATCAGCATGGACTGGTTCCCTGTGAGCTTCATGTCCAACTTGCCGTTGAACATTTTTGGCATTCTCAGCAACGACTTGTTGCTGGCCATCCCCTTCTTCACCTTCATGGGTGCCATTCTTGAAAAGTGTGGCCTCGCCGAAGATATGCTCGACTCCATGGGTCAGCTGTTTGGCACCGTGCGCGGTGGTTTGGGCTACTCGGTCATCATCGTGGGCTTCATCTTGGGCGCGATCACCGGTACGGTGGCTGGCCAGGTGATTGCCATGGCCTTGATTTCACTGCCCGTGATGATTCGCTACGGCTACAACATGCGCTACGCCACTGGCGTGCTGGCAGCCTCAGGCACCATCACCCAGTTGGTGCCACCCTCACTCGTGTTGGTGGTGATGGCTGACCAGCTCGGCCGCTCTGTGGGCGACATGTACAAAGGTGCTTGGGGCCCATCGATTCTGCAAGTCGGCATCTTCGCGCTCTATACATTTGCCCTCGGCTTGATCAAACCAGAACACGTGCCAGGCATTCCTAAAGAAGCGCGCACAGCCGATGGCTTCCACCTGTGGATGAAGTGCTTGCGCGGCATCATCCCATCAGCCTTCTTGATCTTCGCGGTCTTGGGCTCGATGGGCGGTTTGCCGGGCATCAACACCGCCATCGCCACCCCCACCGAAGCCGGTGCCATGGGTTGCGTGGGCGCTTTGATCTTGGCTGCCATTCATAACCGTTTGGACAAAGACCTGATTTGGGAAGCCATGCACAGCACCATGCGCCTCACCGCCATGGTCGTGTTCATCCTGATTGGTTCACGCGTGTTCTCCATGGTGTTCCAAGGTGTGGACGGCGCCAAGTGGGTCGAACACTTGCTGACAGGCTTGCCTGGTGGCGTGGTGGGCTTCTTGATTGTGGTGAACATCTTCATCTTCTTCTTGGCGTTCTTCTTGGACTTCTTTGAAATCGCCTTCATCATCTTGCCAATGCTCGGCCCAGTTGCCGAGAAGATGGGCATCGACATGGTGTGGTTCGGCGTGCTGCTGTGCGTGAACATGCAGACCAGCTTCATGCATCCGCCCTTCGGCTTTGCGCTGTTCTATCTGCGCGGCATTGCGGACACCCTGTTCAAAGAAGGTCGCATCGAAAAACCCGTCAAGTCCAACGACATCTACATGGGTGCCATTCCATGGGTGATCATGCAAGTGGTCTTGGTGGTGATCGTGATCTTCGTGCCCGAGACTGTGACCATGTTCTTGGACAAAGAAGAAAAGGTCGACCTCGATAAAGTGGTCATTGAAATGCCCACCGAGCAAGAGACACCCGAAGCCGAGCTCAAGCTCGATGGCACCAAGCCTGCAGCAGGCGAAACCGCTGCCGAAGAGCAAAAGCGCATGGAAGACTTGTTCAAAAAATAACGTCTCCAACGACGACCAGCCCCTCCGGTACGCCTGAGGGGCTTTTTCTTGCCAGTCACATCACATCTATCCGTATGACTACCACCGAACAAACCACCACGCCAGCCCTGGGCCCAACACCCTTTGTGTTTCACCCCTCCATCGACGATGGCGTTGAAGGTCCAGCGTTCTCACGCTGGTTTCAAGCCATCACCTGGACCACCTTGGTGGGGTCAGGTTATTGGCTGCTGACCCTGTGGCAGCAAGGCAAATTTGGCGGCGACACCAGCGTCAATGGTTTACGCAATGCGGGCTGGTTTGTGTTGGGTTGGGCCCTGCTCGCCTGGACCACATGGCATGTCATGCACAGCCGTGCACGACTCGATGCCAAAGGCATTCACCAAACCTGGATTTGGGACAAACACATGAGCTACGACGAACTGGCCTACGCCAAGCTCATCCGCATTCGTGGCTTGGAGTGGTTCATGGCACCACGCTTTTATGTGCGCACCTTGATGGGAAAATTTGCGGTGTTCTACATCAGCAGCCCACAGGTGCAAGCCGAATGCGAACGCCTGAGTGCAGAGCTGGCAGCGTTTCGCGAGTTTTAAAAAGACTGAAAACAAACGCCCATAAAAAAACCGCGCCGTTGCGCGGTTTTTTTGTTCCTGCACAAAGGCTGAATTACAGCTTTTGCTTTTGCATGAACGAGTCGAACTTGGCTTCCGTGAATTGGAACCACAGGTTGGAGTCGCCACGGAACTTCGCGTAGTCGGTGTAGACCTTTTTCCAGTTCGCGTTCTTGGCGCTGATTTCGTCGTAGAAAGCCATGGATTCTTTGAAGGCAGCAGCCATCACGTCTTTCGGGAACTCGCGCAACTTGGTGCCAGAGCCCACCAACTGCTTCAAAGCAGCGGGGTTACGTGCGTCGTACTTGGCTTGCATGTCAGTGTGCGCCATGGCAGCAGCGGCTTCCACGATGGCCTTGTTCTCAGGCGATAGGGCAGCGAATGCTTTGTCGTTGATGAAGAAGTCCAACTCTGGACCACCTTCCCAGAAACCTGGGTAGTAGTAGAAAGGCGCCACTTTGCTGAAGCCCAATTTCAAATCGTCGTATGGGCCAATCCACTCGGCTGAGTCGATGGTGCCTTTTTCCAACGCTGGATAGATGTCGCCGCCAGGAATGTTTTGTGGCACAACGCCCAAACGCTCCAACACTTTGCCGCCGAAGCCACCAATACGGAACTTCAAGCCCTTCAAATCATTCAACGATTTGATTTCTTTGCGGAACCAGCCACCCATTTGAGCGCCTGTGTTGCCGCCTGGGAAGTTCACGATGTTGTACTTGGCGTAGAACTCGCGCATCAGCTTCAAGCCGTTGCCTTCGTACATCCAAGCAGTCATTTGACGGCTGTTCAAACCGAAAGGAATGGCACAACCCAAAGCAAAGGTTTCGTCCTTACCGAAGAAGTAGTAAGGGGCTGTGTGAGCCATTTCAACGGAGCCTTGTTGCACACCGTCCACCACGCCGAACGCAGGCATGATTTCGCCAGCAGCGTGCACCGAGATTTCGAACTTACCGCCCGACATGGCTTTGACAGCCTTGGCGAACGTATCAGCGGCACCGTGGATGGTGTCGAGCGACTTAGGGAAGCTCGAAGCCAGGCGCCAGCGGATGGCGGCTTGTGCATGCACTGCGGGTGCTGCACCGGCAGCCAAGATACCTGCAATACCTGCGTTTTTAATGACGGAACGACGGTCCATTTGAGACTCCCATGAGTTGTTAAAACATATCCTAAGAGGAGGCGATTTTGAGTACGCCTCCATTCAGAGATGGGGCATTGTATGCAGTTGCGAAGGCGACACTTGGCACGGGTTTACCCCCGAAGAACTTGTATTTCAAAATTCTTCAGAAGGTGTGAAATTACTTCAAAGAAAAGTTAATTCAAAAGCGTTGCAAAACGCTTTTCGATGGCCGCTTGAATGCCTGCTGCATCCAAACCCATCTCGGCTAACAACTTGAATGGATCACCGTGTTCGGTGAACACATCACCAATACCTAATATCAATACTGGCTTAGGTTGTTGCAAATCTTGCAAAGCCTCGAGCACGGCTGAACCTGCGCCGCCCATGACGGCACCCTCTTCCACCGTGACCAAGGCATCGTGCGTGGCTGCAATCTTGGCAAGCAGCTCCGTATCGAGCGGCTTAGCCCAACGCATATTGACCACCGTGGCATTGAGCGCTTCACCCGCTTGCAACGCTGGGTACAGCAGCGTGCCAAACGCGAGGATGGCAATGCGCTTGCCTTCGCGACGCACCTCACCTTTGCCAAAAGGCAACGCATTCAAGCCAGGCGTCACAGGCACGCCTGCACCCGCACCACGCGGGTAACGCACAGCCACGCAGTGGTCTTGTTGGTAGGCCGTGGTCAGCAACTGACGGCATTCGTTTTCGTCGGCAGGGCAAGCCATGCTGACATTGGGAATGCAACGCATGAACGGGATGTCGTACAAGCCTGCATGCGTCGCGCCATCCGCACCCACAATGCCTGCGCGGTCGAGCGCCAGCACCATCGGCAACTTTTGCAGTGCCACATCGTGAATCACTTGGTCATACGCGCGTTGCAAGAAGGTGGAATAAATCGCCACCACGGGCTTCAAACCTTCACAGGCCAACCCCGCCGCAAACGTGACGGCATGTTGTTCAGCAATGCCAACGTCGTGGTAGCGCTCAGGAAAGCGCTTGTTGAACTCGACCATGCCCGAGCCTTCGCGCATGGCAGGCGTGATGCCCACCAGCAATGGGTCGTGCTCGGCCATGTCGCACAACCATTGGCCAAACACTTGGGTGAATGTGGTTTTAGCTGGGCTGGTTGCAGGCACCAGACCCACAGCGGGGTCAAATTTGCCCGGGCCGTGATAAGCCACGGGGTCAGCCTCGGCCAGCTTGTAGCCTTGGCCTTTTTTGGTCACCACATGCAGGAACTGCGGGCCTTCTAGATGCTTGAGGTTTTCCAGTGTGGGAATGAGCGATTCAAGGTCATGCCCATCAATCGGGCCGATGTAGTTGAAGCCAAATTTTTCAAACAAAGTGGCGGGCACCACCATGCCTTTGGCATGCTCTTCAAAACGCTTGGCCAGTTCAAACAAAGGCGGTGCGCCTTTGAGCACTTGTTTGCCCACCTCTTTGGCAGTCGCGTAAAACTTGCCGCTCATCAGCTGCGCCAAGTAGCGGTTGAGCGCACCCACGGGTGGGCTGATGGACATGTCGTTGTCGTTCAAGATGACGAGCAACTTAGACGTGGACACACCGCCGTTATTCAAAGCCTCAAAGGCCATGCCTGCCGTCATCGCCCCGTCGCCAATGACGGCGATGGCGTGGCGTTGTTCGCCTTTTTGTTGCGCGGCGATGGCCATGCCTAGGGCAGCTGAAATACTGGTGGACGAGTGCGCCGTGCCAAAGGCGTCGTACTCGCTTTCGTCAC
>CAUPNL010000047.1:0-12607 GCA_963512655.1 uncultured Limnohabitans sp. | reverse complement strand
GTTACCTATTTCGCCCAGAAAGGCTTCAACGGTAGCAGCGCGACTAGTGGGCAAACCAGGACCTGTGATGCGTGCGCCCTTGATGACATTCGAGACGCCGGCATACCAATGTTTCACAATTAAATTGAGTGAGTTTTCATACTGTGGGTTGTATGGATAAGTTCCGTCTGAATCTGGTGCATACGTCAACCTTGGAAAAATCTTCGCCATGAATTTTTTCTGATTACCGACCATTAACAAATCACCATTGACGACTTGAACAACAGCAGGACGAATCACAAAGTCGCCATCGCTACGCGTCCAGCGCAAAAATATGCGCGTGTATTTTTTGTTATCTGCATCTACCCATTGCCCGCGAAACGCAGCTTCTACAGTGACTTTCAAAGTGGAAATAGTTTCAAGATCTATGGCGTTAACCACCCAAGATCGCAAATACTTATCAGGCGTCATGCCTGCATCCATGAAACTAGCATCGAAAATTTTGTTAGCACTGAGAAGTAAAGAATCGCAGTCAGTGGCCACGCTGCTCTCGAATGGAATTTTGCAACCTTTAGCAAGCTGTTGATTGATCCGAGTCACAAAATCAGGCAACTTGGCAACGTACGCCAGATCAGGCTGGTTGCTATCAGAATTGTCATGGCTGCCAGAAACAGAAGGGTCTGCTCCGGGCTTGAACGCGACCGATGGTGCAGATGCTGCGTCTGCATCAGCACGGTTGCGATCTACCAGCATGAATGAGCCTTGTGCACTCACAGCAGCATATTTATCCAACAGCAAATCGTGCGCTTTTCCCAACTCGGTTGTATCGGTCGCCGTCTGACTCGTATCCAAACTAGATCCAAACACATCTAGCCCCGCCAAGGTGTTATTGCTGCGCAAGGACAAGGCTTGAGTCAATTTGGCGTTGCTGTTTGTCAACGTAGCGTCATTCACCCCCGCCAGAGCATTTTTTGCGTTTGCAAATGCAACAGCTGTGTTTTGTCCAAGTGCCAAAGTCGTTGCAGCCTCCGTCAGCTGCGTCACATTCAAACGTCCGCCCGTTTTGGACATTGTGGCTACAGCGTGCAGTGTCACCACGATGTCGTCACCAGAATCCGACACAGACTTGCCGATCGCTCGCACAAGCAAGGGGGAACTAAGTTTTGACAAAACAACTTCACTCAAGGTGTACGCGCCACTCTCGTCCGTTGTCGTGATCGGAACGCCATTGGCCTCGCTTTGCCCAGCGGGCTCATTGCCATTCACATCTTTGACATAAATAACGGCATTTTTGAGAGGTGCACCGGTTGCAACAGCACCAGAAAGACTCTGTGTTACCGGCCCCCCGCCGCCGCCACCACATCCAGCTAAGCCCAACGACATGGCAATGATTGCATTCCAAAAACTGTATTTGTGCGTCATGGGGGCCTTGAATTGTTAGATAAATAACTTTTTTTATAAATTTAACATCTTGTTTGCATGGGAAATGCGCGCAATTCCGATCGAAAACCCTTAAAAATCTTATTTCGACATATATTTTTGGGCCATAGACTCAAGAAAACCTCACCTCATACCGATGAAGTCGTAATGACCACACAAACGACAGAAGTGACGCACGAAGAGATGCCTACAAACACCACCGAAGTGCCCGAAAGTGTGATTGCATCTACCGAAGCAGCAGCTGAACCGACCTCGCCCGTCGCAGCGGCAGAAATACCGACCGAACAAAATGCCTCAGCTGAGCCTCCCAGCGAGCCCAAAGTAACGCAAGAGCCCGATGGCATTCAGCCTTTCATCGACAAAGCATGTGAAACCATTCAGCACGAAGTGGAGGCGACAGAGCTAGGCAAGTTCTTGCGTGCCCACATCAAGACGTTCCGCGAAGAGTGGGATGTCTGGCCCGACAGCGCCAAAGACACCTACGCACACATGATGACATCGCAGCTGGTGCAACGCAAAGCAGCAGCGACTCGCATCAAAATTTACGATGCATTCAAACTACCCGTGCCTTCAGCCCAAACGACGCTGTTTGAGTCGCTCAAGCGCTCACAGATCAAGCCGCAAAAACGTCAACCCGTGTTGTTGGTGCCGCCGAATTTACGGCCTACTTATTCCCTGAAATAGTTTTAGCTTTCAAGTAATCGGCCAAGCCGGCGTTACCAAGGCGCACACCACTGCTGCCACTGTCTTGCGCCACCGCACCGCGTATTTGCTTGATCAGCAAACCTTTCACATCACCCTGCATGGCTTGTGTGCGTAGCTCGAGATAGCGCACCTGCGCTTTGGCTTGGTCCATCTTCGATTCGGACATGGCTTGCAGCCACAGCCCATCGTCACGTTTGCCCGCTTCGAGCTCGCGCAAGACCAAGGCGCGAACCATGTTGGAAGATGACTGAGACATACAGAGGCTCCGAAAAAACAAAGAGTGCGCCAATTCTGCCAGTTGAAGAGTAAATTAGCTGAATCAACATCAACGAAACACACCATGCCCGAACTGTTTGGCTCTGATGCCTACGCACCCAAAGACATCGCCCTGAAAGTGGAAACCGTGGGCGTGGCCAAGGCACACATGGCCACCCTGCCCTTGGTCATGCTGGGCTTGCTCGCAGGTGCGTTCATCGGCTTGGGTGGCTTGTTTTTTGTCATCGTCAAATCAGATGCCAGCCTGAGCTTTGCCGTGAGTCAGATCTTGGGTGGGTTCGTGTTTTGCCTCGGCCTCATCTTGGTTGTCATTGCCGGGGCTGAGCTGTTCACAGGCAACAACCTGCTGGCCATGGCTTGGGCAGATAGGCAAATCACCACCCGCGAAGTGCTGCGCAACTGGCTGTGGGTGTGCGCCGCCAACTTTGTTGGCACCACAGGTCTTGCGCTGCTGGTCTACCTGAGCGGCCACACACACGGCAATGGCGGTGCGATTGGCGCAACGGTGCTGAAGATTGCGCTCAACAAACAAAACTTGGTTTGGCACGAAGCCTTCTTCCGTGGTGTGCTGTGCAATGTGCTGGTGTGCATGGCGGTGTGGATGGCCATGGCAGGTCGCAGCGTGATGGACAAGGTGATTGCCATCGTCTTCCCCATCACAGCTTTTGTAGCGGCGGGGTTTGAGCACAGCATTGCCAATATGTATTTCATGCAGCTCGCGCTCATCATTCAATACTTTGAGCCAGTTGCTGCAGCCAACGCCCTTGGCGTGGCGGGCAATGCGCTGAGCGTGGCAGGCATGTGGGGCAACTTGGTACCCGTGATTTTGGGCAACCTCGTGGGCGGCAGCGTATTTGTGGGCTTGGTCTACCACCTCATCTACCGCGTGGCAGCTGCTGCACAGACAGCCACACCGCCGCTGATCGAGAAGAATTAATCGTTGGTGGCGGCGTTCATCGCCTCCACCATGCCTTGCAGCAAGGTTTCGGCCTCGTGCGCACCCGACAGGCCCACTTGACGGTTGAAGATGAAAAACGGCACACCCGTGATGCCCATTTCACGCGCCGCCTTGTCGCTGTCAATGGTTTGGCTGTGCAAGGCAGAGTTTTGCAAATGCGTCTCAGCCACAGCGCGGTCCATGCCAGCAAATTCGGCAATGTCCATCAGCACGGCAGCCTCGGTCAAATCTTTGCCTTCTAAGAAATAGGCCTTGAAGAAGGCTTCCACCATCGCGTCTTGTTGCATGCCGGGCTCAGACACCGCAATCAGGCTATGCGCCACCACAGTGTTGGGTTGGCGGCTGATTTTGTCGAACGCAAATGGAATACCCACTTCTTTTCCAACACCCGCCACACGGTCGTATATGGCGGTGGCTTCGTCACCAAATTTGTTGCTCACATAGTCCACACGGGCGATGCCTTCGGGCGCCATGTCGGGGTTGAGTTGAAAAGTGTGCCAACGCACTTCGGGGTCTACCTCGGGGTGCTGAACTGCCAAAAGTGCCAAAGCACGTTCTAAGCGACGTTTGCCCACATAGCACCAGGGGCACACAACATCGGAGACAACATCAATGGTGAGAGTTTTCATGGGGGTACTTGGTTTCTGCCACAATGTCCCAACTGTAGCTCTATCGCCAATTGAAAGAGGAAATAAAACCATGGCCAGCGATTTGATCAAACACATCACCGACTCCAGCTTTGAAGCAGACGTTCTGCAAGCTGACAAACCCGTGTTGGTGGACTATTGGGCCGAATGGTGCGGTCCTTGCAAAATGATTGCCCCCATCTTGGACGAAGTGGCTGTTGCCTATGAGGGCAAGCTGCAAATCGCCAAAATGAACGTGGACGAAAACCGCGACATCCCAGGCAAATTGGGCATCCGTGGCATTCCTACCCTGATGGTGTTCAAAGGCGGCCAATTGGCGGCCACCAAAGTGGGCGCCATGAGCAAAGCCCAGTTGACCGACTTCATCAACCAGCAATTGGCTTAATTCACCGCCAAACGCCTAGTTCTAGAAAGCCCGCAGATTGTTCAGTCTGCGGGCTTTTTTCCTGCCATAATCCATTTCGAATTCACCTTGCAGCCCATGAGGCTACTCGGCTCCCCATCAGGGCTTGAATTCCGGTCCAGAGGTATTTCTCTCCTCGCTCCGACCTCCCCACCCCAATTTTTTAACGAACTCCCTACTGGA
Organism: uncultured Limnohabitans sp.; assembly: GCA_963512655.1. GTDB lineage: Bacteria > Pseudomonadota > Gammaproteobacteria > Burkholderiales > Burkholderiaceae_C > Limnohabitans. The sequence continues at coordinate 8,016 of CAUPNL010000047.1, read as the reverse complement.
GTCCCAAGATGCATCTGAATGAACTCAAGGCACTGCACGTGTCTGAAGTGCTGAAACAAGCCGAAGAACTCGAAATCGAAAACACAGGCCGTATGCGCAAGCAAGAGCTGATGTTTGCCATCATCAAAAAGCGCGCGCGCGCTGGCGAACAAGTGTTTGCCGACGGCGTGCTCGAAATCTTGCCCGACGGCTTTGGCTTCTTGCGTAGCCCCGATACCAGCTACACCGCCTCGACAGACGACATCTACATCAGCCCCAGCCAAGTGCGCCGCTTCAACCTGCACACCGGCGACATGATTGAAGGCGAAGTGCGCATTCCCAAAGACGGCGAACGCTACTTTGCCCTGACCAAGCTGGACAAGGTCAACGACGACCTGCCTGAGAACAACAAGCACAAGGTCATGTTCGAGAACTTGACCCCGCTGTTCCCCCGCGAACAGATGAAGCTTGAGCGCGACATCAAGGGTGAAGAAAACATCACCGGCCGCATCATCGACATCATTGCGCCCATCGGCAAAGGCCAACGCGCCTTGGTCGTCGCCCCGCCCAAGAGCGGTAAGACCGTGATGATGCAGCACATCGCCCACGCTATTGCGGCCAACTACCCTGACGCCCACATGATGGTGTTGTTGGTGGACGAGCGCCCAGAAGAGGTGACAGAAATGCAGCGCTCGGTGAAGGCCGAAGTGATTGCGTCTACCTTTGACGAACCCGCCGCTCGCCACGTACACGTGGCCGAAATGGTGATCGAACGCGCCAAGCGTTTGGTGGAACTGAAAAAAGATGTGGTCATCTTGCTCGACTCCATCACCCGCCTCGCCCGCGCTTACAACAACGTGGTGCCCTCATCGGGCAAAGTGTTGTCGGGTGGTGTGGACTCCAACGCATTGCAACGCCCCAAGCGCTTCTTTGGTGCAGCCCGCAAAGTGGAAGAAGGCGGCTCACTCACCATCATCGCCACCGCCTTGGTAGATACCGGCAGCCGAATGGACGAAGTGATCTTTGAGGAATTCAAAGGCACAGGCAACTGCGAAATTCACCTCGACCGCCGCTTGTACGAAAAGCGCGTGTTCCCAGCCATTCAACTCAACCGCAGCGGCACACGCCGCGAAGAGCTGTTGCTCCCGCCCGAGATCTTGTCAAAGACCCGCATCCTGCGCCAATTCATGTACAACATGGACGAGATCGAATCCATGGAAATGGTTTTGAAGAGCATGAAGGCGACCAAATCCAACGTCGAGTTCTTCGACATGATGCGTCGCGGCGGTTAATCCGCTTTCGCTACCGAACGATGCTAAAAGGCGTCAGCATCTGCTGACGCCTTTTTTGTTGGGAAATCGCAAAATCCCCAATCGCACGATTGACGGCGTGATTAATCGCACTTAAGATGGCACTCATCAGAACTCGGAGCATCTAACCATGACACAACTCACAGCCAACGACCTCAAAGTGCGCGGCATCGCTGCGATTGAATCGGTACTTACTGATCACACAGAGGCCACCATCTCGGTACGCGGCAAAGATCGGTTTGTGGTTATGGACATGGCGCAATACCACTACCTGCGCGAATGTGAACTTGAAGCTGCAATGATGCAAAGTAAAGCCGACATCGCAGCTGGCCGTGCTGTGCAAGAAAACGCGCAAGACCACATGGCACGCCTAGACGCATTGCTCAACGACACAACCGCACATTAAGAACATGTCGTACACGCTGGTTATTACCGACAGCTATGTGCGGCGTGCGGTGCGTTTTCTCAAACGTCACCCGGAATTGCGTAACCCCTATGCAAAAACACTAGGACTGCTTGAGCTCAACCCGCACCACCCTTCGTTGCGTTTGCACGCACTGTCTGGAAGGCTCGATGGTTTGCACTCGGTGTCGATCAACCTGTCCTACCGCATCACCTTAGAACTGATCGTTCAAGACCAGCAACTCATCCTCATCAATGTGGGTGATCACGACACGGTGTATTGACTCAGTGTCAATTCGGCACCAAAAACTCCCGGCTGATGCTCGCGCCAATTTCATTCACGCGGTCCAAGAACTGCGTAAGGTAGGCGTGCAAACCATTGGCCAGAATTTCTTCAATGCGGCTGAACTCCATCTCGGCGCATAGCTTGCCTGCACGTCGATAGCTCTCTAGCGAGCGATCGTCCGACACCATCGAGATGTTGTTCACCACTTCGTTCAAGCAGGCATGTAGCGAGCGCGGCATGTCGGCTCGAAGGATGAGCAACTCAGCCACGCGCTCAGGGTGAATCACATCGCGATAGACCTTGCGGTAAATCTCAAAGCCCGACACGCTGCGCAAAATTGCGCTCCAGTGGTAGAAGTCGTGTTGTTCGGTTTTCTCGCTGCCATCGGCAAACAAGTCACCATGCACGGCATGGAACTTCACATCCACCAAACGGGCGGTGTTGTCGGCGCGCTCAAGGAAGGTGCCCAAGCGCATGAAGTGCAAGGCTTCGTCCATCAGCATGGTGCCCACGGTCACGCCGCGTGAAAGGTGCGAGCGGAACTTGACCCATTCAAAAAACTCACCCGGGTCGCTCTCGAGCAAACCACTGTTCAAAATTCGATTGAGCTCAAGCCACGTTTGGTTTTGTGTTTCCCACACTTCAGTGGTCAGGCTGCCACGCACAGCGCGTGCGTTCTCACGCGCAGCGCGCAGGCACGAGATGATGGACGACGGGTTGCTCTCATCCTTCACCATGAACTCCATCACACGCAAGGGCGTGATGTCGCCATGGCGGGCTTGGTAGGCTGGCAGCAACTCACTGATGGACAGCAAACCTTCCCAGCCCAAGAGTGTCACTTCGGCAGATTGCGGCAGCAGCGAAGTTTGGTAGTTCACGTCCAGCAGGCGTGCGGTGTTCTCGGCCCGCTCGGTATAGCGGGACATCCAAAACAGGTGGTCAGCGGTACGGCTCAGCATTGTTAAACCTCAAGAATCCATGTGTCTTTGGTGCCGCCGCCTTGGGACGAGTTCACCACCAGTGAGCCTTCTTTCAGCGCCACGCGGGTCAAGCCGCCGGGCACCATTTGCACGGTCTTGCCGCTCAACACGAAGGGGCGCAAATCGATGTGACGCGGCGCGATGCCACTCTCCACATAGGTGGGGCAGCTCGACAAGCTCAGCGTGGGTTGCGAGATGTAGCCATCGGGTTTGGCTAGCAACACTTGGCGAAACTCTTCAATCTCGGCCTTGGTCGCGGCTGGCCCCACCAACATGCCATAGCCGCCAGCGCCGTGCACTTCCTTCACCACCAGCTCGCTCAAATGCGCCAGTGTGTAGTCGAGGTCTTCTTTCTTGCGGCATTGGAACGTGGGCACATTGTTGAGGATGGGCTTCTCGCCCAAATAGAACTCAATCATTTGCGGCACATAGGGGTAGATGGATTTGTCATCGGCAATGCCCGTGCCCACGGCGTTGCAAATATTCACATGGCCTGCGCGGTACGCGTCCATCAAACCGGCGCAGCCGAGTGTCGAGGTGGAACGGAAAACGCTCGGGTCTAAATAGTCGTCATCCACGCGGCGGTAAATCACGTCCACGCGCTTGGGCCCGCGTGTGGTGCGCATGTAAACAAAGTTGTCTTTCACAAACAGGTCTTGGCCCTCGACCAACTCCACACCCATTTGTTGCGCCAAGAAGGCGTGTTCAAAGTAGGCGCTGTTGTACATGCCGGGTGTCAGCACCACCACGGTCGGGTCGTCGGTGGTGGACGGGCTGCTGGCACGCAAGGTCTCTAGCAACAAGTCTGGGTAATGCGCCACGGGTGCCACGCGGTGTTGGCTGAACAACTCGGGGAAGAGTCGCATCATCATCTTGCGGTCTTCCAACATGTAGCTCACGCCGCTGGGCACGCGCAAGTTGTCTTCGAGCACGTAGTACTCGCCGTTGCCTTGGGCATCCGGCGCACGCACGATGTCGATGCCGCTGATTTGTGAATACACCTTGTGCGGCACATCGACCCAACGCATCTCGGAGCGGTACTGCGCGTTGTTCAAAATTTGTTCGCTGGGGATGATGCCGGCTTTGAGAATGCCTTGCTCGTGATACACGTCGTGAATGAACATGTTGAGCGCGTTCACACGTTGCACCAAACCCTTTTGCATGCTCGTCCACTCGTGGGCGGGAATGATGCGAGGAATCAAATCAAACGGAATGAGGCGTTCAGTACCTGCGCCGTCTTCGTCTTTGTCGCCGTACACCGCACAGGTGATGCCGACGCGACGACATATCATCTCGGCTTCTTCGCGCCTGTCACGCATGGTCTGTGGATCTTGGCGCTTGAGCCAGTCCAAGTAGTTCCGGTAGTGGGGGCGCACCGCGCTGTCCACAAACGGCAGCTGGGCATACATTTCATCAAACTTGTGCATCGTGGGAACTCCTAGCACCTCTTACGCAAGTTGGATGCCAGCTCTCAGAATACGTGTTGCCAATAGCGTTGTCTTTGATTTCGCTCACATTGCACCAACTTGGGTTGCTCACTGTGCCATGTCGACGCACCACAACGGGGTGTCTGCACCACAAGCACCCCTAAATCTCTGTAGCGCCGCAACACATCCGGCCTTGGATGCCCAAAGCGATTGCGGTAGCCGGCTTGAACGATAGCGACGCTGGGATCAACAGCTTCTAAAAAGGCTTGTGTAGACGACGTAGCACTACCGTGATGCGGCACCAGCAACCAATCCGCTTGCAAGGCTTGGCCGCTTTGCAGCAGGTCTTGCTCTTGTGCGGCTTCGATATCGCCTGCGAGTAGCGCAGATGTGTCGGCAGCCGTCACGAGCAACACACAACTCAGCGCATTGGGCTTGAGCTTGAGCTTGCGTTCATAGTCAGCCGCACTCGGGTGCAGCACCTCAAACCGCACACCATCCCACACCCACGACTGCCCGCGTTCGCAGCGTTGCATCGCGCCCAACGCTTGAAGCGGATGCTCTAGCGCAATCGACGTCAACACATCCGCCTGCGGCTGCATGGCCATCACCGCTGGTGCGCCGCCGCTGTGATCACTGTCTTGGTGGCTGATGATGATGCGGTCTAACCGCTCGCCCCATGCACGCAGCAGCGGCACAAGCACGCGCTGGCCTGCATCGGTCTCGGCCGAGTAACGCGGCCCTGTGTCGTACAGCAAGCTGTGCGTGGCGGTTCGCACCAACACCGCATGCCCCTGCCCCATGTCGGCCGCCACCAGCTCAAACGCGCCGTGCGCGGGCCGCGGCGTTTGCCAACTGAGCACGGGCAGCACCAAGGCCACGCCAAACCAACGCAGCCACATGGGCACGCGCATGGCCCACACACCCATGCCTACCAGCGCTGCTGCCCCCGCCCACAATGGCGCAGCAGGTGCCGACCATTGCGCCCACGACACACCCGCGCACGCTTTGAGCAGCCACACCAACCACTGCAAAGCCTCAGCCGCCACGCTCCAAGCGAATGGCAACACCAGCCCCAGCAAACACAGCGGTGTGACCACCAAGGTCACCCACGGCACAGCTAACAAGTTGGCGAACAAACCCACGACGGACACTTGGTGAAACAGCAGCAAAGTCAGCGGAGCCAAACACACACTCATCAGCCACTGCTCACGCCACATGCGCTGCGCAGAAGCCCACACTGTGTTGGCAGGCGCATGCGAGCCCGAGGCAAACAACACACCCACCGCTACAAAGCTGAGCCAAAACCCTGCTTGCATCAGCGCCCACGGGTCTAGCGCCAGCACCACCGAGCACACCGTCAGCCACACCTGCATCAAGGGCCAACGCAAACCATACACGCGCAGCAGCGTGACCACACCCAGCATCCATACCGTGCGCTGCGCGGGCACACCCCAGCCGGTGAACACCGCATACGCCAGCGCCACCATTGCGGCACACGCACTGGCGGCGATAGGTGCAGGTAGCCACAAGCTCCAAGGCTTGCGAGGCGACCACACATCACTGCGGCGCCAGAACCACCCCACGCACAACGCCGCCAGCCACGCAAGGCCCGTGATGTGCAAACCCGAAATCGCCATCAGGTGCGCCACACCCGTGGCACGAAACACATCCCAATCCGCACGCTCAATCGCCGCTTGGTCGCCCACCAACAAGGCAGCCACAATGCCGGCAACAGCACGGTCGGCGACGCGTGCATCAATGGCGCTGCGCACGCGTTGGCGCAGCCGCTCCACGGCATGCGCCCATGTGCGGCCTAGCCACTGCGGCGGCTCGTCTTTGGCCCCGTTGCGCACATAGCCCGTGGCTTGCAGGCCCTGCTCCCACAGCCACAGCTCGTAATCAAACCCATGTGGGTTGATGTGGCCGTGTGGGGCTTTGAGGCGCACCGCCAATTGCCAACGGTCTCCGGGGCGCAAGTCTGCGGGAGGCGCTTGCACATTGTCATCGCTGCCATTCAATCGGTTGCCATACCAACCCAGCAGCAACTGCGGCGGCAGCTGCACCCGTGCGCCATCGCTGTCACGCGCAGACTCCACCTCAAAGCGAAAGCGCGCACTGTCCTCGGTGCGCTGCGGCAAGTTGGCCACGATGCCCACCACTTGCAAAGTGCGTCCTTCGAGCGCAGGGTTTAAAACGGTTTGCGCATAGTGGCTGGCCCGTGCGCCTGCTTGAGCAAAAGCCAACACAGCCGATAACGTAGCCACCAATGCCAATCCAACAGCGGCTTGTACCCCTGCCTCAGCCGACGCACGCAAGATCAGAGCTGAGGGACTGCGAACCCATGCAAAACGCGAAACATCGATGCGCGTTGCGATATATGCCGACATCAGCGCAGCCGCAGCTAAGCCCCAATACACCTCACCCGCCCACAGCTGCCCCTGCTGCAACTGCAAAGCAGTGCCCGCAATCCAGCCCAAAGCCAAAGGTGTGATGACAGAAAACATGGCCGCATGTTCGGCCCAACGTGGCGGCACGTGGGCGATGCCCACTCACAAGTTAAAAAGCCCCAACCGTTCGGCAGGGGCTTGATGTGTCTACGAGGTGTTGGGTTTAGCCCGCAGCGGCCTTAGAACCGCCGCACACTTCTTTCTTTAGAGCGGCGAGGTAAGTGTTGGGGCGAATCGGGTATTCGCGTGGGCGCCATTCGTGCACATCGTCCGAGGCCACTTCTTTGCCCTTGCCCATTTGCTTGTCAAAGTAGCTCACAGACAGGCGCACCACCGTGTCGTTCTTGCAGTACATGCGCACGCGCAACATCATCGACTTGTAGTTTTCGCCGGTGGGTGTTTTGTCGCCCTTGGGCAAATCGGTCAACACCCATGCGTAGCGCGAAACGTGCACGGGCATCACGGCTTCTTTGTCAAAGTAATACGTGGCTTCATCTTCCTTCACCAGCTCGCTCCACTCAGCCGAAGCCGGCGCAGCCCAAGCCAACAGGCTGGTCAACACGAAAGCAACAACAGAAAAATGGCGTGAACGCATGGTGGGACTCAAAGATAAAACTGACTTGCCTAGGGTATCGGCGGGGCCGCAGAAAACTTGAGCAAAAAAGCGCACCGCTTTGGCGCACAAGGCTTGGCGCGTGTCTTGCTAGACAAACTATATGTCTATCCATGCCGCACTTCACCACGTCACCCAATATAGCTACGACCGCTTGGTTGAGTTAGGCCCGCAGGTCATCCGCCTGCGCCCTGCCCCGCACTGCCGCAGCAACGTGATTTCGTACTCACTCAAAGTTGAGCCCGAGCATTTCATCAACTGGCAGCAAGACCCCTTCGCCAACTACCAAGCCCGCTTGGTGTTTCCCGAGAAGACGCGCGAGTTCAAGGTGACGGTGGACTTGGTGGTGGAGATGGCGGTGTACAACCCGTTTGACTTCTTCTTGGAGCCCCACGCCGAAAAGTTCCCCTTCGCCTACGGCGTGACATCGGCCCAAGAGCTGGCCCCCTACTTGGTGACCAACCGCTTCACCCCCAACTTCAAGCACTATTTCAAGAGCATCGACTTCAAAGCTCTCAAGCGTGAACCCATTCGCACCATCGACTTTCTGGTGGAGATCAACCGCAAGT
>CAUPNL010000046.1:0-12674 GCA_963512655.1 uncultured Limnohabitans sp. | reverse complement strand
CATGTGGACGGATATTCGCCACGGTGGTCTTGCAACATGCGAACAGCGCGTTCGCGTACTTCGGGGGAAAAACGATTTGATTTGCTCATAGCTCCATCTTCTCAAAGGTTGGAGCCTCCTCAAAACTCGGGGCGATTCAGTCGTATCGCAATATCTTTAGCTTGACGAGGTGTCAGATCTGGCACCTCAAAAACGACCACTCTACTCAGCACAGGGGCAGGGATTCCAGCTAGCGTATTAGCCGTAAACACGAAGTTAACTTTTGATAGGTCCAACTTCAACTCTGGCAACGAAAGATCACCAAAGGACCTAGCCGTTGTAGGCTCGAGCAACTGCAATAGTGAGTTGACAACAGGATATTTAGAGTCTTTATCGTCAGCTTTGTCCAACTCTTCCATAGCGAACATGCCATTAGCAAAGTCAGATCTTGCGAGCCAACGAAATAGCATTCCGGGTTGCGCATTGGACCATCCCCGAGCTGTTCCTACTAATTCCATGGACGCTTGCGATGTTTCCAAATTCACACGCTCAAAATCGAGGTGAAAAGCCTCAGCAAGTGCGCTCAAAAATAAAGTTTTTCCGACACCGGGACTACCTACAAAAACCGTAGGTGGTAGCTGAAGACTTGCTTTTCGGACGTGGGAAAGTGCTAGCGATGGCAGCAAAAAATCATTGATGTAATCTGAAAAATTCGGGAAACGCACTTCTAGCTCGCGGCACTTAGCAAGATAGTCATCCCGAACGATCATTAGCTTTCTCAGCGGCCCACTCTCATCGAGTTTCAGAAGTTGACTTCGCGTCTCTTCATTCAACCCACAATTCATACTCGTCAGATTTTTGGCATCGAACAACTGGTGCGCGTTAACCGCATCAAGCGACAATTTTCTAAGCTTAGCTGTCGCCATTTCTCTTTTTTTTATCTCGCCCAAATTCACTTTTAACATTTTCGCCTCCACTAATTACAGGATAGGGCTGGTAGACAAAAAAGGCAAAATTTTGATTGTGACGATACCGTCTCGATACGACAGACAAGCGTCAAGAGCTACCCGGCCTATGGTTTAGCCAGGATGAAATCTTGGCACTGCTCACCATTCAAAACATGCTGGAGCAGCTTGAGCCTAGCTTGCTCGGCCCTAAGCTTAAGCCCCTACAGCAACGGTTGGATGACATGCTTAGGCAAGCGGAAAAGGTGGTAAATGCTGCCGACACCAATGGCTTCGTCATGGACCTTTGCCGCCGCTGCAGTCGCCCCTTGGTATTGGGCAAGAAACAAAGAGCGGTTGAATATCGGTGCCAAAAAAGCAGCGGCGGTCGCGCTGAAGAACTCGCTGCCCCACCAATTAGCCTGGCCCTTCTCTCCAAGGTAACCAACTAAGACCCGCAACTCAGTGATTTCAATTGCTTGCTTGTTCATTTGCGTTCGCCATGGGTTGATTCATCAGGCAATTCAGACTGCTCTCGAATCCAAAGTTCAATGTCCACCTTAGAGAAACGCCAGCTTCCACCTACTTTGAAGGCAGGGATCTGTTTGGCCCCCGCTAGTCGGTAGATAGTTCGCTCGGTGACCTTGAGGTAGTCAGCAACTTCCCCGATGGTCATGATGGCGTTGTCAGCTAGGCTTGAAACCGCGCAAGCACCTCAGCGAATCTGCGAGCTGTGTTTACCCAGTCGCGATGGGACGATTCCATGGTTGGAAGCGACTGAAGAATGCCCTCGCCTGCGCATCATTTCATGCGACATGGCATCTAATTGATCGTTGCTAGACGCAAGCTTGGCCGCGGGATAAACATCCCACTCTTCTTGGTTGATGTGTTCGTTGTAGGCCGCAGCAAAGGAGTCTAGTGCGCCGTTATCGGCATCGTTGAACGCGACCCAAGAGTTGACATCAGCATTCACCACCGACACCAGCAATTGCTTCACAACGATCCAGCTCTTTTCCATTTCAATATGGTCTTGCTTGAGTCGAAGCACCAAAGCATCTAGCGTAGTGTCATGCAGCGCTAGGACGGCCGGGAACACATGCATCTCCTCGTCCAAGTGGTGATGCGGAGCCGCGATATCAAAATAACGAATGACGTCGGTGGCCGCCTTAGATGCGTGGGTGTCCCAGCCGTTTTCTGACAAATGGTGTCGGAGTTTGACGAGCAAAGCCAACATGCGTTCCACACGTTCGTGGCAAGCGCTGAGCATCTCAAACGGTGCTTCAAAACCAACGCTGGGGGATCGATGCCCAGGTAGCCCCCCCCCCACCGCAACTGAATGAACCATGGTCAATCTCTCCAAACTTGAACGAATTGCTGAACCTCCGGCCGTGGCTTGAAAGGCTTGCGCGAGCTCACGGTTCCGACATTTAAAAAACAAATCGCATGCTCAGAGCGTTTCAGCTGCAAACCCGATCGGAACGATTGGGCCTTGAGCGCCTTACCGCTCGTCAGGCCCGTGCCGTAGCCCATGGCGTTGGCCAGCAGCATGAAGTTTTGCACCGCGCACCCGGCACTCAACACACGCTCATGCATGTCAATCTCTGGGTCGCCTTTAGCCGCATCCACGATCAACACCATCAGCAAGGGCGAGCGTCGCGCCTTGTCGCGGGCTTGTTCAAGTTGTTCATCGGTCGCGCTTGGATCGCGCTCACTGAGCGCTTGCACGAACAGCTCACCCAAGTCTTCTCTTTTGTGCGCAGGGATAACCAAGAATCGCCAAGGATTGATGAGGTCGTGGTCTGGTGCCGTCGACGCGGCCAAAAACAATTTTTCTATTTCTACAGCACTCGGCCCTGGCTCGATGAGCCGTTTTGGCAAGATGGTTTGTCGCGTGGCCATCACTTGGCTCACCATGAGCAGCTGATTCTCTTTCTCGACATCACTCATTCAAATGCTCCACATGAGGCGTAAAAGGACCCGTTCCGCTGTGAGTCGAACGCGATGCGGGCACAAAGTCGCCGCGCTGTACGTCGAACACATGGACCTCACCCTCTTCAATCACATAGTGCCAACCGTGCAGCTTCAAGCTCCCTGCCTCGACCTCGCGCCTGACCATCGGGTAGTCCATCAGCCGCTCCAGCTGCAACACCACCGACCGTTGCTCTGTGCGCAAGAGCGCCTCAGGGCAAGGTTGCACAGGTAACAAGGCTTCATCCACCAAGCGCAACCAGTTTTGCAATGCTTTGGCTTCTTCGGGGGCACCCTCGTAGGCTGTGCGTATGGCGCCACAGTGGCTGTGGCCGCACACAATGATACTTTTCACGTGCAGCATGAGGACAGCAAACTCAATCCCTGCCATGGTGCCGTGTAGACCATGCGAGCCGTCATAGGGCGGGACCAATGCACCGACATTGCGCACGATGAACAACTCACCAGGCCCTGCCCCTGTCAGCAGATAGGGCACCAGCCGGGAATCAGAGCAGCCGATGAACAAAGTTTTGGGATGCTGTCCTTGCGCCACCAAGTCCTGAAACCGTTGTTGGTGCAACGGGAAATAGTCCGCGTGAAAACGCTGCAAGCGATGCAGCAGCTCATCAGAAGACTCCGGCGGCGCGGGTGGCATCATTGCACCAAGGACGAGGCGTCCCCATCCAGCTCAATCCCTGTGACATGCGCCAAGCCCACCAAGCGACGCATGTATTGCCCCAGCGCGGTGGCGCGGGACTGCCATTGCAAACGGGATGCAATTTGCGCCTTCAGGGTTTCAAAGTCTGGCAGATGCCCTAGGTTCACATCGAGCACATCGACAAGATGGAAACCAAACCGTGTGTGCACCAAGCGGGGGCGCAGACCGGTCCCTTGGCTGGACTCTTGCAGGTAGAACAGTTCTTTGGCGAACTCTGGCGCACAGTCGTTAGGGGTCAGCCAACCGAGAGCGCCGCCTTGCGCGCCCGTCGGGCAATTTGACAACTCGCCAGCCAACTGGGCAAAGCGCTCAGGGGCCACGTCTTTGTGCGATAACTCAAGCAAGGCAGACTCTGCGCGTTGTGCCAACGCTTGCACATTCACACCTGGTGTGACGGCAAACAAAATGTGGCGTACCAAGCGTTCCTGACCCACGGTGAACTGGGCCTGATGTGCCTCGTAATACCGTTTGGCTTCTTCTTGTGTGGGTTGCGGCGAGACGACTTCGGTCTCAAGCATACGGTCCACGATGTCTTGCTGTTGAGCCAACAACGTCGGCGCCATCAAGCCCGTGTACGGTGGCAAATGCCCGAGCCTGACCGCCTCTTGACGCAACAATTCGGAATAGGCCCGCTCACGTAAGGTTTCGTGATCCACGCTTTCGCCGGGCGCTTGCAAAGCAATGCCATTGATGCTGGCGATCGCGATCGCGGCAGCATCAACGCTCTGACAACCGCAAGAGCCACTGCCGCAGCCCTCTGACGTGTTGCTCTGGTTCTCATGGGAAGTATGGATCGTCATGGTGGAGTCCTGAATGTGTGGGGTGCGAAATTTCAACGACGGCTGAATGGCACGCGGGGCGTCATGCCCATACGACGGCTGCGCACCAACTGGTACGGACGCACAACATAGGCTAAGGTACCAAAGCCACTCCAGACGTGCACCAGCCGCGTGAACGGGAAGATGAAGAAGATGCTCATGCCCAAGAACATGTGCGCCTTGAAGATCCAACTGGCTTCAGACAACAACTCCACCGCACCACCTCGGAAGGTGACGATGCGTTGCGCCCATTCAGCGAGCTTGAGCATCATGCCGCCATCCAGATGCTGTGCAGACAGCGGGATCGTGGCCAAGCCCAAAGCGAACTGGACCCACAGCAACACCAACAACACAATATCGCTCGGCTTGCTGTTCACACGGATGCGCACATCAAATAATCGGCGGTGCAACAGCACCGTTACCCCGATGAAACCTATCACGCCAAACACACCGCCAGAAACCATGGCCAACAGTTGCTTGTCGCCAGCAGTCACGAAGTGTTCATACATGAAGTGGGGCGTGAGCATGCCCACGCTGTGTCCGCCTAACAAAAACAACACGCCAACATGGAACAAGTTGCTACCCCAACGCAACTGACCGCTGCGCAGGAGTTGAGAAGAATCACTCTTCCATGTGTACTGATCGCGGTCGAAACGGATCAGACTTCCGAGCAAAAACACACTCAGTGCAATGTACGGGTAGAGGCCAAAAATGAAATGGTCAAAGTAGCTCATACTGAAACTCCCGGCGTGTGGCTGGATGCCTTTTTCAAGAAATGAATGGGTTGGACATCACCCGGACGGGCCTGGCCACGCGTGCTACAGCCATCAAAGGCTTCGGGCTCGCTCCAGCTGTCGTCGAGTGACTCTTCCGCGGCTATCGCAACGGCTTGGGCTTTGTGACCTGCCAGCTCGAGCACGGCAGCCACCACCACGGCGTAGGGGCTTTCACGTTTGAGCAAGGCACTGAAGATGGCGTTCAAGATATGCGCCATTTCACCCAAGAATGCTTTGGCCACCTCAGGCGTTTGGGTTGAAGCGAACTCCAACACCACGCACAAATGGTCAGGCAACTCTTCTGGGGCAAGGAGCAAGCCCGATTGCTCATACGTTTTGGTGAGATCGATCATGGCCGGACCACGGTCGCGAGAGTCGCCGTGCACATGTTCAAACAAGTGCAGACAAGTCGCACGGCCACGGTCGAAGGTCTCGACGTAGCGCGACTCGGCATCCAATGTGTCGAGACGCAACAGGTGCGTGACCAAGGCTTGCAGTTCGGTGCGACGGGCCAAGCCAAGCGCGCTCTCTTCTTCGAGCACCGGCAACAGCAGGGGGAGTTGCTGGCGCAACTCAGCGTCCGGATACGACAGCAACTGCGACAACACGCGTAGGGAATAACGAATGGGTTTCATGGGGAACCTCGATTTAGACGACAGGTTGAATCGGAATCGTGCGGCGTTTGTCACCGCCAAACAAACTGGCATCGGACTGCCCATCAGAGCAACCATTGCCAAACGAGAAGCCGCAGCCACCACGCACATCAAAGGCGTTTTCTGCATATTCACGGTGCGAGCTTGGGATCACAAAGCGATCTTCGTAATTCGCGATGGCCATGATTTGGTACATCTCTTCGACTTGAGCGACGGTCAACCCGGTTTGCTCCAACACGGCATAGTTCTCGACACCATCCACATGTTTGCCGCGCTGGTAGGCGCGCATGGCCAACATGCGTTCGAGGGCACGGGTGACGGGGGCAATGTCGCCAGCTGTCAGCAAATTCGCCAAGTACTGGACGGGGATGCGCATTTGCGACACATCAGGCAACTCGCCGTTCATGCCGACATGGCCGGCATTGGCCGCCGCCGTGATGGGTGACAACGGTGGCACGTACCAAACCATCGGGAGCGTCCGATATTCGGGGTGCAGTGGCAACGCGACTTTCCAATCAATCGCCATTTTGTAGACCGGGCTGTTGCGCGCACCTTCGAGCCAAGACTCGGGGATGCCGTCTAAGCGTGCTTGCTCAATCACCTTGGGATCATGCGGGTTGAGGAAGATGTCGAGCTGGGCTTGGTACAAGTCCTTTTCGTTCTCCGTGCTAGCGGCTTCAGCGATGCGGTCTGCGTCATACAGCACCACACCGAGGTAGCGGATACGCCCCACGCAAGTCTCTGAACACACCGTGGGTTGACCCGCTTCGATGCGTGGAAAGCAGAAGATGCACTTCTCTGCTTTGCCACTTTGCCAGTTGTAATAAATCTTCTTGTAAGGGCAGCCGCTCACGCACATGCGCCAACCGCGACACTTGTCTTGGTCGATCAAAACGATGCCGTCGTCTTCACGCTTGTAGATCGATCCTGACGGGCACGAGGCCACACAGGTCGGGTTCAAGCAGTGTTCGCACAGGCGTGGCAAATACATCATGAAAGTGTTTTCAAACTGGCCGACCATCTCTTTTTGGACTTGGTCGAAGTTGGCGAGGTTGGCGTCTTTGTTACGCTTGCTGAACTCGCCGCCCAGAATCTCTTCCCAGTTAGGACCCCATTCGATCTTCTGCATGCGTTGACCTGTGATCAAGCTGCGTGGGCGTGCCGTGGGGGTGGCCCTGGACTCGGGTGCACTTTGCAGGTGCTCGTAGTCATAGGTGAACGGTTCGTAGTAGTCGTCGATCTGAGGCATGTTGGGATTCGCAAAAATGCGCATCAACAGCTTCCACTTGCCACCCTGCTTGGGTTCGATCGAACCATCGACCTTACGGGTCCAACCACCATTCCATTTGTCTTGGTTTTCCCACTCTTTGGGGTAGCCAATGCCGGGCTTGGTCTCGACGTTGTTGAACCAAGCGTATTCCACGCCGGGACGGCTGGTCCACACATTTTTACACGTGACCGAACAGGTGTGGCAACCGATGCATTTGTCCAGGTTCAGGACCATGGCAATTTGTGCGCGTATTTTCATATGTATCTCCTTCAAACCTGAACCGTTGCAGGCGCTTCGTCATCTAACCAATCAACCTTGAGCATCTTGCGAACCACGACAAATTCGTCGCGGTTGGTGCCAATGGTTCCGTAGTAGTTGAAGCCGTAACTGAACTGGGCGTAGCCACCAATCATGTGGGTTGGCTTGGTCACGATGCGCGTCACTGAGTTGTGAATACCGCCCCGGATGCCGGTGATTTCCGAGCCCGGGGTGTTGATCGTTTTTTCCTGAGCGTGGTACATCATCACCATGCCACGATTGACACGTTGACTCACCACAGCACGGGCGGCAATCGCACCGTTGCTGTTAAACAATTCCACCCAGTCGTTGTCGACGATGCCTGCGCTCTTCGCATCATCTTCACTCAGCCAAATCACAGGCCCACCGCGGTTCAGCGTCAGCATGTGCAGGTTGTCGCTGTAGGTGCTGTGGATGCCCCACTTCTGGTGCGGTGTGATGAAGTTGAGTGAGATTTCCTTGTTGCCGTTGGGACGGCGATTGAGCATCTCGTCCACAGTTTTCAAGTCCACCGGTGGACGGTAGGTGGTCATGCCTTCACCAAAGGCCAACATCCAAGGATGGTCAAGATAAAACTGTTGACGACCCGTCAGCGTGCGCCATGGGATGTATTCGTGTACGTTGGTATAACCCGCGTTGTACGACACTTTTTCGCTCTCAAGTCCCGACCAAGTCGGCGAGCTGATGATCTTGCGCGGCTGCGCTTGGATATCGCGGAAACGAATTTTTTCGTCCTCGCGGTGCAAGGCCAAATGCGTGTGGTCACGCCCTGTGATCTTGCCCAACGCCTCCCAAGCCTTCACGGCGACATGGCCATTGGTCTCAGGCGCGAGTTGCAACACCACCTCACAGGCATCGATGTCGGTTTCGATCTTTGGCATACCCTGTGTCACGCCAGCGGCGCGAACCTTGCCATTGAGTTCACCCAGCTGATGCACTTCGTCGTCCGTGTTCCAACCAATGCCCTTGCCACCGTTGCCATGCTTCTCCAGCAGTGGCCCCAATGCGGTGAAGCGCTTGTAGGTGTTGGGGTAGTCGCGTTCGACGACATTGATCTGTGGCGCCGTCACGCCGGGGATCAGATCGCAATCGCCCTTGCTCCACTCTTGCACATCAAACGCTTGCGCCAATTCGGCAGGCGTGTCGTGCATGAGAGGGGTAAGCAGCAGCTCTTTTTCGACACCCAAATGACCGACGCACACTTCGCTGAAAGATTTGGCAAACCCTTTGTAGATCTCCCAATCGCTCTTGCTTTGCCACGCTGGATCCACCGCTGTCGACAAGGGGTGGATGAAGGGGTGCATGTCGCTGGTGTTGAGGTCGTTCTTTTCGTACCACGTGGCGGTGGGCAACACGATGTCTGAATACAAACAGGTGGTGCTCATGCGGAAGTCCAACGTGACCAGCAAGTCGAGTTTGCCTTCAGGCGCTTTGTCGTGCCAAATCACTTCGGTGGGTTTAGCCTCTTCAGCGCCCAAGTCTTTGCCCTGCACACCGTGTGAGGTGCCGAGCAGATGCTTGAGGAAATACTCATGGCCTTTGCCAGACGAACCCAAAATATTGGAACGCCACACAAACATGTTGCGCGGCCAGTTCAAGGGGTGGTCTGGGTCTTCGCAGCTCATCTTGAGACTGCCGTCTTTGAGCGATTTGACTGCGTACTCTTTGGGGTCCATGCCTTGGGCTTGGGCATCCTTGACCACCTGCATCGGGTTGGTTTGCAGTTGCGGTGCACTGGGCAACCAGCCCATGCGTTCAGCACGCACGTTGTAGTCGATCATGCTGCCGCCGAACTTGGTCTTGTCTGCCAAGGGCGACAAAATCTCCTCCACGCCAAGTCGTTCATAACGCCACTGGTCGGTGTGCGCGTAGAAGAAGCTGGTGCTGTTCATTTGGCGGGGTGGACGCACCCAATCCAAGGCGAACGCCAAAGCGGTCCAGCCAGTTTGAGGACGCAATTTTTCCTGACCCACGTAGTGCGCCCAACCGCCACCACTTTGACCGATACAGCCGCACATCATCAGCATGTTGATGATGCCGCGGTAGTTCATGTCACTGTGGTACCAATGGTTCATGGCCGCGCCGATGATGACCATGGACTTGCCGCGTGTCTTGTCCGCGTTGTCGGCAAACTGGCGTGCGACAGCGATCACTTGATCGCGTTTCACGCCAGTGATTTTTTCCTGCCATGCAGGTGTGTAAGGGGTATCGTCGTCGTAGCTGGCAGCTGCATCTTCGCCAGGCAGACCACGGCCCACGCCGTAGTTGGCCGCCGTTAAGTCGAACACCGTGGCGACCAAGGCATAGCGCTCTTCACCGGCCTTGCCCAGTTTGATGCGACGCACGGGCACCTTGCGTACCAGCACATCGTCTACCGCGCTGGCTTGTTTGTTGGCGCTGAAGTTGGGGGTATCGATGCCGCCGAAATACGGGAAAGCGACCTCGCCCACTTCGTAGTCAGCGCCCTCACCTTCCATCAAGCTCAGTTTGAGCTTGACTTCATTGCCACCGCGCGCCTCTTTGTCCTCGAGGTTCCATTTACCTGCATCACTGCGGCCTTCGGCGCCCCAGCGGAAACCGATTGAACCGTTCGGCAAAACCATGCGGTCGGCCTGATCGAGTGCGACCGTTTTCCACTCGGGGTTATTGTCTTGTCCGAGTTTTCCGTTGAAATCACTGGCTCGCAAATAGCGACCTGGCACCGTGACCTTGCGACCATCTGGCAGCGTGCGCTCTTCGAGTTGCACCAGGTTGGGCATGTCGGTGTAGCGACGCACGTAGTCGTCAAAATAAGCACTGCGCTTGTCAAAGTAGAACTCTTTGAGAATCACGTGGCCCATCGCCATAGCGATGGCAGCGTCGGTGCCTTGCTTGGGATGCATCCACAGATCGGCCAATTTGCTGATCTCGGCATAGTCGGGAGTGATAGCGACCGTCTTGGCACCTTTGTAGCGCACCTCGGTGAAGAAGTGAGCATCGGGCGTGCGCGTTTGCGGCACGTTGGAGCCCCACGCAATGATGAAAGTGGAGTTGTACCAATCTGCCGATTCAGGCACGTCGGTTTGCTCGCCCCAAACTTGGGGGCTGGAGGGCGGCAAATCGCAATACCAATCATAAAAGCTCATGCAAACGCCACCGATCAAAGACAGGTAACGGCTACCTGCGGCATAGCTGATCATGGACATAGCTGGGATCGGTGAAAAACCGATGATGCGGTCCGCGCCATATCGTTTGATGGTGTAGACGTTGGCGCTCGCGATGATCTGGTTGACCTCTTCCCACGTGCTGCGCACAAAGCCGCCCAAGCCACGCTGCTCTTGCCATTCAAGGCGAGCGTTGGGGTTTTCAACAATGCTGGTCCACGCATCAACCGGGCTCTTAGCCACGGCCAAAGCGGCACGCCAATGCTTGAGTAAGCGGGCACGGATCATGGGGTACTTAACGCGGTTAGCGCTGTACAAATACCAAGAATACGATGCGCCTCGGGCACAGCCGCGAGGCTCATGATTGGGTAGGTCTGGGCGTGTGCGTGGGTAATCGGTCTGTTGGGTTTCCCAAGTGACGATGCCGCCCTTGACATAGATCTTCCACGAACACGAACCGGTGCAGTTCACGCCGTGGGTGCTACGCACAATTTTGTCATGTGCCCAACGGTCACGGTAGGCGTCCTCCCATGTGCGGTCTTCGCCAGTGGTCACGCCGTGTCCACCAGAAAAAGCTTCCTTGGGGTTTGAAAAATAATTCAATCGATCCAGAAAATGACTCATAGGTTTCTCCAATACATTGGGGTCATGAACGACCCCTTTTCAAACAGCTTCAAGGGTTACGAATTTCGGCACCTGCACGCAGGTAGAACCACCAATTCAGGACAAGGCACAGCGTATAAAAAATAGCGAAGCCGTACATCGCGACTTCAGGCGTACCCGCTTTGATCTGCTGACCAATCACCACCGGCGCGATGAAGGCGCCATAGGCAGCGATGGCCGATGTCCAGCCCAGCACAGGGCCGGCTTGTTGGCGGTCAAAGATCACAGCGATGGTGCGAAACGTCGAGCCGTTACCAATGCCACTGGCCGTGAACAGCAACACGAACAACAACATAAAGGTCAGAAAGTACTGCTCAGGCGATGCCGACTGGTAGGCCAACCACATCACATAGCCCACGCTGGCAGAGGCCACCACCATCACGGCCGAGATGATCTGCGTGACGATGGAACCACCCGTTTTGTCTGACAACCAACCACCAATAGGTCTGACCAAGGCGCCTACAAAAGGGCCAATCCAGGCATACGTCAGCGCGGAGGGGGCGTTGGGGTTTTTCAGGGTGTGCTGCAGCACGCCGCTGGCATCAGGCACATGGCTGATGCCGAAAATCACGGTGATGGAAAGAGGCAATGCCATCGAGAACCCAATGAAACTACCAAAGGTCACGATGTAGAGCACCGTCATAGACCACGTGTGTTTGTTCTTAAAAATAGCAAACTGTGCAGCGATGTTGTCCTTCATCGTGCCAAAGGCCGTGAGCTTCATCACCATCAACGTGCTCGCGATGATGAGCGGCATCGCCAGCCACATGTTGAGGATGCCCAAACCACTAGGGGCAGGCAGGTACAAATACAGACCGACACCAGCGGGGACAAACGACAAGGTGTAGAGCCAGATAATTTTTAAGAAGGCAGGAATGGTGCCACCGATGTTGGGCGACACCGTGGTCAGGTTGTTCATGCCGAAATAGCAAGCCACCGACAACGGAACCAATGTCAAGACCCAAGCAAACCCTGCGTTTTGCACCCAAGTCGGCGTGCCAGCCACAATCTTGCCCAAGATCCAACCACTGTCTTTCACCAAGGTCATGGGCTCACCACCCAAGCTGCCGAACAAGCTCACCGTCATGACCAGCGGAATAACGATCTGCATGGTGGTCACGCCAAAGTTGCCCAAGCCGGCGTTCAATCCCAGTGCCGTGCCCTGCAAACCCTTAGGGAAGAAGGTACCGATGTTGGACATGGAGCTGGCAAAGTTGCCACCACCGACGCCAGACCAAAGTGCCATGAGCTGGAAGACCCACAACGGCCACTCGGGGTGCTGCAAGGCCATGCCCGTTCCCAACGCAGGCGCCAACAACATGGCAGTAGTCAAGAAAATAGTATTGCGGCCACCAGACAGACGGATCACGAACGACGCTGGAATGCGCATGGTGGCACCTGCCAAACCTGCAATCGCCGTGAGGCTGAATAGCTCAGCCTGCGTG
>CAUPNL010000045.1:0-14074 GCA_963512655.1 uncultured Limnohabitans sp. | reverse complement strand
CGATGACGCCACTGCTCAAGGCGTATCTGGCCACCGTGGACCGCAGCGAGCGCCGCACGATCGACTTTCTGGTGGACGTGAACCAGAAGCTGCAGCACGCAATCTCGTACACCATCCGCATGGAGCCAGGCGTGCAGACGCCCGAAGAAACGCTCACCCTGCGCAGTGGTTCGTGCCGCGACACCGCATGGTTGCTGGTGAATTTGCTGCGCCACTGCGGCTTGGCCGCCCGCTTTGCGTCTGGTTATTTGATTCAACTCGCCCCCGATGTGAAGTCGCTGGACGGCCCCAGCGGCACCGAGGTGGACTTCACCGATTTGCACGCCTGGTGCGAGGTGTATCTGCCCGGCGCAGGCTGGATTGGTCTTGACCCCACATCGGGCTTACTGGCTGGCGAAGGCCACATTCCGCTGGCTTGCACACCGCAGCCATCGAGCGCCGCCCCCATTGAAGGCTTGGTGGACGAAGCCGAGGTGGAGTTTGGCCACGAGATGGTCGTGACCCGCGTGCTGGAATCACCCCGCGTGACCAAGCCCTACACCGAAGACCAATGGACAGAAGTGCTGGCCTTGGGCGACGAGGTAGACCGCCGCCTCGTAGAAGGTGATGTCCGATTGACCATGGGCGGTGAACCCACCTTCGTCACCGTGCACGACCGCGACGCACCAGAATGGAACACCGATGCACTAGGCCCGACCAAACGCGGCTTTGCCACCGAATTGGTGCACAAGCTGCGGGCCGAATATGGCGATGGCGGCTTCTTGCATTTCGGCCAAGGCAAGTGGTACCCGGGCGAGCAGCTGCCACGCTGGGCGCTGGGCATTTACTGGCGCACCGACGGCCACCCTTGCTGGCACAACCCCGATTTGTTTGCCGACGAACGTGTGCCCAGCCAGTACACCACCGAAGACGCACAACGCTTCACGCAAACACTTGCGCACAAGCTGGGACTGGACGACCAATACATCACCCCCGGCTATGAAGACACGTGGTATTACCTGTGGCGCGAGCGCCGCTTGCCTGTCAACGTCGACCCATTTGATGCCAAGCTCGACGACGAGATGGAGCGCGTGCGCCTTCGCCGCGTGTTTGACCAAGGCTTAGACAAAACCGTGGGCTATGTGTTGCCTCTCAAAGCTGGCGAAGTGGCAGGCGGCCCACGCTGGAGCACTGGCCCTTGGTTCTTGCGCGACGAGCGCATGTACCTCGTCCCCGGCGACTCGCCCATGGGCCTGCGCTTGCCACTCGACTCACTGCCGTGGGTGAGCCAAGCAGACTATCCCTACGCGATTGAGCAAGACCACTTTGCCGAACGCAAACCCCTACCCCACGCAGCGGCCTTGCGTGCGCAGTACTCGCACCACGCACGCCACACACACTATGACCACCACATCAACACGCATGTGGCGGGCGGCGGCCTAGCCCAAGGTGGCACTGTAGGTTTACAAACAGGCATGGGTCAAGACGGCTTTGTGCCGGGCACCCCGCACCCTGTGCCAGCCAAAGACCAATCGGCGCATTGGATTACCCGCACCGCCATTTGCGTGGAAGTGCGTGACCCATCGCGTGCCAACGGCCCCGCCGTTGAGTTGAAGGCGATGGAAAACCCACAAGGTTTGATTTATGTGTTCATGCCGCCACTCGGCGACTTGGAAGACTACCTAGAGCTGCTCAGCGCCATCGAAGCCACGGCGGAAGAGTTGGGCGTGCGCCTTGTGTTGGAAGGCTACCCGCCCCCACGCGATGTGCGCCTGAAAGTGCTGCAAGTCACGCCTGACCCTGGTGTGATTGAGGTCAACATCCACCCCGCCCACAACTGGCTGGAAATCGTGGACCACACCGAGTTCTTGTACAAAGCCGCGTTTGAATCGCGCCTGTCTGCCGAGAAGTTCATGACCGATGGCCGACACACCGGCACAGGCGGCGGCAACCACATCGTCATGGGCGGGGCCACGCCTGCGGACAGCCCGTTTTTGCGCAAGCCAGAACTGTTGGCATCGCTCATCTTGTATTGGCACAACCACCCCAGCTTGAGCTACTTGTTCAGCGGCATGTTCATTGGCCCCACCAGCCAAGCACCGCGTGTGGACGAAGCGCGAAATGACCAAATTTATGAGCTGGAAATCGCGCTGGCCGAAATCCAAAAGAACCGCGAAAAGTTTGGTGCTGATATGCCACCGTGGATCGTGGACCGCACGCTGCGCAACTTGCTGATTGACGTCACAGGCAACACGCATCGCAGCGAGTTTTGTATCGACAAACTCTACTCGCCCGACTCATCTACCGGACGTTTGGGCTTGCTCGAACTGCGCGCTTTTGAGATGCCGCCGCACGAACGCATGAGCATCGTGCAGCAGCTCTTGCTGCGTGCCTTGGTCGCACGTTTCTGGGAAACACCTTACCAAGCGCCTGCGACACGCTGGGGCACCGAGCTACACGACCGCTTCTTGTTGCCGCATTTCGTCAAAGCAGACTTTGACGATGTGCTGACTGAGTTGGGCGACTGCGGCTTTCAGTTCGACCCCGCATGGTTTGCCCCACACTTTGAATTCCGCTTCCCACGCGTGGGCGATTTGCAAACACTGGGCATCAACCTCACCCTGCGCAACGCCTTGGAGCCTTGGCACGTTATGGGCGAAGAAGGGTCGAGTGGCGGCACGGTGCGCTATGTGGATTCGTCACTCGAACGCATCGAGGTGCATGTGGCTGGACTCAACCCGAGCCGCCACACCATCACGGTCAATGGCACGCCGCTGCCGTTGCAACCCACGGGCACGGTGGGCGAATACGTGGCCGGTGTGCGCTACCGCGCATGGGCGCCGTCATCGGCCTTGCACCCCACCATTGGCGTGCATGTGCCGCTGACCTTTGACATTGTGGACACGTGGATGAAACGCTCGGTGGGTGGCTGCCAGTACCACGTGGCGCACCCGGGTGGTCGCAACTACGACAGCTTTCCTGTCAATGCGTATGAGGCCGAGAGCCGCCGCTTGTCGCGCTTCTTCCCGCTGGGCCACACGCCGGGCAAG
This sequence comes from uncultured Limnohabitans sp., assembly GCA_963512655.1. Classification (GTDB taxonomy): domain Bacteria; phylum Pseudomonadota; class Gammaproteobacteria; order Burkholderiales; family Burkholderiaceae_C; genus Limnohabitans. The sequence continues at coordinate 11,045 of CAUPNL010000045.1, read as the reverse complement.
TTGGATGTGCCGCAAGCCACCGTGGGGCTGCCTGCCAGCAAAGAGTTCCCGTTCACGTTGGATTTGCGACGCGACTAAGAACACCACGCTTCAACTACTTCGCAATGCCACAACCCAAAGGCGGTGAGACAATGCAAGCACTGTGCAAAAGCCTTCCTCATCCCTCTCTGAGTCTGTTGCTACACCGCGTTTGCTGGACGTGGTGAAGGGTCTCGCGCATCCCGCCGACAGCGGGCACTTTGACGAGCTGCAAGGTAAGTGTTCGCCAGTGTGTGTGCAGCCCGTGCAGCCAATGGCCGAGCCTGAAACAACGCCTGCGCCAGAGGCCGAACCCGATTTAAGCCCCGCATGGCAAACCTTTTTTGACCAACTCGGCAGCACCGGACTAGACGACCTCGACCGCCGCACCCAAACCCTCGCTCGCCAAGTGCGCGACAACGGCATCACCTACAACGTGTATGCCAGCCAAGGTGGCCCACAGCGGCCTTGGGCTTTGGACCTGTTCCCCCTCATCATCACCCCCGACAGCTGGCAGCAGATTGAAGTGGGCGTGAAGCAACGCGCACGTTTGCTCGAGCGCATGATGGCCGATGTGTATGGCCCGCAGCAACTCATTCGCGAAGCCATGATTCCCCCCGCCTTGGTGCAAGGCCACCCCGGCTACTTGCGCGCCATGCATGGCGTAGCGCCTGTGGGTGGGACACATTTGCACATCGCGGCGTTTGACTTGGCGCGTGGGCCTGACGGCAACTGGGCCGTGGTGTCGCAACGTACGCAAGCGCCTTCGGGCTTGGGCTACTTGTTAGAAAACCGCTTACTCATTTCGCGCCAGTTTCCGCAAGCGTTTGAGGCCATGAGCATTCAGCGCCTCGCGGCCACCTACCGTGTGTGGGTGGAGTCGCTCAAGGCGCACAGCCCTGAAGGGGCGAATGCACACGTGGCCTTGCTCACACCTGGGCCCTACAACGAAACGTATTTCGAACACGCTTACCTCGCCCGCTATTTGGGCCTCACCTTGGTCGAAGGCCATGACCTGACCGTGCGGGACGAGCGCGTGTACCTGCGCACGTTGCGCGGCCTAGAGCCTGTGCATGTCTTGCTCAAGCGTTTGGACGATGAGTTCTTAGACCCACTGGAGTTGCGCGCTGACTCCACCTTGGGCATTCCCGGTTTGCTGCAAGCCGTGCGCGCAGGCAATGTGGTGGTGGCCAATGCGCCGGGCTCGGCGTTTTTAGAGTCGCCTGCTTTGTTGGGTTTCATGCCTGCGCTCAGTGAACAGCTTCTGGGCGAAGAGTTGCAGTTGCCCGCCCTCGACAGTTGGTGGTGTGGCGAACGCGCAGCCTTGGCCTCAGTGCTGCCGCAACTCGAACACATGGCCATCAAGCCCACCTACTCGGGCTCTGCCACTCACGGCACGTTTGATGCGGTGCTGGGCCGCACACTCACACAAGCGCAACGCGACGAATGGGTGGGCCGGATCACCCGCCAACCCGACCGCTACACCTTGCAGGCCTACACCCCGTTGTCGCAAATGCCCACTTGGAAAAACGCCAACGAAGGCGTGGTGCAACGCTCGGTCATGTTGCGCGTGTTTGCCTTACGCAATGGCATAGGTGATGGCGCAGATTCATGGCGCGTGTTGCCCGGCGGCTTGGCCCGCATTGCAGCGCCCAATGCGCCCATTGCCTCCATGCAACGCGGCGGCAGCAGCGCCGATGTGTGGGTGCAAACCCATGCCGACATTGACCGCAGCAGCTTGCTGCCCAAGTACACAGCCGCCTCTGGCTTCAAACACCGCGAGCGCATGGTCACCAGCCGTGCCGCAGAAAACTTGTATTGGCTAGGCCGCTACACCGAGCGCAGCGAAAACATGGTGCGCTTGGTACGCCTGTGCATCGAAGCCTTGAACGGCGAAGACCCCGCCTCGCGCAGCTTGTGGGCATGGTTGCAGTTGCTCACCCAGCGCCAAGGTTTGGTGCCTGCGGGTGTGCCATCTGCGCACGCCGCTGCGGGCGAAGACAAAGCCAACAGCACCCCCAGCATGGGCGCACGCCGACGTGTGTTTGAACGCACCCTCATTGCGTGCTTGGACCAAGACGAGCACAGCACAAGCGTGGGCTATAACTTGCGCGCTTTGCAGCAAGCGGCCTCGTCGCTGCGCGAGCGTTTGTCACCCGAACACTGGAACGCCATCGTGCATTGTGTGGACCAGTTCAGCGCAGATTGCGCACGAGCAGGTTCGCCACGCGAGTTCTCAGCCGTGCAAGCCATGCAAGCCCTCGATGCTGCCAGCTCGGCACTGGCGGCCATCACCGGCGCACAAACCGACCGCATGACGCGTGACGACGGTTGGCAACTTCTGAGCATCGGCCGCCATGTGGAGCGCTTGGGGTTTTTATCGGCAGCCCTCGACTTGGCGGTGGAAGTGGGCGCGTTTGAAGGCGCGGCTGACGAAGCGCACAGCGCAGACGAAAACAGCTCGCACTTTGCAGCTTTGTTGTCGCTGTTCGACAGCACCATCACCTTCCAAGCGCAGTACCAACAAAGCCGCGAACTGGCCCCACTCATCGAGCTGTTGGTGCAAGACAACGACAACCCACGCTCGCTGGCTTGGGTGGCGCGTGCGCTGCGCGGACGTTTGTCGAAGTTGGCCAAAACGCCGATGGGAGAACCCGATGCACTGGCCCGCTTGGTACCCACTTTGAAAAACACCGATTTAGAACAGCTCTGCGCATCTAACGATGCAGGCCATCACCCCAACCTACGTGCTTGCCTGACCGAGTGCATGCAAGCCGCGTGGCAAGTGTCGGACGCCATCACGGCCCACTACTTCAGCCACACCGACGACGCCGACAGCGTGGGGGCCTAAGCCATGTTGCTGTACATCACCCACACCACCACCTACCACTATGTGCCACAGGTCAACACCGCGCAGCACATGGCGCATTTGCTGCCGCGCAGCGATGCAGCACAAACCGTGCAGCACGCTGAGCTGAACATCACCCCCACGCCTGCGGCCACCAGCACGCATGTGGATGTGTTTGGCAACAACCGCACTTTCTTCTCGCTGCCCGTGGTGCACGACACACTCAGCATCACAGCCAAGAGCACAGTCGATACCCACTTCATCGCCTATCTACCCGAGCAAGCCTTGACCACGCCCGCATGGGAAAACGTGCGCGCGCACTTTGTGTACCACTCGGGCGCCGCGTGGGACGCAGCCACCGAATACGTGTTTGCCTCGCCCTACGTGCAGCCGCACCCAGACTTTGCCGAATATGCGCGTGCCAGTTTCACGCCTGCTCGCCCCGTGTTGGCAGCGGCGTGCGATTTGATGACGCGCATCCACCAAGAGTTCACCTACGAGACGGCCAGCACCGACATCAACACGCCTGCGCTTGAAGCGCTGAAAAGCCGCAAAGGCGTGTGCCAAGACTTTGCACACATCCTCATCGGTTGCTTGCGCACACAAGGTTTGGCCGCACGTTATGTCAGCGGCTATTTGGTGACCGAAGTACCAGAAGGCCAAACCCGCTTGATAGGCAGCGATGCCTCGCATGCGTGGGTGTCCGTTTACGTGCCCAACGATTTAGACGATGCTGCTGAAACCGCCAAGACCGGTGCACTCGCGACCCACGGCCAGTGGTTTGACTTGGACCCCACCAACAACCGATGGGGCCTCAGCTCGCCCGGCATCGACTACGTGACCTTGGCCATTGGCCGCGACTACGCCGATGTGTCGCCTGTGCGTGGTGTGATTCATGGCGGAGCCAGCCACACACTCGAAGTGGCTGTGACGGTGCAGCCGGCTTCTGAGTTGATAGCGACATCTGGACAAACACAATCTCAATCACAAGGGCAGTCGCAGACACAGTCTCAAAGTCAATCGCAAGGCCAATCACAAAGTCAGAGTCAAAGCGAATCACTCTGATCGCAAACATACGCCTTGAGCGCTCTTAAAATTGCGTGATTCAAACAAGGAATCCAACATGAGCGTTTACGACAAACTCCAAGCCCTGAACATCACCCTGCCCCCCGTGGCTACTCCCGCTGCGGTTTATCTGCCGTTTGTGCAAACAGGCAACTTGGTTTTTTTGAGCGGCCACATTGCCAAACAAGACGGCAAGGTGTGGACCGGCCAACTAGGCAAAACCATGCAAACGGCCGAAGGCGCACAAGCCGCACGCGCAGTGGCTGTGGATTTGTTGGGCACCTTGCACGCCGCCGTGGGCGACCTGAACAAAGTCAAGCGCATCGTCAAAGTGATGAGCTTGGTCAACTCCAGCCCCGACTACACCGAGCATCACTTGGTCACCAACGGCTGCAGCGAGTTGATTGGGCAGGTGTTTGGCGACAAAGGCACGCATGCACGCAGTGCGTTTGGCGTGGCGCAAATACCGTTGGGTGCTTGCGTGGAAATTGAGTTGATTGCGGAACTCGCCTAATCGACTTATTCCGTCACCAAATCATTCATCAAAGTCCCATATCTGATGCAGATCTAGACGAATCAACGCCAGCAATTCCACCACCTCTAGCTGCATGCGCTCGGCGGCATTGAGGTTGTCGCTGGCGAGGCGCGCAATCAGCAACACGTCCGACAAACTGCCTTCGCCCAAGCTATAGGCCTTGACGGATTTTTCGGCGGCCAGTGCTTGGCGTTGTGCGGCAGATTTCAAGTTGTCAGCGGCTGTGCGCTTGTGCTGAAACTGAATGAACATGCTGTCAAACATGGCGCCCAGTTGTTGCTCGGCCAGCAACACTTTGTCGCTGGCTGCTTGTGCATCAGCCACCAGCGCAGTCGCGTGATGAAAGCGCGAGGCACTGGGGAACGGCATGGAGAACATCACGCCCGAAATGGTTTCAGCCCCTGCCCGCTCGCGCCCGCTGAACACACCCAATGTGGGGTCAGGCAATCGGTCACGCGAGGCGCGGTCAGCGGCGAGGCGCAAACGTTGCGCGTCCACACGCATCATGTTGAGTTCGTGGTTTTTATCTAAGAATTCTTGACGCATGGCAACCATGGTGTCGGTCAAAGCAGGCAATTTAGGAAATGCATCCAAACGCAAAGCCACAGGCATGTGCGTGGGCAACACCATGCCTGCATAGCGACGCGTGAAGGCTGAGGCACTGGAGGCCAACTGTGCATCAGCCACCGAACGCGCAGCGGTGATGCGCTCAAACTCGGCATTGGCCAGCTCTGCGTCGAGCTGCGAAATTTCGCCATGCTTGAGCTGCACCTGCGTGAGGCGCTGCATTTTGGCTGCCAAGTCAAACGTGGTCACCGCATTTTTTTGGTCGGCTAAAGCGCGCAGGTAAGCAAACCAAAAACGCATCAGCTCGCGCGCACCTTCGTGCATGGCATCGGCGTATTCAATGTCGGCAAACGCTTGGGTTTGTGTGGCGAGGTCGGCGTCCATGCCGCGCTTGCCCCAAAAGCGCACGGGACGCTCAATGCTCACCATCGACTCATGCAACTGCGCGCCTGTGGCCACCTCGCGACGACGCTGGGAAGTGCTGCGCAGGGTGAACTCGGCGGAGCCTGAGTCAATGCCCTGAGCGCGCGCTGTGCCTGCTTCCTTTTTGGCGCGCGCAGCTTGCATCAGGGGGCTGCTGAGCAACGCGTCTTTCACCGCATCTTCAGCGGGCAGATAAGGCAAGAGCTGTGATGTCGCCGTCGACGCTGAGGCCGAGCCGGAGGCTGCTGATGCAGCAACAGACGATGCGGCTGTTGTTGAAGCTGCAGGCTGCTGTGCCTGCGCCGCCCCCAGCGACAAGACACAAGTGCAAGCGGCGACAAAGGCTACAACATCAAATTTCACGAAACGTTTCATGACTTCCTCCAATGCAAGAGGCGCGTGAGCGCATGCCACGGCACGCCATCCAGCCCACCAAAGCGTTCAAACAATTTGGGCAGCAGCAACAAAGTCAGCAAGGTGGAGCTGAGCAAACCACCCGTCACAACAATCGCCAAGGGCCGTTGAATTTCTGAGCCAGGCCCCGTGGCAAACAACAACGGGATCATGCCCAGCGCGGTGATGACCGCTGTCATCAACACAGGGCGCAAACGGCGCTCGGTGCCTAGGCGCACCACCACGTCCATCGCTTCGCCATCGAGCAAACGTTCGTTGAAGTGCGTGACCATGACCACGCCATTGAGCACAGCAATACCCAGCAACGCGATGAAGCCCACCGAGGCAGGCACGGACAAATACTCGCCCGAGATCGCGAGTGCCACCACACCACCTACCAACGCAAACGGGATATTCAAAAAGATGATGCCCGCCTGAATGGCCGAGCCAAAGGTGAACACCAAGATGGTGAAGATGAGCACCATCGCCGCAGGAATGACCAGCCCCAAACGCGCCGCTGCGCGTTGCTGGTTTTCAAACTGACCGCCCCACACAATGCGAACGTCGCTGGGCAGCTTGAGGGCAGCCACGGCTTTTTGGGCATCGCCCACAAAGCCCGTCAAATCGCGACCATCTACCGACACCTGAATGCTGGTGAAGCGTGCGCTTTGTTCGTGGTCCACACGGATGGGACCATCGACCAAGCGGATGTCAGCCAAGGCACTCGCGGCCCACACGCGGCCATCGGGCGCAGCAAGCTGCAAGTTTTTAAACGCTTCTGGGCTTTGACGTGTAGCCTCATTACCGCGCAAGGTAAGCGGCATGCGCACACCGTCTTGCAACACGTAGCCCAGTGATTCGCCCTCCACTTGGTTTTTGAATGCTTGCTGCAAGGCCTCGACACTGAAGCCGGCTTGGCCCATGGTCGTCCGGTTCAAACTCACCGATACGTATTGCAAGCCTTCAGCCTTGGGCGCAATCACTTCGGCAGCGCCGGGAATGGTACGCACGGCATCGGCAACTTGGTGGGCGGCTTCGTTCAAGCTGACAAGGTCTGTGCCAAAAATTTTGATGGCCACATCGCCGCGTGTGCCAGTGAGCATTTCAGACACCCGCATTTCAATGGGCTGCGTGAAGCCATAGACCAAGCCTGGAAAACCATCCAACACCACACGCAAAGCATCAACGATGTCGTCTTTGTTACCGCGCCATTCGCTTTTGGGTTTGAGCACCAAGAAGGTGTCGGTCTCGTTCAGGCCCATGGGGTCTAGCCCCAACTCGTCAGAGCCTGCACGGGCGACGATTGACTTGACTTCGGGCACGTTGTCCAAAATGGCTTGCTGCACACGGGTGTCAATTTCCAGCGAGGCTTCGAGTGAAATCGAAGGCAGCTTTTGCAACTGCACCAAGATGTCGCCCTCATCCAAGGTGGGCATGAAGGTTTTGCCAATGAAGCTGTAGAGCACGGCAGCCACGACCAACGAGGCCAGAGACACACCATACAACCACTGCGGCTTGGCCCACACACGTTCACGCAAACGCAAATACGCAGCATGGATTTTTTGCATCACCACAGGCTCGTGCGCGCCCTCTTCCTTCAGCACCATCGAGGCCAAAGCCGGAATCACACTGAAAGCCAACAGCAGCGACGAAGCCAAGGCCATGATGATGGTCACGGCCACAGGCGCAAACAGTTTTCCCTCTAAACCTTCAAGGCTCAGCAGCGGCAAAAACACCACGCAAATAATCAGCACGCCCGACGCCACGGGTTTGACCACCTGACGCACGGCGCTCAGCAAAATTTCGGTCTTTGACAACGCATGACCCTTTGGGTGTGACGCAAATGCGGTTTCGATGTTTTCCACCACCACCACCGCAGCGTCCACCAACATGCCCAATGCAATGGCCAAGCCACCCAAGCTCATCAAGTTGGCGGTCAAACCAAACGTGCGCATGAGCATGAAGGTGCTCAGCAATGACAAGGGCAATGCCACAGCCACCACCACCGCAGCACGCATGCCGCCCAAGAACACATACAAGGTGATGCACACCAAGACAGCCGCTTCAATCAAAGCGCGAATCACCGTGTCTGCGGCTCGCGTGACCAACTCGCCTCGGTTGTAAAAGGTTTTCACGGTCATGCCTTTGGGCAAGCGCGGGGCCATATCGGCTAACTTGGCATCGACCGCGTTCACCAACTGACGGGCATTGACACCGCGCATGCCCAGCACCAGGCCTTCGACCGCTTCGCCTTGTCCATCCTGCGTGACTGCACCGTAGCGAGTGAGTGAGCCATGCGTGACGGTGGCCACGTCGTCGAGCTGCACCTTGGCGTTGCGAGATGTGGCCAAACGCACAGCACGTAAATCGTCCAGCGTTTTGACCGCGCCTTCTACGCGCACCACCAAGGCCTCTTCGCCAGCCGTCAAGCGGCCTGCGCCATCGTTGCTGTTGTTAGCGAGCAAGGCTTGACGCAAGTCGGTCATGCTCACGCCCATCGCCGCCATCTTGGCTGTGTTGGGAATGACTTCGAAGGTTTGCACTTCACCGCCAAGCGAGTTGACTTCGGCCACACCGGGAATGGTGCGCAGCTCGGGGCGAATCACCCAATCGAGCACGCGGCGTTTTTCAGCCAAGTCGAAGTCGCCTTCGAGTGTGAACATGTACACCTCACTCAGCGGCGTGGTGATGGGGGCCAAGCCACCGCTCACACTGGCTGGCAAATCGCGCATGACCGAGCCCAAACGCTCCGACACTTGTTGGCGTGCCCAATACAAATCCACACCTTCGTCAAAGTCGATGGTGATGTCGGCAATGCCGTATTTCGAGATAGAACGCACGATGCGTTTGTTGGGAATGCTCAGCAGCTCTTGCTCAATGGGTTTGACCACGCGCTGCTCGACCTCTTCAGGGGTCATGCCCGGAATTTTGAGAATGACCTTGGCCTGCGTGGGCGAGATATCGGGGAAGGCATCAATCGGCAAATTGAGCCACGCGTAAGTGCCTGCGATGAACAGCAAGCCAGCACACGCCAGCGTGAGGCTGCGAAAACGCAGACTCAGACGAATCAGGTGTTCAAACATCACTCGTCCTTTTGCAATAGCGCGCGCAAGGAAGCGATGCCTGTGACCGCCACTTTGCTGCCTGCAGGTAACGCGGCTTCGACCAACGACAAGTCGTCGGTGGATGAAATCACATTCACAGTTTGCGCTTCAAAGCCTTTGTCGTTCGCCACAAACAACCAAGGCTTGCCGCGCCACTGAGTGACGGCGCGTGCGGGTACCAGCCATTGCGTATCTGGCTTGGCCGCGCCCGCTTTGCCTTTGGCATGCACAGTGACCGACACCAGCTCGCCAGCTTGCAAACTGCCTCGGCTTGTGACGGTGGCGCGTGCGCGTGCCGATTGGCTGGCATCCACCGCACGGCTCACGCCAATGAGCTTGGCTTTGGCATTGCGCGAGGCAATGCTCACCTCGTCACCCACTTGCAGCTGCGCAGCTTTGTCGGACGAGAGCTGCACGTCGAGTTGCAACTGCGAGCTATCGGCCAGCTTGAACAACATCGCCCCCGCTTCGACGCGTTGGCCCACCGCGACAAAAGCCTCAGACACCGTGCCCGACAGTGGTGCTTTGAGCGTGCCCGTGGCGTAGCCCGTGTTGGCATCAAAGCGCATGCCTGCGGCGACCAGCTCTGCCTCACGCGCATGCTGCTGCGCTTGTGCAGCCTCTTGCTTAGAGCGGCTCAGCTGCAAACGCACAGCTGGAATGATGCCTTCATCAAACATCGCTTGGTCGCGTTGCGCAGCGGCTGAGGCGTTTTTGTAATCCAGCGATGCTTCGTTCAATAAGCGCCGTGCATCGCCCAACATGGGGCTGGTGAAATGCGCCAAAGCAGCTCCCGCCTTGACCGTGTCGCCCACGCCCACCAAAAGCCGAGACAATTGGCCCGCATACGGCGCAGACACCGTGAACTCTTTGCCGGGTGGCATGACCACCGTGGCGCTGGCCAGCAACTGACCGCCTGTGGATGATTGAATAGAAGCCACTTGCACACCCAGGCTGGCTTGTTGTTTGGCGTTCAGCGGCAGCAACACGGGGGCATTGGCTGCGGATGGCGCCACTTGCGCCAAGGCATTGACCGTCACTGCCAACCACAAGCAGGACACAAAGCCACGAAGAAATAACTTGAAAGAAGTGAACATCACCAACTCCACACATCACAAACCAACAGGCGGTGCACACACCAGGTGTACACGCGTTAAAAGTTAGAAGTGAAATGCAGGAGGTGCGTGCGGCAGCGGCGGAAAGCCGGCAAGAAACGAAGGACGGCCGGCACGTTGCGTGCCTGGCGCCAGCAAGAAAGACACCACGCGCTGAATCAGCGCAGCCATGACAAAGACGGTGAGGATCAACACGCTTTGCTGCTGCTCCTCCACATCCAACGCGGCTTGGCGTGCATAAGAAGTTTCAACACCCACAGCCGCAGACTCTGGCTCATCGTCTTGGCTGAAGCTGGTCATGGTCAATGCAGGTTCAGCAGACACCGCCACAGAACCTAGGCCCGCCACATGCAACCCCGTCACCTGAGATGCACCGTAATGCGCGTGCAAAAACGGGCCAATTGCCAACAAGGCAACCAGCGCCATGGCCATATGAAGGCACATCGTTTTGAAGAGGGAGGTTTGTTGCATTACGCTGGTCATCTTAAACCAGCCAGATGAAGCCTTGATGAAACAAGGCTTTGATGGCATTAGCGCAAATCAGCGGCGCAGCGCTTAAATTGAGCCAACGGTGTTGGGCCGTCTTGACCCGCCGCAGGAAACTTTGACAAATCGATCACCACAGCCGGTTGCTTGGTGACCAAAGGAAATAGCAGGTGAAGGTTTTTAGCGTCATCACCCACCCACGTTTGCAGTTCGTTCTTTTTGCTGTCTTTGTATTCAGCGCAGACACTGCTTTTTTTGCAACTGCTTTTGTGTCCGGTGAACCGACGTACGCTGACGTCCTCGACACCTAGCTCTATGCGGGGAATTGGAAACGGCTGGATGCCTTTGCCGCCAGGGGCGAGCTGATGGTTTTGCCCAATGACCGACAGCACCATGGGTTTGCCCACTTCACGTTTAGCCACCACCGAACCCGTGAACGCAAACTGCGTGAACTTCTTGTTGAACTTGCTGGTGTACACGTGCATCAGCGT
>CAUPNL010000044.1:0-15469 GCA_963512655.1 uncultured Limnohabitans sp. | reverse complement strand
TCTTGCTCGTTGTGGCCGAGTTTGCGGAAACACACGATGTCGAGCACCACGTCTTTGCGGAAGGCCATGCGGTATTCGAGGGCCAGTTGCGTGGCCAACACCACGGCCTCTGGATCATCACCGTTGACGTGCAACACAGGTGCTTCGACCATCTTGACGATGTCGGTACAGAACACGCTAGAACGCATGTCGCGTGGGTCAGAGGTGGTGAAACCGATTTGGTTGTTCACAATGATGTGCACCGTGCCGCCAGTGGTGTAACCACGGGTTTGGGCCAGAGCCAAGGTTTCTTGGTTCACGCCTTGACCGCCGAAGGCGGAGTCACCGTGGACCAACACGGGCAACACTTGGCTGCCCGTTGGGTCAGCGCGGCGGTCCATGCGTGCGCGCACAGAGCCTTCCACCACAGGGTTGACGATTTCCAAATGCGAGGGGTTGAACGCCAATGACAAATGCACGGGGCCGCCAATGGTGGACACGTCCGAACTAAAGCCTTGGTGGTATTTCACGTCACCGGCTGGCAAGTCTTCAGGCGCTGTGTGGTCGAACTCAGCGAACAAGTCAGAAGGCAACTTGCGCATGGTGTTGACCAACACGTTCAAACGACCACGGTGGGCCATACCGATCACAACTTCTTGCACGCCCTTGAGGCCAGCTTGTTGAATCAGTTCGTCCATCGCGGCAATGAAGCTTTCACCACCTTCAAGCGAGAAGCGCTTTTGGCCCACGTATTTCGTGTGGAGGTAGCGCTCCAAACCTTCAGCGGCGGTCAAGCGCTCAAGGATGGCTTTCTTTTTATCAGAGTTGAAGTTGGCTTTGCTGCGGATGCTTTCCAGCTTCTCTTGCCACCAACGCTTTTCGGATTGCTCCGAGGTGTACATGTACTCGGCGCCCAAGGTGCCGCAGTAGGTTTCACGCAAAGCGTTGAGCAACTCGCGCAAGGACATATTGTTCTTGCCGAAGAAAGTGTTGCTGGTGTCGAACACGGTTTCTTGGTCGGCATCGGTGAAGCCGTAGAAAGCGGGATCGAGATCAGGAATATTGGGGCGCTCAGTGCGCTTGAGTGGATCAAGGTCAGCCCAACGTTGACCGACGTTGCGGTAGGCGGCGATGAGTTGCTGCACAGCGGTGCGCTTGCGGCCCATTTCAACGTTTTCGCTCGCCATGACAACTTTGGTGCCGCCAGATTTGGCACGTTCAGCAAAGGCGTTGATGACGGGCAAATGAGGCACGTCTTTGGCATTTGAGCCATCGACTGCGGGCACATGCGACAACGCATCAAAGTACTCGCGCCACGAATCGGGCACGCTGCCTGGGTTGGCTAGATAGTTTTCATACATCTCTTCGACGTAAGGGGTGTTGCCCCCGAAGAGATGGGTATTGCCTGAATAGGCTTGATAGACGGTTGTCTCACTCATTTGCGCTGACCTCCGTTTCCCTGCAGGAAACATTAGTTGGTTGGAAAAAAACCTCCGCGACACGGCTGGACCGGTTAGCGGATGCGACTTTGATCAGGATTGACCTAAGTTACACCCAAGATTGTGCCACCGAAACCAGCCGCAGGCGGCTCAATTAAACGATTTGGTCCTTGATTTGCTGCAAAGCGGCGGGATCGTCCATGGTGGTCAAGTCACCAGGATCGCGCCCTTCAGCTACCGCTTGGATGGCACGGCGCAGCAATTTACCGCTGCGTGTTTTGGGCAAAGCCGAGACAAAAATCACGCGTGATGGGCGGGCCACTGCACCGAGTTGGCTGTCCACCACCTTCATGACTTCGGCTTCCAGGGCTTTGCGGGCGGCATCGTCGGTCAGGCCAGAGGTGTCTTTGGCGATGGCAAATGCCATGGCCACTTGACCTTTGAGCTGGTCGGCGACACCCACCACCGCCACTTCAGCGATGTTGGGGTGGCTGGAAATGCTCTCTTCGATTTCACGAGTGCCCAAGCGGTGACCGGCGACGTTGATCACGTCATCGGTACGGCCCAAGATGAAGTAGTAGCCATCTTCGTCACGCACAGCCCAGTCGAAGGTGCTGTACACGAGTTTGTTGGGCACGGTCTTCCAATAGGTGTTGACGAAACGGGTGTCATCACCCCAAATGGTTTGCAAGTTGCCAGGAGGCAGTGGGCCTTCGATGGTCAACACGCCTTTTTGATTGGCGCCCGTCAGCTCTTCACCGGTTTGGTCGTCGACCAACTTGACGTTGTAGCCATACACCGCCTTGCCGGGTGAACCGAACTTGCTAGGCGCTTTTTCCACGCCGTTGCAGATGGTCAAGATAGGCCAGCCAGTTTCGGTTTGCCAGTAGTTGTCGATGATGGCTTTGCCGTTCAGGCCTTCAGAAATCCACTTGGCTGTTGGCTCGTCCAAAGGCTCGCCAGCCAAGAACAAGGCCTTGAGCGTCGACAAGTCGTACTTGGTGAGCAACGCTGGGTCTTGTTTTTTGAGCACGCGAATCGCTGTGGGCGCGCTGAACATGACCGAGACTTTGTACTTCTCCACCAAGCTCCACCAAATGCCGCCGTCTGGGCGGATGGGCAGGCCTTCGTACATGATGGTGGCCATGCCGCCAATCAGTGGGCCGTAGATGATGTAGCTGTGGCCCACCACCCAACCGATGTCGCTGGTACAGAAGAAGGTCTCACCAGGCTTGCCTTGGTAGATATTAGGAATGCTGGAAGCCAAGGCCACGGTGTAACCACCGGTGTCACGTTGCACGCCTTTTGGCTTGCCCGTGGTGCCAGAGGTGTACAAGGTGTAGCTGGGATGCGTGGACTCGACCCACTCGCAAGGCACTTGCGTGTCCATGTGCTTGGCGCGCTCGGTGGCGTAGTCCACATCGCGGCCAGCCACGGGAGTAAAGGCCGCCAATTTGCGGTCCACCATGATGACGCTCTTAGGCTTGTGCGCAGACAAATTGATCGCTTCGTCCAGCAATGGCTTGTAAGGCACGCCTTTGCCGCCACGTGAACCTGCGTCCGCGCTGATGATGACCTTGGGTGACGCATCTTCAATGCGAGTGGCCAAGGAATGAGAAGCAAAGCCACCGAACACCACGGAGTGAATAGCACCCAAACGGGCGCAAGCCAACATGGCAAATGCGGCTTCGGCAATCATGGGCATGTAGATCAAGACGCGGTCGCCTTTGACAATGCCCAAGTCTTTCAAAATCGCTGCCATGCGCTGCACTTCAGCGTGCAAGTCGCGAAATGTGTACGTGTGTTCTTGGTTGGTTTCTGTGGAAACGAAAATCAACGCGGCTTGGTCAGCGCGGTCTTTGAGGTGACGGTCGACCGCGTTGTGGCAAATGTTGGTCTTGCCACCCACAAACCACTTGGCAAAGGGAGGGTTGCTGTAATCGCAGATTTGCTGGGGAGGTGTTTCCCAATCCACCAATTTGGCCTGCTCAGACCAAAAAGCGTCGCGGTCCTCAATGGAACGGCGGTGAAAATCTGCGTACGCAACCATCTATTTCTCCTAAAAACGAATCTGTACTGAATTCATAATTATGAGAAGGACGGACTTGCAACAAGCTGACTTTTCGGGTGGGTAATTACCCTTTATTTGATCAGCGCGTGGATTTCTTTGAACGGGTCCGCCTCTGCCGTGCGCAGCCATTCAAACAACACCATCTCGGTGGTCACCAGTTCTGCACCGGCTCCGGCCAAGCGGTCAAACGCGGCGTCGCGGTTGCGCTCGGTGCGTGAACCACAAGCATCCGTCACCACCCACACCGAATACTCTTCTTCTAGCAAATCCAAGGCAGTTTGCAGCAAGCACACATGCGCTTCGCAGCCCGCAATGACGATGCTTTGGCGTGTGGGCTCTTGCGGCACGGCCTTTTGCAAATGCTTGGGCAAGCTGCGGGCGTTGCCAGCAGGTGCGCGTGCTGCGGGGCGCAACACTTCGCTCAAGCCATCGGGGCAAGCGCTGAAACTCATCTTGGGGATGGTCCGTCGGCACAAGGCGCGCAGTTCGGCAGGGTTTTGGCCTAGCTTGTCTGGGTTTTGCTCGGTGCCGTAGGTCGGCACTTCCATCCAATGCGCGGCTTGCGCCAAACGCATGGCATTGGCCAACACCAAATCAGCTTCAAAAATGGCGGGCATCAGGCGGGCTTGGTAGTCCACCAGCACGAGTTGGGATTCTTGGTCGTCGAGCAACATGCGAGGGTCGAATAGGTTTGTAGAAAAGCGCAAGTATCGACGATATGAAATTTGCAGCCTGTCAATATCGTTTACTTTAGGACTAACCCTAGTGAAATCAACAACTTAGGCGCTGTATTTGATAAGTTTTCGCAGATAAAGCAGCTAGAATAGCCGGCTATGTTGAAACGTACCCTACTCATCCTCTGCTGCGTCGCCAGTGCACATGCTGCACCGTCGAACAATGCAGCAGATGACATTGAGCGCTATTTGGCCGAACGCGGCATCGTCGCGCAAATGGACCAGGTACGCCAATCGGTGGGTGATACGGCTTCCGACTTGGTGGGCAACGCCATGACCTTCTTGGGCGTGCCCTACCGACGTGGCGGCACCAGCGCTGCCACGGGATTTGACTGCAGTGGCTTTGTGCGCTCCATGTTCGAGCAAACCGTGGGCAAGGTCTTGCCCCGTCGCGCCAGTGAACAAGCTGCCGCAACCGAGAAAATCGACAAGCAAGATTTGAAGCCAGGCGACTTGGTGTTCTTCAACACCATGCGCCAAACTTTCAGCCATGTGGGCATCTACGTGGGTGACAACAAGTTCATCCACTCACCTCGCTCAGGCAAAAGCGTACGCGTCGAGGACATGCGCGATGCTTATTGGGACCGCCGCTTCACAGGCGCCCGTCGTGTGCCCGCCGCAGGCAACAACGACAACTAAGCGTCAGAAACGCTCGCCTTCGGCCAGGTAGCGCCAAGTCCCCTCTTCCAAATCGCCCAAGCTCACGCGTCCCAAGCGGATGCGTCGCAGCGCCAAGATTTCCAAGCCCGCCAACTCACACAAATAAGGCGCCAAGCCTAGCTGCGAGCCTTTCACAGCCAAACGCAACTTGCTGCGCTCGGGATTGGCACTGCCCACACTGATTTTGAAATCAGGCAAGCGCAGGCGCTCATCTCGCATGGCGCGTTCAATCGGACGCAAGGCATCGGGCAACACCTCACCCCGCACGTCCACGATCAGCTCTTGCTCGATGAACGCCATGTCTTCCATCAACTTGCGCTGCACACGGAAGTCTTGGGTGAACGCCACCAAGCCGCTGGCCTCGTATTCCAACGGCACGCTGGCATCAAGTTTGGCCAAATGGCTTTTCAAGAAGCGCACACCACTGTGGTCGTGCTTGCTGTGCTGCTCAGACGTGAGCAAAGTGCGAACGTTTTGCGGACCCCTGGGTGTGCGGGCTGGAGGGCGAACTGATGCACCAGGTTTACCAGCAGGTGCTGACCGAGCCACCGGATTTTTGACGAGCAAAGGCTCTAAGCCATCGGTCCAACCTGCAGGCTTGTTCAAAATCAGCGTCACCGACATGAGGTTGAGCAAACTCGCATGCGCATCCACCGCCACGTTTTGCGTGGTCACACGAAACTGCGGCTCTTGCACCACCACCCCATCCACGCGCACAAAGCCCGCTTCGATGTATTGCTCGGCTTCGCGGCGCGAACAGTCGCGCAGTTGCATGATGCGTTTAGAAAGGCGTTCGCCTTCGGCTGGGCGATCACCCAAGGATTGACTGGAATTCATAAGAGCTGAATCCTCCCACAGTTAATCGTTGTATCGTTCACCCATTCAGCTCTTTGTGGAGAGATTTCGTTGAACTTGGCTCATTTACTCAAGCGGATGGCGCGGCAGTTTCCCAAACGCGCTGCTATTTTTCATGGCACACAGGCTGTGGCTACTTACGCGCAATGGGCACAACGCTGCGCGCATTTGGCCCAACAGTTTCAAAACGCAGGCTTGCAGCCCGGCGACCGCGTGGCCATCTTCATGCACAACCACCCGCGTTACCTAGAAGTTCTGTTTGGCGCATGGTGGGCAGGCTTGGCCGTGGTACCTATCAACGCCAAGCTGCATGTGCGCGAAGCGCAGTGGATCATCGACAACGCGCAAGCCTGCTGGGCCTTTGTCACGTCTGACGTGATGGCCGACGTCACCACCAACACACCCCAACAATTGACCGGCTTGCAACGCGTCATCGATGTGGACAGTGCTGAGGCCAATGCCTTGTGGACCATGCCTCAAGCCAGCGATGCGCCACCAACAAAGCCCATCATTGAACGCCAGTCAGACGACCTCGCTTGGTTGTTCTACACCAGTGGCACGACGGGTCGCCCTAAAGGTGTGATGATCACCCACCGCAACTTGATGACGATGGGCTTGGCTTACTTCACCGACGTGGATGCCATCACTGACCAAGACGCCATCGTCTACGCCGCTCCCATGTCACACGGTGCTGGTCTTTATGCCATCCCACATTTGATGGCAGGTGCACGTCATGTGGTGCCAGCTTCTGGCGGCTTTGATGCAGCGGAGTTGTTGGAACTCGGTCAGTCGGTTGGGCCACTTTCCATGTTTGCAGCACCCACCATCGTCAAACGCTTGGTCGACCATGCCGAGCAAACCTCACTCACACCCAAAGCTTGCGCCCTAGCTTTCAAAACCATCGTCTACGGCGGCGCACCCATGTATGCCGCAGACATTCAGCGCGCCCTTCGTATCATGGGCCCACGCTTTGTGCAAATCTACGGCCAAGGCGAAAGCCCCATGGTGGGCACCGCGTTGTCGCGCTTTCATTTGAGCGACACCACCCACTCCGAACACGCCCAACGCTTGGCATCTATCGGCGTAGCGCAAACGCCAGTGCAAATCCGCATCACCGATGAACATGGCCACGACTTGGCCCTAGGCGAAGTGGGTGAAGTGCTCATCAAAGGCGACAGCGTCATGGCAGGCTACTGGCGAAACCCTGAAGCCACGCAAGCCGCCATCCGTGATGGCTGGCTCTTCACGGGCGACATGGGCTGCTTAGACGCGCATGGGTTCCTCACACTCAAAGACCGAAGCAAAGACCTCATCATCAGCGGCGGCTCCAACGTGTACCCACGCGAAGTGGAAGAAGTGTTATTGCAAGCCCCAGGCGTGAGCGAGGTGGCCGTGATCGGCGCACCCGACCCTGAGTGGGGCGAAGTCATCGTGGCTTTTGTGGTGGTGCACCAAGGCAGCACCGTCAGCGCCCAAGACCTAGACGCGTATTGCCTCAACGAAATTGCCCGTTTCAAGCGCCCCAAACGCTACGAATTGGTGGACAGCCTGCCCAAGAACAACTACGGCAAAGTGCTGAAAACCGAGCTGCGACTCAGACTCACTCAGCCCTAGTGGTATCGTGCTGCCCCATGCACACACAAATAGACCACCTCGTCATCGTTGCCAAAAGCCTAGAACAAGGCGTGCAATGGTGCGAAGACACCCTGGGCATCACGCCTGGTCCTGGCGGCGAACACACGCTGTACGGCACACACAACCGCTTGTTCAAAGTGGCCTCGCCCGCTAACCCGATGGCCTATGTCGAAATCATCGCCATCGACCCCAACGCCGTGCGCCCTAAACGCGCCTGCCCCACGCGTTGGTTCGACATGGACGACCCAGCCCTGCAAAAGGCCGTGGCCAAAGAGCCGCGCTTGGTGCACTTTGTGGTCAACACCCCTGACATCCGCGCCGCACGCATGGCCATTCGCATGCAAGGCATTGACCGTGGCCCCGCCATCTCGGCCAGCCGCCGCACGAATCGCGGCACGCTCAACTGGCAAATCTCGGTGCGCGCCGATGGCCAACGCCTGTTTGACGGCTGCATGCCCTCTCTCATTCAGTGGGGCAAGCCAGACGCGACCGACCCACTCAAGCTCCACCCCCGCAACACCCTCACCCGCTCTGGCGTGACGCTGCAAAGCCTTGAAGTCACACACCCCAGCGCTGACAAACTGCAAGCCGCTTATGACGCGATTGAACTCAACCGTGTGAGCGTGACCGAAGGTCCTGCCAACTTGAAAGCCACACTGCAAACACCTAAAGGCGTAGTGGTGTTGGAAAGTTTAGGCATCTAAGCCCGCAGCGCTTGCACCTCAAGCACTCACGAAGAAGCCGCTTTGAAAAGCGGCTTTTTTGTTTGCGTTCGGTTACTTGTACTCTTGCACTTTTTCGTAGGCCGCCCACAACTTGTGTTGCATCTCGCAGCCCTCCATCATCAAGCCAGGCGCTGAGATACCCATGAAACGGTCGGTTTGCATGATGAGTGCATGCGCTTGCTCAAACACACCCGCGCCATACAGCTGACGAATCGCACCCACATAAGGCGCAGTGTCGCCACGGTCGGTCAGCAACACCAAGGTTTCGATGCACGCGTATACCGCGCGGCGTTGCTGCGGTATTTGGTCAAAGTGGCGAATCCACTCACAGCCTTCCACCGTGGCAGCTTCATCGCCGCAAGCCAAGGCCAACAGCGTTTTGAGTTCGCCCACGCGCAGGTCTGCCCAAAAGCTGCCGGCGTCAGCAGCCATGCCAATCAAGCCCGCCACGGGGCGTTCATCGGCCAAGTTGGATTCGTTCAACGAGGCCAACAAGTCTGAACACACTTCGTTATCGAGATCCGTCAAGTTAAGAATGGCCTCGCGCATTTCGTTGGCGATGCTGTTGTTCTCAAAGTCAAGGTCGTCCACGGGGTAAATCTCAGACATACCTGGCACGAGCACGCGGCAGGCATACACGCCCAAGTGTTCGAAGTCGGCGATGTAAATGTCAAACCCATCGTCGTGCATGCGCTTCACACAATACGCGTAGTCTTCAGGCGTGGTGTTGGCAAAGTTCCAGTCCACAAACACATAGTCTGGAATCTGGCCCAAGAACTCCCAGTGAATCACGCCGCTCGA
Organism: uncultured Limnohabitans sp.; assembly: GCA_963512655.1. Taxonomy (GTDB): domain Bacteria; phylum Pseudomonadota; class Gammaproteobacteria; order Burkholderiales; family Burkholderiaceae_C; genus Limnohabitans. Next base: position 6,570 of record CAUPNL010000044.1, on the reverse strand, counting down.
ATCCACAAAATGAATTTCGATGTTGGGTGCACTCGCCGCTTCTTCCAAATCAAATGTGGGCGCAGGAAAACCGCTCAAACTATCCAACGCGCGGCCTTGCAGTAGTTCGGTCAATGCACGCTCCAGTGCCACCTCAAAACGCGGGTGCGCACCAAAGCTGGCAAAGCAGCCTTGGTCTTCGGGGTGCAGCAAAGTCACGTTCATCACGGGGTACTTGCCACCGAGTGACGCGTCTTTCACCAAGATGCCAAAGCCCGCGGCACGCAAAGCCGCAATACCTGCGGCGATGCGTGGGTAGCGGTTGATCACCGCCTCAGGCACATCAGGCAAACAGATGCCTTCGCTGATGATCTTGGCTTTCACATGGCGCTCAAAAATTTCAGACAAGGCTTGCGTGCGCGCCTCCAGCGCGGTGTTGCCCGCGGCCATGCCGTTGCTCACATACAAGTTGCCGATGATGTTGACGGGGATGAAAGCCGTCTCGCCATCGCGCTGGCGCACATACGGAATGGCGCAAATGCCGCGATCCACATTACCCGAATTGAAGTCGACCAAATTGGCGCAGTCGATGTTGCCTTCTGGGTTGTAAAACGTGTGCAGCGCATCGTTGAGCAAACCCTTGGGCCACGAACCATCGTCGGTCAAATCAAACCAACGTTCTTGTGGGTAATGCACAAAAGGGGCATCGGCTGTGACAGGGCCAAGGTAGAAATGCGTCCAAAAATAATTGGTCGCCAAACGCTCAACAAACTCACCCAGCGCACTGGCCAAACACGCCATGCGTGTGGCGCCTTTGCCGTTGGCAAACAACACAGGGCAATCGCGGTCACGGATGTGGACCGACCAAATCCCATCCACGGGATTGAGCCAACTTTTCTCTTGGATGTGAAACCCCATCGCCTGCAACTTGGCCTGCATGGTGTTGATGGTGGATTCGAGTGGCGCGTCTTTGCCAAGAATAAAACTTTGAGTGGGCACGGTAAATCGCTTTAAAAAACAGCAGGGGCGCCCTAGAGCTAACGCCCTATTGTGAGGCCTGAGCTACCCCGTCACAGGCTGGGGTTTTCGCTCAAATCCTTTGCGAAATGCTGTGCTTTCAGTCGTCTTTGGGCAAAGTCGCCAACAGGGCCATGCCTGCGGCCATCACCCCAGCGGTCAGCCACAACGCACCTTTGAACGTGCCCGTGGTCTGAGCCATGTAACCCGCCACCACAGGGGCCAGCATTTGCGCGGCGCCGTAGCTGAGCGTGAGCTTGGCCATGGCTTTGCCTGGGTTGTTGGGTGCTCTGCGGCCCACCAAGGCCAGTGTCATGCTCACAATGCCAATGAACGTTGCGCCATAGCCCACAGCCCCTGCAAGCGCAGCCCACAACTCACCCGACATCGCAGGCAACATGACCGAGAGCGTTTGCAAACCAAACGCCAACAGCAAAGCCCGCTTATCGCCCACGCGCCGCGCCACCAAATCCCAAATGAACACTGCGGGCATGGCGGCCATGCCGACCATTGCCCAAGCCAACGGCCCTTGGCCTGCGAGCGCTGGCTCGCGCTCCACAATCGCCACCGTGAAGGTGGCGCTGATCACAAAGCCCCAGCCCGCCGCAAAGTAGCTGGTCAACATGGTCCACGCCCAACGGCGTGAGCCCAAGCCCGCTGTAGGCGCTGCGTCATGCGATACCACTACCTGCGGTGGCACAGGCGGACGCCACTTCCAAGCGGGCACAAAAAACACCAGGCCCAATGCTGCAAAGGCCAACCACTGGTCCGACCATGTGGGCCACACCTGCGACAAGCCCCAGGCACCCAGCGCCGACACCACAATGCCCAGCCCCAAGCCAATGAAATACAAACCCAACTCAGGCCGACGGCCTTGCCGCATGAGCCACCCCAATACCAAGCCAGAGCCCAGCAACATGCCAGTCGCGCCGCACAAGCCGCCGATGTAGCGAATCAAGGCCCATGCAGGCATCCACGTGGTCAGCGCCATCGCCGCCACCGTGACCAAGGCCATCCACAAGCCAGCGCTATACAGCCAATGCCGCCAGCGCACATCGTCAATCCACGTAGCAGCCAAAGCACCGCTCATGTAGCCCGCATAGTTGATGGCGGCTAAGCCACCTGCTGCGGCATCAGTCAATCCAGTTTGAGTTTGTAGGCTGGGCAGCAGCGGCGTGTAGGCAAAGCGCGCCAAACCAATGGTCAACACCAAACCGCAAATGCCGCCTGTGAGGACTTGCCAAGGGTGGAGGTGTTTGTGCGACATGTCGCCTTAATCTCGCGCGCCCTTAGGTCTAGCAAAGCCTTCATCCACCCAAGCCTGCGCCGTGTTGCGGTTGAGCTTGTAGCCTGCGTCCACACGCACCTCGGCCAGCGTGTCGCCACCCTCGTCTTGCGCGCTCAGTGTGGCGTAGGGGTTGTCGTCATCGGGCACGATGTCTAGCAGCACCGTGATGCGGCCCTCGCGGCCATTCACCGTGACCGACTGATGCAGCGTGGCGTGCAACTGCTGCTCGCTGCGGCGCACAAACTCTGAGGCGGTTTTGACCAAGGTGATGAAGGCGTTGCCATCCAGCGGCTTGGGGTTCTTTTTGTCGCGACCCATCGTCCATGGGCCAATCAGCGCGGCTTCGGATTCGCCGTCTTTGAACATGGCCACAGCCCAACCGTCGTCATCGTCGTTTTTGATGACCTTGGCCGTCCACGTTTCGTTTTGCCACAGGCGCGGCTCTTGCGCGAAGGCGTTGTCGTCGATGGCGTCTTGGGTGGTGTCGTCGGTCATTGATGTGTCGGCATGGCGTCAAACCAAGCATTGATGTCTTTGGGGCTGGTCAAGGTGCGTACATGTTGGTAGGCAGCCTCGGCCTCGGGGTAGTGCTTGCGCAAAAAATTCAGCCATTGTTTCAAGCGCCCCGCTTGGTGACGCTCGCTCACATGGCCCGACACGATTTGCCAAAACGTGTGCAGGTGCGGCGGCAGGTCCTGCCAGCGCACTTGCGCAGAAGGTGCGGCCAAACCATTCTCAGCTGCGTCGTGCACTTGTATGTCCCAGCCCAAACCTGGGTTGGTCACGATGCCGCGGCCCAGCATCAAATCAAAGCAGCCTGATTCAGCACGCGCATGGATGGCGTCTTGCACATTCCAAATTTCGCCATTCGCCACCAAGGGTGTTTTCACCTTGGCTTTGATGTCGGCAATGCGATGCCAATACGCCGGTGGGCGATAGGCATCTGCCTTGGTACGGGCATGCACCACGATCTCACTCGCACCACCCGCCTCTAGCGCCAAAGCGCATTCTTCCGCCGTGCTGTCGTCGTTGAAGCCCAAGCGCATCTTGGCCGACACCACTTGGTGCGCTGGCACAGCGGCACGGACGGCTCGCACAATTTGGTAAAGCACCTCTGGGTCTTGCAGCAGCACCGAACCGCCGCCGTGGCGGTTCACTTGTTTGGCGGGGCAACCAAAGTTCAGGTCCACCCCGTCGCAGCCCATGCCCGCCACACGCGCGGCGTTGTCAGCCAAACATTGGGGGTCTGACCCCAATAACTGAGGGCGCACAGGCACACCCGCAAAGGTGCGGCCGCCATTGGTCAGCTCGGGCACGATGCGCAAAAACGTGCGCTCGGGAAGCAAGGTGTTGGTGACGCGGATGAACTCCGACACGCAACGATCCACCCCACCGATGCGGGTCAGCACGTCGCGCAGCACAAAGTCGAGCAAGCCCTCCATCGGGGCAAGAATGAGCATGGGTTTGGGAGTTTGAAAAAGAAGGCTGCAAGCAGCGAAGCCAGTACTCTACCTAAGTCTTAGCCGAGGGTGGATTTACTGGGACAATAGCGGTCTTATCTGTTTACCGAATTTCCCCTCTCCATGTCCGACCTGACAACTGTTGAAGTCCGTCCCGCCACGATGCGCGACGCCGCCAAAATCGCCGAGCTGTACGCAGCCACCGCCAAAGAAGCTTTCAAAACCATGCAAACCGGCGCCAAAGTGCTGCCAGTGCCCGAAGAAAAAAACACCGTTTACTGGCGCGAAGCCATTGAATACGCCGAACCCCAAGTCCAAGTCGCCGTCGACGGCAGCAAGATCGTGGGCTTTGTGGGCTACGACCGCTCCCGCGACAAAGGCACACCCAACACCCTTGGCGAAATTTGGGACATCTATGTGGATGCCCCCTACTGGGGCAAAGGCGTAGGCCTAGCTTTGTGGGACGCCGCCCGCGAAGGCCTGCAAGAAGAAGGCTGCACGCATGTGTCCATCTGGGTGCCTATTGCCAACGACCGCGCCATGCGCTTTCATGAGTTGGCAGGCTTCAAACGCGAAATGTCCAGCGCCAAGACCGTGCCCATGGGCCCCGTCAAGGTTGAAGAGATTCGCCTGAAACAAGCGCTTTAATTTTTCATGTCTGAACACTACGCTGCACTCGGTCTCAAAAGCGATGCCACGCTGTCGGACATCAAAAAAGCGTTTCGCCAAAAAGCCTCGCAGTTTCATCCGGACCGCAACAGCGACCCCGATGCGCCTGCGCGTTTTCGTGAAGTGCAAGAGGCGTACGACGTGCTGTCAGACAACGACAAACGCAAAGCCTACGACGACAACCGTCGCCGCAACCTGCTGGACGACCCCGCACAAACGGCCCGAGAAATTTGGCAAGGCTACTTTCAGCAAGTGCTGAACCGGACATAAATCATCATGAGCATTTCCCCATTTTTCCAAGAGCTGCGCTCTGCCTACCAAGCCGAGTTGGACGACCTCAACTCTGACTCTGAAGGCCACTACATCCTCGACAAGCGCTTGGCGGAAAAGCGCAAAGAGTTGGACTTCTTGTTGCAAATGATGGATCTGAGCCCCGAGATGGTGGCCGTGGTCCTGCACCAAGCCTTTGAGTTTCACGAACCCGAGTTGATGGCCCACTTCATCACCCGCGATGCGGATGATTTGCTGAGCTGGGATGCCTTATCTGAAGGCGTGCGCATTGCACCTTGGGCACAACCCATCGTCGACAAAATATTGACGGAGCCAGTGGGCGCTTGGTTCATGACCGTGGCCGCTGCACTCGAATACATGCACGGCACGCCAATGCGAGCTGGATTACACGGTGGTGCACAGTCAAACGACGCCGATGCCGATGAAGATTTGCAGAACGTCGAGCGCGGCGACCAAGCCGAGCATGACGAAGAACGCGAAGCCCGTGAACGCGAAGAAGCAGGCAACGCGTGGATGGTCGAACAAGGCTTCGACAGCAAAGAATAAGTAAACGTCATGACCGACCAAACCAACACAAATGCAAACGCCATTGCACTGATTACCAAAACCCAAAGCCTGATCGCCGCTGGCGACATCACAGGCGCTGAAGCTGCGTTGGTCGAACTCGCCGATGCCGAGGGCGATCAAGCGCTGATGGTGGTGCTGGAACAGCTGCCGCCCAAAGACATCTTGGCCGTCATTCGCGAGTACGACACCTCTAAAGAATCGGTCATCAACCTGCTGGTCACGCCCGAGCAATTTGCCCGAGCCGTGGTGATTGAAAAACAATACAAAGACCTCACCCGCACCCACCTGCGCGGCATGATGAACTCCATCATCTTTCGCGAAGACGCAGACACGGTTGAGTTCCTCACCGCCATTGGCGATTTAGAAGGCGGCGCTGAAGCACTGGCCGACTACTTCAGCGAAAAGTGGAGCCGCATCGAAGCATTTGCCCGCACCGGCACGTTTGACACCATGGAAGACGATGGCGACATGCTGACTGAAAGCGCCCTGCTCGGCTCGGCTTATGTGAAGCCCCGTGTCGAAGAAGACGAAGTGGCCGACCAAGACTGGATGCAACTCGCGTGGATATTGCGTCACAAAATTCCAGACCTCTTCATCGAGATGCTGCTGGTGCTGCGCGCCAAAGCACGCGCCCACGATGCGGGCCTGTCTGAAGAAGACGAGGAAGAGGACGATGACCGCGTGGAAACCAGCGCCACCGACCGCGGCCAAGCCACACCCGCTGCGCGTGACTCTGACGAAGAATCAGCCATCTAAACCTACAGACCATGACGCAATCTGTTGTTGCCCTTTTTGATGACCGCCCTTTCTTTGAAAAGGCAGTTGCCTATGGCGTGCAACACGGCGTGCTGGATCAAGCCAAGCTAGACGCCATTCAAACCGATGCGCCCAAAGGCATGGTGCAAATTGCGCGTTACTTTGGCAGCGAATTCTTGCGCCCCGAGCTTGAAAAAGCCAAGGACCGCATCGTCAACATGGTCAGCCTCACCCTGCAAATTCAAAGCGGCGGCGATCTACGTAAAGCTGCCGAGCACTTGCGCGAACACTCGTTCATGTCACGCTCTAAAGCAGCATCAGACATGCTCAAAGCCCTCATCGTCATGCCGCAAAACACGCACTTTGGCATGAACGAGCATGGTGGTTTTAGCGACAAACACATCCCGCAATTGGCCAAGTGGTCGCTGTGCAATTTGGCCGAGTACCAAGCCGAGCTAGCCAAACGCCAACAAGTGGCCCACGTCATCGATGCCGCCATTTGGATGGCCGACGAACTGGGCCTGCACGCAGATGATTTAGAAG
>CAUPNL010000043.1:0-15638 GCA_963512655.1 uncultured Limnohabitans sp. | reverse complement strand
GAGGTTGATAGACACACCATCCGCGATCGCACGTAAAGCTTCGGCATCCATGAAGCCGCTCAAACGTGCAATAACAGATTCCGCTACCTGGTGTTTACGTGCCAACTCGCCCAAGGTATCTCCACTCAAGACTTGAGAGTTGGCACCGCCTGTGGTGATGCTTGCGTCTTTCAACGCAATACGCAGCAAGAAACCATCCAAAGCAGACGCGTCTTTGAGGTACAGCTCTTCTTTACCCGCCTTCACTTTATACAAAGGTGGTTGTGCAATGTAGATGTGGCCACGCTCAACCAGCTCTGGCATTTGACGGTAGAAGAACGTAAGCAAGAGCGTACGAATGTGCGCGCCGTCCACGTCAGCGTCGGTCATGATGATGAAGCGGTGGTAACGCAGCTTATCCACGTTGAAGTCATCGGTGGCCGACTTGCCAGACTCAGCACTGGCTTTACCAATACCGGTGCCCAAGGCCGTGATGAGCGTCAAGATTTCATTGCTGGTCAACAGCTTTTCGTAGCGTGCTTTTTCAACGTTCAGAATCTTGCCGCGTAAAGGCAAGATGGCTTGGAATTTACGATCACGACCTTGCTTGGCTGAACCACCGGCGGAGTCACCCTCAACAATGTAGATTTCGCACAGCGATGGGTCTTTTTCTTGGCAATCGGCCAGCTTGCCTGGCAAGCCCATACCGTCCAACACACCTTTGCGGCGTGTCATCTCGCGCGCTTTACGGGCAGCTTCACGTGCACGAGCTGCTTCCACAATCTTGCCGCAAATGATCTTGGCATCGTTAGGGCGCTCTTGCAAATAGTCTGTCAATGTTTTGGCGACGATGTCTTCTACGGGTGCACGCACCTCGCTGGACACGAGTTTGTCTTTGGTTTGGCTGCTGAACTTTGGCTCAGGGACTTTGACAGACAGCACACAGCACAAGCCTTCGCGCATGTCGTCGCCGGTCACTTCAACCTTGGCCTTCTTGGCGAATTCGTTTTCTTCGATGTACTTGTTGATGACGCGAGTCATAGCAGCGCGTAAACCCGTCAAGTGGGTACCGCCATCGCGTTGTGGAATGTTGTTGGTGAAACACAAAACGTTTTCGTTGTAGCCATCGTTCCACTGCATGGACACTTCCACACCAATGTTGGTACCTGGAATGCCACCATAGGTCTCAGCGGGACGGTCACCTTCAGCGTAAAACGCATTGGGGTGCAATACCTTCTTGCCTGAGTTGATGAAGTCCACAAAGCCCTTCACACCACCTGCACCAGAAAAGTCGTCTTCTTTGCCTGTACGTTCGTCCAACAAGCGGATACGCACACCATTGTTTAAGAAACTGAGTTCGCGCAAACGCTTGCTCAAAATCTCGTAATGAAAGTCAGTGTTTTGCGTGAAGATTTCTGTGTCAGGCAAGAAGTGAACTTCTGTTCCGCGCTTTTCGGTATCACCGGTGATGCGCATGGGGGACACTTCAACACCATTCACCACTTCAATCAAACGGTTTTGCACGAAACCTTTGGAAAACTCTAAAGTGTGAACCTTACCTTCGCGACGGACCACCAAACGCAACGATTTGGACAGGGCGTTCACGCAAGACACACCCACGCCGTGCAAACCACCCGATACCTTGTAGCTGTTTTGGTTGAACTTACCGCCGGCATGCAATTCGGTCAGAGCGATTTCAGCGGCACTGCGCTTAGGCTCGTGCTTGTCATCCATCTTCACACCGGTAGGAATACCACGGCCGTTGTCTGTGACGCTAATGGAGTTATCGCTATGAATGGTGACCACGATGTCATCACAATGACCCGCTAACGCTTCGTCAATTGAGTTGTCAACTACCTCAAACACCAAGTGGTGCAAGCCTGAACCATCAGATGTATCACCGATGTACATGCCAGGACGCTTACGAACCGCCTCAAGGCCTTCCAAAATTTGAATTGACCCCTCACCATAGCCTTCACCGGCTGGAGGCGTCACTGGGGTTTCAGGAGTTTGAGTGGGTTCGGTCATAGCAAGTCTTCGTGCGTGAGGCACAAGCACCTCACGGGTTCAATCGGAAAAAAGAGAAATAACAATGCGTTAGATACGCATTGGCATCACCACATATTTAAAAGTAGTATTTTCAGGAATGGTAATGAGCGCTGAGCTGTTGGAATCAGCCAAGTCAACCTGCACCATGTCTTGGTCCATATTGGTCAAAGCATCGATCAAGTACGTGACGTTGAAACCAATTTCAATGGCGTCGCCGTTGTAATCAATTTCAAGTTCGTCTACAGCTTCTTCTTGCTCAGCGTTGCTTGAGGCCACACGCAACACACCGGGCTCCAAGTTCAGGCGCACGCCTTTGAACTTTTCGCTGGTCAAAATCGCTGTGCGCTGCAGGGTAGCGAGCAAAGCCGTACGACCCATAGTGATGGTGTTCTTGTGGTTCTTTGGAATCACACGGTTGTAGTCTGGGAACTTACCTTCCACCAGCTTGGTCACAAATTCCATGCCGTCGAATGTGAACTTGGCTTGGTTGCCAGCAAATTGCATTTCAATTGCACCTTCTTTGTCGCTCAATAAGCGCTGCATTTCGAGCACTGTTTTACGAGGCAAGATGACTTCTTGGCGCGGCACTTCCACATCCAAAGTTGCAGAAGAGAAAGCCAAACGGTGACCATCTGTCGCAACCAAACTCAGTTGTTTACCTTCAGCCACAAACAAAATGCCGTTCAAGTAATAACGGATGTCATGCACAGCCATAGCAAATGACACTTGGTGCAACAACTCTTTGAGTGTCTTTTGCGGCACGCTGAATGAAGGACCAAAGTTGGCAGCTTCTTGAACCAACGGAAAATCTTCAGCAGGCAAACTTTGCAAAGTAAAGCGACTTTTGCCACCTTTCAAAATCAATTTGTTTTGATTTGATTCCAAACTGACGGTTTGGTCAGAAGGCATGGTGCGCAAGATGTCAATCAACTTGCGTGCACCAACGGTAGTCGTAAAGTTACCTGCATCTCCATCGAGTTCTGCAGTGGTGCGAATTTGAATTTCTAAATCGCTGGTGGTCAGTTGTAGCGAACTACCTGTTTTGCGAATCAACACATTTGCCAAGATTGGCAATGTGTGACGACGTTCAACGATGCCTGCAACAGATTGCAGAACTGACAAAACCTTGTCTTGTGTTGCTTTCAGTACGATCATCTCTTCCTCTTGTTTTCTTTATTTAAATTAGTAGTAGTAGATAAGCAAAGCATCTTTCTGTGGACAACAGCATTTTCCTCTTTTTTTTCAAGCACTTGAGTTCACCGTGAAGGTGTTGGCAAGCCTGCTTTTCTGCTGTCGTTCAAAAGGGGATAACTTTTAAATTCCTACTTTTCTGTGGATAACTCTGGTGTTATCCAGAAATTGTCCACAAGGTTGTTTTTTTACTGCTTAGCCCTTGAGTGTTTGCTCTAAAACATGCAGCTGTTGGTTTAAATCTGCCATTTGTTGACGTTCTGCTGTGATTTTGCGCACAGCATGCAACACCGTCGTGTGGTCACGACCACCAAAGAGCTCACCAATCTCAGGAAGGCTCTTTTGTGTGAGTTCTTTGGCAAGGTACATGGCAATCTGCCGTGGCCTTGCAATCGATGCAGGGCGCTTCTTAGAGTACATGTCAGCCACTTTGATCTTGTAATAGTCGGCGACTGTTTTTTGAATGTTCTCTACGGAAATCTGACGGTTTTGAATAGAAAGTAAGTCGCGCAGGGCATCACGTGCCAGCTGAATCGAAATTTCTTTCTGATTGAAACGTGAATAAGCCAAGATTTTGCGCAGTGCGCCTTCAAGCTCACGCACGTTAGAACGCACGTTTTTGGCCACGAAGAAGGCTACTTCTTCAGGCATTTCAGAGCCTTCAACGCGTGACTTGCTGATCAGAATTGCCACGCGCATTTCTAATTCGGGCGGCTCGATAGCGACAGTTAAGCCTGCATCAAACCGAGACACCAAGCGCTCGTGAATGTCTGTCAAGCCTTTTGGATATGTGTCACTCGTCATGATGATGTGAGACTTCTTGGCCAATAGAGCTTCAAATGCGTTGAAAAACTCTTCTTGGGTACGTTCTTTGTTGGCAAAAAACTGCACATCGTCAATCAAGAGCAAATCAAGTGAGTGATAACGCTCTTTGAATTCATCAAAAGTTTTGCGCTGATAGGCTTTAACCACATCCGAAACAAACTGTTCTGCATGGATGTAGAGAACTTTGGCATCCGGGCGCTCAGACAACAGTTTGTTACCCACAGCGTGCATCAAATGCGTCTTACCCAAACCGACCCCACCGTAAATGAACAAGGGGTTGTACAACTGGCCAGGCATGGTTGCCACATGCATGGCAGCAGCACGTGCCATGCGGTTGGCTGTACCCTCGACCAAGGTGTCAAAGGTCAGCGCTGTGTTGAGGCGTGTGCGTGGCCCGCTGGGAATACCTTCTTCCAGTCCTACAAAGCTTTCAGGAAGCGACTCAAGCTCTTGAGAGAATGAAACAGGTTTAATCCTGACAGGGTTTTCCTTGGGAGTGATCGCTAACTCAACTTGAATGGGCTGACCGTACATTTGTTGCAACAAACCAGCAATTCGGTTGGCATATTGGGCACGAATCCAGTCTAATTTGAAGCGGTTACCCACCAAAATAACCACTTTGCTAAAGTCTTCAGCGACGTTGGCAACCAATGGTTTGATCCACGTATTGAACTGTTGTTCTGGTAGTTCTTGCGCCAATTGATCGACGCAGGCCTGCCACAAACCTTCACCAGATCCTGGTGGTAGGCCATCGGCGGCAGTGGATAGAAAACCTGAGTTCATGGGGTATTTTTCTGTGGACAGCTGCCCTAAAAAGGCAGGCAACCAAGCACTTTATCAAAAAATTATCCACAGGGTGAGTAAATCTGAAAGACTTTTAAAAAAGCAAAGCTAAAAAGAGTGTGGATAAAAGTCTGCAAATGCCCCAAAAGTTTGAGATAATCATTGGTTTCCCTGATCTCTCAGGGCTTAGCTTTTTGGAAAAATCATGAAACGCACTTACCAGCCTTCTAAAACCCGTCGCGCCCGTACCCATGGCTTTTTGGTCCGTATGAAAACACGCGGTGGCCGCGCTGTGATCAACGCACGTCGCGCCAAGGGTCGCAAGCGTCTGGCTGTCTAATTTTTGACCGCTGCACAGGCCCGCGACCCAAGCGCCGTGGAACGTCTGAAACAGTGGTCAGAATTTCAGGCCGTCATGTCGGCAGGTTCTGTGGCACGTACGCCGCATTTTGTGTTGCACCAGTGGCAACCTCCTGCAAAAGCCTCTACAGGGTCTGGGTTTGAAGAAACCCCGACCCTGTTTGTCGATGGCGTCTTGATGATGGGCGCGCTCACACCCAAGCGATGGGCTAAGTGCGCTGTCACACGCAATTTGATTCGACGTCAAATTCACGCGGTTTCGCACGAGTTTGAAAAAGGCTTAAAGCCGACAGCCTATGTGGTTCGTTTGCGAGCAACGTTTAGCCCTCAAAAGTTTGTCAGCGCATCTTCGGATGTGTTGAAGCAAACAGTGCGCGAAGAGCTCAAACAATTGTTTGGATATGTGAGCGCCGCATGATGCAATCATTTTTGATGATGCTGGTGCGCGGGTATCGTTTGCTGCTGAGCCCGTGGCTTGGTTCGTCGTGCCGGTTTGAACCGACGTGTTCGGTGTATTCGTTGCAAGCCCTAGAGCTTCACGGCGCTGCACGTGGCAGTTATTTGACGCTGCGTCGCTTGGCACGTTGCCATCCTTGGTGTGCGGGTGGGCATGATCCTGTGCCGCCCGCTTTGTTTACCTCTTTGACCTCTTCCAACGCCGGAAAGAAAACTTCATGAACGACATTCGCCGCACCATTTTGTGGGTGATCTTTGGTTTCTCCATGGTTCTCCTGTGGGACCAATGGCAAGTCCATAACGGAAACAAAGCCACCTTCTTCCCAACGCCTGCGCAGCAAGCCAAAGTGGCTGTAGATGCTTCTTCAGCGGTGCCACAAGCTGCAGGTGTTCCTGCCCCTGTCGCACCACAAGTTGCTGCAACCGTGCCTGCCGTTGAAACACGCGCGGCAAGCAAAGAGTTGGTGCAAGTTGAAACAGACTTGTTCAAACTCAGCTTTGACACCGAAGGCGGTACGTTGGTTCGTGCGGAGCTGTTGAAGCACGAAGACGAACAAAAGCCGGGTCACAACATTGTGTTGTTGGATGACAGCAAAGAGCGCATCTACACCGCACAAACCGGTTTGATCTCTAGTGTTCCCGGTGTGGCTTTGCCCACACACAAATCGGTGATGTCGGTTAAACCTGGCTCACGTAAACTCAAAGACGGCGACAACGAGTTGTCCATCGCGTTTGAGTCTGCTGCACAAAATGGTGTGAAGTTGGTTAAGACCTACACCGTCAAACGCGGTGCGTATGACATGGTGGTGAAGCACGACATCGTGAACACCGGCGCACAAGACGTGGCGCCTCAGTTGTATTTCCAATTGGTGCGTGACGGTAACAAGCCTGCTGGCGAGTCATCGTTCTATTCCACCTTCACAGGCCCTGCGATTTACACAGAGGCCAAGAAGTACCAAAAGGTGGAGTTTGCCGACATCAAGAAGAAAAAAGTGGATGTTGAAAAACAATCCAGCACAGGTTACATCGCCATGGTGCAGCATTACTTTGCGAGTGCTTGGATTTTGCCCAATGGCCTGAACCGTGACATCTCAATGGACGCTGTGGACATTGGTTCCACCATGGCTGATTGCTGCTACCGTGTAACGGCGATTTCTCCTTTGGAAATCATCAAGCCTGGTCAAAGCAAGAGCGTGGTTGCGACTTTCTACGCTGGCCCACAAGAAGAAAACAAACTGGAAGCGCTGTACCCAGGCTTGGAATTGGTCAAAGACTACGGCTGGTTGACGATTTTGGCCAAGCCATTGTTCTGGTTGCTCGATCAACTCAACCGCATCTTGAACAACTGGGGCTGGTCTATCGTCGCCTTGGTGGTCTTGCTCAAAGCAGGCTTCTATTGGTTGAATGCTCATGCATACAAGAGCATGGCCAAGATGAAAGCCATCAATCCAAAAATCATGGAAATGCGTGAGCGTCTCAAAGACAACCCGCAACAAATGCAAATGGAGATGATGAAGATTTACCGCGACGAGAAGGTCAACCCCATGGGTGGTTGCTTGCCCATCGCGTTGCAAATTCCCGTGTTCATTGCCTTGTACTGGGTGTTGTTGTCGACCGTTGAAATTCGCAATGCACCATGGGTGGGTTGGATTCATGACTTGTCGGCACCCGATCCTTTCTTTATCTTGCCTTTGGTGATGACGCTGACCACCTTGCTGCAAACCGCATTGAACCCCGCACCACCAGATCCCATGCAAGCCAAGATGATGTGGATCATGCCGCTGGCTTTCAGCGTGATGTTCTTCTTCTTCCCTGCCGGTTTGGTGTTGTACTGGATCACCAACAACGTGTTGTCGATTGCACAACAGTGGCTCATCAACATCCGCATGGGTGTGCCACCTCAATTTAACTTGCCCAAGTTCTAATTTAGAACCGTGGTCAATCAAAAGCCCGCCTCCTTCGATGGTTGGCGGGTTTTTTTCTGGACAATCTAGCCATGCTTGCTCTACACGACGCGCCCATCATTGCCATTGCCACCGCACCAGGTCGAGGGGCGGTGGGCATTGTGCGTGTGAGTGGCAAAAATTTAAATGGTTTGGTATTGGCCTTGTGTGGGCGTGCATTGAAGCCGCGTGAAGCGACCTATTTGCCTTTGCCCGATGAAACGGGGGCACCCATCGACCACGTGTTGGCCCTGCACTTTCCTGGCCCCAACAGCTACACCGGCGAAGACGTGTTGGAGCTACAAGCTCATGGCGGCCCTGTGGTGCTGCAGCTCATCTTGGCACGTTGCCTGCGCGTGGCCGCTACGCTGAACGCGCAAAACAAACCGTTGTTGAGCGGTTTGCGTTTGGCCCAGCCGGGTGAATTCACGCAGCGTGCATTTTTGAATCACAAACTCGATTTGGCGCAGGCAGAAGCCGTGGCCGATTTGATTGATGCCAGCACTGAAGCTGCCGCACGCGGTGCGAGCCGTTCGTTAGCGGGCGCGTTCTCTAACGAAATTCATCAACTGCGTGATGCACTCATTCATCTGCGCATGTTGGTCGAAGCCACGCTGGACTTTCCCGAAGAAGACATCGACTTTTTGAAGCAAGCCGATGCCCAAGGCCAGCTCACACGACTGCAACAAAATCTGACGCGTGTGATGGCGCAAACCAAACAAGGCGCGTTGTTGCGTGAAGGCATCCGCGTGGTGATCGCAGGCCAGCCCAACGCGGGCAAAAGCTCGCTGCTCAACGCCTTGGCAGGCGCAGAGCTGGCCATCGTCACGCCGATTGCCGGCACCACGCGCGATGTGGTGCAACAAACCATCCAGATTGAAGGCGTGCCTTTGCATGTGGTGGACACGGCTGGTCTGCGCGAACACCCCGATGTGGACGAGGTTGAGCGCATTGGCATTGCCCGCGCTTGGGACCAAATTGGCCAAGCCGATGCCGTGCTGTTTTTGCACGACCTCACGCGCAAAGACGACGCCGCTTATGCGGCAGCGGATGCGCAAATCGAACAAGCCCTGCAAGACAGGTTAGACACCCATGTCCCCGTGCTGCATTTGTGGAACAAAGCCGATGCACACAGCACCGCGTTCACGGCGCCTAGCCAAGAGGGTGTGACAGCTGTCACACACATCACCTTGTCAGCCAAAACAGGCGATGGCTTGCCGGCCCTGCGTCAACAACTGCTGAGCGCGGTGGGCTGGCAAGGTGGCAGCGCAGAAGGCATGTTCATGGCCCGTGAGCGCCACGTGCAGGCCTTGCACGAGGTCGATGAGCATCTGATGCTGGCTAATGCCAGCTTGCAGGCCCAAGTGCCCGCGCTCGACTTGTTGGCTGAAGAACTGCGCTTGAGCCAAAACGCGCTCAACACCATCACGGGCGAGTTCTCGTCAGACGATTTGTTGGGCGTCATCTTCTCTAGCTTTTGCATCGGCAAATAAGCGCCCCCCACCGATAAAATCAAACCATGACCCAAAACTCTGCACATTCCGCCAGCACAACAGCGCAGGTGGACGACCAGCGCATCTTGCAACTGGCCCACGACACCTTAGAGATTGAGGCAGAGGCCGTACGCCATTTGCGCCATGGTTTGTCGCCCAGCTTTGTGCAGGCTGTGCACGCCATACTCAAAGTCACAGGCCGTGTGGTCGTGATGGGTATGGGCAAGAGCGGCCATGTGGGTCGCAAGATCACAGCCACTTTGGCGTCCACAGGCACACCCGCTATGTTTGTGCATCCGGCCGAAGCCAGCCATGGCGACTTGGGCATGGTCAAAGACACAGATCTCGTGATTGCCATTTCCAACAGTGGCGAGAGCGATGAGCTCGCCGCCATTCTGCCGGTGCTCAAACGCCAAGGCGTGCCCTTGGTGGCCCTCACAGGCGGCGCGCAATCGACATTGGCCAGCCACGCCGACATCGTGCTCAACACCGGCGTGTTGAAAGAAGCTTGCCCACTGAACTTGGCTCCCACCGCCAGCACCACCGCACAAATGGCCATGGGTGATGCCTTGGCCGTGGCCTTGCTCGACGCACGTGGTTTCAAAGCCGAAGACTTTGCACGTTCACATCCCGGCGGTGCTTTGGGCCGCCGTTTGCTGACGCATGTGAGCGATGTCATGCGCAGTGGGGATGCTGTGCCAAGCGTGTTGCCAACAGCCAGCTTCAGCGATTTGATGCGCGAGATGAGCGCCAAAGGTTTGGGGGCCTCCGCCATCGTGGATGCGAACCGAAAAGTGTTGGGCATCTTCACCGATGGTGACTTGCGCCGCTTGATCGAAACCGGTACTGACATGCGCCAACTCACCGCGCAACAAGTCATGCACGCCAACCCACGCACCGTGCGCTCCAGCGCGTTGGCGGCTGAAGCCGCCGAGTTGATGGAGTTGCACCGCATCACCAGCGTTTTGGTGGTGGACGAACAAGGCATCTTGTGCGGCGCGATCAATACCAACGACCTGATGCGCGCGAAAGTCATCTGATGAGCACACACACACCTGCGTTGAATTTTGACCCTGTTTTGTTGTTGCGCGCACAGGCTGTGCGCGTGGCGTTCTTTGACGTGGATGGCGTGCTCACCGATGGCGGTTTGCTGTATACCGAAAGTGGTGAAACCATCAAACGTTTTTGTACGCTGGATGGCCACGGTTTGAAGATGTTGCAAAAAGCAGGCATCACACCCGCTGTCATCACTGGGCGCGACAGTGCACCTTTGCGTGCACGCCTCAAGGCGTTGGGCATCACTCATGTGCGCTATGGCACCGAAGACAAAGCCCCCGCTGCACAAGAAATTTTGAAAGAACTCGGCCTTGATTGGTCGCAAGCGGCGCACATGGGGGACGACTGGCCGGATATGGCAGTCATGACCCGTGCTGCATTTGCATGCGCTCCGAACAACGCGCACATCGAAGTCAAAGCCATTGCGCACTATGTCACTGAGCGTGACGGTGGCCATGGCGCTGCGCGAGAGTTTTGCGATTTGTTGCTCGTTGCCAGCGGTCGCTATGCCGAGTTATTGCGAGGCTATGCCGCATGAGCCGAGTTGCGTCGATCTCAACACTGATGCGTGTGCGTCGTGTGTGGGATCGTTTGGCGGTTTACTTGCCCTTGTTGCTGATGGGCGTGATGGCTATGGGCACCTATTGGTTAGTGCGCAGCACACCAGTGATGAGCGAAGCAGAGATTGACGCACCGTTGCGCCATGAGCCAGACTATGTGATGCGAGATTTCTCGGTCAAAGTTTTTGCAGATGACGGTACTTTAAAGAGTGAAATTACGGGCTCAGAGGGCCGCCACTTCCCCGACACGGACACGCTAGAGATTGATCAACCTCGTATTCGGATGCTCAGCGTCAATGGTCGATTGACGATGGCTGTTGCAAAGCGCGGGCTCATCAACTCAGATGCTTCAGAGGTGCAGTTGTTTGACAAAGCCGTGGTTACACGGGAAGGCATGACAAGCAAACAGGGTGAAGTGGTGCCGCGCATTGAGCTGCAAAGTGATTTCTTGCACGTGGTTTCCAACACGGAAGAAGTCCGCTCTCACTTACCGGTAGTGATGATAAGAGGCTCAGGGAATAGGTTTTCAGCCGACGGTATGACCTATGACAATCTGGGTCGTGCGTTGCAATTAACAGGGCGCGTGCGTGGTACTTTATTGCCCCGTCAAGAGAAAAAGTAAGCGCATGTTTCAAATGAAAAAGGCTCCCAAGGGAGCCTTTTGTTTTGCAGTGAAGCAAGTCGATCAGTAGCTACTTCCGCCACCGAAACCGCCGCGGCCACCACCACCGCCGCCTTCGCGACGACCGCCACCACCGTCACGGCCACCGCCGCCGTAGGGGCTGCGGAAACCACCGCCACCACCTTCGCGGCCACCGCCACCGTAGCCACCGCCGCCTTCGCGACCGCCACCACCATAACCGCCGCCGCCGCCGCCCTCACGGCCACCGCCGCCGTAGCCACCACCACCGTAACCGCCGCCGCCAGAGCGGGGAGGACGTGGCTCCATGGGACGAGCTTCGTTCACAACGAGGCTACGACCACCCAAAGGTGCGCCGTTCATGCCTTCAACGGCAGCCAAAGCTTCGGCATCGCTACCCATTTCGACAAAACCAAAACCTTTAGAGCGACCTGTGTCGCGCTCCATCATGACTTTAGCGCTGGTCACAGTACCGAACTGTCCAAATGACTGCTCGAGATCGCTGTCGCGCACTGAATATGGCAAATTGCCGACGTACAGTTTGTTGCCCATGAAAGGGACTCCTTAAAACACAAAAACAAAGCGATGGAGTCCCGAACCGAAACTGACCGATCACCAATTGACAACCTTGATGGTGGCTTGCACCAACAAGATTGCGCACATTATGGGGCACAAGTAATTCACAAAACCAAGCGTTTACCTGTATTTAGAGCAACGCATGCCTTAAAAACCACAACTGTGTGACGTTTACCAGCTGGCTTCACGGTCAGGGGAGGCTGTGATTTTATGAATTGTTAAATCAGCGCCTTCGAATTCTTCTTCTTGGCTCAAGCGCAAACCCAGCGTCATCTTCAACACGCCGTAGACCACAAAACCGCCAACCAAAGCCCATGTCACACCGAGTGCGGTGCCGGCCAATTGCGCGGTCAGGTTGATGCCGCCCAAGCCACCCAAGGCTTGAGTGCCGAAGATGCCCGCAGCAATGCCACCCCATGTGCCGCACAAACCGTGCAAGGGCCACACGCCCAACACGTCGTCGATGCGCCACTTGTTCTGAGTGAGCGTGAACATCACCACAAAAATGCCACCGGCCACAGCACCCACCACCAATGCGCCCATGGGGTGCATCAAATCAGAGCCTGCGCACACGGCGACCAATCCAGCCAAGGGGCCGTTGTGTACAAAGCCAGGGTCGTTCTTACCCGCGATGAGGGCCACCAATGTGCCGCCCACCATGGCCATCAAGGAGTTCACGGCCACGAGGCCAGAAATCTTGTCTAAGGTTTGTGCGCTCATGACGTTGAAGCCAAACCAGCCCACGATCAAAATCCATGCCCCCAAAGCGAGAAACGGAATGCTCGAGGGTGGGTGTGCAGAAATGGCACCGTCTTTGCGGTAGCGGTTGCTACGTGCACCGAGCAACAACACGGCAGGCAAAGCAATCCAGCCGCCCACAGCGTGAACGACGACCGAGCCCGCAAAATCGTGGAACTCATCCCCGGTTAACTCTTTGAGCCACGCCTGAAAACCGAAATGTTGGTTCCAAGCAATGCCTTCGAAGAAGGGATACACAAAACCAACAATGACGGCTGTGGCAATCAGCTGTGGCCAAAACTTGGCGCGTTCGGCAATGCCGCCCGAGATGATGGCTGGAATGGCGGCTGCAAACGTCAGCAAGAAAAAGAACTTCACCAGTTCGTAGCCGTTTTTGTCGGCCAACGACTCAGCGCCGATCATGAAGCTCGCACCATAGGCCACACCGTAACCCACGACAAAGTAGGCGATGGTGGAGACACAGAAGTCCACCAAAATTTTCACCAGCGCATTGACTTGGTTTTTGCGACGAACCGTGCCCAGTTCTAAAAATGCGAAACCTGCATGCATGGCAAGCACCATGATGGCACCGAGCAGAATGAACAAAGCATCCGCGCCCTGTTTGTGTGCATCCATAAAGTTGTCCTTAGAGTTTTGTTTTGTTTTGGTGCGTTTTTGCACCGGTTTTCTGTGTTGCACCTGATGTAAGCAAAAAATGCACCAAATCGTGCGCATGGTTCGTAAAACGCGCGCGGTAGGATCACTGGATGGAAGCATTTTTGATCTCAACGGGCATCGTCGCCCTCGCCGAAATGGGCGACAAGACGCAACTTTTATCGCTCGTGCTCGCGGCACGTTTTCGCAAACCATGGCCCATCGTGTGGGGCATCTTGGTGGCCACGTTGGCCAATCACGCTTTGGCTGGCGGTTTGGGTGCATGGGTGACCAGCCTGATGGGCCCTACGGTGTTGCGCTGGGTCTTGGGCGTGTCGTTCTTGGCGATGGCCGCGTGGATGTTGGTGCCAGACAAACTGGATGACGACGATACGGATGTGACGCCAAAGTTTGGCGTGTTTGGCACCACCGTCATTGCCTTCTTCTTGGCCGAGATGGGCGACAAAACACAAATCGCCACCGTGATGTTGGCGGCTGAATACCAGTCGTGGTTGTGGGTGGTGGCTGGCACCACCTTGGGCATGATGTTGGCGAACGCGCCCGTGGTGTGGTTTGGCGAGCGCATCACGCGTTTGGTGCCGCTCACCTGGGTGCACCGCATCAGCGCGGCCGTGTTCGTGGTGTTGGGCCTGTTGGTGTTGTTTGGCAGCGAAGCGCCAGAGACACACAGCAAGTCACACGATGCAGCGGTACAAATGGTTGCGCCTAGCGAGCCTGCATCTGCAGCTTCCGCCGCATCCAGCGCGCCATAAAAAACGCCAGTGCATTTGAAGCACTGGCGGTGTTTAAACCACATGGCACGCCAAGTGCCGATGTGTTTTATTTGGCGATCACGCGCACCATCTCCAAACACTTGTTGGAGTAGCCCCATTCGTTGTCATACCAGCTGACGATTTTGATGAAGGTGCTGTCCAAGGCCAAGCCTGCGTCTGCGTCAAACACCGAGGTGCATGGCTCGCCACGGAAGTCGGTGGACACCACTTTTTCTTCGGTGTAACCCAACACGCCTTTGAGCGCGCCCAGGCTTTGCGCCTTCATCTCGGCACAAATTTCTTTGTACGTGGCTTCGCTGTTCAGTTCCACAGTCAGGTCGACCACGGATACATCAGAGGTGGGCACGCGAAACGCCATGCCTGTGAGCTTGCCCTTGACTTCTGGAATCACCACACCCACAGCCTTGGCCGCGCCGGTGCTGGAAGGAATGATGTTTTCCAAAATGCCGCGGCCACCGCGCCAGTCTTTGTTGCTCGGGCCGTCCACTGTTTTTTGGGTGGCGGTGGTGGCGTGCACCGTAGTCATTAGGCCGCGTTTGATGCCCCACTTGTCGTTCAACACTTTGGCCACAGGCGCCAAGCAGTTGGTCGTGCATGACGCGTTGGAGATGATGGGTTGGCCCGCGTAAGTCGAGTGGTTCACGCCATACACAAACATGGGCGTGTCGTCTTTAGAGGGAGCTGACAACAACACTTTTTTGGCGCCTGCGGCCAAGTGTTTTTCAGCTGTGGCTTGGTCGAGGAACAAGCCCGTAGCTTCAACTACGACATCGGCGCTGATGTCGTTCCACTTCAGTGCTGCTGGGTCGCGTTCTTGGGTGAGTCGAATCTTCTTGCCGTTCACTACCAAATGGCCGTTGTCCACCGACACCTCACCTTGGAAGCGGCCATGCACGCTGTCGAACTTGAGCATGTAGGCCAAGTAGTCTGGCTCTAGCAAGTCGTTGATGCCGACCACTTCGATGTCGTGGAAGTTTTCAACGGCGGCGCGAAACACCATGCGTCCGATGCGGCCAAAGCCGTTGATGCCGATTTTGATGGTCATGTCAGTCTCCTTAGATGGCTCAATTCTATGAAACTTTGTTACATGATTTCAAGACAAATCATGTATTTTTTTTACCTTGGGAGAAAAGCAGGCAAAGAAAAAGCGCCCGAAGGCGCTTATATGTAGCAAGGTTTTAAAGAATTACTTCTTCTTCGCCACCACGCGAACCATTTCCAAGCACTGCTTGGCATAGCCCCATTCGTTGTCGTACCAAGCGACAATTTTGACGAAGCTCTTGTCCAGTGCGATGCCTGCGGTGGCATCAAACACGCTGGCGCACGGCTCTCCACGGAAGTCGGTAGACACCACTTTTTCGTCGGTGTAACCCAGCACGCCTTGCAACGCGCCTTCGCTTTGTGCTTTCATTTCAGCGCAAATTTCGGCGTAGCTGGCATCGCTGTTGAGCTCCACGGTCAGGTCAATGACCGACACGTCAGAGGTGGGCACGCGGAAGGCCATGCCAGTGATCTTGCCCTTGATTTCAGGAATCACCACG
>CAUPNL010000042.1:0-16251 GCA_963512655.1 uncultured Limnohabitans sp. | reverse complement strand
CCGCTCCAGCAAATGTGCAGTCAGGTCCTCGCGTAGGCCAAGCTCCAGAAGCGGGAATTTTTCGCGCAGCAGAGGCATAACGGCGGGCAGCACGAATGGTGCAATTGTCGGAATCACTCCAAGACGCAATCGGCCCTGCATGGGGCGCGAAGCGTCAGAAGCGAAATCGCTCAGGTCTTCGGCTGCTGCCAGCACCTGCCTCGCACGAGTCACCACTTCTTCGCCCACGGACGTCAGCGCCACGCTCTGCTTGTCACGCTCGACCAGCTGCACGCCCAGCGTACCTTCGAGCTCCTTGAGACCTGTGCTCAAAGTGGACTGACTGACAAAGCTGGCTTCAGCAGCGCGGGTGAAGTTCAGGTGCTCGGCCAAGGCCAGCAGATAGCGCAGCTGTCGCAGCGAGGGCAAGGCGGCCATAGGGAGTGTTCTTTCAGTTGCTAAAAGTTCATTATCGATATTTTAGATTGATTCAATGAAAATTATCCGTTGGACTGATTGATTGAGAAATTTCACAATTCATCCATCGCAACAAAACCACCCCCTGAAAGGAGCTTCAAATGGCACGTCCAGAAATCAAAACCTACCAAAACCTCGAAGCCGCATTTGCCGGCGAATCGATGGCCCACATCAAGTACCGCTACTTCGCCAAACTGGCGCGCGCTGCTGGTGACGAAGATACAGCCCGCATCTTCGAGCAAACCGCAGACCAGGAAGTGATGCACGCCTTCGGCCACCTCGATCTGCTTTACCCAGCGACCGACATGACTCCGGCTAAGGCCCTGCAGATCGCCATCGAAGGCGAAACCTACGAGTACAGCGAGATGTACCCAGGTTTTCGCAAGACCGCTGTGGAGGAAGGCAACGCCGCTGCCGTGGCCGAGATCGACGAGCAGATCAGCGAGTCCAAAGAACACGCTGATCAGTTCAAGGCCGTGCTCGAAAAGGCCGCCAAGCGCTTTGCTGCCTTGGCCAAAGTTGAAGAGCGCCACGCCAACCACTACCAAAAGGCCCTCGACGCCATTCAGGCCTGAGCCATCCACACCGATTCAACGTTTCAATTTTTGGAGAACATCATGAAAGTTTGGCAATGCATTGTTTGCGGTTTCATCTACGACGAAGCCCAAGGTATCCCTGAAGACGGCATCGCCGCCGGCACCCGTTTCGAAGACATCCCTGAAAACTGGGAATGCCCTGATTGCGGCGTGGCCAAGGCCGACTTCGAAATGGTCGAGATCGGCTGAGCGAACAGGAGCACTTGATGATTGCGCCTGCACAAAGCCTGGTGATCGTAGGCTCGGGTCTCGCGGCCTGGACGTTGGTCCGGGAGTTCCGCAAGCTCGATGCCCAGACACCCATCACCCTGATCACCCGCGACAACGGGGACTTTTACAGCAAGCCCATGTTGTCCAACGCCCTGAGCAGCGGCAAAACCGCAGCTCAGCTGGTCAGCGCCACCAGCGCGGCCATGGCGCAGCAGTTGGGGGTCACTGTGATGGCTAAGACCGATGTGACGGCCATCGATCCGGTCGCCTGCAGTGTCACCACTGCCCTGGGGCCAGTGACTTACAGCCGTCTGGTGCTGGCGTTAGGCGCTGACCCGGTGCGTCTGCCCCTGCAGGGTGATGCAGCGGACCGGGTGATCTCGGTCAATGACCTGCAAGATTACGCGACGTTTCGTGCACAGCTCGAAGGTGCAAAGCGAGTGACCGTCATCGGCGCAGGCTTGATCGGCTGCGAATTTGCGAATGACCTTGTGCAGGCCGGTTATGAGGTTGATGTGATCGATCCTGGCACTCACCCCTTGGGCCGACTCCTACCGCTAGAGGTGGGGCAGCAGGTGCAGCAGGCGCTTGCGCACGCTGGCGTGCGTTTTCACTTTGGCACCTCGGTACAGGCAGTGCTCGCTGCGCCGCAAGGTCTGCAGGTCGAACTGGCCAACGGCCAGCGCTTGGCCAGCGACCTCGTTTTATCGGCTGTTGGCTTGCGCCCTCGGATCGCGCTGGCAAAGGCTGCAGGACTACAGACCGCGCGCGGCATCGTCGTCAACCGCCAACTGCAGACCAGCCAAACCGACATTTACGCGCTGGGCGACGTTGCAGAAGTTGAAGGTCTGCTCTTGCCCTATGTCATGCCTATGATGCAGTCTGCACGCACTCTGGCAGCTCATCTGGCTGGCCAGCCGGCCACTTTGCGCTACCCGGCCATGCCTGTGGTCGTCAAGACACCCGCCATGCCAGTGGTGGTCTCGCCGCCACTCGCGAACGCCCAAGGAAGTTGGCAGGTCAACGCCTTCTCTGACGGAGTGGACGCCCGATTTGTTGGTTTGGATGGCACCTTGCTGGGCTTTGCACTTGCTGGCAAGGCTACAGGCCAGAAAACCGTTTTACAAAAATCTTTGCCAGCCGTGCTGGCTTAAATCAATCCCTTAACCCTTGAATGGAGAAATGAAATGACCACTAAACTCGACAAAGTCCTCTACACCGCCAAAGCCCATACCACTGGAGGCCGTGACGGCCGCTCAGTCTCCAGTGATGGTCTGCTGGATGTCAAGCTGGCACCACCGAAAGAACTCGGCGGCATGGGCGGTGCGACCAACCCCGAACAACTGTTTGCAGCGGGCTATTCGGCTTGCTTCATGGGCGCACTCAAGCATGTAGCCAGTTTGAAGAAAGTCGCGGTGCCTGTTGATGCGGCCATCGACGCCAGCGTGGACATTGGTCCAATTCCCGCAGGCTTCGGAATCGCCGCCCGTCTGGACATCAGCCTGCCCGGCATGGACCGTGCCGTGGCCCAGGACCTGATCGACACAGCCCACCAGGTCTGCCCTTACTCAAATGCCACTCGCGGCAACATCGTCGTAGAGTTGACGCTGGTCTGATCTGAAAGGAAAGCGCCGCCATGATGACTTTGTCCTTTTGGGCGCTCACCATGACGGTGCTCATCACATCCGATAGGGGAAGTTTCCAATCCCATACCTGTTTCATCGAGTGAACCATCAACACCGCCGGAAGTCAGAATCTACGAGATGGGCCAAAAAGAGAACGCATCTTCTTGGACAGTTTTCCTTGACTGCGCGGTACTTCAAGGCCTAAAGCAGTCCACTAGATTTTCTGGCATGACCGACTGCTTATGGCCGATTGTTGCCGGTCGTCTGATCGTTCAGTGATGACTTCTTTTCGGCATTTGGACGTCCTCGAAAAGTTTACATCCCCAATGCTCATGCAGCGACAAGGTCCAACCCAATCCCTGAAACCGGCATGAATACTGGGCTCAGCTCATGGACACGTCCACAAGCCAACAGAGAAAAAAGAGAGAAATGCGGTCTCTGAGGACAAAAAGCGGGGAAATCTGACCCGTCGCGTCCACAAGACAAAAAGCGAAAGCCCGCAGAAACAGGACTTTCCAGGAAAGAAAAAGGGGGACAGAGAAAATCTGTCCCCCGTGTATGGTGGAGCTGGCGGGATTTGAACCCGCGTCCACAAGCCTTTTTCGTACAGTTCTACATGTGTAGTCGTCTGATTTGAGTCTCGCCGTGTGCGTCGCGCAGCGACACGCTACGCACCCAGCCAGTACCCTTTTTTCTCACACCACCTCAAGGTACCCGAGGTGATGCCAGCCCATATGTTTTCCCTTGCAGCTAGGAAGTCTTGCGACCCCCTAACCCAGCCTATCGGCCAACTGTTGCAAGGCTCACCGGATTAAGCGGCGAGTGCGAAACGTTCGTCGTTTGCAGTTAGTTTTTTTTCCGAAGATTAACGAGGATCAGAACCTCGACATGCCCTGCCACGCGTCCGAACCCATGTCGAAACCAGTGCAGCCCCAAGTCTCGTATTTTAGGCCTCTGCCAGCAATTGCAAGAGCTTATTTGGTGAATCAACAGATAAATCTGCACCCCAGGTGCTGACATCGGTCTTTTCGCCCAAATATCCGTAGGTGGCAGCCACGGTAGGCATGCCTGCGGCTCGACCTGCAGCAATGTCACGCTCGTCGTCACCCACATACAAACACACCTCGGGCGGCAAGGCCAAACGGCGGGCTGCTTCAAACAGTGGCTCAGGATGAGGCTTAGGATGCGGCGTGGTGTCGCCACTCACAATCGTACGTGCGCTGGCAAACAAGGGCATGGCGGCAGTCAGAGGGTCAGTGAAACGTGCCATTTTGTTGGTCACCACGCCCCAAGGCATTTGACGCAATTGGATGTGCTCAATCAAATCGTCCACGCCATCAAACACATAGGTGCGCACGGTCATGGCGGCTTCGTAGTTGGCAAAGAACTCTTCGCGCATGGTCATGAAGTCTTGGTGTTCGGGAGTCATGTCAAACGCGACCTTCAACATGCCACGTGCGCCAGCACCCGCCAAAGGACGGTACAACTCGTACGGGAGCGAAGGCATGCCGCGGTCGGTCCGCATTTTGTCGGCAGCAGCGCCTAGGTCGGGCGCGCTGTCAATCAAGGTGCCATCCAAATCGAACAGCACAGCACGGATATCTTTCAGCATCACAGAGGCCTTTGTGTGGCCACCATGTAGTTCACGCTGGTGTCAGCGCTCAACCAATAGCGGCGAGTGAGTGGGTTGTATTCCATGCCACGGGTATGTTGCCACTCAAGGCCAACTTCGCGGCAATCACGCGCCAGCTCGCTGGGACGGATGAACTTGGCGTACTCGTGCGTGCCACGGGGCAGCAGGTTCAACACGTACTCCGCCCCCACGATGGCAAACAAAAACGATTTGGCATTGCGGTTGAGCGTGGAGAAAAACACATGACCACCGGGCTTCACCAATTGGGCGCACGCACGCACGATGGATGACGGATCTGGCACGTGCTCCAGCATCTCCATGCAGGTGACCACATCAAAACTGGCAAGCTGCTCAGCAGCCAAAGCTTCTACGGCCACCTCTCGGTATTGCACATTGGGCGTTTGAGCTTCTAAAGCATGCAGCTGCGCTACCTTGAGTGACTTGGTCGCCAAATCAATGCCCAAAGCGTGGGCACCAGAGCGTGCCATGGCATCAGTCAAAATGCCGCCGCCGCAACCCACATCCAACACTTTTTTGCCTTGTAACGGGGCAATGCTGTTGATCCACTCCAAACGCAGTGGATTGATTTGGTGCAAAGGGCGAAACTCGCTCTCAGGGTCCCACCAGCGGTGGGCGAGGTCTGAAAACTTGGCCAATTCGGCAGGATCGGCGTTGGTGTGCGTGGCTGTTTGATGCATGATTTGTATTGTCGTTCAAGCAAAAAGAAACCCCGCCGAGGCGGGGTTTCTTTTTTAGATCAAGTCAGATCAGTTCTTGCGGGTACCCACAACTTCGATCTCAACGCGACGGTTCTTAGCGCGACCTTCTTTGGTCTTGTTGTCAGCAACAGGTTGCTTCTCGCCTTTACCTTCGGTGTAGATGCGGTTTTTCTCGATGCCCTTAGAGACCAAGTAAGCCTTCACAGCTTCAGCGCGACGCACTGACAATTTTTGGTTGTAAGCGTCAGAGCCGATAGAGTCTGTGTGACCCACAGCAATGATGACTTCCAAGTTGATGCCCTTGACTTTAGACACCAAGTCGTCCAACTTTGCTTTGCCAGCAGGCTTGACCACCGACTTGTCGAAGTCAAAGAATGCATCCGCAGCGTAAGTCACTTTGGAAGCCGCAGCAACCACAGGTGCTGCTTTGGGAGGCACAACTGCAGCAGCAGCGGGTGCGCCGCAACCTGGAGCAGCTGTAGCAGGTGTCCAGTTGGCATCGCGCCAGCAGTCGCCAGTGGAGTTTTTCCACACGTCGCCAGTTGAATTGCGCCAGTTATCAATGTTTTGAGCCATAGCAGCAGTTGCCAAAGCAGCAGTAGCAACGAAAGCTGCCAAGTTCTTCAAGTTTTTCATGATTCACCTCTGAGGGATTTATAAGCCGCAGACCACTCTGCGAATTCAGGCATTCAAGGTGTCATCACCTAAACGCTTAGAAATATTGTGCCATAACAAAAAGAAACTACTTCTTCTTATAACTAGGCTTAACAAATTAACGATGCGCGTGTTGCTAGTCAGCCACAAAAAGCAACCGCACATATCAGCCTAAAATGTCAGGTTTCCTGCTTTACGGCCTCTTTCATGACCCAGTTCGCCAAAGAAACCTTGCCCATCAGCCTAGAAGAGGAGATGCGTCGCAGCTACCTAGATTACGCCATGAGCGTGATTGTGGGCCGCGCCCTCCCCGATGCGCGTGACGGCTTAAAGCCTGTGCACCGCCGCGTTTTGTTCGCGATGCACGAGCTCAACAACGACTGGAACCGTCCTTATAAGAAGTCAGCCCGTATCGTGGGTGACGTGATTGGTAAATACCACCCGCACGGCGACAGTGCGGTGTACGACACCATCGTGCGTATGGCGCAGGACTTTTCGCTGCGCCACATGTTGGTGGACGGCCAAGGTAACTTCGGCTCGGTCGACGGCGACAACGCTGCGGCCATGCGTTACACGGAAATCCGTTTGTCCAAAATCGCTCACGAAATGTTGAGCGACATCGACAAAGAAACCGTCGATTTCGGCCCTAACTACGATGGTTCTGAAAAAGAACCGTTGGTCTTGCCAAGCCGCATCCCTAACTTGTTGGTCAACGGTTCCTCCGGCATTGCCGTGGGTATGGCCACCAACATCCCGCCACACAACTTGAACGAAGTGGTGGACGCGTGTTTGCACATGTTGCGCCACCCCGAGGCGACCATCGACGAGTTGATGGAAATCATCCCAGCGCCTGACTTCCCGACCGCCGGCATTATTTATGGCATCAGCGGTGTCAAAGACGGCTACCGCACGGGCCGTGGCCGCGTGGTGATGCGCGCTAAGTGCCACTTTGAAGACATCGACAAAGGCCAGCGCCAGTCCATCATCGTGGACGAACTGCCCTACCAAGTGAACAAAAAGACCTTGCAAGAACGCATGGCCGAATTGGTTCACGAGAAGAAGATTGAAGACATCAGCCACATTCAAGACGAGTCCGACAAGTCGGGCATGCGCTTGGTGATTGAACTCAAGCGCGGCGCCGTGCCTGAGGTGGTGCTGAACAACTTATATAAGCAGACCCAGCTACAAGATACCTTCGGTATCAACATGGTGGCCTTGATTGATGGCCAACCCAAGTTGTGCAATTTGCGCGACCTGATTGCCGTGTTCTTGGGCCACCGCCGTGAAGTGGTGACACGCCGCACCATCTTCACCCTACGCAAAGCCCGCGAACGCGGCCATGTGCTGGAAGGCTTAGCTGTGGCCTTAGCCAACATCGACGAGTTCATCCGCATCATTCGTAACGCGCCCACGCCTCCTGTGGCCAAGGCCGAGTTGATGACCAAGTCTTGGGACAGTCAACTGGTGCGCGAGATGCTCACCCGCAGCCGTGCCGATGGCGGCGTGATCAACGCGGACGACTACCGCCCCGATGGCTTGGAAAAAGAATTCGGCATGGGCAACGACGGCCTGTACCGTTTGAGCGACACCCAAGCCCAAGAAATTTTGCAAATGCGTTTGCAACGCTTGACGGGTCTTGAGCAAGACAAGATCGTCAACGAATACAAAGACGTCATGGCCGAGATCGACGACTTACTCGACATCTTGGCCAAGCCAGAACGCGTATCCACCATCATTGGTGACGAGTTGGCCGTGGTGAAGAACGAGTTCGGTCAAAGCAAACTTGGCGCACGCCGAAGCGTGATTGAGCACAACGCCCAAGACTTGGGTACCGAAGACCTGATCACGCCCACCGACATGGTGGTCACGCTCAGCCACAGCGGCTACATCAAGAGCCAACCTTTGTCAGAGTACCGCGCGCAAAAACGCGGCGGTCGCGGCAAGCAAGCCACGGCAACCAAAGAAGACGATTGGGTGGACCAGCTCTTCATCGCCAACACGCACGACTATTTGCTGTGCTTCTCCAACCGTGGCCGTTTGTACTGGCTCAAGGTGTGGGAAGTGCCTGCGGGCTCACGCGGTTCACGCGGTCGCCCCATCGTCAACATGTTCCCCTTGCAAGAAGGCGAAAAAATCAACGTCGTTTTGGCGCTGACAGGCGAAGCACGCACCTTCCCTGAAGACCAATTTGTGTTCATGGCCACGTCCATGGGTACGGTCAAGAAGACCTCGCTTGACGAGTTCAACAACCCACGCAAGGGCGGCATCATCGCCGTTAACTTGGACGAGGGCGATTTCTTGATTGGCGCAGCCCTGACCGATGGCAAGCACGATGTGATGCTGTTCAGCGACGGCGGCAAGGCTGTGCGCTTTGACGAAACCGATGTGCGCCCCTTGGGGCGCAGCGCCCGCGGTGTGCGCGGCATGATGATCGAAGAAGGCCAAAGCGTCATCGCCATGTTGGTGTCTGAACAAGAAGACCCAGCCGCCTTGGCTGACGAAACTGTGGCCCGCGCCAGCGTGTTGACCGCCACCGAAAACGGCTACGGCAAGCGAACCAATATCAGCGAATACACCCGCCACGGCCGTGGCACCAAAGGCATGATTGCCATCCAGCAATCCGAGCGCAACGGCAAAGTTGTGGCCGCCACCTTGGTGCAAGCGGACGACGAAATCATGCTCATCACCGACACCGGCGTGCTGGTGCGTACCCGCGTGGCTGAAATCCGCGAAATGGGCCGCGCCACACAAGGCGTGACCTTGATTGGTTTGGATGAAGGCGCCAAGCTCAGTGGCTTGCAACGCATTGTCGAAAACGATGCCAACGCACACTTCAGCGAAGGCGCAGAAGATGACAACGCCGAAGGTGGCACTGACGCGCCAAGCGAAGGCTAATTCAAGCATGACTCGCCCCTTCAATTTTTCTGCAGGTCCAGCGGCCATGCCGCTGGAGGTTTTGCAGCAAGCCGCTGCTGAAATGATCGATTGGCATGGCAGCGGTATGGGCGTGATGGAAATGAGCCATCGCGGCAAAGAGTTCATCAGCATTTACGAACAGGCCGAGGCCGATGTGCGCGAGCTATTGGCCGTGCCAGTCAACTTCAAAATCTTGTTCATGCAAGGCGGTGGCTTGGCAGAAAACGCCATCGTGCCCTTGAACCTCTCACGCGGCGAAATCGTTGATGTGGTGGTCACTGGCAGCTGGAGCGAGAAGTCTTACAAAGAAGCCAGCAAATACTGCACATCGCATTTGGCGGCCACGGGTGCTGAAAGCCACTTCACGTCTATCCCTGCCGCAGCGCAATGGCAACTCAGTGCGGGTGCGCAATACGTGCACATCTGCACCAACGAAACCATTCACGGTGTGGAGTTCCACATCCTGCCCGACCTCAAAGCCTTGGGCTCTGATGCACCGCTGGTGATTGACTTCTCTTCACACGTGCTCTCGCGCACTGTCGATTGGTCAAAAGTCGGCGTGGCCTTTGGTGGTGCACAAAAGAACATTGGCCCCGCAGGCGTGACGCTCGTCATCGTGCGCGAAGACTTACTGGGTCATGCACTCAAAGCTTGCCCCAGCGCGTTCAACTACAAAACTGTGGCCGACAACGGCTCGATGTACAACACGCCGCCGACCTACAGCATCTACATGGCAGGGCTGACCTTCCAATGGCTCAAGCGTCAAGGTGGCGTCGCTGCGATGGAGCAACAAAACATCGCCAAGGCCAAGCTGTTGTATGACTTTTTGGATAGTTCCAGTTTCTACAGCAACAAGGTCGCGCACGACTGCCGCTCTCGTATGAACGTGCCTTTCTTCTTGGCAGATGAGTCACGCAACGACGCTTTTTTGGCCGGTGCCAAAGCCGCAGGCTTGTTGCAGCTCAAAGGTCACAAGTCGGTCGGCGGCATGCGCGCCAGCATCTACAACGCCATGCCCATCGAGGGCGTGCAAGCGCTGGTGAGCTACATGCAAGCGTTTGAAAAAACACAGGCTTGATTGAGCATCTGAACGAACAACAACACCATGAGCCAACAACCCGTTCAATCTGAAGCCCTTGCCGCCTTGCGCGTGCAAATCGACGCACTCGACAAACAACTGCTGCAGCTGGTCAACGACCGCGCCAAAGTGGCAGAGCTTGTGGGCGAAATCAAACGCGCCGAAGGCTCACCCTTCTTCCGCCCCGACCGTGTGGCGCAAGTGATCGACAAGATCACCCAAGCCAACCCTGGCCCGCTCAAAAACGAACACATCGCCTCCATCTGGCGTGAAATCATGTCCGCCTGTTTGGCCCTCGAAGCGCCGCAGCGCGTGGCGGTGCTTGGCCCCCAAGGCACGTTTTGCGAGCAAGCCGCGATTGAATTTTTTGGCAGCGCAGCCAACCTGATTTACTGCGCCAACTTCGACGAAGTCTTCCACGCCACCGCTGCGGGCACAGCCCAATACGGCGTGGTGGGTATGGAAAACTCCACTGAAGGTGTGGTCGCCCGCTCGCTCGATTTGTTCTTGCGCTCGCCCGTGCATGTGGTGGGTGAAGTCAGCCTCTTGGTGCGCCACAACTTGATGCGCCAAACCAATTCCGATGCCGGCATCGAAGTGGTCATGGCTCACCCCCAAGCTTTGGCGCAGTGCCAAGGTTGGTTGTCTCAACATTTGCCACACGTCGAACGTCGTGCGGTGGCCAGCAACGCCGAAGGCGCACGCTTGGCTGCCACCAACCCTGCTTGGGCCGCGCTGGCCAGCGAGCGTGCAGCCAGCCAATTTGGCTTGCACATCGTGCACCACGCCATCCAAGACGAGGCCTACAACCGCACCCGTTTTGCTGTCATCGCGCTGCCACAAACCTTGGCCACACCGCCTGCATCGGGCAACGATTGCACCAGCTTGGTGGTGTCGGTGCCCAACCGTCCGGGCGCTGTGCACGACCTGCTGGTGCCGCTCAAAAACAACGGCGTGTCGATGACGCGCTTTGAATCACGTCCAGCCAAATCGGGCCAGTGGGAGTACTACTTCTATATCGACATCCAAGGCCACGTCAGCCAGCCACATGTGGCGGCAGCGCTGCATGAGCTGCAAGGCTTGTGCGCGTTTTACAAAGTCTTGGGTTCTTACCCCGTCTCAGAATGAAATTTCAGCGGCTCGCCCTCATCGGCTGTGGCCTGATGGGCGGCTCGTTCGCGCTCGCCTTGCGCGAAGCTGGATTGGTACAAACCATCGTCGGCTTCAGCGCTTCAGACAAAACACGCCAACGCGCGGTTGAACTCAAAGTCATCGACCAAGCCTGCGCGAGTGTGGCCGAAGCCGTGCAAGGCGCAGACCTTGTGCTGCTCGCCGTGCCCGTGGGCGCGATGCACAGCAGTTTTACTGCCATGCGCGACGTGTTGCAACCCAACACTTTGCTGATGGATGTGGGCTCCACCAAATGCGATGTGATTACTGCCGCACAAGCCACCTTGGGCGAACGTCTGAGTTGCTTTGTGCCCGCCCACCCGATTGCAGGCAAAGAAGTGGCTGGCATCGAACACGCTGAAAGCACGCTGTACCAAGAACGCCGCACCATCCTCACGCCGCTTCCCAAAACTGGCATTCATCGCCTTCAAGCTGCACACGAAGTGTGGACAGCCGTGGGCAGCCATGTGAGCACCATGACACCCGAGGCGCATGACGCCACGTTTGCTGCCGTCAGCCACTTGCCACACATGCTGGCGTTTGCTGCGGTCAACGCACTCATGGCTCAACCGCAAGGGGCAGCTTTCTTGGACATGGCCGGGCCTGGGTTCAGAGATTTCTCACGCATCGCTGCAAGCGATTCATCGGTGTGGCGCGACATCTTGAGTGCCAACCACGCAGAAGTGCTCACGCAAGTGGCGCACTTTCGCGCTGCGCTCGACCAGTTTGAAGACGCCTTGAAACTCGGTGACGCTCAAGCGCTGCAACACCTGATTCAACAAGCCAGCGATGTGCGCTCGGCTTGGACACTGCAAGCGGGCAACGCGTGCAACACCGCTTCTGAAACACAGCGCTCATGAAGATGCGTTGCATCTGAACCATGAACGTGCTTTCACATTAACAAACATGTTCTCTACAGCCTTTCTCGACCTTCCTGCACTGCAAGGTGCCTCTGGCACCGTCACCCTGCCCGGCTCCAAAAGCATTTCGAACCGTGTGCTGCTGCTCTCGGCGCTGTGCCAAGGCACCACCATCGTGCACGACCTGCTGGACTCCGACGACACCCGCGTGATGCTGGCCGCACTAGGCCAACTCGGCTGCGGTTTGGATGTGCAAGGCACGACCGTGACCATCACAGGTTTGGGCGGTCAGCTCAAGCACCACGACGCGATTGAGTTCTTCATGGGAAACGCAGGCACTGCCATGCGCCCACTCACCGCCGCACTCGCAGTGCTGGGTGGCGACTTCACACTCAAAGGCGTGCCGCGCATGCACGAGCGCCCGATTGGCGACTTGGTCGATGCGTTACGTTTGCTCGGCTGCAAGATTGACTACTTGGGCAACGACGGCTTTCCGCCGCTGCACATTGGTAAGCCATCGCTCAAAATGGACGCCCCCATTCAAGTGCGTGGCGATGTGTCCAGCCAGTTCCTCACTGCGTTGTTGATGGCCTTGCCCTTGGCGGCTAAAGAACAAGACATCGTGATCGACGTGGTGGGAGAACTCATCAGCAAGCCCTACATCGACATCACGCTCAATCTGTTGGCGCGTTACGGCATTGCGGTGAAGCGTGATGGCTGGCAGCGCTTCACCATTCCGCAGGGGTGCAGCTATCAATCGCCTGGCACGATTCACGTCGAGGCCGATGCATCTTCTGCCAGCTACTTCATCGCTTTAGGAGCCATCGCTGAGGGCTCTGGCATCCGCATTCAAGGCGTGGGCGCAGACTCCATTCAAGGTGATATCCGTTTCATGGACGCCGCTGCACAAATGGGTGCCAAGATCACCAGCGGCCCCAACTGGCTCGAAATCAACCGAGGCGCTTGGCCACTCAAAGGCATCACCCTCGACTGCAACCACATCCCCGATGCGGCCATGACCCTAGCTGTGATGGCGCTTTATGCCGACGGTCCCACCACCCTGCGCAACATTGCCAGCTGGCGTGTGAAAGAAACCGACCGCATCGTAGCCATGGCTACCGAATGCCGCAAGCTGGGCGCAACTGTGGAAGAAGGCCCAGACTGGATCACGGTTCACCCTCTACTGAAAGATGGCTGGAAAGCCGCCAGCATCCACACCTACGACGACCACCGCGTGGCCATGTGTTTCTCGCTAGCAGCATTCAACGCCGACCAAGTACCCGTGCGCATTGAAGACCCCAAGTGCGTGGCCAAAACTTTCCCCGATTACTTCGAGGCCTTGTTCTCGGTGTCGCACGCGAAGGTCCAAGACATTCCCGTCATTTGCATCGACGGCCCCACCGCCTCGGGCAAAGGCACCTTAGCCAGCCGCGTGGCGCAGGCTTTGGGCTATCACTACCTTGACTCAGGCGCGCTCTACCGTGTAACCGCCTATGCTGCCCTGAAAGCCGGCCTGTCGCTAGAAGCCAACGACGAAGCACGCATTGCCGACCTCGCCCGCACCCTGCCCGTTCGCTTTGAAGGCGACACCGTATGGCTGGGTAACGAAGACGTGAGCGACGCCATCCGCACCGAACAAGCCGGCATGAATGCTTCTAAAGTGTCTGTTTTACCTGCAGTGCGTACCGCTTTGGTCGCCCTGCAACACAGTTTTCAACGCCTACCCGGCCTGTTGGCCGATGGCCGCGACATGGGGACCATCATCTTTCCCAATGCACCTTTGAAAGTGTTTTTGACTGCGAGCGCCGCTCAGCGCGCCGAACGTCGTCATAAGCAATTGATTTCAAAGGGAATTTCGACTACACTCGACAGTCTTCGTGCCGATTTAGAGGCCCGCGACGCACGCGATTCATCGCGCAGCGTGGCACCCTTGAAAGCGGCACAAGATGCTTACCAACTCGACAACTCTTCGCTCTCTATCGACGCCTCGGTAGATCAAGTGTTGGCGTGGTGGCAAGCAAAGCAGCCGTTTTAAATTTTTGAAATAGGCTGCACAACCTGGCCCGTTTGGCTCCTCTCGCGCTGCACATTGGCGCACTGGCCAAACGGATCTAAAACTTAACCCGTGGCTCACGCCACAAAACCACCGCTTATCGCAGGCCCATGTGGCGCAGCAGTTCCGCTGCCCTCTTTCCCGTGATGAGACAAAGGAAATAAATGTCTGAATCTTTTGCCGCCCTATTTGAAGAATCTCTGAAGCGCTCCGAAATGCGCACCGGTGAAGTGATCACTGCTGAAGTGATCCGCATCGAGCACAACCACGTTGTGGTGAACGCGGGCCTCAAGTCTGAAGCTTACGTGCCAATCGAAGAATTCAAGAACGACAAGGGCGAGCTCGAAGTCCAAGCTGGTGACTTCGTGTCAGTTGCGATCGGTAGCGTTGAAAACGGCTACGGCGACACCATTTTGAGCCGCGACACTGCCAAGCGTTTGGCATCGTGGATGAGCTTGGAAAAAGCTCTGGAATCTGGCGAGTTTGTCACTGGTACAACCAGCGGCAAAGTCAAGGGTGGCTTGACCGTGTTGGTCAACGGCATCCGCGCTTTCTTGCCTGGTTCATTGATCGACACACGTCCGATCAAAGACTTGTCTCCTTACGAGAACAAGACCATGGAATTCAAAGTCATCAAGCTCGACCGCAAGCGCAACAACGTTGTGTTGTCACGCCGCGCTGTGGTGGAAGCTTCGATGGGCGAAGAGCGCGCCAAGTTGATGGAGACTTTGAAAGAAGGCTCTATCGTCAATGGTGTGGTCAAGAACATCACCGAATACGGTGCATTCGTGGACTTGGGCGGCATCGACGGCCTGTTGCACATCACCGACATGGCATGGCGTCGTGTGCGTCACCCATCTGAGGTGGTCACAGCTGGTCAAGAAATCACTGCCAAGATCCTCAAGTTCGACACCGAGAAAAACCGCGTGTCTTTGGGCCTCAAGCAAATGGGCGACGATCCTTGGATGGGCGTCAACCGCCGCTACCCACAAAGCACTCGCTTGTTTGGCAAGATCACCAACATCGCCGACTACGGCGCGTTTGTGGAACTCGAACCAGGCATCGAAGGCTTGGTGCACGTGTCTGAAATGGACTGGACCAACAAGAACGTCGCGCCTTCCAAGATCGTGTCATTGGGCGACGAAGTCGAAGTCATGGTCCTCGAGATCGACGAAGACAAGCGCCGCATCAGCCTCGGCATGAAGCAATGCAAAGCTAACCCTTGGCAAGACTTCGCTCAAAACACCAAGCGCGGCGACCGCGTGAAGGGCCCAATCAAGTCCATCACCGACTTCGGCGTGTTCGTTGGTTTGGCTGCCGGCATCGACGGCTTGGTTCACTTGTCTGACTTGTCTTGGAACGAAACCGGCGAAAACGCTGTGCGCGAATTCAAGAAGGGTCAAGAAGTTGAAGCTTTGGTCTTGGCTGTGGACGTGGACCGCGAGCGCATCAGCTTGGGTATCAAACAACTCGACTCAGACCCATTCACCACCTTCGTGTCGATCAACGACAAAGGCCAAACCGTTACCGGCAAGGTCAAGACTGTGGACGCTAAGGGCGCTGAAATCGACCTCGGCGAAGACATCATCGGCTACTTGCGCGTCAGCGAAATTTCACGCGACCGCGTGGAAGACGCAAGCCACGTGTTGAAAGTTGGCGACGAAGTGACTGCTGTGGTGGTGAACGTGGATCGCAAGACCCGCAACATTCAGTTGTCCATCAAAGCCAAAGACGCTGTGGACCAACAAGAAGCCATGGCTTCCTTGTCTAGCCAATCTAAGAGCGAAAACGCTGGTACAACCAGCTTGGGCGCTTTGTTGCGCGCTAAGCTCGACAACAACTGATGACCCGTTCAGACCTGGTCGAAGAACTGGCTGCCCGCTTTGGGCAGCTCACGCACCGCGATGCCGAGTTCGCTGTCAAGACGCTTCTTGACGCGATGAGCGACGCGCTGGTGCGCGGGCACCGCATTGAGTTGCGAGGCTTTGGCAGTTTTTCGATCAACCGTCGCCCGCCTCGCATGGGACGCAACCCGCGTTCCGGCGAAAGCGTGGCGATTCCTGAGAAACGTGTGCCTCATTTCAAGCCGGGTAAAGCCCTGCGCGAAGCGGTGGACACACGCACTCAAGAATTGTTGGCGGGGTCTGCACCCAAAGGTTGAGCAAACGGTTTATTTCAAGATGCCGCAAGGCTAAAATGGTTCTCGTCACAGAGGAGCTAACTTGAAAAACCTCATGTGGCTGCTTCAGTTGTTACTGAAAGCAGCCATTTTTTTTACCCT
>CAUPNL010000041.1:0-16595 GCA_963512655.1 uncultured Limnohabitans sp. | reverse complement strand
TGCTGAAAAATCGGCTGTGGCTATGCAAGAAATATTGCGCGAACTCGGCAGTGGCTCAGAAGCTTCGGGCGAGTTTGATGTGCGTACCGATAAACCCATTTTGCGCATCAGCCGTCGCCACCATGGCAACGTCAAGAGCAGCGTGATTACTCAAGATTTCGTGCACGGTGCTGATTACGCTGCTTTGGCCGAAGCAGCACAAACTTTCCGTGACTTGGTAGGCGAGGGTTCTAAAGTACACCGTGGCGAAGGCGAGAAGGCTAAAGAAGAAAAAGTGTCGGATTTCCGTCAAGCCATGAAGTGGTTGATTGGACAAGCCGA
Organism: uncultured Limnohabitans sp.; assembly: GCA_963512655.1. Classification (GTDB taxonomy): domain Bacteria; phylum Pseudomonadota; class Gammaproteobacteria; order Burkholderiales; family Burkholderiaceae_C; genus Limnohabitans. Next base: position 16,274 of record CAUPNL010000041.1, on the reverse strand, counting down.
AAATGCCACTGCTCGTCAACGCTACAAGGGTTTGGGTGAAATGAATCCGGCCCAGCTGTGGGAAACCACGATGGATCCAACGGTGCGCCGTTTGCTGCGCGTGCAAATCGACGATGCCATCGAAGCCGATCGTGTGTTCACCATGTTGATGGGCGACGAGGTCGAGCCTCGCCGCAACTTCATTGAAAACAACGCACTGCGCGCTGCCAATATTGATATTTAAGCTAGATGGCTTCTTAGCCCATCAAGCCTGCACGAAAGTCGTCCACAGCTTGCACCAGCTCTTCGCGGGTGTTCATCACAAATGGGCCGTATTGCGCGATGGGTTCGTTCAACGGTTTGCCCGCAATCACAATGGCACGCGTGTTGGCTTGGGCACGCAGCACCATGCCATCACCGCCGTTGGCTAGCACGGCCATGCGTTTGATAGGCACCGCCGTGGCTTGGTCGCCATGTACCACGTCTAGTCCACCACGGTACACATACACAAACGCATTGTGTGTGGCGGGCAAGGGTTGCTCGAACACCGCGCCGTCGGTGGCAGGGAAGTGCAGGTCCAAATACAAAGGCTCGGTATGCTCACGCTGCATAGCACCCTCTGCGCCGTGTGATTGCCCAGCAATCACGCGTACCAACACACCTTCAGCCGTGGTGACTTCAGGAATGTCTTCGCTTTGAATGTCACGGTACCAAGGCTCGCAGAGTTTGTTTTTGGCGGGCAGGTTCAGCCACAGCTGGAAGCCTTCCATCACACCTTCTTCTTGCTCCGGCATTTCGCTGTGTGTCAGACCGCGACCGGCGGTCATCCATTGCACGCCGCCGTTTTGCAGCAAACCTTCGTGTCCACCGCTGTCTTTGTGGCGCATGCGACCGGCAATCATGTAGGTCACCGTTTCGAAACCTCGGTGTGGGTGGTTGGGAAAGCCCGCAATGTAGTCACCGGGGTTGTCGCTGCCAAACGCATCGAGCATTAAGAACGGGTCAAGACGCTCTTGCAAATCATGGCTGAGCACACGTGTCAGGCGCACACCTGCGCCGTCTTGGGTGTCTTGGCCTTGCACCAAACGCTCGACATCACGAGCTTCACGCACGGTGCTCATGCGACTTGGTAGCCTTCGTCAGCAATGGCGTGCGCAATGTCTTCGCGTGGCTTGCTGCTGTGCACATCGACTTTGCCCGTGCTGCGGTCAATCTCCACCTTGGCCTCTGGGTCAAGGCGTGCAATCGCTTTTTTAACGGCCATTTCGCAATGACCACAGGTCATGCCTTGGACTTGAAACGAGTTATCCATCATGGGCTCCTTATAAAGATGTAACCTTAACCTATGTCTGAATTGTCCTGTGATATTGGTATTGGTGGAATGACCTGTGCATCGTGCGTGGCCCGTGTGGAGCGCGCGATTGCCAAACTGCCTGGCGTTGAATCGGTCAGCGTCAACTTGGCGACCGAATCGGCGAGGGTCAACTGGGCCGCGTCACAAACCTCAGAAGACGAACAAATCCAACAAGCCCGCCTGCGCCGTGCGGTGCGAGATGCGGGTTACGAGCCTTTGGCTGCCGAACATTTGGAACAAGCGCCAGAAGGTGCGTGGACAGGCTTCATGCCCGTCGCCATGGGTTTGTTGCTCAGTGCGCCGTTGGTGTTGCCTATGGTGGGCGATGCTTTAGGCCAGCATTGGATGTTGTCGGCGTTGTGGCAGTTTGTGCTGGCAACGCCTGTGCAGTTTGTGTTGGGCGCACGTTTTTACAAAGCGGGTTGGCATGCCTTGTTGGCGGGCAGCGGCAACATGGATTTGTTGGTGGCCTTGGGCACCACGGCGGGTTGGGCTTTGTCGGTGTGGCTGTGGCTCACAGCACCTGCGGGTGCGATGGTCCATTTGTATTTCGAAGGCTCGGCGGTGGTCATCACCTTGGTGTTATTGGGCAAGTGGCTAGAGGCGCGTGCCAAGCGCCAAACCACCGATGCCATTCGTGCCTTGCATGCCTTGCGCCCTGCGCGCGCGCGCGTCATCTCCTTGGACGGTGAGGTAGAAATTCCTATTGAAGAACTGTTGGTGGGAGACCGCTTGGTGGTCTTGCCCGGTGAACGTTTTGCGGCAGATGGTGTGGTGCTTGAAGGCCAAACCCAGGTGGATGAAGCCATGCTCACGGGTGAGCCTTTGCCTGTGCACAAAGCCCTCGACTCACGCGTGACCGGAGGCAGCATCAACGGTGAAGGTCGCGTGGTGGTGCGTGTCAGCGCCACAGGTACCACCACTGTGTTGGCCAACATCATCCGTTTGGTGGAAGACGCACAAGCTGCTAAGGCCCCAATTCAACGCATGGTGGACCAAGTGTCTGCGGTGTTTGTGCCTGTGGTCTTGGTGCTGGCGTTGGTCACGTTGTTGGCTTGGTGGTTCACAGGCCACAGCCTGGAGGTGTCGCTCATCCATTGCGTGGCGGTGTTGGTCATTGCCTGTCCGTGTGCGTTGGGTTTAGCCACTCCTGCAGCCATCATGGCGGGCACGGGTGTGGCGGCGAAGCACGGCATCCTCATCAAAGATGCGCAAGCTTTAGAAGTGGCGCACAAAGTGGACACCGTGGCATTTGACAAGACGGGCACGCTCACCATCGGCCAGCCGCGCTTGTTGTCTTTGTTGGCGTTGCAAGACGTCGATGCTGTCGATTCACCAGATGCTCCCGCACAAATGACGGCTCACGCACATACCTTGCTCGCGCTGGCGGCTTGTTTGCAAAGCGGCAGCGAGCATCCTTTGGCCCATGCGGTGGTGCAAGCAGCCAAAACAAATGGCTTGAGCTATGCCACGCCCGAAGGCGTGAAGGCGGTCGCTGGCTTTGGCAGCGAAGGCGTGGTCCAAGGGCGCCACTTGCTGTTGGGCAGTTTGCGATGGATGGATGCTTTGTCTGTGCCCGCAGGTGAATGGCAAGCCCGTGCAGCCGCTTCGCAAGCGCAGGGTGCCACGGTGTCGGTCTTGGCTGAACGCACGCCGCAAGGGGTCGTTGCGCTCGCCGTGTTGGCTTTTGGGGATGAGCCTAAGCCGGGCGTGCAAGGTGCGTTGGCCAAGTTACGCGCACGCGGTTTGCGTTTGGTCATGATTTCGGGCGACAACGTGGGTGCCGCCCAAGCCATGGCCGCGCGTTTGGGTTTGCGTGCAGACGAAGTGCATGCCGAGGTCATGCCCGGCGACAAAGCTGCTTTGGTCAAAAGCTTGCAACACAACCCCAACGGTGCGCCCCATGTGGTGGCCTTTGTGGGCGATGGCATCAACGACGCACCGGCCTTGGCCGCCGCCGATGTGGGCCTTGCCATGGCTAACCTCAACGCCGATGGTCAACGCGGAGGTACCGATGTCGCCATGCAAGCCGCTGGCATCACGCTCATGCGTGGGGATGTGGCGTTGGTGGCGGGTGCGTTGGACATCTCGGCCCGCACCGTGGCCAAGATTCGCCAAAACTTGTTTTGGGCATTTGCCTACAACGCGGCAGGCATTCCGCTCGCCGCCATGGGTTACTTAAGCCCCGTCGTGGCGGGTGCGGCCATGGCGCTTAGCTCGGTGAGCGTGATGACCAACGCCTTGTTGCTCAAGCGCTGGAAGCCTTGATTCGCTTTCGGACGCGGCTTTGCTTGTTGGTATGCGCTTTGGTTTTCGCGCAGAGACCATACATTCTCTGTCGGCCAACACAGCCTAGTAAAATCGCCCGCTGCTAAGCAGGGCGGCGCACAGCCCCTGCGTATCTGTGCCTGTGCACACCCAAAGGTTGGTTTTATGTTGTACCCCCAAGAGTTTGATGTCATCGTGGTTGGCGGTGGACACGCCGGCACCGAGGCCGCGTTGGCCGCGGCACGCATGGGGGCTAAAACTTTACTCTTAAGCCATAACATCGAAACCTTGGGCCAGATGAGTTGCAACCCGTCCATTGGTGGCATTGGTAAAGGTCACTTGGTCAAAGAGGTGGATGCTTTGGGCGGTGCCATGGCCTTGGCCACCGACGAGTCAGGCATTCAGTTCCGTATTCTCAACAGCTCCAAAGGTCCTGCCGTGCGTGCCACCCGCGCGCAAGCTGACCGCATTTTGTACAAAGCCGCCATTCGCCGCATGTTGGAAAACCAGCCCAATTTGTGGCTGTTCCAACAAGCGGTGGACGACCTGATGGTGGAGGGCGATCGCGTGGTGGGCGCCTGCACCCAAGCGGGCATTCGATTCCGTAGCCGCACCGTGGTGTTGACCGCTGGCACTTTCTTGGACGGCAAGATTCACGTTGGCCTGAACAACTACGCAGGTGGCCGTGCTGGTGACCCGCCTGCACTCAGCTTGTCAGCCCGACTCAAAGAACTCAAGTTGCCGCAGGGTCGTTTGAAAACTGGCACCCCCCCGCGCATCGATGGCCGCACGATTGACTTCAGCCAATGCATCGAACAACCGGGTGACGGCGTGGCTAATCAAACCGAAAATGGCGCACGCTCGGCGGGCGTGTTGGGCGAAGTGCCTGTGTTCAGTTTCATGGGCCGTGCGTCCATGCACCCGCAACACATGCCGTGCTGGATTACCCATACCAACCAGCGTACCCACGACATCATTCGCTCCGGCTTTGACCGCAGCCCTATGTTCACCGGCAAGATTGAGGGCGTCGGTCCGCGCTATTGCCCGAGCGTGGAAGACAAGATCAACCGCTTCGCCGACAAAGACAGTCACCAAATTTTCTTAGAGCCCGAAGGCCTGACCACCCACGAGTACTACCCCAACGGCATCAGCACCAGCTTGCCGTTTGACATCCAGTATGACTTGGTCCGCTCCATGAAGGGTTTAGAAAACGCCCACATCATTCGCCCCGGTTACGCCATCGAGTACGACTACTTTGACCCGCGCGAGCTCAAGCGCAGTTTCGAAACCCGCGCCATTGGCGGTTTGTTCTTTGCCGGACAAATCAATGGCACCACCGGTTACGAAGAAGCGGCAGCCCAAGGTTTGTTCGCTGGTATCAACGCCGCCTTGCAATGCCGCAGCTTGGCCGGCGCGCCAAATGACTTTGGCGGTGCATGGACGCCAGGCCGTGACCAAGCCTACTTAGGCGTGCTGGTGGATGACCTGACGACCAAAGGTGTGACCGAGCCGTACCGCATGTTCACCAGCCGCGCTGAGTTCCGGCTGCAGCTGCGCGAAGACAACGCCGATGTGCGCCTGACCGAGGTTGGCCGCCAAATGGGCTTGGTGGACGATGCTCGATGGGAGGCCTTCAGCCGCAAACAAGAAGCTGTTTCACGTGAAACAGAGCGCCTCAAATCCATTTGGGTAAACCCCCGCAACTTGCCCGCTGCGGAGGCCGAGCGCGTCATGGGCAAGGCCATTGACCGCGAATACAACTTGGCCGACTTGCTCCGTCGCCCCGATGTGAGCTACCAAGGCTTGATGTCTTTGGATAACGCCAAGTACCAAAATCAAGAGGTGACCGACGGCTTTGCGGGCGACGATGTTTCACGTGAAACCACCCGAGCCATCATCGAGCAGATTGAAATCGCAGCCAAGTACTCGGGTTACATCGACCGTCAACGCGACGAAGTAGAGCGTGCAGCCCATTACGAAAATCTCAAGTTGCCTGAAGACTTGGATTACAACCAAGTCACGGCTCTGTCGATCGAGGTGCGTCAGCGCCTCAGCCGCCAGCGTCCGGAAACTTTGGGCCAAGCCTCTCGCATGTCGGGTATCACGCCTGCAGCCATTTCTTTGTTGCTCATTCACTTGAAGCGTTCGCGTGTCAAAGGCTTCGCCCAAGACGCGGCTGTTGGCAATTCGACCGAGGCCGTCTGATGCATCCCTTGTTGCCTGCCTTGCAAAAAGGTCTCGATGGTTTGGGCTTGGTGCTGTCTGTCGACCAGCAAACCCAACTCTTGGTCTACATGGATTTGATTGGCAAATGGACCAAGGTTTACAACCTGACGGCTGTGCGTGATGCCAACGAAATGCTCACGCATCATTTGCTGGACAGTTTGGCGGTGATTGCGCCTCTGCGTCGCGAGCTGGCCAAGCTGGTTTTGCCAGAAGGTCAAACCCAGCTCAGCTTGTTGGATGTGGGGGCGGGCGCCGGTTTGCCCGGCATCGTCATTGCCATCACGTGCCCTGAAATCTTGGTGACGTGCGTGGACACGGTAGCCAAGAAGGCGGCCTTCATCCAGCAAGTGGCGGCTACCCTGAAGTTGCCTAATCTCAAAGGTTTGCATGCGCGGGTCGAAAGCCTGACCCAGCCTTATGACGTGGTCTGCTCCCGTGCCTTTGCCTCGCTGGTGGACTTCACCACGTGGTCCAAGTCTGCACTCGCGGCTCATGGCGTATGGATGGCTATGAAAGGCAAGCACCCCGATCAAGAGCTCGCTGTGTTGCCCGAAACCATCAAAGTGTTTCACGTGGAACAGCTTCAAGTCCCCGGTCTGGATGCCGAGCGCTGTATCGTCTGGATGCGCGGTTAAACTTCTCTCAGTTTTAAATCTGAGACGTTTATGTTTGGTATCGCTGACTACGGCGCATTCGTCGTGGCCATCATTGTTTTTCTAGCCATCCCCGGGCCTGGCAACTTGGCCTTGTTGACGGCAACAGGCAAGGGCGGGGTGCGTTCGGGTTTGGCCGCTACGCTGGGCGTGATCGCCGGCGATCAAGTTTTGTTGTGGTTGGCGGTGGCGGGTTTGTCGGCCGTGCTCATCAATTACCCAGGCTTGTACAGCTCGGTCAAATGGGTGGGTGCCGCGTACCTAATGGGCTTGGGTTATTCCTTGTTCAATGCCAAGCCGGGTGATGCACCTGTACTGGACATGAAGCCAGACCATTACTTTCGCCAAGGGCTGTTCATCACCGTGCTCAACCCTAAGGCGATTGTGTTTTACATGGCCTTTTTTCCCTTGTTTGTGGATCCAAAAATTCACCTAGGCCTACTGACATTTGCAGTGATGGCAGCCACCATTGCTGCATTGACCTTCGTTTATGGTTTGGTGGTTGTGCTGTTGGCGCATCACTTGGCCGAACGCGTGCGCGCCAATCCAATCGCACGTGTCATGTTGAACAAGTTGGCTGGCACATTGCTGATGGCGTTTGGCCTGAAGCTGGCATTGTTTTAATTTATTTCTCGTCTCTATCGAAAGTTCTTTATGGCCCAAATCTTCTGCGTAGCCAACCAAAAAGGTGGCGTTGGCAAGACCACCACCACCGTCAATTTGGCGGCTGGTTTGGCATTTGTGGGCCAACGTGTGTTGATGGTTGACCTCGACCCACAGGGCAACGCCACCATGAGTTCGGGTGTTGACAAGCGCGAGATGGAGCTGTCGGTCTACGACGTGTTGCTGGAAGAAGCCAGCGTGGCCGAAGCGCGCATTCGTAGCAACTGGGGCACCGATGGCGTGCGCAGCAAAATCCCAACCTACGACGTGCTGGGCGCCAATCGCGATTTGGCTGGGGCTGAAGTTGAGCTGGTATCGTTGGAGCGCCGCGAAAACCGCCTCAAACAAGCCTTGGCAGCCGTGGATGCAGAGTACGACTTTGTGCTTATTGATTGCCCGCCATCGTTGTCCATGCTCACCCTCAACGGCCTGTGCTCTGCGCATGGTGTGATCGTGCCCATGCAGTGTGAATACTTTGCATTGGAAGGGTTGACCGACTTGGTCAACACCATCAAACAAGTCCACGCCAACCTCAACCGCGACCTCAAAATCATTGGCCTTTTGCGCGTCATGTTTGACCCGCGCATTACCTTGCAGCAGCAAGTGAGCGACCAGCTCAAAGACCACTTTGGCGACAAAGTGTTCAGTGCCGTCATTCCGCGCAATGTGCGTCTGGCCGAAGCGCCCAGCTATGGCTTGCCTGGTGTCGTGTTTGACCCCTCCGCCAAAGGCAGCCACGCCTTTGTCGACTTTGCCAACGAGATGGTTGAGCGCGTCAAAACGCTCTGACAAACGTCCGTGTCTTCCACCGTTCTCATCCTTCCCGGCTGGCACAACAGCGAGCCTGACCACTGGCAAAGCCTGTGGCAGCACACGCACGGCTACACACGCGTGGAGCAGCACAACTGGGATTTCCCATTGCGTGGCGACTGGATGATGCAACTCGAAGAAGCCGTGCTCACCCACCCACGTGTTGTGTTGGTGGCGCATAGCTTGGGCTGTGTGTTGGTGGCTGCATGGGCCGCACACACGCAAAACGCACACAAAGTCAAAGCCGCATTGCTGGTGGCACCTGCCGACGTCGAGCGCCCCGAAATGCAACACATGTTGCACAGCTGGAGTCCCATCGCGCGCGCGCGTTTGCCGTTTCAAAGCACCGTTGCTGCCAGTCGCAACGACCCTTATTGCTCCCTCATGCGTGCCAGTAGTTTGGCCCAAGCTTGGGGCTCGCGTTTGGTCTACTGCGGCATGAGCGGCCACATCAACACAGACTCACGCTTGGGCGATTGGCCAGAAGGCCGCGCCCTGTTAGAAGAATTATTGAAAGAAAAAAATGGTCACTAAAAAAACCAAAGGCTTAGGCCGCGGCCTCGAAGCCTTGCTCGGCCCCAAAGTTGACGACAGCGTTGCAGCACAAGCCGCCGCCGCCGAAGGCTTGCCCAGCTCCTTGCCGCTCACACAAATGGTGCCCGGCATGTACCAGCCGCGCACGCGCATGGACGAAGGCGCCTTGTATGAACTGGCCGAGAGTATCAAGGCTCAAGGCATCATGCAGCCCATCCTTGTGCGCCAACTCACCGACGGTCCCAACGCAGGCAAATACGAAATCATCGCGGGTGAGCGCCGCAGCCGCGCAGCCAAGTTGGCTGGCCTCGACACCGTGCCTGTGCTGGTGCGCAACGTGCCCAACGAAGCCGCCGCAGCCATGGCGCTGATTGAAAACATCCAACGCGAAGACCTCAACCCGCTCGAAGAAGCGCAAGGTTTGCAGCGCCTCATCAAAGAATTTGGCCTCACACACGAACTCGCAGCACAAGCGGTGGGCCGTTCACGCAGCGCCGCCAGCAACTTGTTGCGCTTGCTCAACTTGGCTGAGCCCGTACAGTCCATGCTCATGGCGGGCGACATCGACATGGGCCATGCGCGTGCGTTGTTGGCGCTGGACCGCGCCACACAAATCACCGCGGCGAATCAAATCAGTGCCAAAAAAATGTCGGTGCGTGAAGCCGAAAGCTTGGTCAAAAAACTCAGTGCCGAATTCAACCTCGTGCCGCAAAAGCCCAAGAGTGAAAAATCGCGCGACATCAAACGTGTCGAAGAAGAACTTTCTGATCTGCTCACCGCACAAGTTGAAGTGCGCGTCAAAAAACGTGTCAAACGCCATGGCAGAGTCGAGGAGTTGGGCGAGCTCGCCATTCAGTTTGGCTCCATCGATGAACTCAACGGATTGATTGACAAACTTCGCAAGCCTTGAACATGCTTCAACATCTGCAACACGTTTTTTTGCCAAAGAGCTTTTTTGAAGGCTCTAGCTTAGAGCGTCGTCGCAGCTTGCTCACCTATATGTTGCTTCTGGTGGGCGCGTGTTCATTGCCTTTTTACTTCATTCCACACACCGATTACAACCACGTTGCCAACTTGGTGGGCACTGCGGGCTATTGGGGTTTGTTGGTGCTGTTGCTGTTGGGTGCATCCTATGGGCTCATCGCGCACGGCACCCTTTTGTGGTCTATCTCTTATGTGGCTTATCTTGCGGCCATGACCGGGGGCATCAATTCGCCAGTCATGGTGTGGATGACAGCCGCTGTGCTACCCGCCATTTTGTTGCTCGATCGAATGGCTGCTGTGCTGTGGGTCTTGGTGGTGTTTGTGGCCAATTTGTTGTTGTTGCTCATCAGCCAACAAGGGCTGGTCAACAGCGACATCAACATGGCCAACGACGTCATGGCTTGGACCGTGGCCAATAAACTTTTTGTCCTGAGCCTTGCGATGTTTGTGGTGTTTGTCACCGAGCGGATGCACCGCAGTCAAGTGGCCAAGATGGACCAAAGCAACGCCGAGTTGGAGCAAACACACCAAGCCCTCATGCGCGCACAAGCTCACAAAGACGAATTCATTGCCTCGGTCGGGCACGAGTTACGCACGCCCATGAACGCCATCTTGGGGCTCAATGGCATCTTGCGCACAGAATTGGCTGTACGCGAAGAAGACGCACAAGTGGTCGATCACATTCGCCGCTCCACCGAACAGCTGCTGCAAGTCGTCAACGACATCTTAGATTTTTCACAACTCCAAGCCGGTCGCTTGACCTTGCGCGAAGAAGAATTCTCTTTGCACGAAGCCATGGCAAACGCCATTGCCCCCTTTGAAACCAAAGCCCAAAGCAAAGGCCTCGTCCTGCAACTAGACGCACGTGCGGTGCACAACATGTGGCTCAAAGGCGACCGTCAGCGCTTGGTACAGGTACTGCACAACTTGCTCGACAACGCCCTCAAATTCACCGCAGCCGGCAGCATTCATGTGCGGGCTCAGGCCGTCGGTGGCGGCGTGTTGTTTGAAGTCCAAGACACAGGCATTGGCATTGCGGCCGATCGCCAAAAACAAATCTTCAACGGCTTCGAGCACGCAGATTTGCAAACCAACCGTCAATATGGTGGCACCGGATTGGGCCTGTCCATTTGCGAGCGCTTGGTCACCCTGCAAGGCGGCACCATTGGCGTGAGCAGCATGCAGGGGCAGGGCGCACGCTTTTGGTTTCAGCTGCCCATGCGCAGCGTGGCTGTGCAAGAAGCCAAAGCCGCCGCTGAAATGGCGCGCATGCTCATCGACAAACCCTTGCAAATCTTGCTGGTGGACGACAACGCCGTCAACCTACTGGTTGCGCGCATGATGCTGAAAAAATGTTTTCCCAAAGCCAACATTGTGGAAGCCAACAGCGGGCCGGTCGCATTGGCAAAACTTCACACGCAAGCCTTTGATTTGGTCCTGATGGACATGGTCATGCCCGAGATGGACGGCATGCAAGTCACGCAAACTTTGCGTCAAACCTTTGCACCTCCTGTGTGCCACATGCCCGTGCTCGCGCTCACCGCCAGCGCCAACCCTGTGGACCAAGACCGCTGTTTGGCCTCAGGTATGGATGATGTGTTGCACAAACCCTTGGACGAGCAACAACTCATCACCAAAATCTCAGGCGTACTCGCGGCGCACGCTGCCAAAGGCCAAGCATGAGCGTGAGTAAATTTGACAGCCTCGCCGCCTGGGCTGTACCTCGGTTACCCAAGCGCTTTCAAGAAGGTCGCTTGCCCTATTTGTTCTTCGTTGTGTGGTTGCTCATCGGTGTCATGGTGGTGCTAGCCCTCATCACGCCTTACCCCAACGGCGTACCAGTCCCCTTGGCCTTTGCTGTGGTGCTGGTGATATTGCAAGTCTTATTCATTTGGGGCGTGCCTTTAGGTTGGGCCGTGAACCTTGGCCTGTCGGCGGCCTTGCTGCAAGTTTGTTATGCGTCGTCAATGTCTGGTGGCATCTTTTCGCCTCGCATGGCATGGATGATTGCCATCCCTTTGATCCCCTTTTATGCCATCAGTCGACTCACAGGCTTGCTCTGGATGTTGGTCGTGGTTTGCGTACAACTCGTCATGGCCTACATCACTTGGCAAGGCTGGTTGCCCGCCAACCCTACTTTGGGTGCCGCGCAAGTCATGTCGTCGTTTGCCAGTTACTCGGTGGTCACGCTCATCGTCATCACTGTTCCGTTTTTGTACGACAACCTCTTTCGTCAAGCCTACGCGGCCAGTTTGCAACGCAACCTCGAGTTAGAAGAAAAGCGCAAAGAACTGCTGCGCACAGCCGCTTTGCGCGAACTCTTCATCGCCACCGTCAGCCACGAATTGCGCACCCCTATGAACGCCATTTTGGGCTTCAACAACATGCTTCTTGCACGCGTGTCTGACAACCCCCAAGCGCTGAAAATTCTCAACCACACCCGTCAATCAGCCGACCACTTGCTCACCGTCATCAACGACGTGCTTGACTACTCGCAGTTGCAAGCTGGCAAGATCAACGTCCAACCTGAAACCTTTGCTCTGCGCGACACCATTCATACCGCGTTTGATTTATTTGCCCAACGCGTCGAAAGCATGCACCTGCAATACGTGTGCACCATTGACGACAACGTGCCCCATTGGGTCAGCGCAGATCGTCACCGTCTGATGCAAATCTTGGTCAACCTGCTTGGCAACGCCATCAAGTTCACACACCAAGGGCACGTCACCCTGCATGTGCGCCAACAGCCCTTGTGCGTGCATTTTTCTGTGCGCGACAGTGGCATCGGCATTCCTGCAGCGCAGCAGCCCAAAATCTTCCAACGCTTTGTGCAAGCCGAAGACGACACCCAGTCCCGCTACGGCGGCAACGGCCTAGGTTTGTCCATCACCCAGCGTTTGGTCGAGTTGATGGGCGGCCACATTGGTTTTGAAAGCATTTCGGGTGCAGGCTCTATGTTTTGGTTCACCTTACCCTTGGTGGAAGTAGATGCACCCGTGGTCCAGCCTCCCAAGGCCAAAACACCCAGCACCCCCATCAACACTGTGCCCCACTTCTTGGTCGTCGACGACCATCCCATCAACCGATTGCTGGTGCGCCAGATCCTCAAAAACAACTGGCCCAACTGCGTACTGGTCGAAGCCGACAACGGCCTCAAAGCACTAGAAGCCCTGCGTCAGCAACCCTTTGACGTGGTCCTCATGGACATGGTCATGCCCGAGATGGATGGCATCGAAGCCACCACGGCCTTGCGTCAAACCTTGAACGCGCCTGCGTGCGGCACCCCCGTCTTGGGCCTCACCGCCAACGTCAACCCACAAGACCTAGAGCGTTTCTCGGCTGCGGGCGTGAACGCCGTGGTGCTCAAACCCTTTGATGCTGTCAAGGTCTGCGCCCAAGTGGCGCAGATGCTCATAGAGAAAAAATCTTCCCTGGGTTCATGATGTTGTCTGGGTCTAAGGCCCGCTTGATGGTGCGCATCATGTCCACTGCGCCTTCGCCCGTTTCGGCACGCAAGAAATCCATCTTGTGCAAACCAATGCCGTGCTCACCGGTGCAGGTGCCGCCCAAGCTCAACGCACGCGCCACCAACTTGTGGTTCAGGCTTTCTGCCAGCGCGTGTTCTTGCGGGTTGTTCGGGTCAATCAAATACCCCACATGGAAGTTGCCATCGCCCACGTGGCCCACCAAGAAGTAGGGCAGGCCAGACGCATCCGCCTCGGCCAGTGAATCCAACATGGCATCGGCCAAGCGGCTGATCGGCACACAGGTGTCGGTGGTCACGGCGCGGCAACCGGGGCGGCTTTGAATTGCAGCAAAGTAGGCGTTGTGTCGCGCCGTCCACAAGCGCGTGCGCTCTTCGGGCGTGGTGGCCCATTCAAACGCCACACCGCCGTGCTCGGCAGCAATCTCTTGCACCGTCTCGGCTTGCTCTTTCACACCGGCGGGTGAACCGTGAAACTCCATCAGCAACAAAGGCGTCTCAGCCAAATTCAACTTGGCGTACTGGTTCACGATCTTCACAGAACCACCATCTAACAACTCCACACGCGCGATGGGCACACCCATTTGAATGGTGGTGATCGTCGTGTGCACGGCAGCCTCAATGCTGGGGAACGAGCACACCGCCGCCGACACCGCCTCGGGCAGTGGGTAAATGCGCAGTGTGATTTCTGTCATCACACCCAAGGTGCCTTCGCTGCCCACAAACAAGCGCGTCAGGTCATAGCCCGCTGCCGATTTCTTGGCGCGTGTGCCTGTGCGAATCACCTCGCCACTTGCTGTGACTACTTCTAGTGTCAACACGTTCTCGCGCATCGTGCCGTAGCGCACCGCGTTGGTTCCGCTCGCACGCGTGGCGCACATGCCGCCAATCGACGCATCCGCACCGGGGTCGATCGGAAAAAACAAACCTGTGCTCTTGATTTCTTCGTTCAACTGCTTGCGCGTCACGCCCGGTTGCACCGTCACCGTCAGGTCTTCGGCGTTGATGCTCAGCACCTGGTTCATGCGGCTCACGTCCACGCTGATGCCGCCTTGCACCGCCAGCAAATGGCCTTCCAGCGACGAGCCCACGCCAAACGGAATCACTGGCACTTTGTATTGCGCAGCTAACTTCACCGCGTCGGCCACATCTTGCGTGCTTTCGGCAAACACCACCGCAGCAGGCGGCGGCACGTGCGTGAAGGGCGACTCATCGCGCCCGTGCTGCTCACGCACCACCAACGCGGTTGAGCAGTTCGCCCCGAAACGCGCCTGCAAAGCGGCAATCATTTCAGCGGGCACCTCGCGTTGTGCCACGGCGGGCGTGAGGTGTTGGTGGTCGATGGGGGCGTTCATGAGATGTCTCCTAAGCAATGCCTCATTCTAAGAATGATGTTCCTGTCAGCCAGAGCACCCGTGTGACAGGCAAAATAAGCCAAAAACCAAACAACAGAGGCAAACCACATGGGCAACCGACTCTCACAAATCGCCACCCGCACTGGCGACGCTGGCACCACCGGCCTGGGCAACAACCAACGCGTCTCTAAAAACAGCTTGCGCGTGCACGCCATGGGCGAGGTGGATGAACTCAATTCCAACATCGGCGTTTTGTTGTGTGAAGACATGCCGCAAGACGTGCGCCACGTGCTGGTTGAGATCCAGCACCAGCTATTCAACCTCGGTGGCGAGCTGTCCATTCCTGGTTTTGAGTTGCTCAAAGAAGAAGCCGTGCAGGCCCTGGACACCGCGCTCGAAACCTACAACGCCAAACTCCCCAAGCTCGAAGAATTCATCTTGCCCGCAGGCACACGCGGCGCCTCATTGGCCCATGTGTGTCGCACCGTGGCTCGCCGAGCCGAGCGTGCGGTCGTGGCCCTCGGCAACGAAGAAGCCATTCGCGAAGCTCCTCGCCAATACCTCAACCGCTTGAGCGATCTCATGTTTGTTTTGGCCCGCGTGCTCAACCGCATGAATGGCGGTGACGACGTGTATTGGAAAAGCGAACGAATGAAGCGCAACGACGCTTAAAAAGTCGCACTCACTTTCATTGAAAGCACCGGTCAAAACCTCCAAAAACCCCAATTAAATCAGGCTTAATACGCCAATTGGCGTATGTACGAAATCGGGAAAACCCCAGACAATCATTTTTGTCTATTTTGGCGTTTAAGCGCCAGTTTCTGTGGTTCTTCCGGTTTTTACGCTTGTGGTGAGCGCAACTGCCGAATTCAATTTTGGTGGTTTTTGATGGTTTCAATTCTCAACCAACGCGCAGTGCGTTGGCACCTTGCAATTTTGTCGGTTGTAACAACGGCGTTGTGCTTGCAAGCCCACGCGCAAACCGACAAAGACAAAGCGCCTAGCAAACCCAAATACGGTGTTAACAAACCCTTGGGCGAAACCTACGCCGCCGTCAACAGCGTTGCTGGCGAACAAACCCGCCTCGTTCTCTACCGCGCCCCCTTAGACACCCGCAAAGCCACAGACAAACCCACCGACCAAGTGGGCGTTGTTTCGGTGTACCTGAACGACCGCTACCACGCCTCTTTGCAAAAAGAAGCCTTCTCCGTGGTTTGCCTCGTCGGTAAAAAGGCCGAGGTCCGCACCCGCTTTCTGCCTGACGTCACAGCCGACATCAACCCTGAGCTTGATACCCGTCACACCGTGGCCATGAAAGGCGGCCAGTCCGTGTACCTGCGCGTGGCGGAAATGGCCGGTCAAAAAAGCCGCATCGACGTCGTCACCCCTCAAACCGCTGCCGCCGAGCTGGCCAACGCCAAACAACAAATGCACACCCTCAGCCGCGTGCCCGGCGTGCAGCCCTGCCGCGAAGCTGAAGACACCCGCATCGTGTTTGACCCCAACGTCATCACCTTTGGCTCGGACGCCATCTTTGACCTCAAGAAAACTGAAATTCACGCCATTAGTCCGGATGGTCGGCAAGAGCTTGAAAACATCGTTCAAAAAATCAACATCAAATACAAAACGTTCCCCGACGTCAAAGTTCATGTAATTGGATTTGCCGATGATGAATCCAATGAAACCCTCAATCGCAGCATTGCCCAAGAGCGGGCCAAAACTGTGCGTGCGTTCTTCAAAGCCCAAGGACTTCGCACCACAGCCCTTACCTATGAAGGCCGAGGTTCCGAGGATAAGCAAAAAGCGCAGCTATTTGGCCTCTCCCTGTTGAATTGCATCCAATAGTGAGCCACTAAACCTAGGTATTTGCATCCAAATTTGACCCACGTAGTCAAACTGTCCTGCTCAGCATTGAGCAGGAGACACAGGAGTGATCAACGTGGCGTTATTAAGTGTGATCAGGC
>CAUPNL010000040.1:0-16644 GCA_963512655.1 uncultured Limnohabitans sp. | reverse complement strand
CGCAGAAGAATGCAAACTTTGGCGTGGACGTGACCCACATTGGGCGCCGTCGGGCGGCGAGTCTCTGACGGTCT
This sequence comes from uncultured Limnohabitans sp., assembly GCA_963512655.1. Lineage (GTDB taxonomy): Bacteria > Pseudomonadota > Gammaproteobacteria > Burkholderiales > Burkholderiaceae_C > Limnohabitans. The sequence continues at coordinate 16,570 of CAUPNL010000040.1, read as the reverse complement.
TGCGCGAGCGAATTAGCCACTGCGTGAATGAACTGGCAAGTCAACACCTTGGCGAACAAATTGTGTTGGTCGCGCACGGCGGCGTGATGGATGCGCTGTATCGCTTAGCCACCAACCAATCCGTGGAAGCACCACGCACATGGCACTTGGGCAATGCGGCCATCAACCGATTGCTATGGACGCCTCAGGGCTTGAGCCTGGTGGGCTGGGGTGATGTGTCGCACTTTGATGAAGCACATGGCGCGCCTCGCGACGAAACCACCACTTAATCTGTGGTGACGTCGCCAATCGCCTTGGGCGGCGTGACACCCAAGTGGCGGTACGCCGCCAAAGTGGCCATGCGGCCACGTGGCGTGCGCTGCAAGAAACCTTGCTGAATCAAATACGGCTCAATCACGTCTTCAATCGTGTCGCGCTCTTCACCGATGCTGGCAGCAATGTTGTCGAGGCCCACGGGGCCGCCGTCAAAGCGATGAATCACTGCTTCCAACAATTTGCGGTCCATCAAGTCAAAACCTTGCGGGTCCACATCGAGCATGGCCAGCGCCTTGTTGGCCATCTCAAGGGTGATGCGGCCATTGCCCTTCACATCCGCGTAATCGCGCACACGGCGCAGCAAGCGGTTGGCAATGCGCGGCGTGCCGCGTGAGCGACGCGCAATCTCAAAACCACCTTCCGCATCCATCGGCGTGTCCAGCAAGCCCGCGCTGCGCACCACGATGCGTTGCAGCTCTTCGGCGGTGTAAAACTCTAGGCGCGACACAATGCCAAAGCGATCACGCAGTGGGTTGGTCAACATCCCTGCACGGGTGGTGGCGCCTACCAAGGTGAAGGGCTGCAAATCGAGCTTGATGCTGCGGGCCGCAGGGCCTTCACCAATCATGATGTCGATTTGGTAGTCCTCTAGCGCGGGATACAAAATTTCTTCTACGACGGGTGACAAGCGGTGAATCTCGTCGATGAACAACACGTCGTTTTTTTCTAGGCCAGTCAGCAGCGCAGCCAAGTCTTTGGGCTTCTCCAGCACAGGGCCGCTGGTGGAGCGCAAGTTCACGCCCAGCTCTTGGGCAATGATGTGGCTCAACGTGGTTTTGCCCAAACCGGGCGGGCCAAACAGCAGCACATGGTCAAGTGCCTCGTTGCGCATCTTGGCCGCGCCAATGAAGATTTCAAGCTGTTCACGCATCTTCATTTGGCCCACGTACTCTTGCAGCAGCTTGGGGCGCAAGGCGCGTTCTATCGCTTCTTCGTTGGGCGACACGGGTGCGGCAGACACCACGCGCGAAGGCACGGGGGAAGGCGCGAAATCGTCTGTTTGAATGCTCATGCTTTATTTAGCCAAAGATTTCAGCGCCAGCTTGATGCCGTCGCTAACACCCACATCCGCTGGCAACGCCTTGAGCGCGGCAGCGGCTTCTTTGTCGTTGTAACCCAGTGCCAGCAAGGCTTGCAAGATGTCGCTTTGGTGGTCGGGCGTGGAAAACAAATGGGGGCCGAGGTCTGCACCCAACTTACCTTTGAGCTCGAGCAACAAACGCTCTGCCGTTTTCTTGCCAATGCCCGGCACTTTGGTGAGGCGACCTGCATCTTGGTCAGACACTGCACGGGCCAACTCGTCAGCACTCAAGCCACTCAAAATACCAAGGGCCATACGTGGGCCTACGCCTGAGATTTTGATGAGCAAGCGAAACGTGGCGCGTTCTGATGCAGTGCCAAAACCAAACAAAATTTGCGCGTCTTCACGCACCACAAAGTGCGTGAGCAAGGACACTTTTTCGCCATTGGCGGGCAGGTTGTAAAACGTGCTCATGGGCACGTCGACTTCGTAGCCCACGCCGTTGCAGTCCACCAAAACTTGGGGTGGATTTTTCTCGCTGAGAATGCCGCTTAATTTGCCAATCACATCTTGCCTATCATTGGGGACCTTTTGAGAGATTATCGACTTGATTCTTCGCCACACCTTCACCCCGCATAACAACACCCGTCTGTCGCATTTGTGCGGCCCCACCGACGAACACCTACGCACCATCGAACTAGCGCTAAACGTGAAGATCGCCCACCGTCACGAGCAGTTCAAAGTGGATGGCCACAAAGCCAAAGCCACCCGTGCCATGGAGGTGCTGCAAGCCTTGTATGAACGTGCCACCAAAGCCATCCCGCCAGAGCAAGTGCAACTCATGCTGGCGGGTGACAGCGCGATGGCCGAAGAAGACATCCCCACGCTGCAAACTCGCCGCACGGACTTGCGTCCACGCACGCCCACACAGGCTGCCTACCTCGACAACATTGCAGCACATGACATCAGCTTTGGCATTGGCCCCGCTGGCACGGGCAAAACTTATCTGGCTGTGGCCTGCGCAGTGGATGCGCTGGAGCGCAGCGCTGTGCAACGCATTGTGCTGACCCGGCCTGCTGTTGAGGCTGGCGAAAAGCTGGGCTTCTTGCCTGGTGACTTGGGCCAAAAGGTGGACCCGTATCTGCGCCCCTTGTATGACGCGTTGTATGACCTGATGGGTTACGACCGTGTGCAAAAAGCCTTCGAACGCAACGCGATTGAAATTGCGCCACTTGCGTTCATGCGTGGCCGCACCCTCAACAATGCGTTTGTCATCTTGGACGAAGCGCAAAACACCACGCCCGAACAAATGAAGATGTTCCTCACTCGCATTGGCTTTGGCGCCAAAGCGGTGGTCACAGGTGACGTGAGCCAGATTGACTTGCCCAAGGGGCAACTGAGTGGACTAATTGATGCCGAGCGCGTGTTGAAACGCGTCAAAGGCATTTCAGTCACCCGCTTCACCAGCGCAGACGTGGTGCGCCATCCACTCGTGGCCCGCATCGTCGACGCGTATGACGCACAACGCACAGCCACCACCGGCGCCCCTTCACGCAAACAATCTTAAAAATATGGCACTGCCCACCTTAGACCTGACCCTGCAATTTGGCGATGTGCCCTACGCCGCGCGCCACCGCGCTGCATTGCCCCGTGCCTTTGTGAACCGCTGCATTCGCAGCGCCTTGGCGCATGACGCCGAAATGACGGTGCGCATCGTCGACGCGGAAGAAGGCCAGGCTTTAAACAGCAGTTACCGCAAGAAAAACTACGCCACCAATGTGCTGACGTTTGACTACGCCCAAGCCCCAATGGTGATGGCCGACCTCGTGCTGTGTGCACCCGTGGTAGCAGCCGAAGCCAAAGAGCAAGGCAAGTCGCTACAAAAACACTACGCGCATTTGCTGATTCACGGTGCGTTGCATGCCCAAGGCTATGACCACGAAACCTCTGAAAAAGATGCCATTGAGATGGAAACCTTAGAGATGTTCATCATGGCAAACCTCGGCTTGCCTTGCCCGTATTAACGCCAAACCCTATGCAGGTCGATTAACGACCTAGGGCGTCTTCCAGTAAACGCACTTTCACCGTCTTGCCTTTGACGCGCCCTGCGCTCAAACGCTTGACGGCTTCACGCGCAATGCTGCGCTCCACCGCCACGTAGGTGGAAAACTCGTTCACGTTGATCTTGCCCACTTGCTCTTTGGTGAAGCCTGCGTCTCCCGTAAGCGCGCCCAACACGTCGCCTGCGCGAATCTTCTCTTTGCGCCCCCCCACAATTTGCAAAGTCGCCATCGGCGGCTGCAAGATGCCACCTGCTGCGGGCGTGAGGCTGCTGAGCGGCGCCCAAGTGGACTCTCGGTTTTGCAAGAGTTCAATCTTGCCCACGTTGCCCATCTCGTCCATGCTGACGAGTGACAAAGCCAAACCTTCAGCGTCACCGCGGCCTGTACGGCCGATACGGTGGATGTGAATTTCCGAATCCGGCGTCACATCCACGTTGATGACGGCTTCTAAATTCGCCACGTCCAAGCCACGCGCCGCCACATCGGTGGCCACCAGCACCGAGCAACTGCGGTTGGCAAACTGCACCAGCACTTGGTCACGCTCGCGTTGTTCCAACTCACCAAACAAAGCCAAAGCACTGAAGCCCTGAGCTTGCAGCACAGTCACCAAATCGCGGCATTGCTGCTTGGTGTTGCAAAACGCCAGCGTGGATTCAGGGCGGAAGTGGTTGAGCAGTTGCGATACGGCGTGCAAGCGTTCGTTGTTGCTCACCTCGTAAAAAATCTGTTTGATTTTTTGCGCGTCGTGCTGGGCTTGCACCTTGACTGTTTGTGGCTCGCGCATGAACTGCGATGCGAGTTTGGCAATACCTTCAGGGTACGTCGCCGAGAACAACAAAGTTTGGCGGTCTTTGGGGCACTGACGTGCCACCTTGGCGATGTCGTCAAAGAAACCCATATCCAACATGCGGTCGGCCTCGTCGAGCACCAACATCTTCAAGCCTTGCAAGCTGAGTGAGCCGCGCTCTAAGTGGTCCATGATGCGGCCGGGCGTACCCACCACAACATGCGCACCGTGCTCCAAGCTCACAGTCTGCCCACGCAAGGCCACGCCACCACACAGCGTGACCACCTTGATGTTGCCCACAGCACGGGCCAAGCGGCGAATCTCTTGTGTCACTTGGTCTGCCAGTTCGCGTGTGGGGCACAAGATCATGGCTTGCGCGTCGAACAGCGCTGGGTCGAGCTTCTCGACCAAAGGGATACCAAAGGCGGCGGTCTTGCCGCTACCTGTGCTGGCTTGGGCAATCAGGTCACGCCCAGCCAAGGTGAGGGGCAAGCTCGCGGCTTGGATGGGGGTCATCTGGGTGTAGCCCAGCTGCGTCAAGTTATCTAATGAAGAGGCCGCGAGGCTCAGAGAAGCAAAGGTCGTAGCGGTATTTTTTGTATCGGTCATGCACCGATTATCGTGATTGGGATGGTCACAGGGCCATCGTTCACCAAATGAACTTGCATGTCTGCGCCAAAGATGCCCGTTTGCACCTGCGGGTGCTGCGCTTTGGCTTGCGCCACAAACCAGTCATACAAGCGGCGCCCCTCGTCGGCGGGTGCCGCACTGGTAAAGCTGGGGCGCGTGCCGCTGCTGGTGTCAGCAGCCAAGGTGAACTGACTCACCACCAACAAACCACCATTCACATCGGTGACGCTGCGGTTCATCTTGCCTGCGTCGTCATAGAACACGCGCAGCTTCAGAATTTTGTCGAGCATCTTTTGGCCGACAGCGTCGGTGTCACCTTTCTCGGCGCACAGCAGTACCAACAAGCCTTGTGCAATCTCACCGACAGTTTGACCGTCCACCACCACACGGGCTTCGCTCACGCGTTGTAAAACTGCTTTCATTCATGTCTCTTTCTGAGGGCCTCGGTTCGCCACCTCGGCATGGCGCGTGGCTTAGTTCACATCGAGCGGGTCGTCCAGATGCGCTTCCACATCGTTGGGCAACAGCTGAATGGTGGCGCGCAAACCGGGCACTGCCTTCATCAACGATTGCTCCACATTGGCGCGAAACATGGCGGCTCGGCCCAAGGTCCACTCGGCAGGCATGTGCATGTGCAAGTCCACAAAACGACGTTGACCTGCTTTGCGCGTGATGATGTGATCGAAACGCACTAGGTGCGTGTGGTCGGCGCCCACTTCTTCATGGGCCATCGACAGGTCGTGCAACACCTTGTTAATTTGCGCCAGCACCTCGGGCTCGACCGCCTCATCCATCAAGCCTTGTGAGGCACCCCAAATCAAATGCCAGCCTTCTTTGAGGATGTTCAATGCCACGCCAATCGCAACCACGGCATCCAACCACAACCAACCGCTGTAGCTGACCAAGGCGATGCCCACCACCACACCCGCAGAGGTCCACACATCGGTCACCAAGTGACGTGCATCGGCCTCTAGTGCAATCGAGCGGTGAGTTTTGGCCGCACGAAACATCACCCAAGCCAGCACACCATTCAGCGCAGAACTGGCCACAGACAAGGCCAAACCAACGCCCACTTGCTCTAAGGGTTGCGGGTCTAAGATGCGATGCCCCGCTGCCCACATGATGCCCAGCGCAGCAACCACGATGAGGATGCCTTCAAAGCCAGACGAAAAATACTCAGCCTTGTGGTGACCATAAGGATGGTCTTCGTCGGCAGGCATGGCCGCGACGGTGACCATCATCAGGCCAAAGATGGCGCTGGCTAAGTTCACCAGCGACTCCATCGCATCGGACAACAACCCCACCGAATCGGTGAGGTGCCATGCCAAGGTTTTGAGTGCGATGGTGATGCACGCCACCACGACCGAGGCCCAAAGCAAGCCTTTGGGCGAGAGCCCTTTTTCAAGCGTGTGGGTGTTCATGCGCGCAGTCTAGTGGCGGCCGATTAAGCCAATGTGACACGCGCAAATTTGCGTTTGCCCACTTGCACCACAAACGTTCCGGCGTCGAGCTTCAAGCCTTTGTCGCTCACCACACTGGAGTCCACACGCACACCACCGCCGTCAATCAAACGGTTGGCTTCGCTGCTGGAGGGGGCCAAGCCAGCGGCTTTGAGCAAAGCGCCAATGCCCATGGGTGCGCCGCTGAGCGACACCTCTGGAATTTCATCGGGCACGCCACCTTTGCTGCGGTTGATGAAGTCTTGTTCCGCCGCATCGGCCGCTGCGGCTCCGTGGAAGCGTGCGGTGATTTCCTTGGCCAAAGCCACCTTGGCGTCTTTGGGGTTGCGGCCGCCTTCGATTTCTTTTTTCAAGGCTTCGATGTCGGCCATCGACTTAAACGATAACAAGGTGTACCAGCGCCACATCAGCACGTCCGAGATCGACAACACCTTGGCAAACATGGTGTTGGGCTCTTCGCTGATACCGATGTAGTTGTTTTTGGACTTGGACATTTTTTCAACGCCATCCAAACCTTCGAGCAGTGGCATAGTCAAGATGCACTGCGCTTCTTGACCGTATTCGGCTTGCAAATGGCGACCCATGAGCAAGTTGAATTTTTGATCGGTACCGCCTAACTCCAAATCAGCCTTCAAGGCCACAGAGTCGTAACCCTGCATGAGCGGGTACAAAAACTCGTGCACGCTGATGGGCGTGTTGGCGTGGAAGCGGTCATGAAAGTCGTTGCGCTCCATCATGCGCGCCACGGTGTACTTGGACGCGAGCTGAATCATGCCCATCGAACCCAATGGAATGCACCACTCGCTGTTGTAGCGAATTTCGGTTTTGGCGGGGTCGAGCACCAACGAGGCTTGCTTGTAATACGTCTCAGCGTTCACCTTGATTTGCTCAGGTGTGAGCGGTGGGCGCGTGCTGTTGCGGCCTGATGGGTCACCAATCAAACTGGTGAAGTCGCCGATCAAAAAGATGACTTGATGCCCCAAGTCCTGCAACTGGCGCATTTTGTTGAGCACCACGGTGTGGCCGATGTGAATGTCGGGCGCTGTGGGGTCCAAACCCAATTTGATGCGCAGCGGTTGGCCTGTGGCTTCGGAGCGTGCGAGCTTTTTCACCCACGCATCTTCTGGAATCAGTTCTTCGCAGCCGCGCTTGGTCACAGCCAAGGCTTCGAGCACACGGTCGGTGACGGGATGGGCGACGGGGGAAGTTTGTAAAGATGCTTGATTCATAAGGATTTTTTACCGTCCAAGGTATACTCAACGGTTTGGTGTTTGCGCCTGATTTTAGAGGCCCAAACCTTGAGGCTTTGGGATGGAGTCCCCGCCTTCTACCTACTGCTGGAGAAATACCTTGCAGACATCGTTTTCGTTGTGGGCCAAGAGCCTGCAAAACAGCCTTCACACACAACACCGCCGCGTTTTGGCGGGCGTAGCCATCGCACTCTCCGTCCTCGGTGGCGGTGCATTTGCGGTCGCCAACTTGGATGACGGCGCCTCCAAACTTCCCTTGAGCCAAGTGGTGGAAAGCGTCAATACCTTGTCGCTGCCCAGCTTGTGGGCTGATCCATCACTGCAACTGTTCCGCTCGGACGTCACCCGCTCGAGCGACTCAGCCGACAGCCTGCTTTCACGCTTGGGCCTGAGCGATCCAGAAGCCGCTGCTTACCTGCGAGATGCACGCACCCCGCGCCAAAAGTTCATCGGTCGTGCAGGCCGCCTTGTCAGCGTGGAGGGTGACACCGAACACAAACTCACACGCCTGACGGCACGCTGGGCCAACGACGATGGCGAAAGCTTCACCCGCTGGGTGATGGAGCGCACCCCCAACGGTTTCACAGAGCGCGAAGAGACGGCACGCTTGAACGTCAGCCCCCGCATGGGCAACGGCACGATTCAAAGCTCCTTGTTTGCCGCCACGGATGATGCCAACATCCCCGACAACGTGGCCAGCCAATTGGCCGACATCTTTGCAGGCGACATCGACTTTCACCGCGCCCTGCGCAAGGGTGACCGATTTGCCGTGGTGTATGAGTCGCTCGAAGCCGATGGCGAAGTGCTGCGCACGGGCCGCGTGATTTCGGCCGAGTTTGTGAACAACGGCAAAACACATCAAGCGTTTTGGTTCAAAGAAGCCGGCGCCAAAGAAGGCGGCTACTACAACGCCGATGGCATCAGCCTGCGTCGTGCCTATTTGGCTTCGCCACTCGCTTTCTCGCGCGTGACCAGTGGTTTCAAAATGCGCTTTCACCCGATTCTGCAAACCTGGCGCGCACACTTAGGCGTCGACTATGCAGCGCCCACCGGCACGCCGGTGCGCAGCGTGGGTCAAGGCATTGTGGATGTGGCTGGCTCACAGGGCGGCTTTGGCAATGTGGTGATGGTCAAACACGCCAGCGGCCAAACCACCGTGTACGCACACCTGAGTCGCATCAACGTCAAACGTGGCCAATCGGTCATGCAGGGTCAAACACTCGGCTTGGTCGGTTCAACCGGCTGGGCCACTGGTCCACATTTGCATTTTGAATTCCGCGTGAATGGGCAACACAAAGACCCACTCACCATGGCGCGCCAAAGCGTGGCGGTGGAAGTGTCTGCCGCGGCACGCGAGCAGTTCAAGCGCCACGCAGCCATTGCCAAAGTTGACCTCGCCGCTGCAGCCACCAGCCAAGTGAGCAGCGCCGAATAAATGTCGACGGCAGGAACATCACAGAAGCTTTTCATTGGCTTGATGTCCGGCACCTCGCTTGACGGTGTGGACGGTGTGTTGGCAGATTTCAGCGGCGCTCAGCCACGCGTCTTGGCACACCATGCCATGCCTTTTGAGTCAACACTCAAACAAGAGCTGCTCGCGCTCAACACCCCCTCGGACAACGAACTACACCGCGCCGCCTTAGCGGCCAACGGACTTGTGCGCGTGTACGCGCAAACCGTGCAAGCCTTGCTGGCAGAAACACGTACAAGCGCGCGCGATGTACGTGCCATCGGCGCCCACGGCCAAACCGTGCGCCACCAACCGGGTGCGTTTGATGGCACGGGCTATACGCTGCAACTCAACAACCCAGCTTTGCTGGCCGAGCTCACCGGCATTGACGTGGTAGCCGATTTCCGCAGTCGTGATGTGGCTGCAGGTGGCCAAGGCGCGCCGCTGGTGCCCGTGTTTCATCAAGGCATCTTTGGCCAACCTGACCACACCGTGGGCGTGCTCAACATTGGCGGCATTGCCAACCTCAGCGTGCTGCACGCGAATGGCGATGTGCTGGGTTTTGACTGCAGCCCTGGCAACGCATTGCTAGACCACTGGTGCCAAGCGCACACCGGCAATGCCTTTGACAACAACGGTGCATGGGGCGCTAGCGGCAACGTGATTGAACCTTTGTTGCAGGCCATGCTGACCGAGCCGTTCTTGCACCAATCACCTCCCAAAAGCACGGGGCGCGATTTGTTTCATCCAACCTGGTTGGCGGACCAACTGAGCGGCTACGCAGATGCAAATGCAGCAGATGTGCAAGCCACCCTTACCGAATTCACTGCACGTGCCTGCGTGAACGATGTGTTGCGCCATTCAGCAGATGCATCTGAGCTCATCGTGTGTGGTGGTGGTGCACTGAATGGTTTGCTGATGCAACGCTTGCAGGCTGGTCTGCCGAATGTGCGCGTGCTGTCGTCTGCTGAGCGCGGCATGCCGCCCTTGCAAGTCGAAGCCGCCGCCTTTGCGTGGCTGGCTCGCCAAACCGTGCTGGGTCTGCCGGGCAACCTACCAAAAGTAACGGGCGCTCAAGGCGCCCGCATACTGGGTGGGATTTTTAAAGCCTGAGCTTTAGAGGCCTGTCGATCAAGCTGAGAATGACGAACCGCAGCCGCAAGTGGATGTCGCGTTCGGGTTCTTGATGACGAACTGAGCGCCCTGCAAGTCTTCTTTGTAGTCAATCTCTGCGCCCACCAAGTATTGGTAGCTCATCGCATCAACCAGCAAAGACACGCCGTTTTTGTTGATGGTGGTGTCGTCTTCGTTCACGATTTCATCGAATGTAAAACCGTATTGAAAGCCTGAGCAGCCACCACCTTGCACGAACACGCGCAACTTCAAATCAGGGTTGCCCTCTTCTGCAATCAGGTCAGCCACCTTGGCAGCCGCGCTGTCGGTGAAGACGAATGGGGATGGCATTTCTGTTTGGACGTTTTCGGCAACTGCGCTCATGTGAGGACTCCTGAATCAATGCATAAAAGTATATCGCTTTACTCGGGTATAGCGCTGCGCAAGGCCCGAGAAACGCTGTTGCTGATGTGGGCATTGCCCCGCGCCAAAAAAAAGCCGCAAGGGCGAACCCATGCGGCTTTTGGCAAAACAGAAAGCGGATTAACGCTTGCTGAACTGCTTGCGGCGGCGAGCAGAGTGCAAGCCAACCTTTTTACGTTCGACTTCACGAGCATCGCGAGTCACGTAACCGGCTTGTGACAGGACGGGCTTCAAAGCTGCGTCGTAGTCGATCAAAGCGCGGGTAATGCCGTGACGCACTGCACCAGCTTGGCCAGACTCACCACCGCCGTGCACGTTGACTTGAATGTCAAACGCTTCGCCGTTGTTGGTCAGCATCAAGGGTTGCTTCGAAATCATGATCGAGGTTTGACGGCCGAAATATGCGGCGATGTCTTTACCGTTGATCGTGATTTTGCCGGAGCCTTTTTTCAGAAACACGCGAGCGACGCTTGATTTGCGACGGCCGGTGCCGTTGTTCCATTCACCAATCATTTCAGCTCCTTAGATGTCCAGCACTTTAGGCTGTTGTGCGGTGTGTGGGTGCTCAGCACCGCCATACACCTTGAGCTTTTTGATCATGGCGTAGCCGAGTGGGCCTTTGGGCAACATGCCCTTGACGGCCTTCTCGAATGCGCGGCCAGGGTGCTTGGCTTGCATGTCACGGAAGTTTGTAGCTGTGATACCGCCTGGATAACCAGAGTGACGGTAGTACACCTTGTCCAAAGACTTGGTACCAGTGACCTTGAGTTTGGATGCGTTGATGATGACGATGAAGTCACCTGTATCGACGTGGGGTGTGTAAATGGCTTTGTGTTTGCCGCGTAAACGGAGAGCAACTTCGCTGGCTACTCGTCCGAGCACCTTATCGGTGGCGTCAATCACAAACCACTCATGCACCACGTCAGCGGGTTTTGCGCTGAATGTAGACATAGTTAAATCCTAAAAGGAGAGTTGGTTTGTAGGGTCCTTTTCCACGGTCGGCGTTCTTCTGTTGAGAACCTCTTAGGTGGGAAATGCTTTTTACAAAGCCTCTGCCGCGGGACCACTCAAACGCTGCAGAGCCAAAGATTATAAGCAAAATCAAGCGCTTAGCGCAAATTTGGCCCAAACAAGGCGAATTGGCGGGTTACCATCCTGCTTATGTTTAGTTATCGCCACGCTTTTCACGCCGGAAACCACGCCGACGTCCTCAAACACCTCACTTTGATTGCCACTTTGAAGCATTTGATGCAAAAAGACGCAGGCATTCAGTTTGTGGACACCCATGCAGGCGCGGGCCTGTACCGCTTGGACGGCGACTATGCTGAAAAAAGTGGCGAAGCCGCTGAAGGCGTGCTGAAGCTGCTCAACCTCAAAGGCCCCGCCGCCTTGACCGACTACCTAGACATGGTGGCCGGCTTCAACGCCAAAGGCAGCCACAAGATTTACCCGGGCTCGCCATTCATCATCCACAAACTGCTGCGCCACGAAGCACGTGACCGCCTGAAGCTGTTTGAATTGCACCCTACCGACCACAAATCGCTGGTGGGCAACGTGCAACAGCTCGAAGCCGGCCGCACCGTTAGCGTCATGCGTGCGGATGGTTTTGAGTCGCTGAAAGCTTTGCTGCCGCCGCCTGTTTCAAGCGCTGGCTCTCGCCGCACCTGCGTGCTGATTGACCCTAGCTACGAAATCAAAAACGACTACTACCGCGTGCTCGATTGCATTCAAGACAGCTTGAAGCGTTTTGCAACTGGCACCTACATCGTGTGGTACCCCATCGTGCCCCGCCCCGAAGCGCACGATTTGCCACGCAAACTCAAAGGCCTGTGCAGCCAAGTCAAAAAGCCATGGCTGCATGCCACCTTGGCGATTGGCCGCAAAACCGGCGGCAACGACACGGGCCTGAGCGCCAGCGGCATGTTCATCGTCAACCCACCTTTCGCGCTGAAGCCTTTGTTGAACGAAGCATTGCCTGTGATCGAAGAAGCCTTGGCACGCGGCCCTGGTCGCGGCTGGGCAGTGGAGTCGGGCGGCTAAGCTGATTCTTTCACGCACGTGAAAAAAGGCCTCGCACTGCGAGGCCTTTTGCTTGGAGAAGCTGCTGCTTAAAAGCGGTAGCCGACGCCCACGCCGAACAAGACTGGGTCGAGTTTGAGCGTTCCGCCATCTGCACCGCCAACATAAACGTGCGTTTTCAAGTAGACCTTTTTCACATCAATGTTCAATGACACTTGCTTAGTCAACGGGATGTCAACACCTGCCTGAAGTGCGCCACCAACGCTTTTATCGCTCAAAGTAACGTTCTTAGTTCCTCCGCCAGCGCTGATCTTCTCAGCCGTGATTTGGGTGTAGTTCAAACCTGCGCCCACGTATGGCTTGTAGCCAGTGAAGTCAGTGAAGTGATACTGCACAGTCAAAGTCGGTGGCAAGTGCTTGAACGTACCCAAATCTGCACCGTTCGAATACACGTGTTGTTTTTGAGGAACCGTCAAGATCAATTCTGCAGCGATGTTTTTGCTAAAGAAGTAGCTGATGTCCACTTCGGGAATCGTTTTGTCATTCACAGTCAAACCCAAACCAGTTGAGTCAACGTTTGCCATATTCAAATGAACAGCACGTGCACGGACCAACCAAGGACTCTCTTGAGCAGCGACAGAACCAGCAACCAACATGCCTACAGTGGCGGCGATAAGAACTTTTTTCATTTTTTGCTTCCTTGAACTCGGGTCTATTCCCGTACTGTTTATTTCACAGCGATGGAGGAAGCAAGACATTGACCCTGGTCAAACCCTAGGGCAAAGGTGTTTGATGAAGATCAAGCTATCGACCGTTAGGCGGTCAAGCCCAAGTTTTTACAAATAGCCAGCGTGGTGGCGCTTTGGTTCATGCTGTAGAAATGCAGCCCAGGCGCGCCGCCTGCACGCAACTGGTCACACAAATCTGTGACGACTTCCAAGCCAAAAGCTTTGATAGACGCAATGTCGTCGCCGTAACCTTGCAAGCGCAAACGGATCCAACGTGGGATTTCTGCGCCACACGCATCAGAGAAGCGCAGCAGTTGAGACGAGCTGCTGATGGGCATGATGCCCGGCACGATAGGAATGTGCACGCCCAACTTGTCAGCATCTTCCACGAAACGGAAATATGCATCGCTGTTGTAAAAGTATTGCGTGATGGCCGAATCGGCGCCCGCTTTGACCTTAGTGGCAAAGGCTTGTAAATCTGCCTCGGCCGATTTGGCTTGTGGGTGAATCTCTGGGTAGGCGGCCACTTCAATGCCGAAGTCGTCACCCGTTTCTGCGCGGATGAAGGCCACCAAATCGCTGGCGTAATGAAACTCGCCACCAGCGCCATAGCCACTAGGCAAGTCACCACGCAAAGCGACCAAGCGCTTCACGCCCATGGCTTTGAACTCGGCCAGTTGTTGGCGCACGCTGTCGCGCGTGGCACCGATGCACGAAAAGTGCGATGCAGCAGCCATACCTTCGCTCAAAATTTCTTTCAAGGTAGAAATCGTGCCGGCTTGCGTAGAACCACCTGCACCATACGTGACCGAACAAAACTGCGGCTTGAGGGGGTACAGCGCCTGACGCACCGCGCGCAACTTCTCTGCACCTTCAGGTGTCTTAGGAGGAAAAAACTCAATGCTCAAGCTGTTATTCGCGTTCATATCCGTCTCACTTGTTGGCGCATCACGCACGACGCGCACCAATCCAAAATTCTTTATTGCCATCGCCACCGGCAATGGCGCTGGGCCAATAGCCCAACACATCTAAATTCAAAGCAGCACAGGCCTCGCGCAATCGCGCCTCGACCTGCACATAGCTGGCTTCGTCTTTGACCAAGCCGCCTTTGCCAATGTCGCTGGGCTGCAATTCAAATTGCGGCTTGACCAACATCAGCAGCGCCCCACCCTTTTTCAACAAAGGCAGCAACGCGGGTAATACGAGGGTGAGCGAGATGAAAGACAAATCACCCACCACCAAATCAAATCCTTGTCGCACGTCTGGCACACGCGCATCATTCGCTTCTAGCTCGCGGGCGTTGATACGCTCCACACACACCACACGCGCATCGTCACGCAAACGCGGATGCAACTGACCGTGCCCCACATCCAAACCCACCACTTGTGCAGCACCTTGCTGCAGCAAGCAATCGGTGAAGCCGCCCGTGCTTTGCCCCACATCGAGGCAACGCAAACCTTGAGCCGTTAGGCCGCTGCTGTGCAGCGCACCTTCTAGCTTCAAACCGCCGCGAGACACATAACGTGCCTCAGCGCTGTCTAGCAAACGCACTTCACAAGGCAGTGGCAACTCGTCCCCATTCTTGGTCACGCGTTGCCACGGCTTGGTGCCCAACCGCCACTCCACGCCCGAGGCAATCAGCCGCTGCGCTTGAGAGCGCGAAGCGGCTAAACCACGTTCGAGGAGTAGCTGGTCAGCTCGCATCCGTGAAGTGCTTAGTAGCGGTAAGTGTCGGCTTTGTATGGGCCGTTCTTAGACACACCGATGTAAGCGGCTTGCTCGTCGCTCAACTCGGTCAGCATGGCGCCGACTTTCTTGAGGTGCAAACGCGCCACTTTTTCGTCGAGGTGCTTAGGCAACACATAAACCTTGCCTGCTTCGTATTGGTCTTGTTTGGTGAACAACTCGATCTGAGCGATCGTTTGGTTCGCAAAGCTTGAGCTCATCACAAAGCTGGGGTGGCCAGTGGCGCAGCCCAAGTTCACCAAGCGGCCTTTGGCCAACAAGGTGATCTTCTTGCCATCAGGGAAGATGACGTGATCGACTTGAGGCTTGATCTCGTCCCACTTGCACTTTTCCAATGAAGCCACATCGATTTCGTTGTCGAAGTGACCGATGTTGCAAACGATGGCTTCGTCTTTCATGGCGGCCATGTGCTCGTAGCGGATCACGTTCTTGTTGCCGGTAGCAGACACGAAGATGTCGCACTTGTCAGCGGCGTATTCCATGGTGACCACTTTGTAGCCTTCCATCGCGGCCTGCAAGGCGTTGATCGGGTCGATCTCTGTCACCCACACTTGAGCGCTCAAAGCGCGCAAGGCTTGTGCGGAACCTTTGCCCACGTCGCCGTAGCCAGCCACGCAAGCCACTTTGCCAGCAATCATCACGTCAGTCGCGCGCTTGATCGAATCGACCAAAGATTCGCGGCAGCCGTAGAGGTTGTCAAACTTGCTCTTGGTCACAGAGTCGTTCACGTTGATGGCGCGGAACATCAGGCTGCCTTTGGCGGCCATTTCGTTCAAGCGCAACACGCCGGTGGTGGTCTCTTCGGTCACGCCGATGATGTGCGCACCTTTGCGGCTGTACCAAGTGGGGTCCACGGCCAATTTAGCTTTGATGGCGTTGAACAAACAAGTTTCTTCTTCGCTGGTGGGGTTGGCAATCAACGAAGCGTCGGTTTCAGCGCGCTTGCCCAAGTGCATCAACAACGTGGCATCGCCGCCGTCGTCCAAGATCATGTTGGGGCCTTCGCCTTCGGTGCCTTTGGCGCCGAATTCAAAAATGCGGTGGGTGTAATCCCAGTACTCAGCCAAGGTTTCGCCTTTGGTGGCGAACACAGGAATGCCTGCTTCGGCAATCGCAGCAGCAGCGTGGTCTTGGGTTGAGAAGATGTTGCAAGAAGCCCAACGCACGTCAGCGCCCAAAGACTTCAAGGTTTCGATCAACACAGCCGTTTGAATGGTCATGTGGAGCGAGCCGGTCACGCGAGCGCCTTTCAAAGGCTGCGCTTTGGCGAACTCTTCGCGGATGGCCATCAAACCGGGCATTTCGGTTTCGGCGATTTTGATTTCTTTGCGGCCCCAAGCGGCCAAAGACATGTCGGCCACGATGTAATCGGCGGCGGCGTTGGTTTTAAGAACAGCGTTCATTTGTGAGACTCCAATAGTTGGCAAAGCCACTAGCAACGCGCGGTTGGCGTCATCTGGGAGTCCGAAAGAATCTTCGAGGAGCTCACCTCACGTCGACTAGTGGGTGAGCGCGGTTGGCAGTCCGAGCCTCACCTGTGAATTTGACCCTTGCTGGCCGACAGG
>CAUPNL010000039.1:0-20040 GCA_963512655.1 uncultured Limnohabitans sp. | reverse complement strand
GACCGACACGTCAGAGGTGGGCACGCGCAAGGCCATGCCAGTGATCTTGCCCTTGATTTCAGGAATCACCACGCCCACAGCTTTAGCTGCACCAGTGCTGGAAGGAATGATGTTTTCCAAGATGCCGCGTCCGCCGCGCCAGTCTTTGCGTGATGAGCCGTCCACCGTCATTTGGCTGGCAGTGGCTGCGTGCACAGTGGTCATCAAACCGCGTTTGATACCCCATTTGTCGTTCAACACTTTGACCACGGGGGCCAAACAGTTGGTGGTGCAAGACGCGTTAGAGACGATGGCTTCGCCAGCATATTTTTTGTGGTTCACGCCGTAAACAAACATCGGGATGCTGTCTTTGGAGGGTGCCGAAATGACCACCTTTTTAGCGCCTGCAGCGATGTGCATTTGGCTGGTGGGTTCGGTCAAGTAGTGGCCTGTGCACTCGAGCACGGTGTGAACGCCCATCTCGCCCCACTTGAGGTTGTGTGCATCGCGCTCGTGCGAGAGTTTGATTTTTTTGCCGTTGACGATGAGCGTGTCTTCGGTGAAATCCACCGTGCCATCAAAGCGGCCATGGACGCTGTCGTACTTGAGCATGTAGGCCAAGTAATCGGCAGGCTTGGGGTCATTGATGCCGACAATTTGGATGTCGGTGTAGCCGTGTTTCAATGCCGCGCGCAGAGCCAAGCGGCCAATACGGCCGAAGCCGTTAATACCAAGTTTGATGGTCATGTGAATGCCTCAAGAGGAAGTTAAAAACCTGTGTGTGTTCAAGCTTGCTTTTGCAGGGCGGCTTGAACCGTGTCGGCCACGTTTTCAGGCGTGAAACCGAAGTGTTTGAACAAGATTGGGGCAGGCGCAGACTCGCCGTACGTGTCGATGCCGACCACGGCGGACACGCCGTATTTCCACCAGCCGTCGGTCGAGCCCATTTCCACCGCAATGCGTGGCACTCCTGCTGGCAACACGGCCGCTTTGTAGGCCACGCTTTGACGGTCAAAGGTCGTCGTGCTTGGCACAGACACCACGCGCACGGCAATCTTGCGTTCGGCCAACAAGGCTTGCGCTTTCATGGCCAGTTGCACTTCAGAGCCGGTGGCCATCAAAACAGCTTGCGCCTTTTTCTTGATGCCCACAACGCTCGGCTCAGCCAACACGTAAGCACCTTTGTTGATGGCGTCGAGGCCAGAGATGTCGCCAGCAGCCAAGGTGGCGTTGCTATGCACGGCTTCACCTTTTGGCAGGTAAGGCAGGTTTTGGCGGCTCAACAACAGCGCAGTTGGGCGGCTGGTGTTTTGCAAAGCTACGGCCCAAGCCACAGCGGTTTCGGCTGTGTCAGCGGGGCGCCACACGTCGAGGTTGGGAATCAAGCGCAGCGAAGCGGCGTGTTCGATGGATTGGTGCGTCGGGCCGTCTTCGCCCAAGCCGATGGAGTCGTGGGTGAACACGTGCACCACGCGTTGCTTCATCAGCGCGGCCATGCGGATGGCGTTGCGTGAATAGTCGCTGAAGGTCAAGAACGTGCCGCCGTAGGGAATGAAACCACCGTGCAAAGCCACGCCGTTCATGATGGCGGCCATGCCGAATTCGCGCACGCCGTAGTTGATGTGGCGGCCACCTTGGCCAGCGTCGTTTTTCACCACATGGCCAGCCGCGTCAAAGCGCAGGTTGGGCGTGGACTTGGTGTTGGTCAGGTTAGAGCCGGTCAAGTCGGCGCTGCCACCCACGAGTTCAGGCAAGGCGGCTGTGAACGACTCCAAGGCCAATTGGCTTGCCTTGCGGCTGGCCACGGTTTCGGCTTTGGTGTGGGCGCCGATGACGGTGTCGACCACGGTTTGTGCAAAGTTCTTGGGCAGCTCGCCCGCCATGCGGCGCAGCAGCTCTTTGGCCAAGGCGGGGTGTGCGGCTTTGTAGGCGGCGAAAGTTGCTTTCCATTCGGCTTCTTGAGCCTTGCCGCGAGTTGCCGCGTTCCAGTCGGCGTACACCTCTTTGGGCATCTCGAAGGGTGCGTGGTTCCAACCGATGGCCGCGCGTGTCAATGCAATTTCTTCAGCGCCCAAAGGTTCGCCGTGGGCTTTGGCTGTGTCAGCGCGGTTGGGGCTGCCTTTGCCGATGCTGGTTTTGCAGACGATGAGCGTGGGCTTGTCAGTGCTGAGCTTGGCCGAGGCAATCGCTTGGCTCACCACCGCAGCGTCGTGGCCGTTGATCGGGCCAATCACGTTCCAGCCGTAAGACTTGAAACGCTCAGGTGTGTTGTCGGCAAACCATGGGGCAACTTGGCCATCGATGGAGATGCCGTTGTCGTCGTACAAGGCAATGAGTTTGTTCAGCTTCCATGCGCCTGCGAGTGAGCAAGCTTCGTGGCTGATGCCTTCCATCAAACAACCGTCGCCCATGAAGGCGTAGGTGTGGTGGTCCACCACGTTGTGGCCTTCACGGTTGAACTCAGAGGCCAACAATTTTTCGGCCAATGCCATGCCCACCGCGTTGGTGATGCCTTGGCCCAAGGGGCCTGTGGTGGTTTCCACGCCAGGGGTCACGCCCACTTCGGGGTGGCCTGCAGTTTTGCTGTGCAACACGCGGAAGTTTTTCAACTCGTCCATCGGCAAGTCGTAGCCGGTGAGGTGCAACAAGGCGTAAATCAACATCGAGCCGTGGCCGTTGGACAGCACAAAGCGGTCGCGGTTCAACCAATGGGGATTCTTGGGGTTGTGACGCAGGTGCTCGCCCCACAAGGCGACAGCCATGTCGGCCATGCCCATCGGCGCGCCGGGGTGACCTGAATTAGCAAGTTGAACAGCGTCCATTGCCAAGGCGCGAATTGCGCTGGCCATTTGTTGGGTATTTGCCATGTCAGGCGGCTCCGATGGGGTGTGAGGGAAAACCACGATTTTAGCGAGCCTGCCTACCGCTGGCTGACCGCATGCGACAGATGTTTCACAAATAGCCCGTGGTGTGGTCTGGCTACACTGCGGCGTGATGACAAAACACCCCATTTCAGCCGCTTCAACTTCGCCTGTTGGCTCTGCGTCAGGCTCAGCCACCGCCCTGCTTTTGGCCGCAGGCCGTGGTGAGCGCATGCGCCCGCTGACTGATGCCACCCCTAAGCCGTTATTGCCCGTTCGCAGCCAACCCCTGATGCAATGGGCCATGCACGGCCTGCAGCGTGGCGGCGTAGAAAACTTGGTCATCAACACCGCTTGGTTGGGCGAGCAAATTCCCCAGCATTTCGGCCATGTGTTTGAAAGCGCTGGCCTTTCGCCTATGCACCTGCACTATTCGCAAGAAGGCGTGGACTTTGGTGGCGCGCTAGAAACCGCAGGCGGCATTGTCCGCGCCCTGCCCCAACTGGCCGATGTGTTTTGGGTGGCCGCGGGCGATGTGTTTGCGCCAGACTTTGTGTTTACGCCCGAGGCCTATGCGCGCTTCGAGGCCAGCCCGCAGCTCGCTCATATTTGGCTGGTACCCAACCCCGAACACAACTTGGGCGGCGACTTTGGTTTGTCTGCTGAGGGCTTGGCTTTGAATTTGCCGAAGTTGACGGCTTCGATGTCAACGTCTACGGCTGCCGCGCCAAATCAACTTTCAGCACGAACAAATCAAGATGCACCGCGCTACACCTTCAGCACCATTGCTCTGTACAAACGCGCTTTCTTCGAAGCGGCGTGGTGCCCTATTCCCGCAGGCAACCCCGCTGGCGTGAAAGCCCCACTCGCAGCCATGTTGCGCGCCGCCATGGACAATGGCGTGGTGAGTGCGTCGCTCTACACAGGTGCGTGGACCGATGTGGGCACGCCCGAGCGTTTGGTGCAACTCAACGCCGCCTGAACACACAAGGTAAGACATGACACACCCGATTGCACACGCCCAGATTTACGCCGAACGTCGCGCCCGTTTGGCCGCCCAGTTGGGCGATGGTGGCGTGGCCATCATTCCCACCGCACCCGAACATGCACGTAACCGCGACAGCGACTTTCCGTATCGCCACGACAGCTACTTTTATTACCTGACGGGCTTCACCGAGCCCAACGCTTGGCTAGTGCTCGACGCCACAGGGCGCAGCACGCTGTTTTGCCAGCCCAAAGATTTGGAGCGTGAAATTTGGGATGGCTACCGTTTGGGCCCAGACGCTGCCGTGGCCGCATTGGGTGTGAGTGCCGCCGTGTCAGTGGCAGAGCTGGACAAGCAGCTGCCTAAATTGTTAGAGAACCAACACACGGTTTGGTACCCATTTGCCACGCACAAAGGTTTGGAAACTCGCGTAGATGGTTGGCTCAACGCCGTACGCGCCCGCGTGCGTTTTGGTGCACAGTGCCCGTCGCAGCAACGCGATGCCTGTGGCCCGTTGGATGAGATGCGCCTCATCAAAGACGCACACGAACAAGACGTGATGCGCCGTGCCAGCACCATCAGCGCGCATGCCCACATCCGTGCCATGCAAACCAGCGCGCGCATGTTGCGGGCAGGCCAAGACGTGCGCGAGTACCACTTAGATGCCGAGTTGCTGCACGAGTTCCGCATGCACGGCTCGCAGTTTCCGGCTTACACATCCATCGTGGCCGCAGGCGCAAATGCCTGCGTGTTGCACTACCGCGCCGATGCCGCGCCCGTGCGCAATGGCGAGTTGGTGCTGATTGATGCGGGTTGCGAGTTGGACGGCTATGCCTCTGACATCACGCGTACTTTTCCTGCGAACGGTAAGTTCACGGGGCCGCAACGCGACCTGTACAACTTGGTGCTGGCCAGTCAAGACGCGGCAGTGGTGGCGACTAAAGCCGGCGCGCGTTTTGTGGACCCGCACGACGCCACCGTCAAAGTGTTGGCGCAAGGCTTGTTAGACCTCGGTTTGTTGAACAAAGTCAAACACGGCAATGCGCAAGACGTGATTGAAAAGCGTGCGTACTTCCCGTTTTACATGCACCGCACCAGCCACTGGCTGGGCATGGATGTGCACGACTGCGGCAGCTATGTGGAGCCCACCGAGTTGGGCCAAACCAGCGAACGAAAAGACCCGCTCTCGGGCGAGACCATCGTCAACCGACCCAGCCGCATCTTGCGCGAGGGCATGGTGCTCACCATTGAGCCAGGCCTCTATGTGCGCCCCGGGCCGGATGTGCCCGAGGTGTTTTGGAACATTGGCATTCGTATTGAGGACGATGCCATCGTCACTGCGGGTGGCTGCGAGTTGATTTCTCGTGGTGTGCCTGTAATTGCTTCTGAAATTGAAGCGTTCATGCGCGGTTAATTTCTTAGCCAAGCGGCAGCCCAAGAAAAATCCCTATTGACCTATAAAGTTTGCTTTTGCGAATAAGTAAAAACCATTGCCACTTGCATACGCACATCCACGGACAAACCGCCCTAGACACAGGCCTAAAATGAAATCACAAGCTAAGGCGGTCGCACTTGTGCAAAGCGCGCCGCCTTTTGCATAACAAGGAGATTTCTATGGGTTCCAACCACTCTCACAACAGCGCCGAGGCACGTGCCGAACTGCGCCGTGCCGCTCTCGAATACCACGAGTTTCCAACTCCAGGCAAAGTGGCGATTCACGCCACCAAGCAGTTGGTGAACCAACATGATTTGGCCTTGGCTTATTCGCCCGGCGTGGCTGCGCCTTGCGAAGAAATCGTCAAAGATCCCAACAACGCATTCAAGTACACCAGCCGCGGCAACTTGGTGGCCGTCATTACCAACGGCACGGCCGTGCTGGGCTTGGGCGACATTGGCCCCTTGGCCTCTAAGCCTGTGATGGAAGGCAAAGGCGTTCTGTTCAAGAAGTTCGCGGGCATTGACGTGTTCGACTTAGAGATTGACGAGAAGAACCTCGACAAGTTGGTGGACATCATTGCATCGTTAGAGCCTACCTTTGGCGGCATCAACCTCGAAGACATCAAGGCGCCTGATTGCTTCTACGTCGAGCGCAAGTTGCGCGAGCGCATGAAAATCCCAGTTTTCCACGATGACCAACACGGCACCGCCATCACCGTGGGCGCCGCGATCTTGAACGGCCTCAAGGTGGCAGGTAAAGACATCAAAAACGTCAAGTTGGTCACCTCAGGCGCAGGCGCCGCCGCCTTGGCTTGTTTGGGCTTATTGCTCAAGATGGGCATGCCACGCAAAAACATTTATGTCACTGATTTGGCTGGCGTGGTCTATGAAGGCCGCACCGAGCTGATGGACGAAGACAAGATTCAGTACGCCCAAAAAACCGATGCGCGCACTTTGAGCGACATCATCGAAGGCGCCGATGTGTTCTTGGGCCTGTCCGCTGGCGGCGTGCTGAAGCCAGAGATGGTCAAGAAGATGGCTGCCAAGCCCATCATCATGGCCTTGGCCAACCCCAACCCAGAAATCACGCCCGAAGAAGTGAAGGCCGTGCGCGATGACGCCATCATCGCCACGGGACGTAGCGACTATCACAACCAAGTGAACAACGTCCTCTGTTTCCCCTACATCTTCCGCGGTGCCCTGGATGCAGGCGCATCCACCATCACCGATGAGATGGAAATCGCAGCGGTGTACGCCATTGCCGAATTGGCGCAAGCCGAGCAAAGCGAAGTGGTTGCGGCGGCTTATGCAGGCGAGACCTTGGCCTTTGGCCCTGAGTACCTCATCCCCAAGCCATTCGACCCACGCTTGATGATGAAGATTGCGCCTGCCGTGGCCAAAGCCGCCGCAGACAGCGGTGTGGCCACGCGTCCGATCCAAGATATGGAGGCCTACATTGAGAAGCTGCAAGGCTTTGTGTATGCGTCCGGTTCGATCATGAAACCGATTTATGCCGCCGCCAAGCGCGCCACCAAAAAGCGTGTGTGTTACGCCGAAGGTGAAGAAGAGCGCGTGTTGCGCGCCGTGCAAATCGTGGTGGACGAGCGTTTGGCGAAGCCCACCTTGATTGGTCGTCCTTCCGTGATTGCGCAGCGCATTGAAAAATTTGGTTTGCGCCTGAAAGAGGGCGTGGATTACGAAGTGGTGAACGTCGAGCAAGACCACCGCTACCGCGACTTCTGGCAAACCTATTACAAGATGACCGCCCGCAAAGGCGTGACCGAACAGTTGGCCAAAATTGACATGCGCCGCCGTTTGTCGCTGATTGGCACCATGATGCTGCACAAAGGTGAGGTAGACGGCCTGATTTGCGGCACTTGGAGCACACCGCTCACCCATTTGAACTATGTGGACCAAGTGATCGGCAACCGCAAAGGCGTGAGCACCTATGCCGCTATGAACGGCTTGTTGTTGCCAGACCGCCAGGTGTTCTTGGTCGACACCCATATCAACTACGACCCAACGGCTGAGCAATTGGCCGAAATCACGGTGATGGCTGCTGAAGAAATGCGTCGTTTTGGTATCCAGCCCAAAGCCGCGTTGTTGTCGCATTCCAACTTTGGCAGCAGCGACCAGCCTTCGGCCATCAAAATGCGCGAAACCTTGGCTTTGGTCAAGAAAAAGGCACCTTGGCTTGAAATTGATGGCGAAATGCATGGCGATGTGGCGCTGGACGGCGATGTGCGTGCCGCTCAAATGGCGGACACCACCCTGATTGGTGATGCCAATTTGCTGGTTTTGCCTAACTTAGACTCTGCCAACATTGCGTACAACCTGCTCAAAACAGCGGCTGGCGGCAATATCGCCATTGGCCCAGTGTTGCTGGGTGCGGCGAAACCGGTGCACATCCTGACCGCGAGCACCACAGTGCGTCGCATCGTCAACATGACCGCGTTGACCGTGGCGGATGCCAGCGCTGCTCGATAAGCGTTTTTACAGCTTAAATTAGCCTTTTTAGGTTAAATAACCCTTCAAGGGCCCCCCAGAAATGGGAGGGCCCTTGCTTTTTTGTTTCAATTCGAAGACACTTGCGCTTTCAATTTTCGGGTTAACCCGAAGATCAAACGTATTTAAAACAGTCTTAAGAACGGCGATTTTCATGCCTTTGCGTACTATCAAAACCAATATTGTTCAGTCCATCCGCGCGTTCCGCGTGCCTGATTTGCAAGAGGCGGCCCAAGGCCTTGGCCACCATTTTCTTTATGTGAACCTGGCCCAAGCCCAAAGCAAGCAAGACATCTTGGACATCATTTCCAAAGAGTTCAACCTGTCTGCCTCGGCTAGCAAGAACTTTGATTCCTTGTACGACGGCATGACCGACCCCTTGCACAAGTCTGGCCCACAGCCTGGCTTTATCTTGGTGTTAGAGCACATTCCTGCCCACGCCAAGTTTGACAAAGAAGCCCGTGAACAGCTGTTGGACATCTTCCGCGAAGCGGCTGACTACTGGTCTGACCGCAAAGTGGCGTTCCGTTGCTTCTACTCATTCTCCGTGGCTCGTGCCCCGTCGGCTGAAAAGCCAGGCGTGGCAGCCGAAGGCATTGAGTTGCTGGAAGAGGGCGAAAAAATGCCAACCGACAAGTTGGTGGACGTGTCGCCCATGGCTTTGCGCATGAGCAGCCCCTTCAACGCAGGCTACTGGCAAACAGCGGCATAACTGGCAGGCTGCTTTCGTAGCAGCGCCAACAAAAACCCCGTCAGCAGTCACCTGCGACGGGTTTTGTTTTTGGCGTTTGGGTCTTTACAGACTTTGCACCAGAGCCACATATTCGGCCACCGGTACTTCTTCTGCGCGGCGTTGCACATCGAAGGTGCCCGCAAAGTGACGCGCTTCCAACCAACGGCCCAAGGTGTGGCGCAACAGCTTTCGGCGTTGACTGAACGCTGTTTTCACCATTTCTTCCATCAGCTTGACGTTAATTTTGGGGGGCTCCGCCAAGGGCACCATGCGCACCACGGCGCTGTCCACGCGCGGAGGTGGGTCAAACGATTCGGGCGGCACAAACAACACGTCTTCCATGTCGTAGCGCCACTGCAGCATCACGCTCAAGCGGCTGTAGTCGCCGCTGCTGGGCTTGGCCACCATGCGGTCAATCACTTCTTTTTGCAGCATGAAGTGCTGGTCTTGCACCACGGTCACATGCTCCAGCAGATGGAACAAGATAGGCGATGAAATGTTGTACGGCAGGTTACCCACCACGCGCAGCTTGGGTACCTTTAGGTCAGCAGCCAATTGCGTGAAGTCCACGCGCAGCACGTCGGACTCAATCACGTTCAGGTGCGGATGCTCGCGCAGGCGCACGGCCAAATCGCGGTCTAACTCAATGACATTGAGACGACCTAAGCGCTCCACCAAGGGCTGTGTGAGCGCGGCCAAGCCTGGGCCAATTTCGACCATGGGGTCGCCCGGTTGCGGGTCAATGGCGTCGACGATGCTTTCAATGATGGCGCCGTCGGTTAAGAAGTGTTGGCCGAAGCGCTTGCGTGCAATGTGTTTCAAAGTGGGCTCTGCTTATTGCGGTGCGTCGCGGTATTCCACATAGGCGCGGCCACGCACTTCTTGGGCCCACAGTTGGTAGGTTTCATCAAACTTTTTCTCACGCAAGCCGTTGCGCGCCATGTCGCGCAGCTCGCGCTCGCTGATGGGGGCTTCTCGACGTTCCATCACTTGAATCAGGTGCACGCCAAACCGAGACACCATCGGGTCGGCGATTTGGCCTGGCTGCAATTTGTTCATCACCTCTTCAAATTCAGGCACAAACATGCCTTGCGAGACCCAACCCAAGTCGCCGCCGTCGGGGCCACTGGCATCTTGTGAATGTTCACGAGCCAACTTGGCAAAGTCTGCTTTGCCCGCTTCGATTTGGCGTTTGTATTCAGCCAATTGGGCGCGTGCTGTGGTTTGGCTCAGTTGGCCGCCTGGGCGTAGCAGGATGTGGCGAGGATGGGTTTGCGTCACGGTCACCACGCTGCTGGCGCGCTTCGTTACTAATTTCAAAATGTGGAAACCAGCGCCTGAGCGCACCCAAGTGACATCGCCCACACGGAGACTTTTGGTCGCGTCCACAAACAAGCTCGGGTAACGGCTGGCGGGTCGCAAGCCCATGAGGCCGCCTTTGTCACGCTCCGCCCCATTTGAAAATTCTTTGGCAACACGGCCAAGGTCGTCACCGCGCTTCAATTGAGCCAACGCTGCTTCTGCTTTGGCTTGCAGTGCGGCGATTTCTCCGTCGTTGGCTTTTTCGGGCACGGCGATCAAGACATGGCCCAACTCTAAGTCTGGGTTGGTCTCGATGCTGGCGTTTTGGCGTTGGCGCACAGCTTGATCAATTTCAGCATCACTTATTTTGATGCGCCCAGGCACATTGCGTTCGGTGAGGCGTTGCAAGGTCAGTTGGTCGCGCAAGCTTTGGCGCAAACGCTCAACGCTTGAGCCTTCGGCCTTCGTCTTTTTATGCAGAACTTCTAAGCTGATTTGTTTTTGCGCCGCTAATCGTTGCTCGGCTTGGTCAACGTTCTCATCTTCCACAGTGATGCCTGATTCTTTGGCATGTTGTAACAGTGCAGTTTCGAGAATCAGTTGCTCCAGTGCCACGCGCAACTGTGCGCTATCGAGGGGTTGGGTACGCTCTTTTGGTTTGTCAGCGTTACGCATTTGAGTGGCGCGTAGCACCACGTCGTGGTTGGTCACGGGGACTGAGTTGACGACAGCCACGATAAAGTCACGTCCCGCTAAATTTTTGTTGATGGGTGTTTGTGCATGCGCCGACAGCATGAAAGCCAGAGCGGCCCACACGAGGCAAGAGCGAGATTTGAAAATAAACATGGTCACCATCATTCGTAATTGCCGAAACGGCTAGGCGTCATTGTCGGTTGACGCAGGGGCTGGTAGCGCGGGATGTTGGTACGCAGTGAGCCAAGTGCATTGGTGCCTATGCGCGACAGTCCTACAAATTCGAGTTGGAACAAAATGCGTTGGCGTGCAAGGCCATCTGCAATCTGTTGGCGTTCAATCACGGTGCGACTCAACCAGCAGCCTGCATCGTATTCGAATCCCACAATAGATTCGACGGGTTTTTTCGTCATCATGTCTACGTTCACACGTGCCACGCTGTACCAGCGTCCTTCGCCTAAGCCGCGACCAAGCGCATCTTGGCCGTCAGCGCCACCCCACAGGTCGTGCAAGGGCCATTGCCAGCCCAAATCGAGTTGCTGTGAGACGGCATTGCCTGAGGCATCATTTTCAGAGCGCCACGCGGCGTTGATGACACGATAAGAGCCAGGGCTGTAACGACCGCCAATCACGCGGCGGCGGAAGTTGTCGCCTTTGGGGTCGTATTGAACGGTGGAATCTAAGGACCAAGCGCGCGAGAGGTTGAGTGTTGCGCCCGTCAAGATGTCGCTTAGGCCAGATTCAGCCATTGGGTCGTCTGGCAGTGTGACGCGCTGGTCTTTCATGCGTAGGCGCTGAGCAATACCGAAACGTGCACTTTCAGTGCCTGTTTCTGGGTCAATGAAGCGCGATGTCGCGCCCATGGTGACTAGTTTGCTGTCGGAGATGCGGTCGTGGCCACCGAAAGCGTTTTCGGTGAAAAGACTGGCAAAGTTAAATGCATTGCCGCCTGAGTCGTAGTTGGGCAAGTAACTTTGATCGCGGTAGGGTGTGTTGACGTAGAACACGCGTGGCTCAAGGGTTTGAATCCAATTGCGATCAAACAAGCGGCTGTTGCGTTCAAAGGCCATGCCCGCATCTAGGCTAAAGGTTGGAACCGTGACGCCAGCAGAGGTTTGACCTTGATGGCCACTGTAAAACTCAGTCGTGGGCAATCCACCATCAAACTGATAACTGCGAGCGTGCAATTGCACTTTAGGCGTCACATAGCCATAGGGTGTGACGAATGGACGACTCAGTTGCGTCCACGTGACGGCGCGGTCCGCATTGGGCGCGCAGTTATAAAACAGTTTGCTGGTGTTGTTGGTGGCAGCACTGGCGCAGTCAATGTCACGGGCAGAAGAGAACCGAGTGAAATCGGAATCAAGACTGAAATCAAATCCTCCAGCGACATTGAAACGCTGGATGCGCGCCGTCACTTGTGGCAAACGGTCAAACGGTGGCGTGATGCGGTTGTTGACGTTGGACAAGTCTTGCAGGGTTTGCCATTTTTGCGCACGAATACCAGTGGTGATCAATCCATCGCTCCATGACAGACCCACATCGCTGGACAACAAGCGTTGAATACCCGTTGTGCTGCCGAGTGAAAAGTCTTTCCAGTAGTTGTCATCGCTTGCACGGTTCACATTCATCGTGAAGCCTAGCCCGCCGCCAGCCAAACTTGGGTTGAGCAGGCCGGTGTGCGTGTAGTTCATCCCCCATCGGCGCTTGTCTTCTCGGAGCTTGTCGCTCTCCATGTAATCAAAGCGCATCAGGCCTTGGAACGGTGGTTGAGGTGCGGTGCTCTCTAAATAACGTAACTCAGTGCTCAGTTTGATACCGCGCTGACTCCAATACGTTGGCGTGAACGTGATGTCACGGTTAGGGGCCAAGTTCCAGTAGTAGGGCTGTGAGTATTCCAGACCACCAATGTTGTCGGCGCCAAAGCTGGGGGGAAGCAGACCAGACTTGCGCTCATCATCAAGGGGGAAATCAATGGCCGGAATGGGCAGTACAGGCAAGCCTTTGAAGCGCACAGACCCGCCCTCGACCAAGCCAATGTGACGGTCCGAGTCGGTTGATATCTTATCGGCACTGAAAAACCAATCAGGCATCCAATCGGGGCCGGGCTTGCGTTGGCATGTGGTGAAACTCGCGTTGTGCATGACCGAGTGCGACGGGTCGATGAAGTCAATGCGAGATGCGTTGCCGTAAGCGTTGTTCTTTAAGAGCCGATAACTCGGTTGTGTGAAGAAGCCTTCAAAGGCATCCACTTGCAAATCCAGTGCGGGGCCTTGATATACATTGCCTGCACGGTTGATATACACATTGCCTCTGGCTTTGGCAAAGTCTTCGGTTTGATCGTATTCAACGTGGTCAGCTCTGAGGAAAATTTCACCGCGGCGCAACGTCACTTGGCCTTCCAAGGCGGTCTTCTGTCCGGTACGTTCGTTGAGCGAGTTGCTTTCTAAAAACGTGGGCAGCTGTTTGCGGGCATCGGGTGAAATGACCTCTTGCAACAAACTGCTGGAACGTAACACCAAGGGCGGCGCACTTTGCTTTTGTGCATGCGCCGCTTCGAGGCCGCCCAACAGGCCCATCACCAGCCACGACAAGGCACGAATTTGGCGGTGAAAATGAGGCAACAGCATGAAAACGAGAAGACCTTCCATTGAGCGACCCCCTCAGCAGCGAAGCCCGAAAAGTCGGGGCGCTTGGAGCCGTTTGTAGAATTTAGATTATCCATGAGCACACCCACTATTTCCCAGCCTTCGGGCACATCTCCCCACGCGTCTCAATATGCTCCCATCGAATGGGCGCAACCAGAACGCCAAGTGGCCTTCCACCAATGGCTAGACGCCCAAGCCAGTGCCCACGGCGTGATGCCCGCCACCGTGCGCGCCGCCTCGGCAGACGCCAGCTTCAGGCGCTACTTCCGCGTCGACACAGCGAACGGCTCGTGCATCGTCATGGACGCCCCGCCAGACAAAGAAAACTGCGAACCCTTTGTTCGCATTGCCCGCTTGATGCTGGACGCAGGCCTGTACGCCCCGCGTATCTTGGCGTGGGACGAGCCGCAGGGCTTCATGTTGCTGGACGACATTGGCTCGCAAACCATGATGGACGTCATCAACCGCGAAGACCCACAAGCCAACCACGGCCTTTACATGCGTGCCGTCGATGCACTGTTGACCTTGCAACAAAGCAGCCGCCCGGGCGTGCTCCCCGCGTATGACGAAGCTTTGTTGCAACGCGAACTGTCGCTGTTCCCCGATTGGTACCTGACCCAGCACCGCCAGTTGCAAATTGACACCACCCAGCGCGAGATGCTGGACAAGACCTTCCAAACCATCGTGCAACGCAACTTAGCCGCGCCTAGTGTGTACGTGCACCGCGACTTCATGCCGCGCAATTTGATGATGCCGCATGACCCCGCCGAACAACGCTTGGGCGTACTCGACTTTCAAGACGCGGTCTATGGCCCCATCACCTACGACATCGCCAGCCTCATGCGCGACGCATTTTTGACCTGGGAAGAAGACGTGGTGCTGGACGTGACCATCCGCTATTGGGAACGTGCCCGCAAAATCGGTCTGATGGATTTTGAAGACTGGCACAACGACTTCGGCGCGTTTTACCGAGCCGTAGAGTGGATGGGCCTGCAGCGCCACCTCAAAGTGGCTGGCATCTTTGCGCGCCTGACGTTGCGCGATGGCAAGCCGAAGTACTTGGCCGATGCGCCGCGTTTCATCAACTACATCCGCACCACAGCCAGCCGCTACAGCGACCTCACGCCCTTGCTGCGTTTGATCGACAAGATTGAAGGCACAGAACCCGCCATCAGCTTGGCCTTCCCACGCCTCACGCCCGGCGGGCGGAGCTAAGGATGGCACGCTTTTACTGCCCGCTGCCCTTGGTGTCTGGCCAAGTGGTGGACTTGCCCCCGACTGCTGCCCGCCATGTGCAAGTGCTGCGCATGCAGCCCGGCCACACGCTGACCTTGTTCAACGGCGAAGGTGGCGAGTTCAGCGCCGAGGTGCAACACATGGGCCGCAGCGATGTGCGCGTGGTCGTGGGTAAGCACCGTGACGCAGAGTGCGAAGCTGCGTGCCAAGTGCACCTAGCCGTGGGCATGCCCGCCAACGAGCGCATGGACTGGTTGGTGGAAAAAGCCACCGAGCTGGGCGTGCATCGCATCACCCCCTTGATGACCGAGCGCAGCGTGATTCGCCTCACGGGTGAGCGTGCTGAAAAGAAACAAGCCCATTGGCAAGCCGTAGCCGCCAGCGCGAGTGAGCAATGCGGCCGCAACCGCGTGCCTGTGATTGACATGCCCGAGCGCTTAGATGCGTGGCTGGCGCGTCAAACGGCGCAGGTCGATGCGGTGCATGGGGTGTTGTCCTTGCACGCAAGCACGCAGCCTTTGAACGCCTTGCGTGATGGCGCAGCGGCAAGTAGCAAGTCGTGGGTATTGCTCAACGGTCCAGAGGGCGGGTTGACTGATGCAGAAGATGCGGTAGCACGAGCTAAGGGTTTCGTGGCGTTGAGCTTGGGCGAGCGCGTGTTGCGTGCGGAGACGGCGGCTTTGGCCGCCTTGGTGGGACTGACCTTGATTTAACGTCCTTGGTCCATGGGGTATTGCAGGTCAAGCCATGTGCTTAAGTCGGTGAAGACTTGCCTGTGGTCCGGATCATTGAAGATGTCGTGATACATCTCGCTATAGGCGTGCGTTTCAAGCCACGGCGCAGGGGCGTGCATGGCAAAGGCGGTGCTTCCATGAGAACGAACAATTTTGTCGTTTCCCGCGTACAGCAGCAAGGTTGGCGTAGCCCACTGTTGCGCCGCCTCGATGCAATAAGCGCCTTCGCTCAAAATCCAAAGCCCTAGCTCGGCAGAGATACGTCGGTGGACCAATGGGTCGTTGGCGTAGTTGTTCACCCACGCTGGGTTGCGACTGATCCATTCGGGCTCGATGCCGTTGTCAACGCACAGCCGATTGAGCCACTGAGGCAGCCAGTCAAGCAAGAGCTTGTGCCAAGGCCGCAACACAGGAATGAATGCAGGCGAGGACAGCACCAAACCATCAACCTGGCAAAGGCCACGCGCGATGGCGCTAGTGGCAACCAGACCGCCCATGCTATGTCCGAGCACGATCAATGGGGATGCATTGACCAAGTGTTCGCGTGTGTGGCTCACCACAGCGACCAAGTCATCTACAAAGCGATGACCAAGTGGCAAGCGTCCACGTGTGCCTGAGCTCAGACCGTGACCATATTGGTCGTAGCCGCGCACATCAAAGCCCCATGCGTTGAGTTGCTCAGCCATAAGGGCGTATCGACCGCTGTGCTCTGACAAACCATGAATCAGCAAAACGGTGCCGCGAGGGTGTACCAGCTGCGTAGGCCAATCGTAAATGGCCAATTGATGGTCTGCGAAATTGAGCGTGAAGCTTAAAGGCGCAGGCGACATGATGAAACGTTAGTGACGTTCAAACTTGAACACGGCGGTGCCTGCCATGAGGTTTGGCCATGTGTCCACGCGTTGGCCGTTTTGCAAGCCAAATGAATCGGTCACATGCAGACCGTTTTTCTCTGCCAGCACTTCAAAGTCTTTGAACGTGCCCACGCGAATGTTGGGCGTGTCGTACCACTGGTAGGGCAAGCGTTTGGTCACGGGCATGCGGCCTTGCAGAATGCTCAGGCGGTTGGGCCAGTGTGCAAAGTTGGGGAAAGCCACGATGCCGGTTTTACCCACGCGTGCGGTTTCGCGCAGCATGGTTTCGGCGTTGCGCAAATGTTGCAAGGTGTCGATTTGCAGCACCACATCAAACGATTGGTCGGCAAACACGCTTAGCCCCAAGTCGAGGTTGAGTTGCAGCACGTTCACGCCACGTTGCACGCAGGCGTGCACATTGGTGTCGTCTAGCTCCACGCCGTAACCGGTGCAGCCTTTGTGTTGTTGCAAGTGGGCCAGCAAAGCGCCGTCGCCGCATCCCAGGTCAAGCACGCGGCTGCCTTGGGGCACGAGGGCGGCAATGGCTTTCAAGTTGTCGTGGGTCATGCGGCAACTCCGGTGGTCAATTCATCGTTGATGCGCGTGAAGTAGGAGCGGACCACATTCATGTAGCGTGCGTCGTCCAGCAAGAACGCATCGTGGCCATGTGGAGCGTCAATTTCGGCGTAGCTCACATCGCGTTGGTTGTTGAGCAAGGCTTGCACCATTTCGCGGCTGCGTGCGGGCGAGAAGCGCCAATCGGTGGTGAAGCTCACCAACAGAAACTTAGCCGCTGTGCGCGCAAACGCCGCCGATAAATCGCCGCCATAAGTACGCGCAGGGTCAAAGTAGTCGAGCGCGCGGGTGATGAGCAAATAGGTGTTGGCGTCAAAGTACTCGCTGAACTTGTCGCCTTGATAGCGCAGGTAGCTTTCGATTTGAAACTCCACGTCTTGCGTGGAGTACTTGTAGCCGGTGGCGCTGCCCACGACTGCATCACGCAGTTCGCGGCCAAACTTTTCGTTCATCACATCGTCGCTCAGATACGTGATGTGGCCCACCATGCGGGCGATGCGCAAACCACGTTGCGGCACAACGCCGTGCTCGTAAAAGTGGCCGCCATAAAAGTCAGGGTCGGTGACGATGGCACGACGGGCCACTTCGTTGAAGGCGATGTTCTCGGCGGTGAGGTTGGGCGCACTCGCCACCACCACGGCATGGCGCACGCGGCCTGGGTATTGCAGCGTCCAGCTCAGGGCTTGCATGCCGCCCAAGCTGCCGCCTAAAACAGCGGCGAGTTGCTGGATGCCCAAACGGTCGAGCAACAAGGCTTGGGCATTCACCCAGTCTTCTACCGTCACTACGGGGAAGTCCGCGCCGTACACCTTGCCTGTGTCGGGGTGGGTGTGCATGGGACCGGTCGAGCCAAAGCAAGAGCCGAGGTTATTTACGCCGATTACAAAGAAGTGGTTGGTGTCCACAGGCTTGCCTGGGCCAATCATGTTGTCCCACCAGCCTTCGCTCTTGTCTTGGCCTTCGTACACGCCTGCGACGTGGTGCGATGCGTTGAGCGCGTGGCACACCAGTACCGCGTTCGATCGATCAGCGTTGAGCGTGCCGTAGGTCTCGTAGGCCAGCGTGTAGTCGCGCACACTTGCGCCACTTTGTAGTTGCAAAGCTTCCGCAAAGTGCATCGCTTGCGACGTCGCGATTAAAGGAGTTGCATTCAAGGTCATGCGGTCACTCTTGTTGGTTCAGCAAAATTATTCGCCAATCGGGCGAAGGTGTTTGCCCGCAATGCCCGCCAGTTCAAACATGGTGACTTGGTCTTTGCCAAACACGGGTTTGAGTTTGGCGTCCGCGTTGATCGCGCGTTTGTTGGTGGCGTCTTGCAAACCGTTGGCCTTGATGTAGTCCCACAGCTTTTTGATCACCTCGGTGCGGGCCACGGCTTCTGCGCCAATCACGTTGGCTAGGTCAGCGCTTGGCAGATAGCCTGCGGTGACTTTGCGTGGCACTTTGGGCTTGGCCACTTTCTCGGCTTTGACCTTGGCGGCTTTCGTTGCTTTGGTGGTTTTGGCGGGCACTTTTTTGCCTGCGGCTTTGATGAGCGCGTTGGTCGTGGGTGTCTTGCCGCCTTTGGGCGGGTACTTGCTCACGCGGGGTTCAAACGCAAAGTTCACCTTGCCCGCCTCGGCGTCCCACTGCAAGAACGCTTTGAACGAACGGCGTGTGCGCATGGACACAAACTTGTCCAGCAAATCGGTTTTGCCTTCACTCAAGAGCTTGGTCATTTGCTCGCGTTCCACGGGTTGCTGCAAGATGATCTTGCCGCTCTTGAAGTCGCAGCTGGGTGTGGCTTGCGCATGTGTGGGCACAGCTTTGCTACACACATAGTTGCTGCCGTGCTCGTGCACAGGGCTGCCGCACTTGGGGCAATTGCCCAAAGGCGCTGCATCGCTGAACTCGACGATTTCGCCGGAGTCTGCGCCGTCGTCACCAAAGTCGAATTCGAGTTTCCAGTTTTGGTCTTCTTCGCTGTATTTGAGGGCGATCTCAGCCGTGAACGGCCAGCCCGCTTTGGAGCGGAAGCCGTCGAGTGGGCCAATCTTTTTGTTGGTCAAAAACTCTTCCACTTCAGCCGCATCAAAGGTGCGACCGCCTGGAATCTTGCTGATGGAGAAGCCGCAGCCTGCGCCGTTTTCGCCCGAATCAGACGCGCTGCCATCTTTGCCCACGCACGCGTAGCGACGGTAGTTTTCTTTCACCACGCCGCCGCACTTGGGGCAAGGTGTTTTCAATGTGGCGTAGTCACCGGGGATGGTGTCGCGGTCAAACTCTTTGGCCTTCTTGACGATGTGCTCGGTCATTTCGGCAATTTCGCGCATGAATTCTTCGCGGCTCAGTTGGCCGTGTTCCATGAGCGAGAGCTTGTGCTCCCAACCGCCCGTGAGTTCGGGTTTGGACAGCTCTTCCACGCCCAAACCGCGCAGCAGCGTGAACAGCTGGAAAGCTTTGGCCGTGGGAATCATCTCGCGGCCATCGCGGATGAGGTATTTTTCGTTGAGCAAACCTTCAATGATGGCGGCGCGTGTGGCCGGTGTGCCCAAGCCTTTTTCTTGCATGGCTTCGCGGAACTCGTCGTCTTCCACCAGCTTGCCAGCACCTTCCATGGCGCCGAGCAATGTGGCTTCGCTGTAGCGGGCAGGTGGACGAGTTTTCAAGCCTTTGGCGTCGGCTGATTCGTTCTTGGCCGACTCGCCTGCTTTCAAAGCGACGAGTGTCTTGCCGTCTTCTTCGTTGTCCGACGCTTCTTGTGCGGCGTCTTTGCCGTACACGGCCATCCAACCGGCGTTGACCAAGACCTTGCCTTCGGTGCGGAAGTTGTGGTCTTTGCCCCCTGCTTTGACCGTGCTGATACGCGTGGTCACCATGTATTCAGCACTGGGGAAGAACACCGCCATGAAACGTCGCACCACCAAGTCGTACAGCTTTTGTTCGGCTTCAGACAAACCGCTGGGCGCTTGCAAAGTGGGGATGATCGCAAAGTGATCACTGACTTTTTTGTTGTCAAACACGCGGGGCAGTTTGCGCACGTAGTTGTTGTTCAGCGCCACGGTGGCGTGTTGTTCCAAGTGCTTCATGCCGCTGTCTGCCAGCATGGTGAAGGTGTCTTTCACCACAGCCACGTAGTCTTCAGGCAAGTGGCGTGAATCGGTACGTGGGTAGGTCAGCGCTTTGTGGCGTTCGTACAAGCTCTGCGCCAAGGCCAAAGTGGTTTTAGCTGAGAAGCCAAAGCGGCCGTTGGCCTCGCGTTGCAGCGAGGTCAGGTCAAACAAACCAGGGCTGGCTTTGGTGGTGGGCTTGCTCTCTTCGGTGACGGTGGCTGGTTGGTTGCGCACGGCGTCGGCAATGGCCAAAGCTTCGGCTTCGCTCCACACGCGGTCGTGTTTTTTCTCAGCGTCTTCCGCGTCTTTTTTGTGCTCGGGGTTGAACCACTTGGCGGGGTAAGCGCCGGCAGCCACTTGGAAGCTGCCATGAATCTCCCAATAGTCGCGGCTGATGAACTTGCG
>CAUPNL010000038.1:0-22224 GCA_963512655.1 uncultured Limnohabitans sp. | reverse complement strand
GTCACGGCGCGGGAAACCGCTCAGGCCGTGGCGTTGGCGCAGCGTGCCCATTTGGTCACGTCGCCCCGTCAAGATTTTGTGTGGGTAGGTTTGATGGCCCACGTCCCACACGATGCGGTCGTGCGGTGTGTTGAACACATAGTGCAAAGCCACGGTCAACTCAACCGTGCCGAGGTTAGAGCTGAGATGCCCGCCTGTTTTGGCAACGCTGTTGAGCACGAACGAACGCAACTCATCGGCCAGCGCTGGCAACTGGTGGCGCGGCACAGCCCGCAGGTCTGCGGGTGAGTTGATGGTTTGCAACAAATTAGGCATGTGTATTCAAGTGTTCCGGTTCACCACGCGCTCGGCCAGCGCGGCCAGCGTGTGGGTGTGCGTCAAGCCTGTGCTGTGCAAGGCATCGAGCGCCTCGCGCAACAACGACTGCGCATATGACTTTGCCTCTTCCAAACCCAACAACGACACGTAGGTAGGTTTGTCATTCGCGGCATCTTTGCCCGCAGTTTTACCAAGCGTGGCTGAATCGGCGATGACATCCAAAATATCGTCCACCACCTGAAAAGCCAAGCCAAGTGCCTGACCATAGCGCTTCAAGCCACTCAGGGCTTGTGGTGTGGTTTCTCCACAGGTCGCGCCCATCATGACGCTGCCTTCTAACAAGGCGCCAGTTTTGAGGCGATGCATTTGGCGCAACTGCTCTTCAGTCAATGCCACACCCACGCTAGCCAAATCAATGGCTTGACCACCGGCCATGCCGGCGTGACCGGCTGAGGTGGCGAGCAAACGACAAAGCCGAGCTTGTACGCAAGAGGGAATCAAAGATGCGTCAGGCGTGAGGAACTCAAAGGCCAAGGCCTGCAAAGCATCGCCCGCCAGCAAGGCCTGGGCTTCGCCAAACTGCACATGCACGGTAGGCTTGCCACGGCGCAGCACATCGTTGTCCATGCAAGGCATGTCGTCGTGCACCAGTGAATAAGCATGAATCAGCTCTACGGCGCAAGCGGCGCGCAATGCGGCCTCGTCCAGTGCTGCATCTTTCTGGCCGTGGGCCACGGCCTCACGCGCCGCTAACACCAACAGGGGGCGCAAACGCTTGCCGCCATCAAGCACGGCGTAGCGCATGGCCTCGCCCAAGCCTGCGGGAGCTTGAGGACTAATCCAGTCAGACAACGCGTCTTCAACAACAGCCAACCAGTGGTTAGTCCATTGGTCGAGTTCGTTAGACGTCATAGAGGGGGTCATCGCAGCGCTCACGTGGGTGTCCAAGATTTCAAAGCCCCGTTGTCGAGCACCTTGATTTGCTGCTCCACCGCGTCCAGTTGTGCACGGCAGTAACCCAAAAGTTCGGCACCACGTTGGTACCCAGACAACAAATCAGCCAATGGCAACTGGCCTGACTCCATTTGCTGCACCAAGCCTTCCAGCTCTTTCAAAGCAGCCTCATAGCTGACGGGCGCAGTGTCTGCGCCGCTTGGGGTGGTTTTGGCCTTGGGCATGGTGTGCGGATATCCGTTTTGAGGTGGGTCAAATAGCCTGCCATTTTAGGCTGCATGCGGGGCATGGTTGACCCCCTTGGGTACAATGGGCATCCTTCAATCGACCTTCGGGCCGATTTATTTTTGTCCACTTATCTCCCTGTGGGGAGTCTTTAGGTCAGGTCACCCATGTCTGATTTAAGTCTTCAACTGCAGCAGGCGCACAGCCAACTACCAGTTACCAGTTATTTCGATAAGGCGCTTTTTCAGCGCGAACTGGAGACCATCTTTCAGCAAGGGCCCCGTTATGTGGGCCACCAGCTTGCTGTCCCCAAAGTTGGCGACTACTACGCTTTGCCGCATGAAGGCGGAGGGCGTGCTCTTGTGCGCTCGGCCAAAGGCGTAGAACTGGTATCCAACGTGTGTCGTCACCGCCAAGCGGTGATGCTCAAGGGCCGTGGTTCACTCAACACCCAAGCTCCAGGCTCTGCCGGTGGCAACATCGTGTGCCCTCTGCACCGCTGGACGTATGCACCCTCTGGCGAATTGCTGGGTGCGCCCCACTTCTCGCACGACCCTTGTCTGAACCTCAACAACTACAAGTTGCGCGAGTGGAACGGTATGCTGTTCGAAGACAACGGCCGCGACATCTTGGCTGACCTCGCAGGCATGGGCCCAGCCAAAGACCTCAACTTTGATGGCTACGCCCTCGACCACGTCGAGCTGCACGAGTGCAATTACAACTGGAAGACCTTCATCGAGGTCTACCTTGAGGACTACCACGTCGGCCCCTTCCACCCTGGCTTGGGCAACTTTGTCACCTGCGACGATTTGCAATGGGAATTCAAGCCCGAGTACTCGGTGCAAACCGTGGGCGTGGCCAACACCTTTGGCAAACCCGGCTCTGACGTCTACAAAAAATGGCACGACGTGCTGCTGAACTACCGCAGCGGTGCGCTGCCCGAGCGCGGTGCGATTTGGCTCACCTACTACCCTCACATCATGGTGGAGTGGTACCCACATGTGCTGACGGTGTCCACACTGCACCCTGTCAGCCCCACCAAAACGTTGAACAGGGTGGAGTTCTACTACCCAGAAGAAATCGTGGCCTTCGAGCGCGAGTTCGTCGAAGCCCAACGCGCGGCCTACATGGAAACCTGCATTGAGGACGACGAAATTGCTGAGCGCATGGACGCAGGTCGCAAGGCTCTCATGCAGCGCGGCGACAACGAAGTCGGCCCTTACCAAAGCCCGATGGAAGACGGCATGCAGCACTTCCACGAGTGGTACCGCGGCAAACTCAACTTCGCACAAAGCTAAGCCATACGCATGCAAGCCCTGTGGATGCTGCTGGGTGCAGCCTTCTTTGCCACCATGGGGGTTTGCGTCAAGTTTGGTTCAGAGCACTTCAACTCCGCAGAGTTGGTGTTTTATCGCGGCGTGGTGGGTTTGGTGTTCATGGCCGCTGTCGCGCGCCAACAAAAAGTATCGGTTCGCACGCAGTACCTTGGCATGCACGTGTGGCGCTCGGTCATCGGCGTGGTGTCGCTGAGCGCTTGGTTTTACGCCATCTCTAAACTGCCACTCGCTACCTCCATGACGCTCAACTACATGAGCAGCGTGTGGATAGCGGCCTTCATCGTGGGCGGCTCTCTCGTCAGCTGGAAACCGGGGCAAGGACAAAGCTTGGCGTCCCAGGGGCCCTTGGCGCTTACTGTCATCGCAGGCTTCACAGGTGTCGTCATGGTGCTGCGCCCCACCATGGCGCAAGACCAAATTTATGCAGGCCTCATCGGCCTCATGTCTGGCTTCTTTGCAGCCTTTGCCTACATGCAAGTCACCGCACTTGGCCGCGTGGGCGAGCCCGAAACACGCACCGTGTTTTACTTTGCCATCGGCACCCTGATTGCAGGCCTCGTGGGCATGACCTTCATGGGCGTGTCGACTTGGGAATGGGCGCATGCGGTGTGGCTGGTGCCCGTGGGTGTATTTGCCTCGCTCGGTCAGCTGTGTCTGACACGCGCCTACAGCCAAGGCGCCACTTTGGTCGTGGCCAACTTGCAATACTCGGGCATTGTGTTTGCCGCGCTTTACAGCTTGTTGCTGTTTGGTGACGACATTCCCCTCATCGGCTGGATGGGCATGGCCCTCATCATCGCCAGCGGCATCACCGCCACACTGCTACGTGCACGCGTGGCGCCTCAAACACCTGCCGAAGAACACTGAAAGAAAATAACCATGTTCACCACCCTCATTTCTGTTGCGCAACTCCAAGCCTTGCAAACCAACGGCGCGCCTTTGGCCGTGTTCGATTGCACCTTCGATTTGATGAATCCACCTGCAGGCCACGCGCAGTTTGTAGAGCAACACATCGCAGGCGCACAACACACTGACCTGGACCTTCACCTCGCCACGCACGACGC
Organism: uncultured Limnohabitans sp.; assembly: GCA_963512655.1. Lineage (GTDB taxonomy): Bacteria > Pseudomonadota > Gammaproteobacteria > Burkholderiales > Burkholderiaceae_C > Limnohabitans. Next base: position 18,326 of record CAUPNL010000038.1, on the reverse strand, counting down.
AAGCAAGCGCGTGAATGGTGGCCGCCACCCGCTGCCCCAACGCAACATCTTTGCAGCTTGGTTGCAAAGCGTGGGCGTCAACCACGACACGCAAGTGGTGGTGTACGACCGCAACGGCATGAACTACTGCGGCCGCTTGTGGTGGATGCTCAAGTGGTGTGGCCACGATGCCGTGGCCGTGTTGGATGGCGGCTTGCAAGCTTGGGTGGCTGCGGGTGGCTCTGTGACTTCAGGCGAGACAACTACAGCGACCAAACCCACGCAGGCGATAGGCAACTTTGCACTGCGCGAGCCACTGCTGAAATTGGTGGACACCGCCACCGTGTCTGCGCATTTGAATGACGGCACCCAAACCATCGTCGACGCACGCGGCGCACCGCGCTACCGCGGCGAGGTAGAACCACTCGACCCTGTGGCGGGACATATCCCCGGCGCTTTGAACCGCCCGTTCAACACCAACCTCAACGCGAATGGTTTCTTTAAAAGTGCAGACGAATTGCGTGCTGAGTTTGCAGCCTTGCTGGGCAACGCCAAACCAGACACCGTGGTGCACCACTGCGGCAGTGGCGTGAGCGCTGTGCCCAATGTGTTGGCCATGGAAGTGGCGGGCTTAGGACGCACTGCCCTCTATGCAGGCAGCTGGAGCGAGTGGTGCAACACACCCGGCCTGCCCTGCGAAAAATCTTGAACTTAGCTTAGTGCTGTGCCCACTCGCCCAACGCGGCAACCAGGCCAATACCTGCAAACAGCCAAGCCACTTGCGCGGCTGTCTCTTTGGGTGAGAGGCGTTTTTGAAGTTGTGGAATCAAGTCAGCCAGCGCCACATAAATAAAGCTGCTGGCAGCCACCACCAAAAAGAAGGGCAAGTACTCGTGCAATGCGCCCACGAGCAAGTAGCCCATCACCCCACCAATCGCCGTCACGCCACCAGCCAGCGTGAGTTTGAACAAGGCAGCGCGTGGATTGCTGAGTGTTTGACGCAACACCACCAAGTCACCCACATGGTGCGGCACTTCGTGGGCCATCACCGCCAATGCGGCGGCAATACCCAAACGTGAATCAGCCACAAATGCAGCAGCAATCAAAATGCCGTCGCCAAACGCGTGCACGCTGTCGCCCAGCAACACCGCCCAGCCGCCGCTGTGGTGGCTACGGTCATGATGGTGGTGATGCGCATCGTGTGTGTGGTGTGCGTGCTCATGCGTATGGTCGTGTGCATCGCTGTGAGCATGGTCGTGCCCATGCTCATGCCCGTGGTGCCACAACTCAGCTTTGTCGAGCAAAAAGAAAAACACCAAACCCACCAGCAATGCCGCAAACAAAGCCTGCGCTGAAACGCCCGCTTCCACAGACAACTCAAACGCCTCTGGCAACAAGCGCGTGAACGCCGTCGCGAGCAAAGCGCCCGCCGCAAGGCTCAACAAATGCTGGGTGAAACGCGACAGCAGCGCATAAGCCAACAAGGCCGCCAGCCACACACTGCCCATGCCGGCGACTAAGGTGCCCACAAGAATTGAAATCAAGGTCATGGGCAGATTATCTCGCGCCCAAAGACGACCACCACAAACAGGGAAGGTTTAGTTCAAACCCGCTCGATGATCAAGGCAATCCCCTGCCCCACCCCAATGCACATGGTGCACAGCGCATAGCGCCCACCCGTGGTGTGCAAACGGTTGATGGCCGTGGTGACCAAACGCGCGCCCGAAGCACCTAAGGGATGACCCAGCGCAATGGCACCGCCCCAAGCGTTCACGCGGGCATCGTCGTCCTTCAAGCCCAACATACGCAGTACGGCCAGGCCTTGAGCAGCAAAAGCTTCGTTCAGTTCAATGACATCCATTTGCTCAATCGTTAAACCCGTTTGTGCCAGCACTTTTTGAGTGGCAGGCGCAGGGCCAATGCCCATCACGCGCGGAGCCACGCCAGCAGTGGCCATGCCCACCACGCGAGCTTTGGGCGTCAGACCATATTGCTTCACGCTCGCTTCGTTGGCCAACAACAAAGCGCAAGCGCCATCGTTCACGCCACTGGCATTGCCTGCTGTCACGCTGCCCTCGGGGCGCACCACACCTTTGAGTTTGGCCAACGATTCAAGGCTGGTGTCTCGTGGGTGCTCATCTTGGCTCACCACCAAGGCATCACCTTTTTTCTGGGGAATGGTGACAGCACAAATTTCGCTTGCAAAGTGGCCTGCTTGAATCGCGGCCAATGCATTGCGCTGACTGCGCAGGGCCATTTGGTCTTGTGCTTCGCGCTCAATCTTGTAATCGACGGCGACGTTCTCAGCGGTTTCGGGCATGCTGTCCACGCCGTATTGCGCCTTCATGAGCTTGTTCACAAAGCGCCAGCCAATCGTCGTGTCGTACACCGCGTTGTTGCGGCTGAATGCGCTCTCGGCTTTGGGCATGACAAATGGCGCGCGGCTCATGCTCTCCACACCGCCCGCGATCATCAGCGCCGCTTCGCCCGATTTGATGGCGCGTGCTGCGGTGCCCACCGCGTCTAAGCCTGAACCACACAAGCGATTGATCGTGCCACCTGGCACCTCCATGGGCAAGCCTGCGAGCAAAGCAGCCATGCGCGCCACGTTGCGGTTGTCTTCGCCGGCTTGGTTGGCACAGCCATAAAGCACATCGGTCACTTGCGACCAGTCGACGGTGGGGTTGCGCTCCATCAAGGCCTTGATTGGAACTGCGGCCAAATCATCAGCACGAACGCTACTCAATGCGCCGCCATAACGTCCAAAGGGGGTGCGAATTGCATCGCAAATATAGGCTTCAGTCATATGAGTTCTCTTAAAAATTCTTCTTCAACAATTCAGTCCTGATTTTGTTCATCAGACGTGAACTGGGAGACCGATGAGTCGTTCAAGCTCTTCTTTGCTCAAACCATCCACTTGATCGATCAGCTTCAAACCTTCAGGGGTGCATTCCAACGTTGCCAAATCAGAATAAATGCGCTTGACGCAGCCCAATCCCGTGAGGGGATATGAGCACTCTTGAACAACCTTGCTCTCGCCTTTTTTAGTGAGGAGGTCCATCATGACCCAAGTCTGTTTGGCGCCAACTGCCAAATCCATCGCACCACCCACCGCAGGAATCGCGCCTGGCTCACCCGTGCTCCAATTGGCAAGATCGCCAGTCGCTGACACTTGAAATGCGCCCAAAACACTGATGTCGAGATGACCACCACGCATCATGGCAAAGCTGTCTGCATGATGGAAATAAGCACCGCCAGCCAATAAGGTCACAGGCTGCTTACCAGCGTTGATCAAGTCGTAATCTTCTTCTCCAGTCAACGGCGCCTCACCCATCCCTAGGATGCCGTTTTCACTGTGCAACACAACTTCCATACCCTCCGGCAAGTAGTTCGCAACCAGCGTTGGTTGACCAATGCCAAGGTTGACATACGCGCCATCAAAAATATCTTGCGCAACTCGTTGAGCGAGTTCTTGCTTTGTTCGTTTTGTGTAATTAGTCATGCAAGTTCTCCTTAGGCAGCTTGCTTAAAGCCGCCTGCTTGTGTCGCCACGCGTTCAATCTTGACGATGCGTGAGACGAATATTCCGGGTGTCACGATTGACTCAGGATCCATCTTGCCCAGTTCGACTACATCGTGAACAGTTGCAATGGTGCATTTGGCTGCTGTGGCCATGACAGGTCCAAAATTGCGCGCTGCCTTACGGAACGTTAGGTTCCCCCAACGGTCGCCAGTTTCAGCTTTGATCAAGGCCACATCGCCGTAGATTGGATACTCGAGCACGTAGTCTTTGCCATTGATACGACGCGTCTCTTTTGGTGTTCCGTCTGCATTCAACGCCAGCTCTGTTCCGAAGCCCGTTGGCGTGTAGAACGCACCAACGCCAGCGCCAGCGGCACGAAGTCGTTCAGCCAAGTTTCCTTGGGGTACCAACTCCAACTCGATCTTTCCGCTTCGATAGAGCTCATCAAAGACGTATGAGTCAGCTTGCCGAGGAAAGCTACAAATGATTTTTCGTACTTGTCCTGCCTTGAGCAAGGCAGCCAACCCGGTGCCTCCGTTGCCAGCGTTGTTGTTGACGACTGTCAGTTCGCGTGCACCATGCTGAATCAATCCGTCGATGAGCTCATTTGGGATACCGGCAGTACCGAAACCGCCAATCAAGACCGTCGATCCGTCTTTGATTCCGGACAAAGCATCAGGAATACTTTTGCAAATTTTGTTGATCATATTTTTATGAAATTTTTCAAATAAAAAGGCGGGGAAATAGACTCAAAGTCTATTTAAAAACTCACCAACAGCGTGTTGGAATTTTTCTGGTTGCTCAAGTGGGCTCAGATGAGATGCATGCTCAAAAATTTCTAATTGCGAACCTGAGATTTCATGATGTATCGCTTCTGCCATCGCTGGCGTTGCCCCCATGTCTAACGCTCCAGCTAAAACCAAGGTGGGGCAGCCGATCAATTTCAAATCATTCAACCAATTGACGCTGGCAACCGCTTGGCAATTGGCAACATAGGCTTTTGCATCGTTAGCCAAAATCTGAGCTCGAAGTGCATCTGTGACTTGAGGGTTGTTTGCTCGAAAATCTTCAGACAAATACCGCTGTGAAATCAGGTCGACAACAGCTGCCATTCCGCGCTGCTCAACAATAGCGATGCGCTCCTTCCAAGCGGCTTGCGCTGCAGGTGCATAACTCCCTACGGTGTGAGCCAACACAAGTCCCCTCACCAAACTCGGGTGCTTGATGGCCAATCCTTGCCCGACCATGCCACCCTGCGACAGGCCTACGAAAACGACAGGACCGCGCTTCCACGCGTTGACGAGTGTGGCTGCATCTTCTACCAAGAGGTCTAAATCAAGCGGGCGCAAGCCGAGCTTAGATCGGCCCTGTCCACGATGGTCATACGCCAATATGGGACGTTGTCCTTTTTGGGCATCTATCCAGCCCGACCACATGGCGTGATCCAGGCCCAAGGCATGGCTCACGACAACTGGAAGTCCTGGTCCATCTGAAAGTTGCACTGAGTAAATATCAGACATTCATTCTCTTTCAGTCAGGCTGGATATTTTTCTCGCGAATGAGCTTTTCCCATTTCGCGCTCTCTGCCAGCAAACTAGAAGCAAATGCTTCTGGTGTGCTGCCAATCGCTTCCGCACCTAATACGGAGAAGCGCGCTTTGACTTCAGTGCGGCTCATCGCCTCGATCAACGCTACATTCATAAATTTCACAATATCGGGCGGCGTTGCTGCAGGCATGAAGACACCAAACCAAGGAGAAAGCACGTACCCTGGAACGCCAGCCTCTGCAATGGTTGGCACTTCTGGCATGGCGGTTGACCGCTTTGACGTGGTGACACCCAAGGCATTCAACTTACCTGCCTGTACATAGGGACGTGCCGATGACACGCTGTCGAACATCATGTCCACTTGTCCACCCAGTAAATCGGAAACAGCAGGGCCACTGCCGCGATAAGGGATGTGTTGGATGTCCAAACCGGTCATGGATGTGAACAACTCACCGGCCAAATGGATTGAAGTTCCGTTACCTGCTGATGCATAGGTCAGCTTTCCGGGTTTTGCCTTGACTTCAGTAATCAAGTCACGCAGGCTTTTTGCTTTCACCTTCGTTGGATTGACCACCAGCATGTTGGGCACGACAGCCAGCATCGACACCGGCGCAAAGTCTTTGATTGGGTCATAGCCCAACTTGGCGTACAAGTGACGATTGGTCACCATACCAATGGATGTGATCACCATGGTGTAACCATCGGCAGGTGACTTGGCCACGAAGTCAACGCCTAAGTTACCACCCGCACCCGCTTTGTTTTCAATCACCACAGGTTGCCCAAACTTGCGCGACAGCTGCTCGCCAACAGAGCGCGCAATACTGTCCATGGCGCCACCAGGTGGGAACGGAACAATCCAGCGGATGGGTTTGTCTGGATAGGCTGCATGCACAGATGAGATGGCCATCCAACCGCAGGCTGCAATAGCCAGCCATTTCAAGCTGACGCTGTTGACTAGTTTGTGAAGTTTCATCATGACCTCAGACAATGGAAGATGGATGTTGAGCCAGAGGTGTGACATGGATCTCCATGTATGGAAACAGAGGCAACGCAGAAAGAAGCTGATGCAACTCATCGTTTGAACTCACATCAAACACACTGTAGTTGGCGTACTCACCGACGACACGCCACAAATGAACCCAACGTCCGTCACGCTGCAGCTCTTGCGAATACGCTTTTTCGAGAGCCTTGATTTCATCCATCTGTTTAGGATCAGCACCTGTGGGAATACGAACATCCATGCGCACGAGATACAACATTAATTTCTCCTTGGGTTAATTGGCTGATTTCAGGATGCTTATTTGCGTCCGAGATCAAAATGTGTGGGGGTCAGGCCTTGCTTCTCTCTGTCGAAGCGATCGAGCTTTTTCTCATCAATCGTGACGCCAAATCCTGGACCATCTGGAATATGCAAATCGAAGTCTTTCACCAACATGGGTATCTCGACAATGTCGTCAACCAGCAGTTGCGGCCCGAACAATTCGCAACCATGGTGCTTACCTGGGAGCGTCGAGAAAACGTGCGCCGATGCAGCACTGCCCAGCGATGTCTCGAGCATCGTGCCGCCATACCAATCGATGTCAGCAGCCTCGGCAACCGCAGCGACTTTGCGTGTGCGAAGTAAGCCACCATGCTTTGCCACTTTCAGTGAAAAAACATGTGACGCGTTTTGTTTTGACAACATGAGTGCCTCCTGAGGTGTACAAACGCTCTCATCAGCCATGATGAGCGTGCGCATCTGCATACCGACCAACGAAGTCAAACCTTCAATGTTCCACTTTGCAACAGGTTGCTCAATCAAGTCCACACCAGCATCTGCCAATTCGGGGACGTATCTTCGAGCCGTATTGACATCCCAAGCCTGATTCACATCCACCGTGAATCGTGCTTTACCAGCCAATTCGCGCGCGATGGCACTGACCAGTGCGACATCGTCTTGCGGCGAACGTGCGCCAATTTTTATTTTGAAGATGCGGTGACGCCGCTCTTCTAGTTTTCGGTAAGCCTCTTCTAGATCTTTGCCAACATCGCCTGTCGCCAAAGTCCAAGCCAAAGGCAAACGCTCATGCAACTTACCGCCAAGCAATTGCCAAGCTGGCAAATTCTGAGACCGAGCCACTGCATCAATGAGCGCCATCTCAACGGCACTTTTGGCGAAGTAGTTGCCACGGCAGCTTTTATCCATGCGAAGCAAAATCGATTCAAAACCACCTGCTTCTTGGTTGAGAACTGCTGGCGTCAAATACGCCTTGACTGCATGCAAGATGCTCTCGGGGGACTCTTCATTCCAAGACGCACCACCAATGGTGGCCGCCTCGCCCCACCCCACTGCACCGTCGGACAACTCGATCCGAACGATGCAATAACTTTGTTGCTGTATTGAACCAAAGGACAGTTTATGAGGCCGAACTGTTGGAATATCGATGATGCGCGGTTGCAGCGAAATGATGTGAGGCATGGCGTCTTATTCAGTGATGAAATTGGAATGGATGTTTCTTGATCTATCGACGCGCACCGTTTTGAAGAAAATCAAAAATTCAGCACATCGACAACGCAATCCTATGTGTCACAAATCAATTCATCAAATGAATTATTTAGAACATAATGTTCGTTTCAATCGAACTATATTTTGAACCATGGAACTTCGACAACTCAGATACTTCCTTAGTCTTGCCGAAACTGAACATCTCACGCAGTCTGCACAAGCCCTGTTCATCACCCAATCCACACTCTCCCACGGTCTGCGTCAATTGGAAGATGAGTTGGGGACGGTCTTATTTGACCGAATTGGACGAGGTCTCAAAATTTCTCAGGCTGGATTGGCCTACAAAAGTTTTGTAGGCAGAGCAATACAAGAGCTAGAAGCAGGTCGCATGGCGCTCGCTCAATTGAATGGACTGCAATCTGGGACATTGACCGTCGGCGTTATTCCCACGTTCATGGATACCCTTGTGCCTGCTGCTGTGGCGCACTTCAGTGCAAACTACCCTGGCATTCGTGTTTCGATCCGGGATCTTCGTGCTGACCTGATTGAAAAACACTTAGTCTCAGGACAACTCGATGTGGGTATTGCTTTCCATCCAACCCAACATGCAGACATTGATGCCGAGCATTTGTTCAGCGAACAGTTACAGCTGCTCGTCAGCGTGGATCACCGTTTGGCCAAACGCCGTTCGCTGCGCATGCAAGATTTAAAAAACGTCCCTTTGTGTTTGCTGCCCAAAAGTTTTGCGACACGGCGAATGCTGGATGACGCTTTCAAATCAGCAAACATCTCACCCGAAATTCGTGTCGAGATGGAATCCGTCAATGCGTTGATCGAGGCCTGCAAAACGGGAACGCTGGCAACGATCGTTCCTGAACGTGCCGCATCTATGAACCAAACGCAATTTCGGGCAATTTCATTGCATGCCCCACAGCCTCTGCGACACGCTGGGATTTTGTGGCGCAAGGGCGCATCACGCTCAATGGCAGCCCAAGCCTTCGTGCAGGAACTGGGAAGTCAGACCCAAAGTGGCAGCAAATTTAGTTAGACGACAGCTTTTGACTGGCTCCTTTTCGTCGGCTGACTTTTGTAGACGTTGTGATGGGCACCTCTTTGCCCAACAGGGATGGGAATGCATTGTTCTCCAGGTCTAACCATGGCGGATTCTCTGCATACATTTCCACGATCAGTTCTTTGATAGCAGCGATATACCAAGAATCGTCATTGAGACGATGACTCAAGATGATCGGAGAAGTCGCACGCTCATCATCTATGACGCGATACACCAGATCGGACCTGACGCGAGCCGCTGCAGGAATGATGCACACCCCCATTTCTGATGCCACCAAACCCAGAGCGGCTTGTATCTCACGAACTTCGTGAATTTCACCGAGCTGAATGCCTTGGTCGTGAACCAAGCTCAAGACGTGGTCTGCATAACTTGGCCGTGGATCCTTGGGGAACACGATCAAATTCTGATTGACCAACTCCTTCAAACTGATCCTGCCACGCACCTTCGCTAAGGGAGAACTTGGCGGCAAAGCAAGAACCAAACGCTCCTCCCTTAAAACCACGCGAGCCACTGACGTGTCGCCAGTTCGGATCCGCCCGAATCCCAAGTCGATACGCCCTGATTTCAGCTCCGCGATCTGATGCACCGAACTCAGATCGACCAGGTGAATGTCTGTCTCGGGGTAACGCTTGCGAAACTTGCGAATCAGCACAGGAAGACCCCCATACAAAGTCGATGCGACATAGGCAATTGAAATGGATTGGCGTCGATCTTGACCAACGCGTTTGGCACCCGCTTTCATTTGTTCAACCCGATGAAGCACCTGCAAGGCCTCTTCGTAAAAAACACGCCCCGCGTCGGTCAAACGCAGAGGTCTAGTGCTGCGTTGAATCAACAGGACGCCGAGCTCCTCCTCGAGCAGCTGAATCTGTCGACTCAGTGGTGGCTGTGCAATGTGCATTTGCTCAGCTGCACGCGTGAAGTTCTTGGTCGTGGCAACTGCTACGAAATAACGTAATTGACGAAGATCCATTAGGGTAATCCATACCCGCTAGATATGGTGCGTTGTAAGTGGCTGATTTTTAACACAAAAACCATTCACTATATGCAAAAGGTATCGCTACGGATGAATTTGGTATTGGATGGATTGATGGCACTGCCCTTTAATTCAACCCATGCAACAAACACGTTAACTAACTCAGACAGTTTTTTGCAATGTGAAGGGGGCTTTACCCAAGCAACCAAGTAAGACCAACCTCTAGGAGATAACCATGACCGTTCAAATTTTCAAAACAAATGAAGTTCAAGATTTTTTAAAGCTGGCCAGTGGCCTGACGCAAACTGGCGGCAATCCACGCACCAAAACCATCATTCATCGCATCTTGTCTGACCTGTTCAAGGCCATCGAAGACTTGGACATCACATCGGATGAATACTGGGCCGGCGTTGCTTACCTGAATCAGCTTGGCGCACGCAGCGAGGCAGGCTTGTTGTCTCCTGGTTTGGGACTGGACCGCTATTTCGACATGCGCATGGACGCCGAAGACGCAGCACTTGGCTTGACCGATGGCACACCACGTGCGATCGAAGGACCTCTTTACGTCGCTGGTGCGCCTGTCGTTCATGGCTTTACACGATTAGATGATGGCAGCGATACATCAGGTAAAACTCTCATCATGCACGGCACTGTGTATGGTGCAGATGGCAAGCCTGTGTCGAACGCATCTGTTGAAGTCTGGCACGCCAACACCAAGGGGTTCTATTCTCACTTTGATCCTACTGGCGAGCAAAAGGCCTTCAACATGCGCCGCACCATCATGACCGATGCACAGGGTCGTTATAAGTTCCAGAGCATCGTGCCAGTGGGCTACGGATGCCCACCCGACGGTCCAACTCAGGCGTTGCTGAATCAGTTGGGTCGTCATGGCAATCGTCCTGCACACATCCATTTCTTTGTCACAGCAGATGGCCACCGCAAGTTGACAACACAAATCAACATTGATGGTGACCCATTGGTGAATGATGATTTCGCGTACGCAACACGAGACGGTTTGGTTCCTCCAGTTGTTGAACACGCGGACGAGGCCAGCATCAAAGCGCATGGTCTGAGTGGCCCATTCTGTGAAATCAAATTCGACATGACGCTGAGCCCCTTGGTCAATGGCTCAGATAACCAGATCGTTGAGCGCCCTCGTCTAGCAGCCTGATCTTCAACCGAGGTGGGCCGAATGACTTTCATTCGGCACCACCAGGCATGACGACAGACGAAAAACCGCAACCTCAGTTGCGGCGGACGCCCCTACCCAAAGGAAACACACCCATGAATACGAACGTATCCGTCGACAAATATGTCGACGTGGAAAACTTATTGAACAACGCCTTGCAAGACGATCCTGAAAACGGCGTTTTTCGTTGCCGTCGCGATATTTTTACGGACGCGGATCTCTTTGAACTCGAGATGAAACACATCTTCGAAGGCAACTGGATTTACTTGGCGCATGAAAGCCAAATTCCAGAGATCAACGACTACTTCACCACCTACATCGGCCGACAGCCAATCGTCATCACACGCACCAAAGATGGCAGCTTGAACGCAGTCATCAATGCATGTGCGCACAGAGGCGCGATGCTGTGCCGCCGCAAGCACGGCAACAAAGGCAGCTTCACCTGCCCGTTTCATGGATGGACGTTCGCAAACACAGGCAAGTTGCTGAAGGTCAAAGATGAGAAGACCACGGAATATCCCATCCAATTCAACACCAATGGCTCGCATGACCTGAAGAAGGTGGCTCGCTTTGAAAGCTACAAAGGCTTCTTGTTTGGTAGCTTGAACGCTGATGTGCAACCCCTGCAAGAGTTTTTAGGTGAAACGAAAGTGGTGATCGACCAAATCGTTGACCAAGCCGCTGAAGGACTGGAAGTTTTGCGTGGTAGCTCGACTTACACCTACGACGGCAATTGGAAACTTCAAATGGAAAACGGCAGCGACGGTTACCACGTCAGCTCTGTTCATTGGAATTACGCCGCAACGATGGGACGACGCAAAGATGGTGGCACCAAGGCTGTCGATGCAAACGGCTGGAGCAAAAGTCTGGGTGGTGTGTACGGATTTGAAAACGGTCACATCCTGCTGTGGACGAAGACCATGAACCCAGAAGTGCGTCCTGTGTATGACCATCGTGCAGAGCTCAAAGATCGCCTCGGAGAAGCCAAGGCCGATTTGATCGTGAACCAAACGCGCAACCTGTGCCTTTACCCGAATGTGTATTTGATGGATCAATTTTCTACACAGATCCGAGTCACGCGCCCCATCAGTGTGGATAAGACAGAAGTCACGATTTACTGTTTCGCACCTAAGGGGGAAAGTGCTGAAAGCCGCGCCACCCGTATTCGTCAGTACGAGGACTTCTTCAACGTCTCGGGCATGGGAACAGCGGATGACCTCGAGGAATTTCGCTCTTGCCAAACAGGTTATGCCGCCAAGGTTGCACCTTGGAATGATTTGAGTCGCGGCGCGCCGCTTTGGGTGCATGGTCCAGATGAAAACGCCCGACAAATGGGTATGACCCCACTGGTCAGCGGCGGTCGAAGTGAAGACGAAGGTCTGTTCGTTTGTCAACACAACTATTGGGCAGAGAGCATGCAAAAAGCGCTGACCAAAGAGCGAGAAGGAGCAAAGTGATGAGCCAAAAATTCAGCGATGTTTGCGGCTTTTTATTCAAAGAAGCGCGCCACCTTGACGACCGTGAGTGGGATGCTTGGTTGGACATGTATGCCCCAGAGGTTCAATACTGGATGCCATCTTGGGACGATGACGATCAGTTGACAGAGGATCCACAAAGTGAGATTTCACTGATTTACTACCCCAACCGCAATGGCTTGGAGGATCGCGTGTTTCGCATCAAGACGGAGCGCTCTAGTGCCTCTATGCCCGAACCGCGCACCAATCACATGATCAGCAATGTGGAGATCTTGGCGGACCGTGGTGACTCACTGGACGTCAGATACAACTTCCACACGTTGAGCCACCGCTACAAGGTCACGGATCATTTTTTCGGCGCCATCTTTTTAACGCTGAAGGTGGTGGGCGACGGCAGTTTCCAAATCACGCGCAAAAAGATTGTCTTAAAGAATGACTACATCAGCCAAGTCATTGACATCTATCACATCTGAGATCAGAAGGGTTCACAAGATGACCAGCTATCGAATAGCCTTGAACTTCGAGGATGGTGTCACACGCTTCATCGAGTGTGGCGCAGACGAAAAAGTGCTCGACAGTGCTTTCAGAAATCGCATCAATTTGCCCATGGACTGCTCGGATGGTGTGTGTGGCACATGCAAATGCCGAGCAGAAAGTGGCTCGTATGACATGGGCGATGAATACATTGATGAAGCCTTGACACAAGATGAAGCTAACGAGGGCTTGGTTCTGACATGTCAAATGGTGCCTAGTTCAGATTGCGTCATCTCGGTGCCTGTGCCCTCCACTGCTTGTAAAACTGGCACGGCGCAGTTCTCTGCCACATTGGCAGAGGTCTCCTCGCTTGGCGATGCTGCCTATGAGTTGGTCTTGGATACCCCATCGGATGCACCGGACTTCTTACCAGGTCAATACGTCAACATCGGCGTTCCAGGCAGCGACCAACACCGGTCTTACTCGTTCAGTTCAGCACCGGGAAGTGCCCGCATGACTTTCTTGGTCAAGCAAGTTCCTGAGGGGCTGATGAGCGGCTGGTTGAATCGCGCCCAGTCAGGAGAGACGCTTGACATCAAAGGGCCTATGGGCAGCTTTTATCTGCGAACACCCACTCGACCCTTGCTCTTTCTAGCAGGTGGCACTGGGCTTGCGCCGTTTTTGTCAATGCTAGAAGTCCTTGAGAAACAAGCGCACGCTCTGCCGATTCACTTGATCTATGGCGTGACACGCGATCAAGATTTAGTCATGGTCGATCGTTTAGTGAATTTTGCTAACCGACTGCCCAACTTCACCTTCACCACCTGTGTGGCCGACCCGCAAACAGGCCATGACAAACAAGGATTTGTCACGCAATACATGTCACCAGATGTCTTGCATGACGGCGATGTCGATGTGTATTTGTGCGGTCCGCCTCCCATGGTGGATGCCGTACAAAAACATTTCAAAGACATCGCCTTGAGTCCCGTGAGTTTTCATTATGAAAAGTTCACGCCCAATGCGACCACCCCCATTTCGGAGTAACCCATATGAACAAAGAATTTGCAGGCAAAGTCATGCTCATCACAGGCGCTGCACAAGGCATAGGCCAACGTGTTGCTGAGCTTGCAGCAGCGCAAGGCGCCCGCTTAGCGCTGGTTGACAGATCGCCTCTGGTTCAAGAATTACGCGAGCAGCTGTCAGCCATCACTGAGGTCATTGCCATTGAAGCAGACCTTGAACAATTTGAGGGCGCAGAACAAGCAGCAGAGAGAACGCATAAGGCGTTTGGTCGGATCGACATTTTGGTGAACAACATCGGTGGCACCATCTGGACCAAACCATTTGAGCACTACGACCCTAAACAGATCGAAGCTGAAGTACGACGCTCGCTATTTCCCACCTTGTGGAGCTGTCGCGCAGTGTTGCCCTACATGCTGAAGAAAAAAAAGGGCGCCATTGTGAACGTGTCCTCCATCGCGACACGCAGCGTCAACCGCGTTCCGTACGGCTCAGCGAAGGGTGGTGTCAATGCATTGACTGCATGCTTGGCATTCGAAAACGGTGAGCGTGGTATTCGCGTCAACGCGATAGCACCTGGTGGAACAGAAGCACCCCCACGTCGCATTCCACGCAACACGTCAAATCTGGGTCGCAAAGATAAAGCTTGGTACCAAGAAATTGTCGATCAAACGATCTCTAGCACCTTGATGAAGCGTTACGGAACGCTCGACGAACAAGCAGAAGCCATCCTCTTTTTGGCTTCAGACCGTTCGTCTTACATCACTGGCACGGTTCTGCCGGTCGGTGGTGGCGACCAAGGTTGATGCAACTTTCCGTTGATAAACCCCCTCACCCACAGATAAAAAGCCGTCACTGATCGGCACATCCCAGGAGACAAACACCATGAATATCTCGCAAATTTCTCGTCGCGCTGCACTCGCCGCAGCGGTTTCATTCACCATTCCAATGGCCATGGCACAGACCCCACAAAAACTCAAGGTCGGTTTCATGTTGCCCGCCACTGGCACTTTTGCCGCATTGGGGACTGCCATTGAAAATGGTTTCAGGCTTTACCTTGCTGAACAAGGTGGGAAAATCGGTGGGCGCGAAGTTGAATTTTTCAAAGTCGACGATGAGTCAGATCCATCTAAAGCGATTGACAACGTCAACAAACTGATCAAACGCGACAACGTGGACGTTTTGATCGGCAGCGTGCACTCAGGCGTCGCAATGGCCATGGCTCGCGTCGCCAAGGGCACCGGCACCTTGATGATCAATCCCAACGGTGGCGCTGACGCCGTCACAGGCTCCATGTGTGCGGTGAACATTTTCCGCAGCAGCTTTAGCAATTGGCAGCCGGGTTTCGCGATTGGTCAAGCCATGGCGGCTAAAGGCCATAAAACCGCAGCCACCATCACTTGGAAATACGCCGCTGGTGATGAGATGGCCAAAGGCTTCAAAGAAGGCTTTGAGAAATCGGGTGGAAAGGTAACCAAAGAATTGACGCTGCCCTTCCCGAACGTTGAATTTCAGTCGCTGTTGACTGAAATTGCCTCTGCCAAACCTGATGCTGTTTTCTCCTTCTTTGCTGGCGGCGCTGCCGTGAAGTTTGTCAAAGACTATGACGGTGCTGGGCTGAAGAAAAACATCCCTCTCTTTGGCACCGGCTTTCTGACCGATGGCACATTGGAAGCTCAGGGTGCATCTGCTGAAGGTGTACTGACATCGCTGCATTACGCGGACAACTTAAACACCCCACGTGACAACGCTTTCCGTCTTGCCTATGTGAAGACCTTCAAAATGCAGCCCGATGTGTATGCTGTCCAAGGCTACGACGCTGCGCAAATGTTGGGCATAGGTTTGACTGCGGTCAAGGGTGACGCAAAAAATACGGCAGGCTTTGCCGCTGCGCTGACCAAAGCCACCATCGACAGTCCGCGTGGGAAATTCACGATTTCCAAAGCACACAACCCCATTCAGGACATGTACTTGCGCCAAGTTTCCGGCAAGGAAAACAAGGTGATTGGCATTGCCAGCAAGGCGCTTGAAGATCCTGCAAGCGGTTGCCGCATGTAATTTCGGGCTTTCGTTTTAGACCAGTCCTTTCCAACATTGGAAAGGACGCAACGCATCACCTCTATGGATCTCACAAACTTTCTCATTCAGTGTCTGAATGCGGTGCAGTACGGCTTATTGCTGTTTCTGGTCGCTTCAGGTTTGACACTCATCTTCGGCATCATGGGCGTGATCAACCTAGCGCACGGTAGCTTTTACATGATTGGGGCCTACATGGCCTTCGCGTTGTCACCCCTCGTGAGTGGCACCTTTGGCGGAGGGTTCTTTGCGGTTTTATGTGTCGGCGTGGTGCTGTCCGTTCTGTTGGGTTATTTTTTGGAATGGGCGTTTTACAGCTACCTCTACGACCGTGAACACTTACAGCAAGTGCTGATGACCTACGGGCTGATTCTCGTGTTTGAGGAACTGCGCAGTTTGTTGGTGGGTGATGATGTGTATGGCGTTCAGGTGCCAGACCTCTTAGCGGGCTCACTGCAACTGGGCGAGGTCATGACCTATCCCATTTATCGACTGTTCGTATCAGCCGTCTGCTTAGGGTTGGCATTGGCCATGTTTTTCGTATTCACACGAACCCGACTGGGCATGATGATTCGCGCGGGCGCCAGTAACCGAGAAATGGTGCAATCGCTAGGCATTGACATCCAGTTTTTATACCGCGTGGTGTTCGCTGCGGGTGTGGCCATTGCAGCGTTGGCCGGCATGGTGGCCGCGCCAGTGTCATCGGTGTATCCGGGCATGGGCAACCAAGTGTTGATCATCTGCTTTGTCGTGGTGGTCATTGGCGGCATTGGATCTATCAAAGGTGCACTGGCTGCGGCACTGATGATCGGCGTGGTGGATACCTTTGGCAAGGTTCTCTTGCCTCAAGCGTCTGGCGTATTGATTTATCTCTTGATGGCTGGGATCTTGTTATGGAAACCAGATGGCCTTTTTAAAGTGGGTGGATGAAATGACTGACAACAAGAACCCAAAACTCACTTTTGTCGTGCTGTTTTTTGCATCGCTTGCGTGCTTCCCATTTTTGAGCGGCAATTTCGGCATTGATCTGATGAGCAAGATCATGATCTACGCCATCTTGGCACTCAGCCTTGAGTTGATCGTGGGAGGGGCTGGCTTGGTGTGTTTTGGCCAAGCCGCTTTCTTTGGCATTGGTGCTTACGTAGCAGTTCGCGCGTCGTCAGACACTGAAGCCGCATCGCTGGTGTGGTTGTTGCCAGCGGCTGTGCTGGCTGCAGGACTCTATGCCTTTGTGGTCGGCTCCTTGTCGTTACGTACCAAGGGCGCGTACTTCATCATGGTGACGTTGGCATTTGCCCAGATGGCCTACTTTGTGGTGCATGACACCCCACTGGGTGGCGGGTCAGATGGTATTTATCTCAACATCAAGCCTGTCTTGGGAGATCTCATCAACCTTGACTCTCCAACGTCGATGTATTTCTTCACCTTGGCTTGCCTTTTTCTGGTGTTTGTATTTTTAGCGGTGCTTTTACGCTCCCGATTTGGCAGAGCCTTGGCGGGTATTCGGGTCAATGAGCAACGCATGCTCGCCACTGGTTTTTCAACCTACACCTACAAATTGGCAGCGTTCACCCTCTCTGGCGCCATCGCGGGGTTGGCAGGCTTTTTGTTTGCAGTGAAAGACGGTTTTGTGAACCCCGAGATGATGAGCTGGCACTTGTCAGGTGCGGTCTTGGTGATGATCATTCTGGGCGGCCTTGGCCATCTGCGCGGTGCACTTGTTGGTGCCTTTGCATTTGCACTGTTGCAAGAATTTTTCAAATCAGAGTCTGTGTTTGGCGAGTTCGCCAAGCACTGGCACTTAGGACTAGGCCTGGCCATCATTGCCACTGTGGCACTTTTACCCAATGGGCTGGTCAGTCTTCCGGGGCAACTGCGAACCCGTTTGGTTGGAGCGCAGTCAGATGACTCAGGGTTGGGTGACCTGACCACCACGAAAGGTACATCATGAAGCCTTCAGAAGTTTTGCTACGCGGCAGCCACATCACACGACGTTGGGGAGGTCTGGTTGCGGTCAACGATGTCTCCATCGAATTGACACGTGGCACTGTGCATGCCGTCATCGGCACAAACGGTGCAGGAAAGTCCACGCTGATCAACATGTTGTCTGGCGAGATTCCAGCCTCCAGCGGCTCAGTGCATTTGATGGGTGAAGATGTGACGCAGTGGACGCAAGCGCGTCGTGCGCGTGCAGGCCTGGGTAGAAGCTACCAAAGAAACACCATCTACCCAACGTTCACGGTCTACGAGAACTGCCGATTGGCTGCCCAAGCCCAATCACAAAAACCTTGGCTTTGGTGGCAATCAGCCAATGCGTGTCCAGTGACCGAGGCTGCAGCACACGATGCCGCTAGCCGTGCAGGTTTAGAACACATGCTCGATCGTCAAGCCAACATGTTGTCACATGGTCAAAAGCGTCAACTTGAAATCGCAATGTGCTTAGCGACTCAGCCACAAGTTCTGCTGCTTGATGAGCCACTTGCGGGCATGGGTGCAGAAGAGACCGACCG
>CAUPNL010000037.1:0-23023 GCA_963512655.1 uncultured Limnohabitans sp. | reverse complement strand
TGACTTTGGTGAAGTGGGTGTAGCCGTGGTGATTGCCAAGCCCGGCGCCAAGGTGGATGCTGAAGCTGTCATTGCCGCACTCAAATCACAACTGGCCAATTTCAAAATTCCGAAGAAGTGTTTTGTGGTGGCAGAGTTGCCACGCAACACCATGGGTAAAGTGCAAAAGAATTTGCTGCGCGATCAGTACAAAGGCTTGTTTTAATTTGCCTACCCACACGCTGATGCTGACGGGGCTGTGAGGCAGCCGCCGCACAGCCCCGTCAGCATCAGCGATAGAACAAAGAAGCACAAACACAAAAGCCACTCCCAAAAAGAGTGGCTTTTTTAATGGAAGCAGAAAAAACTTAGCCAGCCAAAGCTGCCGAATTCACCCGCTGCGTGATGTGCGCCAAAGCCTCATCCACTTGGTCAATCAAGATCAAGCACAAATCGCCTTTTTGTAAACGCTCCATGGCACGGTCAATCGCCAAAAACTCACCGTGAATTTCGTCGATATGTGTCGTGCGCTTCGCGCCGTCCAAACCTTGACGCAAGAGCTTCAACACCTCGCCGTCCACACGGCCGCGTTGGCATGCGTCTTGGTACAACACCACATCGTCAAACGCTTCACCAATCAGACGCGTCTGCTCACGGATGTCTTCGTCACGACGGTCACCCGCACCGCTGATCACCACGCTGCGGCGTTGCGCGGGCAGGTTGGTCACGGCTTGCACAAGTGCCTTGATAGCATCTGGGTTGTGGCCGTAATCGGCAATCACGGTGGCGCCTTTGTAGTCGAACACGTTGAAGCGTCCGGGCACCGCATTGCTGTCGCTTACAAATGTGGCCAAGCCTTTGCAGATGGTTTGCCAAGGCACGCCTACTGCCCATGCCGCGCCGATGGAGGCCATCGCGTTTTCAATTTGGAAGCTGATCGCGCCACCGCGTGTGACAGGAATTTCCGACAAAGGAATGCGCACCGAGTGGTTGCCTTGCATGGCCACGATTTGGTCGTCTTCCACAAACAACACGCGCTTGCCTTGCGCACGGTGCGTGGCAATGACAGGGTGGTGTGAATCCAAACCAAAGAAGGTCACTTGGCCTGGGCACTTGTTGGCCATGGCCGCCACGATGGGGTCGGTGGCGTTGAGCACGGCCGTGCCTGATTCGGCCACGTTTTGCACGATGACGCGCTTCAACACCGCCAAGTCTTCGACGGTGGTGATGTAGTTGAGTCCTAAGTGGTCGCCCATGCCGATGTTGGTGACCACCGCCACTTGGCAGCGGTCAAAGGCCAAGCCTTCGCGCAACATGCCGCCACGAGCAGTTTCGAGCACTGCTGCATCCACATCGGGGTGTGCCAACACGTTGCGACCGCTGCGTGGGCCGCTGCAGTCGCCGCTGTCGGTTTGACGGCCGTTCACATACACGCCATCGGTGTTGGTCATGCCCACGCGCAAACCATGGGCGCGCAGCAGGTGAGAGGTCAAACGCACGGTGGTGGTTTTGCCGTTGGTGCCTGTCACGGCAATCACCGGAATGCGGCCATCGCCGCCATCTGGGAACATGGTGGCCATGACGGCCTCACCCACGTCACGGCCTTTGCCGAATGAGGGGCTCAGATGCATGCGCAAGCCGGGGGCGGCATTGACTTCCACCACACCACCGCTTTGTTCTTCCAGGGGGCGCAAGACCGATTCACACACCACGTCCACACCGCAGATGTCGAGGCCCACCATTTGCGCAGCCGCAATGGCACGCAACGCTACTTCGGGGTGCACGTCATCGGTCACGTCGGTGGCGGTGCCGCCTGTGGAGAGGTTGGCGTTGTTGCGCAGAATCACGCGTGCGCCTTTGGCGGGCACGGAGGTCGCTTCGTAGCCTTGTTCTTTGAGGCGTGCAATCGCGATGTCGTCAAAGCGAATTTTGGTCAACGAGGTGGCATGGCCTTCACCACGACGCGGGTCGGCGTTGACGATGTCGACCAACTCACGCACGGTGTTTTTGCCGTTGCCAATCACCAGCGGAGGTTCGCGGCGGGCGGCGGCCACGAGCTTGTTGCCCACCACCAGCAAGCGGTAATCGCTGCCGGGCAAGAAGCGCTCAACCAGCACCTCTTCTCGGCAAGCGCGTGCAGCCACATAAGCGGCTTTGACGCCTTCTTCGGTGGTCACGTTGACAGAGATGCCTTTGCCTTGGTTGCCGTCGCGTGGCTTGATGACCACGGGCAAGCCGATTTCTTGGGCAGCAGCCCAAGCATCGTCGGGGCTAATCACAGGGCGGCCCAAAGGCACAGGCACACCTGCGGCGTGCAGCAGCTTCTTGGTGAGTTCTTTGTCTTGTGCGATGGACTCAGCAATCGCGCTGGTGGAGTCAATTTCAGCCGCTTGAATGCGTCGCTGCTTGCTGCCCCAACCCAATTGGACCAAGCTGCCTTCGGTCAAGCGACGGTAGGGAATGCCACGCGCAATGGCCGCGTTGACGATAGAGCCTGTGGATGGGCCCAAGCGAATGTCTTCGTCGAGTTCACGCAGTTGGTGAATGGCGGCGTCGACATCGAAGCTGGTGTTGTTCAGTGCGGCAAGACACAGCTCGTGAGCGAGTTTGATGGCCATGATGCCCACTTGCTCTTCGGTGTATTCCACGGCCACTTGGAACAAACCGTGGTCTGTGGTGGCTGTGGTACGGCTGAAGGTGACGGGGCAGCCCGCCTCAATTTGCAAATGCAAGGTGGCCGCTTCGAGGGCGTGCGCCATGCTGAGCTTGACCTTGTGGTCCGTGGGTTGCAGGTTGCCAACGCCTGGGAACAAGTTGCGCAAGCGATTTTCGAAATCTGGGTGTTGGCTCAGGTCGATTTCATTCGCATCGCAAGTGGCCATGGCTTCCACGGCAGTGTGACGGGTCCAGAGGTTAGGGCCGCGCAGAGCGCGGATACGAGAGACTTCCATTAGCCATTCATCCTTGCAACGTCTTTGGCAACGTGTTGGTTTTGTTGTCCGAAATTTTTCAAGCCAGCGCGAATCAGCAATGGTGCAATGTCCAGTGCCCAAGCGGCAGCCACAGCGGCCAGCAGTGTCGAAATTTGCAAACCATCTTTGAGCAGACGTGCAATCAACTCGAGGTCGAGGTGGAACAGCTGTGTTTCTTGGTCGCCGCGTGCCAAAGTCACGTGACCGTCTTTGCAGAACACAGCACGTCCGCCGTTTTGCAAATGGGCCATCAGGGTGGCGTTGTCTTGGGCTTTGGCGTAGTACACCACTTCACCATCGCTCAACTCAGCCAAAGAAGCCACGGCTTCTTCGTCGGCATTGAGCACAGCGGCACCTTCTGGCAGCACCAAGTCGACTTGGGTGCGGACCACGGTGCGCATTTGTTCAGGCGTTTGAATGTCGTGCTTGTCAATCAAAGCGGCTGTGGTGTCAGGCATGTTCGTGACCACGCCGACCAAGCAACGGTCGTAGGCCAAGCCTTCGTCCAAGATGTGTGCGGGTGTGGTTTCAAACACGGCGGCATCCAAGGCGCGATTGATGAGCAAACGCTCGGAGGCTTCGAACCCACGCGAGTCGGTTTTGCCCAAGTGCTGTTGGTCCATGTACAAACCATCTTTGCAAGCCAAGCCTGTGCGTTTGCCAGACAGGTGCAACAACCAAGCCACGAGTTGCGATAACTCGGTGGTTTGTTGGCTGCCCACAATGCCCACCACGGGAATGCGGCCAGACTCGTTGGGGCCAAACAAATGTTCGACGATGGCTTTGCCCACGGGGCGGGGCTGGCCCACGGCGGGTTTGACGTGCATCAGCAAGCCGGGGCCTGCGTTGACTTCGATGATGGCGCCTTTGGTTTCTTCCAAAGGGCGAGAGATGTCTTGGGTGACGATGTCGATGCCAGCAATGTCCAAACCAATCACACGTGCGGCGAGGGTGGCCACAGCGGCGACTTCGGGGTGAACCAAATCGGTCACATCGTTGTTGAGGTTGCCGTTGCGTTGCACCACCACGATGCGGCCTTTTTCAGGCATGCTGTCGGGCTTCAAGCCTTGGCGTTGGATTTCGAGCAGCGACATTTCGCCGCGCGGGGTGTGCAAGCGAATCAGGTCGAGCGGGAAGCCTTCGGCAATGCCGCGACGTGGGTCGGTGTTGATTTGGCTGTCGATCAACTGCTCCACCGTTGAAGTGCCATCGCCTGTGATGCAAGCGGTTTCGCCACGTGTGGCAGCTACCACGCGGTCACCCACCACCAGCACGCGGTGTTCGTCGCCGCGCACATAGCGCTCGATCAACACTTCGCTGCCTTCTTTTTCCGCAGCGGTCCATGCGGTGCGTACGCCTTCTTCGGTGTTCACGTCGAGCGACACGCCCCAGCCACGGTTACCGTCGAGGGGCTTGACCACCACGGGTAAGCCGATGTCTTGGGCTGCTTCCCACGCTTCATCAGCAGTTTTGACAATTTGTCCTTCAGGCACAGGAATGCCGCACTGTGTGAGCAAGCGTTTGGTCAAGTCTTTGTCGCTGGAAATGCTTTCAGCGATGGCGCTGGTGCGGTCGGTCTCGGCTGTCCAGATGCGGCGTTGCTTAGAGCCGTAGCCCAGTTGCACCAAGTTGCCTTCGGTCAGGCGAATGAAAGGCGTTTTGCGTTCCACCGCTGCATCGACGATGCACGCGGTGCTGGGGCCTAAACAGCGCAAGTCTGCAATCTTTTTCAAACGGTCCACAGTGGCCGTGATGTCGAAGGGGTTGTTGTTGGCTGCGGCCATCACCAGTTCGCGGGCGGCGAGGAAGCTTTCGCGGCCCAGTTCTTCGTGTTCGGTTCGGAACACCACTTTGTAAATGCCGCGCTTGCTGATTTCGCGTGCTTTGCCAAACTCAGCGCGGGCCCCGGCCAAGAGCTGCAACTCGATGGAGACGTGCTCCATGATGTGGCCCATCCAAGTGCCGCCGACCAAGCGGGTGAGGAAGCCGCCACGATGGCCTACGCCGCAGTGGTGCTCGACCAAGCCGGGTAGCCAGCCATTGATGCGGTCGTTGAAACCATCAATTTTGTTGGAGGGGTGGTCTTCCATCTCGCCCAAGTCAATGAGCGCTTCGATGATCGGGCGGTAAGTCCAAATATTGGGCCCACGCAGGTAGTTCATGCGCAGGATTTGAATGTCTTTGAAGGCCATAAATTAGCGGGGGTTTGGAGCGGAGGTTTGGGTGGCTGAAGCAGGGGGGAGAGCCGAGGTCACCACAGCGACCTCCGAGGCTGCGGCGATACAATCATTTGCATACGTGTGGGGGTACAACAAAGTCCTGGCTCCTGCTTTTTATTTTTATCGCCGTCCATCGATTTGCATCGATTGAAGCAGCAAAATTCCAATAATGAATTCTTCTTTATCGGCTTCGACCAAAGTTGTTTTGCCCGAGGGCTGGCAATCTTCAGCGTTTGCACAACTGTCACCTCAAGAAAACGTTCTAGCCTGGCTAGAGGTTGACCTGAACGCCCAATTACATTTTTCGCTAGGGCTGCTAATTGTGACAGACCAGAGGGCGCTTTTTGCCTCACAAGAGACGGGCTCTACCCCCGTCTGGGACAGCTGGCCACTGGCTGCTGGCATGAAGATGACCCACACTGACCATGCCGGCGTGGGCACTCTGAGTTTGGTGGATGCCACGCACCGCATTGCCAGCTGGCGATTCACCTTGACGCACAACGTCACAGCCATGCGCTTGCAAGAAAAGTTTGCGGAACACCTTGAGGTTTTGACCCATGGCAAGTCCTTGGCCACATCCGACCAAGCGCGTTGCCCACAGTGCAAATTGCAACTCGAACATGTGGGCGACGAATGCCCGGTTTGCAGCCGCGAGCAGCACGCACCGCTCTCTACATGGGGCCTGTTCCGCCTGTGGCGCTTTGCCAAGCCTTACCAATGGCGTTTGTTAGCTGGCTTCTTGTTGACACTAGCTTCCACAGCTGCAACTTTGGTGCCGCCGTACCTGACCATGCCGCTGATGGACGATGTATTGATTCCGTTCCAAAACGGCAAAGACATTGACCATGATTTGGTGTATTTGTATTTGGGTGGACTGCTGGGTGCGGCTTTGCTGGCCTGGGCCTTGGGTTGGCTCAAGACCTACATCTTGGCCTTGGTGTCTGAGCGCATTGGTGCCGATTTGCGCACCACGGCCTATGAGCACTTGATGCGCTTGTCGCTCGAATACTTTGGTGGCCGTCGCACGGGTGACTTGATGAATCGCATTGGCGCTGAGACCGATCGCATTTGCGTGTTTTTGTCGCTGCATTTGCTGGACTTCGCCACCGATGTGCTGATGATTGTGATGACCGCTTCGATCCTCATCAGCATTGACCCCAAGTTGGCCGCAGCCACCTTGCTGCCGTTGCCGTTCATTGTGTGGCTGATCCACACCGTGCGTGACAAATTGCGCACAGGCTTTGAGAAGATTGACCGCGTGTGGTCAGAGCTCACCAACGTGTTGGCCGACACCATTCCAGGTATTCGTGTGGTCAAAGCCTTTGCCCAAGAAACACGCGAAGCCAACCGTTTCCGCGATGCCAATCAACACAACTTGGCGGTGAATGACCGCATCAATTTTGTGTGGTCCTTGTTCTCACCCACGGTCACGCTGATGACCGAAGTTGGCTTGCTGGTGGTGTGGGGTTTCGGCATTTACTTGGTGTCGCACAACCAAATCTCGGTGGGCGTGTTGGCCGCTTTCTTAGCCTACATCGGCCGCTTTTACACACGCTTGGATTCGATGAGCCGCATCGTGTCGCACACCCAAAAAGCTGCTGCAGGTGCCAAGCGTATTTTTGAAATTCTGGACCATGTGTCCAGCGTGCCCGAAACCACCCACCCCCAAAAACTGCCAACGCCACTGCAAGGTCGCATTGAGATTCAGGATGCAGGTTTTCGTTATGGCAACCGCGCTGTGATTCGCGGCATGAACCTCACCATTCGCCCTGGCGAGATGATTGGCTTGGTGGGCCAAAGTGGTTCGGGCAAGAGCACCTTGGTTAACCTGATTTGCCGTTTTTACGACTTGAGCGAGGGCTCGATCAAACTCGATGGCATCGACATTCGCAACATCGCTTTGTCTGACTTCCGCAGCCACATTGGCATGGTGTTGCAAGAGCCATTCTTGTTCTTCGGCACGATTGCAGACAACATCGCCTATGGTTTGCCAGATGCAAGCCGCGAAGAAATCGTGGCCGCTGCCCGTGCAGCCCACGCGCATGAGTTCATCTTGCGGTTGCCGCAAGGCTATGACTCTTTGGTGGGCGAACGCGGCCAAGGCTTGTCGGGTGGCGAGCGGCAGCGCATCTCGATTGCGCGTGCGTTGTTGATCAACCCTCGCATCCTCATCTTGGACGAAGCCACCGCCTCGGTGGACACTGAGACCGAGTTGGAAATTCAAAAGGCTTTGGACAACCTCGTGCAAGGCCGCACCACGATTGCCATTGCGCACCGTTTGTCTACGCTCAACAAAGCCGACCGTTTGGTGGTGATGGAGCAGGGCGTGGTGGTGGAAGAGGGCGACCACGACACGCTCATGGCGCGTCAAGGCGCTTACTACCGCCTGTATGAAGCTCAAGCGAAAAATGCAGAAGACGCGGTAGTGCGTGCTGCGACCAAGGAGTCTGTATGAGTACCGCAATGACCCAAGATTTCGCTTTGGCCTTTGACCCCTTCGGCAAACTGGTGGTCACCATGGCCGATGGCACGCAACATGTGGGCGCTGTGGTGGCCCGTGCGTTTCCGATTGCGACGCCCGATCACTGCATTTCTATCTTGAGCGCCGAAGGCAAAGAACTGGCGTGGGTCGAGAACCTCAACGACCTTCCCGCGAACGAACGCGACATCGTGGCGCAAGCGCTGCAAGGCCGTGAGTTCATGCCCGAAATTTTGCGTTTGGATGGGGTGAATAGCTTTTCCACGCCCAGCGTTTGGCGCGTGCAAACTAGCCGTGGTCCAGCGCAACTGGTGCTCAAAGGCGAAGAAGACATTCGCCGCTTGAGCGCTTCGCGACTCATCGTGGCCGATGCCCACGGTGTGCAGTTCTTGATTCGCGACTTGCCGTCGCTAGACCGTCACACGCGCAAGCTGCTCGACCGGTTCTTGTAAAGCTGAATTCAAGTCGGCCACGTGCTGCCATGCTCTGGCACCACGGCACGCCACTTGAGCTCGTGTTCAATGCGCTGACGCAGCATGTCTGAAGCTTCGAGTTCGCCATGCACGACATACACCTGATCTGGCGCATGTTTCATGTGTTTGAGCCAATCTAAAAGCTGCGTGGCATCGGCATGGGCTGAAGACGATTGAAGCTGTACCACTTCGGCATTCACTGCCACCTCTTGCGCATGGATGCGCACGGTCGTCCCGCCTTTGGCCAGCGTGTCGCCGCGCGTGCCAGGTGCTTGGTAACCCGTGAGGATGACCATGTTGCGATGGTCAGGCAGGTAGTGAGCCAAATGGTGCAACACGCGCCCACCCGTGGCCATGCCGCTGGCCGACAAAATCACCATGGGGCCATGGCGTTTGGCCAATGCTTTGGACTGCTCGGGTGTTTCCACCATGGTGGCGATGTGCTTCACTTGGTGCAAAGCTTCAGCATCCAGGCGGTGCGCATCGGGGTGACGTGGCAGTAACTCGGTGGTGTGCACCGCCATCGGGCTGTCCAAAAAGATGGGCAAGCTGTGCGGTATTTCGCCGCGTTCTTTGAGAAGGGAGATGGCGTAGAGCAGCGCTTGCGCGCGCCCCACCGCAAACACCGGCAACACGGCGACACCGCCGCGTGAGGCCACGCGTTTCAAAGCCGGTGCCAGCTCGGCCAGTACATCTTCTTTGGGGTGGGCGCGGTTGCCGTAGGTGGATTCAATCAGCACGGTGTCTGCCTCAGGGGGCAAGTCAGGTGCTTTCATGATGAGGTCGTCAGGACGTCCCAAATCGCCGCTGAACAAAATACGACGACCCCCGACTTCTAAAAGAATGCTGGCTGCACCCAAGATGTGGCCTGCCGACGAGAACGTGGCTTTCCAACCAGGGAGTGGCGAAAACGTTTTGCCAATGACTTCTGGGTGTAAAAGGTTCAAGCTCACGATGGCATCGTGCTTGCTGTAAAGCGGCAGGGCAGGTGCGTGTTTGGAGTAACCGTGGCGATTCACAAACGCAGCATCCTCTTCTTGGATGTGGCCGCTGTCTGGCAGCAAGATGGCGCACAAATCGCAGGTGGCCGGTGTGGCATGCACACGGCCACGAAAGCCTTGGCGATGTAGCAGCGGCAAATAGCCACTGTGATCTAAGTGTGCGTGGGTGAGCAGCACCGCATCGACATCGGCAGCCTCGATGGGCATCGGGTTCCAGTTGCGCAAGCGCAGCTGTTTGTAGCCCTGAAACAAACCGCAGTCGACCAGCAATTTCTTGCCGTCGTGCTGAACCAAATATTTAGAACCGGTGACCGTACCAGTTCCGCCCAAGAATGTGATGTTGACGCTCATAGGCGAAGTATCCCCTCTTTACGTGACGACACTTCGCGCAGGTCTTAGTTAAAGAAGCGCTTGAGCTTGTCAGCCCATCCACCCTCGGCGGGTGAATGTTTCGCGCCACCTTTTTTCAACGACTCATCCAGCTCTTTGAGCAGCTTGCGCTGGTGCTCGGTGAGCTTGACCGGTGTTTCCACCGAAATGTGGCAATACAAATCGCCTGGGAAGCTGGAGCGAATGCCCTTTAGGCCTTTGCCGCGCAAACGGAATTGCTTGTCGCTTTGTGTGCCTTCGGGAATGTCAATCGCTGCTTCGCCGGCCAGTGTGGGCACGCGAATTTCGCCGCCCAACGCTGCGGTGGTGATGCTGATGGGCACCGAGCAGTGCAGGTCGTCGCCATCGCGCTCAAAGATGTCATGCTTCTTGACGCGAATCTCAATGAACAAATCACCGGGAGGCCCACCGTTGGTGCCAGGCTCGCCATTGCCGGTGCTGCGGATGCGCATGCCGTCGTCGATGCCCGCTGGGATTTTGACTTCGAGTGTTTTTTGCTTTTTGAGCTTGCCTTGGCCGTGACACATATTGCACGGGTCAGGAATGATCTTGCCTGAACCTCGGCAATGTGGGCAGGTTTGTTGCACGCTGAAAAAGCCTTGGCGCATTTGCACTTGGCCGCTGCCGTGGCAAGTGGTACAGGTCTTGACCGAGGTGCCTGGCTTAGCGCCTGAGCCATCACAGGTTTCGCATTCGTCCCAGCCTGGAATTTTGATCTCTGCGTTTTTACCGTTGGCCGCTTCTTCCAGCGTGATTTCCATGGCATAGCTAAGGTCGTTGCCACGGTACACCTGACGGCCACCCGGGCCACGGCGTTGCTGACCAAATATGTCACCAAAGATGTCGCCAAAGGCTTCACCAAAACCTGCACCGCCAAAGCCGCCAGCACCTGGACCACCGCGCATATTGGGGTCCACGCCCGCGTGGCCGTATTGGTCGTAGGCAGCACGTTTTTCGGGGTCGGACAACATCTCGTAGGCCTCTTTGACCTCTTTGAATTGCGCCTCGGCTTCCTTGGCTTTGTCGCCTTGGTTGCGGTCGGGATGGTGCTTCATCGCGAGTTTGCGATAAGCCTTTTTGATCTCGTCGTCGCTCGCGCCTTTGGCGATGCCGAGGACTTCATAAAAATCGCGTTTAGACATGGTGTGGGCTGTGCCGTGTTTTGTGGGGCTTGATCAAGACTTCGCCGCGTGTTCACCTTTTCAGGCGAAACGCGGCGAGGTCAGCTCAGAAGGTGAGAAAAGGGTTTAGCCTTTTTTGACTTCTTTCACTTCAGCGTCGACCACGTTGTCGTCGGCTGGTTTGGCTTCAGGGCCGGCTGCTGCGCCACCAGCGGCTTGCGCTGCTTGCATGTCAGCGTAGACTTTTTCGCCCAGCTTCTGTGAAGCGGTCATCAAGGCTTCGGTCTTGGCATCGATGTCGGCTTTGTCTTCGCCTTTCAATGCTTCTTCCACTTCTTTGATGGCGGCTTCGATGGCTTCTTTTTCGCCAGCGTCGAGCTTGTCGCCGTGCTCGCCCAAGCTCTTCTTCACGCTGTGAACAGCGGCGTCAGCTTGGTTGCGTGATTGCACGATTTCAAGTTTCTTCTTGTCTTCGGCGGCGTTCAACTCGGCGTCTTTCACCATTTGTTGAATTTCGTCTTCGCTCAAACCAGAGTTGGCTTTGATCGTGATCTTGTTTTCTTTGCCTGTGGCTTTGTCCTTGGCGCCCACGTGCAAGATGCCGTTGGCGTCAATGTCAAACGACACTTCAATTTGTGGTGTGCCACGCGCTGCAGGTGCAATGCCTTCGAGGTTGAACTCGCCCAAGCTCTTGTTGCCAGACGCCATTTCGCGCTCACCTTGGTAGACCTTGATGGTCACGGCAGGTTGGTTGTCGTCGGCGGTCGAGAAGGTTTGTGCAAACTTCGTGGGGATGGTCGTGTTCTTGGCGATCATCTTGGTCATCACGCCGCCCAAGGTTTCGATACCCAAGGACAGTGGTGTGACGTCGAGCAACAACACGTCAGTGCGGTCACCCGACAACACTTGACCTTGAATCGCAGCGCCCACGGCCACGGCTTCGTCAGGGTTCACGTCACGACGTGGTTCTTGACCGAAGAACTCTTTGACCTTTTCTTGCACCTTGGGCATACGGCTCATACCGCCGACCAAGATCACGTCGTCAATGTCGCTCACAGACACGCCCGCATCTTTGATGGCGGTGCGGCAAGGTGCGATGGTGCGCTCGACCAACTCGTCAACCAGTTGTTCCAACTTGGCGCGGTTGAGTTTGATGTTCAAGTGCTTAGGACCAGAAGCGTCAGCCGTGATGTAAGGCAAGTTGATGTCGGTCGATGTGGCCGATGACAACTCGATCTTGGCTTTTTCAGCGGCTTCTTTCAGGCGCTGCAAGGCCAACACGTCTTTGGACAAATCAACGCCAGATTCTTTCTTGAACTCGGTGATGATGAAGTCAATGATGCGTTGGTCGAAGTCTTCGCCGCCCAAGAAGGTGTCGCCGTTGGTGGACAACACTTCGAATTGTTTCTCGCCATCGACGTCAGCGATTTCGATGATGGAAACGTCAAACGTACCGCCACCCAAGTCATACACCGCAATCTTGCGGTCGCCTTTTTCGGTTTTGTCCAAACCGAAGGCCAAGGCGGCTGCAGTTGGTTCGTTGATGATGCGCTTGACGTCCAAGCCTGCGATGCGGCCTGCATCTTTGGTGGCTTGACGTTGCGCGTCGTTGAAGTAGGCGGGAACCGTGATGACGGCTTCTGTCACTTCTTCGCCGAGGTAGTCTTCGGCGGTTTTCTTCATCTTGCGCAGAATTTCAGCGCTGATTTGAGGCGGGGCCAACTTGTTGCCGCGCACTTCCACCCATGCGTCGCCGTTGTCGGCTTTGGCAATGGTGTAGGGCATCAAGTCGATGTCTTTTTGAACTTCTTTTTCGCTGAACTTGCGACCGATCAAACGCTTGACCGCGTACAAAGTATTGCGTGGGTTGGTCACTGCTTGGCGCTTGGCAGATGCGCCGACCAAGATTTCGCCGTCTTCTTGATACGCAATGATCGACGGGGTGGTGCGAGCGCCTTCTGCGTTCTCGATCACTTTGGTCGTGTTGCCTTCCATGATGGCCACGCACGAGTTGGTGGTGCCCAAGTCAATACCGATGATTCTTCCCATGTTCTTACTCCAGTGATTTTTAAAAATTCAGATGGGCAGTAGTTAAGGCTAACTCTGCCAATTTCAAGTGTTTATTTCGGTGCTGCCACGGTGACCAAGGCAGGGCGCAAAACGCGCTCGGCAATTAAGTAACCCTTTTGCAGCACGGCTACGATGGTGTTGGCATCTTGATCGGCGGGCACCACGCTGATGGCTTGGTGTTGTGCTGGATCGAACTTGGCACCCGCAGCGGGGTCAATGGCCAACACTTTGTTGCGTTCCAACGCACTCTTGAGTTGACGCAACGTGGCTTCAGCGCCTTCGCGAATTTGTTCAGGCGTGGCGGTTTGCACGGCCAAGCCAGCTTCGAGGCTGTCGAGCACGGGCAGCAAGCTGTCGGCAAAGCTTTCCAGTGCGAATTTGCGGGCTTTGGATACTTCGTCATCTGCGCGGCGGCGTGCGTTTTGCACTTCGGCTTGGCCGCGGATGTATTGGTCTTGCAGCTCGGTCACTTTGGCTTGCAAAGTGGCGACTTCGGCTTGGGCTGCGGCCAAGGGGTCCAACGCAGCTGCTGCTTCCGTCGATGCAGCTTCGGGGGCAGGCGCCATGCCAGCCATGTGGGAAGCCAAATGTGCGGCGGCGGTATCTAGGTTTTCTGTAGGTTCTGACATGCTTTGTAGGGCTTGTGTGAAGGAGATTCAGCAGAGCTGAGGCCATCCGACCCTATTTCAAGAGGGGTTTTGTAAAAAATTTGCAGGGGCAAAACAAAGCGGGGCCGCGCCCCGCTTGTCATCGGCAGTCAAAAACTGCCGTGAACCCAATTTATTCGAGGCCGAGCAGTTCGACGTCAAACTTCAAGGTGGCGTTCGGTGGAATCACGCCGCCCGCGCCACGTGCGCCGTAGCCCAGCTCTGGCGGGATGATGAGGGTGCGTTGGCCGCCAATCTTCATGCCTTGAACGCCTTCGTCCCAGCCCTTGATGACCATGCCTGCGCCCAATGGAAATTCAAAGGGGTCATTGCGGTCGCGGCTGGAGTCGAATTTGGCGCCTTGTTCGCCATCTTTGTATAGCCAGCCGGTGTAGTGCACGCTCACGTGCTGGCCAGCGGCGGCTGTTGCGCCGTCGCCCACCACGTTGTCGGTGTATTGCAGGCCGGAAGGGGTCGTGTTCATGGCAAATCCTTGAGGGTCAAAAAACGTAACCTCAGAGTGTACCCAGTGACGTTTGGGGGATGAAGGCCCCGTGGTTCTTGACAGTGGCGTCAGGCCTTTCATGATGGAAGAGAATGCAATCTTTTGAATTTTGTGGAGAGGTTCCTATGCAAGCTCGTCGCTGTTTTGTTTCTCGTGTGTTGGTTTCATGTCTGCTGATGTGTGGTGCCTTAGGGGCCCATGCACAGTCCTATCCCACCAAGCCTCTGCGCATCGTGGTGCCGTTTGGCGCTGGCGGTGTGGCTGATTTGACCGCGCGCACGGTCGCGCAAAAAATGTCGGAAGGTTTGGGCCAATCTGTGGTCATTGACAACCGCCCTGGCGCTGGCGGCATTGTGGCTGCTGAAATGGTGGCCAAGTCGGAGCCCGATGGCTACACCTTGTTGTTGATGTCTAACGCCAACGCCGTGAGCGCCGGTTTGTTCAAAACATTGCCGTTTGACCCTGTCAAAGACTTCACACCTGTGTCGTTGATGGGTACGTTTGATTTGGCCATTGTCACGAGCGCTGAATCACGCTTTCAAACGCTGCCCGAGTTGTTGGCTTGGGCCAAAGCCAACCCTGGCAAGCTCAACATTGGCAGCATCAACATCGGCAGCACCCAGCACTTGACGGCTGAGTTGTTCAAATCGGTCGCCGGTTTGGATGCCCAAGTGGTGCCTTTTAATGGCACACCTGCTGTGATGACCGCCTTGCGTGGTGGTCAAATTGATGTCGCGGTGGAAGTGCTGAGCCCTGTGCTGCCGCAAATCAAAGGCGGCGCTTTGCGCGCCTTGGCCGTCACAGGTCAGAAGCGCAACACGGCTTTGCCACAAGTGCCCACTGCCAAAGAGGGCGGCGTCCCTAATTTGGTCGCCACCTCATGGAATGGGTTGGGCGTACCCGCCAAAACACCGCAAGCGGTGGTGGACCGCTTGAACAAAGAGGTGAATGCCGCTTTGCAAAATCCAGCCGTGCGCCAAAAGCTGTTGGATTTGAATGTGGAACCGCACCCCAGCACCGTGCCACAAGCACAAGAGTGGTTGCAAACCGAGATCAAGCGTTGGGGTGATGTGATTCAACGCGCGGGTATTCAAAAGCAATAAACGTCAGCGGCTCATGCTCAACATCCTCACCATCACCGGCCCGATTTATTTGTCTATTGGTCTGGGATTTGCGGCCACCCGTCGCGGGATGTTCAGCAAAGTCGATGGCCAAGTGCTGGGGCGTTTTGTGTTGAACTTCGCGTTGCCAGCCATGCTGTTCAACGCGCTGTCACAGCGCAACTTTGCCGAGGTGCTCAACCCCAACTACCTGATGGCGTACGGTGCGGGGTCGATGTTTTCGTTCGCAGTGGGCTTTTGGGTGTGGCGCATGTGGCGTAAAAAACCACTGACCGAAAGCGGCATGGTCGCTATGGGGGTGAGTTGCTCAAACAGTGGCTACGTGGGCTATCCCATCCTGTTGCAGT
Source organism: uncultured Limnohabitans sp. (assembly GCA_963512655.1). Lineage (GTDB taxonomy): Bacteria > Pseudomonadota > Gammaproteobacteria > Burkholderiales > Burkholderiaceae_C > Limnohabitans. The sequence continues at coordinate 7,699 of CAUPNL010000037.1, read as the reverse complement.
TTTTAGGGCCAGCGGCGGGCGTGGGGTTGGCACTGACGGTGTTGATTGAAAACTTGGTCACTATTCCACTGGCTTTGGCCATTGCGGAGAGCGGTGAAGCCGAGCATTCGTCGTGGCACCACACGGTGCTTCAAAGTTTGAAACGCATGATCAAACTGCCCATGATGCAAGCCATCTTGCTTGGGCTGGTGTTCTCCATGATGGGTTGGCACTTGCCTGAGGTGCTTTCTAAAACTGTGAATTTGTTTGCGGCATCGACCGCAGCGATTGCACTGTTTGTGAATGGTGGCTCTTTGGTGGGCATGCGCATGGCGGGCTTGATTCAAGAGGTGCGCTGGATTGCGGTGGGCAAACTGGTGCTGCACCCCTTGGCAGTGGGACTCATGCTGATGGTGGTCGGGCCGATTGAGCCTAGCCTCAAAATTTCAGCGGTGTTGTTGGCGGGCATGCCCATGCTGGGCATTTATCCTTTGTTGGCACAGCGTCATGGCCAAGAAGGCTTTTGTGCTGCCGCTTTGTTGGTGACCACCATTGCATCGTTCTTCACCATCAGCCTGATTTTGTGGGCCATGGGTGAGCTGCCTGGCTGGCACGTTTAAGACGCCCATGCACATCAAAGAGTCCGAAGTTGAGGTGACCGCCATCCGTGCCCAAGGCGCGGGCGGGCAAAACGTCAACAAGGTCTCCAGTGCGATTCACCTCCGCTTTGACGTGATGGCGTCTTCTTTGCCCGAGGATGTGAAAGAACGTTTGATGTGCTTGTCAGATCACCGCATCACCAACGAGGGCGTGGTGGTGATCAAGTCGCAAGAGCACCGCAGCCAAGACATGAACCGCATCGAGGCCTTTGCGCGTTTGCTGGAATTGGTGCAAAGCGTGGCCAAGCCGCCCAAAAAACGCAAACCTACCAAGCCCACGTATGCCTCTAAGCTGCGCCGCTTAGACAGCAAAAAAAAGACCTCGGCGATCAAATCGAACCGAGGTCGGGTGCTTTAAGCGCTGCGCGTGCTTAGGCTTTGCGCAGGAAGCAAGCCTTCAACATGTAGTTACCCACATCCATCTTGCAGTCCACCTCGTGGTCTCCACCGACCAAGCGAATGCTTTTTACTTTGGTGCCCATCTTCAGCGTGGTGGATGAGCCTTTGACCTTGAGGTCTTTGATAAGCACCACCGCATCGCCGTCTTTGAGCACGGTGCCGTTGGCATCTTTCACTACTGACTCGTCTTCGTCGTCTGCGGCGGCAACGGCCACCATGGGCCACTCATGCGCGCAATCGGCGCACACGTAGTTGTCGCCGTCTTGGTAGGTGTTTTCTTGGCCACATTGGGGGCATGCTGGAATGGTTGACATGTGTTTGTTTTCTTTCAGTGAGAGCCGTTTAAATTGATGAGGGCAAGCTGGGTGCTTAGCGAATTTGCAGCTTGATGCCGTTGGCGGCAGCTGCCGTGATTTCACCCACTTCACAGGCATCGGCAAAGCCGTGTTGGTGAAATACCGCCAGCACTTCAGCGACCGATTCGGGGGCGCAAGCCACCAGCAATCCGCCGCTGGTTTGAGGGTCGCTCAACAGCGCTTGGTCAATCGCGTTGCGTTCAGTTGAAAGCGAGATCTCACCGCCGTAGGCCTCCCAGTTGCGCCCAGAGGCACCGGTGAGCATGCCTTGCTCAGCCAGTTCGCGCACACCGTGCAACAAAGGCACTTGGCTCATATTCAGTTGCACCGTGTGGTGGCTGCCACGTGCCATTTCTAACGCATGACCCGCTAAGCCAAAGCCTGTCACATCGGTCATGGCGTGCACGCCCGCCAAGGCGGACAGCGCAGCGCCCGGTGTGTTGAGTTGGGTGGTGTTGGCAATCATCTGTGCATAGCCTTCGGGGCTGAGTGCGTTCTTTTTCAAAGCAGCCGACAACACGCCCACGCCCAGAGGTTTGCCCAAAATCAAACGGTCGCCCACGCGTGCATCAGCATTACGTTTGATGCGTTTGGGGTGCACGAGCCCTAAGACGACCAAGCCGTAAATCGGCTCGACCGAGTCAATGGTGTGGCCGCCCGCAATGGGAATGCCAGCTTCGCGACACACGCTTTGGCCGCCATCCAAAATCTTGCCAATCGTCTCAGCGGGCAGCACGTTGATGGGCATGCCCACCAAAGCCAAAGCCATGATGGGCGTGCCACCCATGGCGTACACATCGCTGATGGCGTTGGTGGCGGCGATGCGGCCAAAGTCAAACGGGTCATCCACGATGGGCATGAAGAAGTCGGTGGTGGCAATTAGCGCTTGCTCGTCGTTGAGCTGGTACACCGCTGCGTCGTCGGCCGTTTCAATGCCCACCAACAACTGGGGTGGGATGGGCATGGCGCTGGTGCTTTTGAGAATTTCGCTCAACACGCCTGGGGCAATCTTGCAGCCGCAGCCGCCACCGTGTGAGAGGCTGGTCAAGCGAGGGATAGCGGAGGGGAGGGAAGAACTCATGGCAAGGCTTTCGTGAATAGCCTTTGATTTTGCCAGCTACAAGGGCAAACCCATAGAAAGGTCGATTTGCCAGTCTAGTAGGCTGTGCAGCATCAAGAGTCTGGAGATGGGCATGCGTTTTCGTTGGTGGCTGCTGGCCATGTTGTTACCCGCGGTGTTGCCAACTGCGGTGCAAGCAGCGTCTGAGTTGCGTTGCCACTTCGAGGCCAATGCTGAGCGCTTTGAACACAGCTTCGCGCCGGTGTCTGACCCATATATCGTGCAGAGCATCAATTTGGCAGACCGGTTTCGTTTCAAGGCAGTGGTGTTGGGCAACGACACCCGCGTGGACTTGGTCAACTTGTATGTGTCCTACCAAACCGACCGCCAACCCATGGTGTTGCAACACCTGAAGTTTGTAGCGCCCGTGGCACAACTGCAGCCTGCGCCAGATGCGTTGACCGGTCGCGTGGCCTTGTACTCCCCATTTTTGGGCAAAGAGTTGCAGTACGGCTGTGCTTTGCATGCGGTGGCGCCATGAAGTTTCTACAACGCATGATTTTGAAAACGACAGCACTCGGTATGAGCGCTGTGCTGTGCATGAGCGCTGCAACGGCACAAGTACCCGAGCCTTTGGTGTCGGTGGTGTTTGCCGGTGACATCATGCTCGAAGGTGGCCCAGACCGTGCCATTCGCCGAGGGCGTGATCCGTTTGCCGGTGTGGCGCACTTGTTCCACGGCGCAGACATACGCCTTGGCAATTTAGAGTGCGTGGTGGCCACCGTGGGCTCTGTTGAACCCGAAAAACCGAATGTGTTTCGTGTGCATCCACGTGGCTTGAAATATGTGCAGCGCCACTTCGATGCGGTGGGTTTGGCCAACAACCATTCGGGTGACTATGGCCCCGAAGCGTTTGCGCAGATGTTGGGTTTGCTCAAAAAATCAGGCTTGGGTTATTACGGCGGTGGCCATAATTTGAAAGAGGCACACACGCCGCTCATCTTGGAGCGACAAGGCCTGCGCATCGCGATTCTTGGCTATGACGAGTTTCAGCCACGTAACTTTGAGGCCGACCACGACCGCCCTGGCGTGGCGTGGAGTGAAGACGAGCAAGTGGTGCGCGACATCACAGACGCACGTCGCGTGTGGAAGGCCGATGTGGTGATTCCCGTCATGCACTGGGGTTGGGAAGATCCGATCGCCAATGCACGTCAACGTGCGCTTGCTAGGCTGATGATTGATGCAGGGGCTGATGCCGTCATTGGTGGTCATCCTCACCAACTGCAAGACACCGATATGTATAAAGGCAAGCCTATTTTTTACAGCCTAGGCAATTTTGTGTTTGAAGGTTTTCCAGACAAGGTCAACAACTTGGCTTGGGTCGTACGTTTACAAGTGGATCGTCAAGGTGTGCGTGGGTGGCAGGCGCACACCGTACAGATTGACAAGCAGGGTTTGCCACACGCGCCGTTACGCCCCTCGCACCAGCGCGTGTTGCGCCCGTAAACAAAGGGTGTTTAGGGGCAGGCTTGGTCGCGCTGCGCTGCGCCAATTTGTGCGATGGCAGCAAAGTTGCTGCGCAGGCGTCGGTCAAAGAAATACTTGATGACCACCATGGGCAGTGCTGAGTCGGGTTGAAAGACCGAGTGATAGCGAAATACTGTGTCTGTGCCGTTGGGTTCTATACGCCATGAGCCTTGGAACGATTTGGCCTCGCCTGTGGTCTGTACAAAATCTGTGCCCTGGTGGGGCAACTCAACAAATTCCAGAACTGAGTTCATACGAACCGTGAGAAATAAAACGCGTTCCTCCATGAGCAATTTAAGTTGAGCCTTGTGGTGGTCTAAGCGAGTGGCTTTGGCTGACAGCACACCCGGAATAGCCGAAGACGACTCATAGTCTGTGAGGTAGCGCCAAGCTTGACAGGATTTGAGTGGCAACTTGAAGCTGGCTTGTGTGGCGAACTTTCGGTCTTCAAGCTCTTGTATCTTGACCACCAGTTGATAGGCATCGTTGTGTGCGTGCGCTGTGCACAGCATGCCGACCAGCAGGACCCAAAACCATCCAAGGTGCATGTGTGTTCGCATCAGTTTTGCGTGTCAGCAATCAGCTTTTTTCTAAGCTCAGGTGCCGAGGTTTGTTTGGCCAACCAAATATCAAAAAAGCGTTTGGCCAATTCAGGGTCCTTGATCTCACCTAGCCGCGCGTTGTCTATCAAAAAATGGGCGCCCATGTCGGGCAGATAAATGCCGGTCAGGCTTTGACCTTTGCGAACATTTGGAAACAGGTTTTCCAACGTGCTTAGCCAAGCTTGCGCTTTGTTTTTGGGTAAGGCGTTTTGAGCTTGTATTTCGTCGAGCGAGCGTTGGGCGATAGCCTTGCCATCAAAGTCGCGCAGATAACGTAGCTCAAGCGCCAAGCGTTGAATTTGCCACTGTTCGGCTTTGAATGCATTGACGCCCACCCACAAGCTGGCGTGGTACACATCGAAACCCCAGTAGCTGAAGTTGGATTGCCCCACTAAGCGTGGGCTGTCTAGGTAGGGTTGCAAGCGTTTCAAGCTGTTTGGGTCTGGCTTCGAACCCAGGTCTTGGGTTGTGCTTTGTGCAAATGTATTGGGGCTGAAGCTCAACAAGGTTGCCAGACCAAAAATGAACCCGTTACGACGAGAGACGATCAACATATAGCCCTTCAAATTGTGGTTGTGTTGGTGTCCGTGTGCAGCAAATGCTGAACCCATTCTAAGTTCCTAGGCCGATGTCAGTCACCGCTGCAGCTGTGTTTGCCCCTTGGCTTCGATGCTTACTTTGTTCAAGACTTTTAACCACTTGGTTGCGGGCAAAGACCAACGTGTTTCGATCATTTGCGCTTGTCTCAAAAGGGCTGCATGGCTCAACTCGCGGGGTGTATGAAACCCCAAAACGATGGTGTTGCCTGACGGTGTAGGTTTGAAAGTCCAAAGCGCATCTTGCCCAAAAGCTGCTGAGAGATTTTTCAAACTCATCGCTTTGTTTGCGTTGTGTCCAAATAAATTTACGATCAAACAGCCTTCTTGGGTCAGCAGGTTTCGGCAGTCGCGGTAAAAGTCTTCGCTGTCCAACACAGGACGAGCTGCATCTTGGTCGTACAAGTCAACTTGAAGCACATCGACGTTTGCACGCCAGATGTCACTTTTCACGGCCCTGGCGGCATCACTCAGCACCACACGTAAGCGAGCGTCATCCGCAGGTAATTCGAAGCAGCGTCGGCATGTCGCGATCACTTGTGGGTTGAGCTCAATGGCTGTGGTTTGCATGCGTAGCTGGCGATGGCAAAACTTGGTCAGCGCAGCCGCCCCTAAACCCAACTGCATGGCGTGCATGTGGTTCACCCGATCTAGGTCTGCGAACAACAGCCAGCCCATCATGCGCTGCACATAGTCCAAGTGAATCTCAAAGGGTTGGCTGATTTTCATTGAGCCTTGCACGGCAGGCGTACCCAAATGTAAGAAGCGCATGTCGCCGTATTCTGCAACGGTGACCGGTGGAAACCCTAGCGCGTCATGGTTCGTCATCTGGTTGTGGGCTTTTCCTTTGAATGCCTGGGCTTGTTTTCGTGCAAGCCATGCGCCTATTGCGATGGCGGCTGCACACGCCAACAAAGCCTCGATGGGATCTATCGTGGTGAAGCTCAATGTCAAGTGACTGAATGTGTCCATGGGGTGTCTTTTGAAAGCCTGTCGCCTAGTCGACCTGCCGCATTTGATTGACCATTTTCGAGGATTTTTTTAACTTACATTGCACACAAGTGCTCGTTGTGCCATTCGCAGCAGGGGCAACCTATTCGTGTGGTGACTGGGGCCAAAGCGTTTGCTCCAGTTTCAGATATTCCAAATGACAAGGATCAATGAATGAAAAACTCCCTCAAATATGCCGTTTGCATGATGACTTCGTTGGTCTTTGTTGCCAACGCTTGGGCGCAGAAGACAGAGGCTTGGCCCTCTAAGAACGTGCGCATTTTGGTGCCCTATGCAGCAGGTGGGCCGGCTGATTTGGTCGCACGCGAACTCGCTCAAGTGTTGGCCAATGACCTCAAACAATCCGTGACAGTTGAAAACATGGGCGGTGCTATGGGCGTTCCTGCACTCAGCGCTGTGGCCCGTGCAGAGGCTGATGGACACACGCTGCTGCTATCTGCGATGGGCAACATGGTGTTGCAACCCATCCTCAGCAAACACGGGGGAGGCGAATTGATTGCCAAACTCAAACCCATCGGCACCGTGTCTACAGCACCACATGTATTGGTGGTTTCATCGAAGTTGCCCATCAAAACTGTGCCTGAGTTGATTGACTATGCCAAAGCCAATCCAGGTCGCATCAGCTTTGCTTCTGCTGGCACTGGTGGTACAGCGCACCTTGGTATGGAGATGTTCAAGTCTTTGTCTGGTACCGATGTGTTGCATGTGCCCTACAAGGGCAGCTCGGGCTCGGTCAATGATTTAATTTCCGGTCAGGTGAGTGTGCTCTTCAGCAGCTTGCCTTCCTTGCAAGGCGTGGTGGACAAAGGTTATGTACGCATCCTGGCGGCGACATCGGCCAGCAGTTCGCCTGCCACAAAAAATCTTCCTTTGATGTCAGCTGCTTTGCCAGGGTTTGACTACGCCACTTGGTATGCCATGTACGCCCCTGTCGCCACTTCGAAAGAGTTGAGCGAGCGAATCAACAAAGCACTCAACCAAGCGTTGAAGAATCCCAAACTGGTGGAGAAGGTCGAAGCGGCTGGCACTGAATTGCATCCTGGTACGCCAGAAGAAGCAATCCAGTGGACCAAGCGTGATGTAGAAAAATGGACCAAGGTCATACAAACAGCAAAGATTTCGCTTGAGTGAAGTTTTTGCATGTGTCATCTATATCTTTGCAAACGACGCTTCACGGGACTAGCACTGCACTGAGATGTGAGCGCAAAGAAAAAGGGGCTACGTTTTCACGTAACCCCTTGATTTCATTAGCCTATTTGGCTCCTCGACCTGGGCTCGAACCAGGGACCTACGGATTAACAGAAAACATGGCTCTTGAAAATACTTTTAAAATCAATGACTTACGATTGATTTTAAGGTATGTGTAATAAGTCGTGTAATCGAGCTAATCGTATCATAAAGATACCATTCAGTTGTTTTCAACTCTAACCTTGCATTCCGTCGATTATATCAACGTCACTGGAGGTTGTGTCTGTTGCGGCTTGCAGTTGTCGCATACAAACATGCTCTT
>CAUPNL010000036.1:0-23100 GCA_963512655.1 uncultured Limnohabitans sp. | reverse complement strand
TGAACATCATGGAATTCTGCAAGGCGTTTAACGCCCAGACCCAAGGCGTTGAGCCAGGTCTGCCATTGCCAGTGGTCATCACTGCGTTTGCAGATAAGTCATTCACTTTCATCATCAAGACGCCTCCAGCGACAACCTTGATCAAGAAGGCTATCAAGTTGGACAAGGGCTCTGCTCGTCCACACGTCGACAAAGTTGGCAAGATCACTCGCGCTCAGCTCGAAGAGATCGCCAAAACCAAGATGGAAGACTTGAACGCGGCCGATTTGGACGCAGCTGTTCGCATCATCGCCGGCTCTGCCCGCTCGATGGGCGTGACTGTGGAGGGTGTGTAAATGTCTAAGTTGACTAAAAAACAAAAAGCCTTTGAAGGCAAAGTCGACAGCAACAAGCTGTACGCCTTGGCTGACGCCATCGGCATCGTCAAAGAGTGCGCCACTGCCAAGTTCGATGAGTCCATCGACGTTGCAGTGCAACTCGGTATCGACGCTAAGAAGTCTGATCAAGTGGTGCGTGGCGCCGTGGTCTTGCCTAACGGTACTGGTAAAACTGCTCGCGTGGCTGTGTTCGCACAAGGCGCCAAGGCCGAAGAAGCCAAAGCCGCTGGTGCTGACATCGTTGGTATGGACGACTTGGCCGCGATGGTCAAAGCCGGTGACATGCCTTTCGACGTGGTGATCGCCGCCCCTGACGCCATGCGCGTTGTGGGTACTTTGGGTCAAATCTTGGGCCCACGCGGTCTGATGCCTAACCCCAAAGTCGGCACCGTCACACCAGACGTCGCGACTGCTGTGCGCAACGCCAAAGCTGGTCAAGTCCAATTCCGCGTTGACAAAGCCGGTATCGTGCACGGCACCATCGGTCGTCGTTCATTTGACACAGACAAGCTGCAAGGCAACTTGGCTGCACTGATCGAGGCTTTGAACAAAGCCAAGCCTGCATCCAGCAAAGGCGTTTACCTGCGCAAAGTCGCCGTGTCCTCCACCATGGGTGTGGGCGTGCGCGTTGATTTGCAAACTGTTGGCGCTTAAGGCGACAGCAAAAAATCCGGGTGCTGCGTAAGCAGCGCCCAGAGTGGTGGGCTGAGGCAACTTCTCGGAGTTGCACAGGCCATCCAAGACCGTTGGTGCGGGGCTTGCCCCGCTTAATTTGATTGACCAACGCAGATGGCGATCCCGCTCGACGGAATTCTTCCTGACAGTTAGGTCGCTGCAAAAGTGGCGTGTCAACGGGTATTGACCTGAAGACACATTTAAAGGAGTAGACCTTGAGTCTTAATCGCAGTGAGAAAGAAGCGGTCATTTCAGAAGTGACCACGCTCGCCGCCCAAGCTCAAACGCTGGTGATTGCGGAATACCGCGGCATCACGGTCGCTGACATGACTAAGTTGCGCAACCAAGCGCGCAGCAACGGTGTGACCCTGAGCGTGTTGAAAAACACACTCGCACGCCGTGCTGTGACTGGTAGCTCATTCGAAGTTGTCGCCGACCAGATGACCGGTCCGCTGATCTATGGCTTCTCTGTTGACGCAATTGCTGCCGCTAAGGTGGTGGCTAACTTCGCGAAAACCAACGACAAGTTGGTGATCCGCGCTGGCGTTTACGGTGGTAAAGCTTTGGACGCGAACGGCGTTAAGCAATTGGCAAGCATCCCTTCGAAAGAAGTGTTGTTGGCTCAGTTGTGTGGCTTGTTGATGTCGCCTATGTCTCGCACCGCAGTGGTGTTGGGCGCTTTGGCTGCTCAAAAAGGCGAAACAGCTGCCGCTTAATGCGCAGCTTGTGTTTTAACTAATTGTTAGGAAATAAAAATGGCATTCGATAAAGACGCATTTTTGACCGCGCTCGACAGCATGACGGTCTTGGAACTCAACGAACTGGTGAAAGCCATCGAAGAGAAGTTTGGCGTGAGCGCTGCCGCTATGGCTGCTCCTGCTGCTGCTGGTGGCGGTGCTGCTGCTGCTGAAGAGAAGACTGAATTCAACGTCATGTTGATGGAAGCCGGCGCAAACAAAGTGTCCGTGATTAAAGCAGTTCGCGAAATCACCGGTCTGGGCTTGAAAGAAGCCAAAGACATGGTTGACGGCGCTCCAAAGGCTGTGAAAGAAGGCGCTTCTAAGGCTGACGCTGAAGCCGCTAAGAAGAAGCTCGAAGAAGCTGGTGCTAAGGTTGAACTGAAGTAATTCGGTTTCCCTTCAAGGCTGGAGTGTCCCGAATAGGGCCTCCAGCCTTCTGTGCTTACAGAGCGCACCCAAAAGCAGGTCGAAATTAACCTTCTTTTGAGTGTCTTCTGACCCCAACTGCAGAAGATGCCTTGGTTCGGGTTGCGTGCAATGCGCAACCGTCCGCCAACGCTGGTAGAGGCCAGCCGCCAAGCCTGACGTGTGGGACGTGATGTCCCATGCTGAAAACAGTTCTGAAAGATCAAGCCCGGAGATCTCATGGCCTACTCATACACCGAACGCAAGCGTATCCGCAAGAGTTTCGGCAGCCGCGACAGCGTGCTGGAAATTCCATATTTGTTGCAAATGCAAAAAGACGCGTACACCGCGTTCTTGCAAGCTGACGTCATTCCTAAAAAGCGTACCAACGAAGGTCTGCAAGCTGCATTTGAAGCTGCATTCCCGATCGTGTCGCACAACGGTTTTGTTGAGATGAAATATCTCGAATACAACTTGGCCAAGCCCGCATTTGACGTGCGCGAATGCCAAACCCGTGGTTTGACTTTCTCCTCAGCTGTGCGCGCACGCGTGCAACTCATCATTTACGACCGTGAGTCTTCGACACCACAGTCAAAAGTGGTCAAGGAAGTGAAAGAGCAAGAGGTCTACATGGGCGAAGTGCCTTTGATGACTGACAAAGGTTCCTTCATCATCAACGGTACAGAGCGCGTGATCGTGTCTCAGTTGCACCGTTCGCCTGGCGTGTTCTTCGAACACGACAAGGGCAAGACACACAGCTCTGGCAAATTGTTGTTCAGCGCTCGCATCATCCCTTACCGCGGTTCATGGCTCGATTTCGAATTCGATCCCAAAGACTTGCTGTACTTCCGCGTAGACCGTCGCCGCAAGATGCCAGTTTCTATTCTGTTGAAAGCCATCGGCTTGACACCAGAAACCATCCTCGCGAACTTCTTCGTGAACGACAACTTCCGCTTGATGGACAGCGGCGCACAAATGGAATTTGTGGCCGAGCGTCTGCGCGGCGAAGTGGCTCGCTTTGACATCACAGACAAAGCTGGCAAAGTGATCGTTGCCAAAGACAAGCGCGTGACTGCACGTCACACCCGCGAGTTGGACGAAAGCAAAACCACGCACATCAGCGTGCCAGAAGATTTCTTGATTGGCCGCGTGCTGTCCAAGAACATCATCGACAGCGACACCGGCGAATTGATTGCCCGTGCCAACGATGAGTTGACAGAAGCCTTGCTCAAGAAATTGCGCGAAGCCGGCGTGCAGGAACTGCAATGTATCTACACCAACGAACTCGACCAAGGTGCGTACATTTCGCAAACTCTGCGTACTGACGAAACCGTGGATGAATTCGCTGCACGCGTGGCCATCTATCGCATGATGCGCCCTGGCGAGCCGCCAACTGAAGATGCGGTGCAAGCTTTGTTCCAACGCTTGTTCTACAACCCAGACACGTACGATTTGTCGCGCGTGGGTCGTATGAAGTTCAACGCCAAAGTGGGTACTGCTGAATCTACAGGTCCTATGGTCTTGACCAACGACGACATCTTGTCAGTTGTGAAGATCTTGGTGGACTTGCGTAACGGCCGTGGCGAAGTCGATGACATCGACCACTTGGGTAACCGTCGCGTGCGTTGCGTGGGCGAATTGGCCGAAAACCAATACCGCACAGGTTTGGCACGTATCGAAAAAGCTGTGAAAGAGCGTTTGGGCCAAGCCGAGCAAGAGCCGCTCATGCCTCACGACTTGATCAACTCCAAGCCAATCTCTGCTGCGCTCAAAGAATTCTTCGGCGCATCACAGTTGTCACAGTTCATGGACCAAACGAACCCATTGGCCGAGATCACGCACAAGCGTCGCGTCTCTGCTTTGGGCCCAGGCGGTTTGACGCGCGAACGTGCAGGCTTTGAAGTGCGTGACGTGCACGTGACCCACTACGGTCGTGTGTGTCCCATCGAAACGCCAGAAGGTCCAAACATTGGTTTGATCAACTCTTTGGCTTTGTACGCCCGCTTGAACGAGTACGGTTTCATCGAAACCCCATACCGTCGCGTGGTCGATGCCAAAGTGACGATGGACATCGATTACTTGTCCGCCATCGAAGAAGGCAAATACGTCATCGCTCAGGCCAACGCGGCTTTGGATAAAGACGGCAAGCTGACTGGCGACTTGGTGTCTGCCCGTGAAAACGGCGAATCCATTTTGTGCGGCGCAGAGCGCATCCAGTACATGGACGTGTCTCCAGCTCAGATCGTGTCAGTGGCGGCCTCTTTGGTTCCGTTCCTCGAGCACGATGACGCGAACCGCGCGTTGATGGGTGCCAACATGTCACGTCAAGCCGTGCCCGTGTTGCGTCCAGAAAAGCCAATGGTCGGTACCGGTATTGAGCGCGTTGCTGCGGTCGACTCAGGCACTGTGGTGACGGCTACTCGTGGCGGCGTGGTTGACTATGTTGACGCAACCCGCGTTGTGGTTCGCGTGAACGACGCTGAAGCCACAGCTGGCGAAGTGGGCGTGGACATCTACAACCTCATCAAGTACCAACGTTCTAACCAAAACACCAACATCCATCAGCGTCCAATCGTCAAGCGTGGCGACAAGATTGCCAAGGGTGACGTGGTGGCTGACGGTGCATCAACTGACCTGGGTGAAATCGCCATCGGTCAAAACATGTTGATCGCCTTCATGCCATGGAACGGCTACAACTTCGAAGACTCGATCTTGATCAGCGAGCGCGTGGTGGCAGAAGACCGCTACACCTCGATCCACATCGAAGAACTCGTGGTGATGGCGCGTGACACCAAGTTGGGTGCAGAAGAAATCACACGCGATATTCCAAACTTGGCTGAGCAACAACTCAACCGTTTGGATGACTCCGGCATCATCTACGTGGGTGCAGAAGTGCAACCCGGCGACACACTGGTCGGCAAGGTCACGCCTAAAGGCGAAACCACACTGACACCAGAAGAAAAACTGTTGCGCGCGATCTTCGGCGAAAAAGCCAGCGATGTGAAAGACACATCACTGCGCGTGAGCCAAGGTTCGCAAGGTACTGTCATCGATGTGCAAGTCTTCACTCGTGAAGGTATCGTTCGTGACAAGCGTGCTCAGCAAATTATTGATGACGAACTCAAGCGTTTCCGCCTCGACTTGAACGACCAGCTCCGCATCGTGGAAGCTGACGCGTTTGATCGTATCGAAAAACTCTTGAACGGCAAAACCGCCAATGGTGGTCCTAACAAGTTGGCCAAGGGCAGCAAGATCGATAAAGCCTATTTGGCTTCTGTCGAGAAGTTCCACTGGTTCGACGTCCGTCCTTCTGATGAAGAAACTGCAGGCCAGTTGGAAAGCATCAAGAACGCGATGGAACAAACCCGCCACAGCTTTGACTTGGCCTTCGAAGAGAAGCGCAAGAAGTTGACGCAAGGCGACGAGTTGCCAGCAGGCGTGTTGAAGATGGTCAAGGTCTACTTGGCCGTCAAGCGCCGCTTGCAGCCTGGTGACAAGATGGCCGGTCGTCACGGTAACAAAGGTGTGGTGTCAAAGATCGTTCCGGTCGAAGACATGCCTTACATGGCCGATGGCACACCTTGCGACATCGTGTTGAACCCCTTGGGCGTTCCTTCACGTATGAACGTGGGTCAGGTGTTGGAAGTTCACTTGGGTTGGGCTGGTAAAGGTATCGGTCAACGCATTGGCAACATGCTCCAAGAGCAAGCCAAAGCCGCTGAAATCCGCGCCTTCATGGAAGAGTTGTACAACGGTTCTGGCCGCAAGGAAGACCTGAGCAAGCTGAACGACACGCAAATTGTCGAGATGGCTGGCAACTTGACCAACGGCGTGCCTTTTGCAACCCCCGTGTTCGACGGCGCTGCAGAAGAAGACATTCGCACCATGTTGAAGTTGGCTTACCCAGATGACATCGCCAAGGCGAAGGGTCTGACAGCTACACGTACACAAGCGAACTTGTTTGACGGTCGTACGGGCGAAGCTTTCGAGCGTCCAACCACCATCGGCTACATGCACTTCTTGAAGCTCCACCATTTGGTTGACGACAAGATGCACGCACGTTCTACCGGCCCATACAGCTTGGTCACACAGCAGCCGCTGGGTGGTAAGGCTCAGTTCGGTGGCCAGCGTTTCGGTGAGATGGAAGTGTGGGCTTTGGAAGCTTACGGCGCGTCTTACACATTGCAAGAAATGTTGACCGTCAAGTCTGACGACGTGCAAGGCCGTACCAAGGTGTACGAGAGCATTGTCAAAGGCGAGCACTCGATCGAAGCGGGCATGCCCGAATCGTTCAACGTGTTGGTCAAAGAAATTCGTTCATTGGGCATCGACATTGAGTTGGACCGCGCTTAAGCGGTTTGACGAAAAGAAGGATTTAAAACATGAAATCATTACTCGACCTGTTCAAGCAGTTCACGCCCGATGAGCATTTCGATGCCATCAAAATTGGCATGGCTTCTCCTGAGAAGATCCGTTCATGGTCTTTCGGCGAAGTGAAAAAGCCAGAAACCATCAACTACCGTACCTTCAAGCCTGAGCGCGATGGTCTGTTTTGCGCCAAGATCTTTGGCCCAATCAAAGACTACGAATGCTTGTGCGGCAAATACAAACGCCTCAAGCACCGCGGCGTGATTTGCGAGAAGTGCGGCGTTGAAGTCACACAAACCAAAGTGCGTCGCGAGCGTATGGGGCACATTGACCTGGCCGCGCCTTGCGCCCACATCTGGTTCTTGAAGTCATTGCCATCACGTTTGGGCCTCGTGCTCGACATGACGCTGCGTGACATCGAACGCGTGTTGTACTTTGAAGCATATGTGGTGACCGATCCCGGCATGACACCTTTGAAGAAATTCGCCATCATGTCGGAAGACGATTACGAAGCCAAAGTGGTGGAGTACGGTGACGAATTCATCGCCAAGATGGGCGCTGAAGGCATCAAAGATTTGCTCGAAGGTCTCGACCTCGACGTTGAAATCGAGAAGCTGCGCAACGACCTGACCGGCTCTGAACTCAAGATCAAGAAAAACGCCAAGCGTTTGAAATTGATGGAAGCGTTCAAGAAGTCTGGCATCAAGCCCGAGTGGATGGTGTTGACCGTCTTGCCCGTGTTGCCACCAGATTTGCGCCCACTGGTGCCGTTGGACGGCGGTCGTTTTGCGACTTCTGATTTGAACGATTTGTACCGTCGCGTGATCAACCGTAACAGCCGCTTGCGTCGTTTGCTCGAGCTGAAGGCTCCAGAAATCATTGCTCGCAACGAAAAGCGTATGTTGCAAGAAGCCGTGGACAGCTTGCTGGACAACGGCCGTCGCGGCAAGGCCATGACAGGCGCTAACAAGCGCGCCTTGAAGTCACTGGCTGACATGATCAAAGGTAAGAGCGGTCGTTTCCGTCAAAACTTGTTGGGTAAGCGCGTCGACTACTCTGGTCGTTCAGTGATTACCGTGGGCCCAACTTTGAAACTGCACCAGTGCGGTTTGCCAAAGTTGATGGCACTCGAGTTGTTCAAGCCTTTCATCTTCTCGCGTCTCGAAGCCATGGGCATCGCGACCACGATCAAGGCTGCGAAGAAAGAAGTCGAATCCGGTTCAGCCGTGGTGTGGGACATCTTGGAAGAGGTGATCAAAGAGCACCCCGTCATGTTGAACCGTGCGCCTACGTTGCACCGCTTGGGTATTCAAGCGTTCGAACCTATCTTGATCGAAGGTAAAGCCATTCAGTTGCACCCACTCGTCTGTTCAGCGTTCAACGCCGACTTTGACGGTGACCAAATGGCCGTTCACGTGCCTTTGTCTGTGGAAGCACAGATGGAAGCCCGTACTTTGATGCTGGCTTCGAACAACATCTTGTTCCCTGCCAACGGCGAACCTTCTATCGTTCCTTCACAAGACGTTGTGTTGGGCTTGTACTACGCCACCCGTGACCGTATCAACGGCAAGGGTGAAGGCTTGGTGTTTGCCAACTTGACCGAAGTGCAACGCGCTTTGGACGCTGGTGTGGTCGAGTTGACCGCCAAAGTGGCCGTGCGTTTGACCGAGTGGACCAAGGACAAAGAAACTGGTGAATTCGTGCCAAGCACCAGCTTGGTCGACACGACAGTGGGCCGTGCCTTGTTGTCAGAAATCTTGCCCAAGGGCTTGCCTTTCTCCAACATCAACAAGTCGTTGAAGAAGAAAGAAATTTCTAAGCTCATCAACGTGTCATTCCGCAAGTGCGGTTTGAAAGAAACAGTCGTGTTCGCTGACAAGCTGTTGCAAAACGGTTTCCGTTTGGCAACGCGCGCTGGTATCTCGATTGCCATCGATGACATGTTGGTGCCGCCAGAAAAAGGCGCCATCATCAGCGCGTCTGAAAAAGAAGTCAAAGACATCGAACAGCAATACGTGTCAGGTCTGGTGACTTCTGGCGAGCGTTACAACAAGGTGGTTGACATCTGGGGTAAGGCTGGCGACGCAGTGTCAAAGGTGATGATGGACCAACTCCGCAAAGAGAAGACCATCGACCGCCACGGCAAAGAAGTCGAGCAAGAATCGTTCAACTCCATCTACATGATGGCCGACTCTGGTGCTCGCGGTTCTGCCGCTCAGATCCGTCAGTTGGCTGGTATGCGTGGTCTGATGGCCAAGCCTGACGGCTCTATCATTGAGACACCTATCACGGCTAACTTCCGTGAAGGTCTGAACGTGTTGCAGTACTTTATTTCCACCCACGGTGCACGTAAAGGTCTGGCTGACACGGCGTTGAAGACAGCGAACTCAGGTTACTTGACACGTCGTTTGGTTGACGTGACCCAAGACTTGGTCGTCACTGAACACGATTGCGGCACGACCAACGGTCAACTGATGCGCGCCATCGTTGAAGGTGGTGAAGTGATCGAATCCTTGCGCGACCGCATCTTGGGCCGCACAGCGATTGAAGATGTGCTCAACCCAGAAACACGTGCGGTGTTGGTCAAAGCTGGCGTCATGCTGGACGAAGACATCATTGATGAAATCGAAGCCGCAGGCGTCGACGAAGTCAAAGTGCGCACCGCATTGAATTGCGAAACACGCTTCGGCTTGTGCGCCATGTGTTACGGCCGTGACTTGGGTCGCGGTGGCTTGGTGAACAACGGTGAAGCTGTCGGCGTGATCGCTGCGCAGTCCATCGGTGAACCTGGTACACAGCTGACCATGCGTACGTTCCACATCGGTGGTGCAGCGTCTCGTGCGGCTGTTGCGTCTAGCGTCGAAGCCAAGTCGAACGGTGTGATTGGCTTCAACGCCACCATGCGCTATGTGTCCAATACCAAGGGCGAGTTGGTGGTGATTTCTCGCTCTGGCGAGATCGTCATCCACGACGAACATGGCCGTGAGCGTGAGCGTCACAAAGTGCCATACGGTGCGATCTTGGCCATCAAGCCAGACCAAACCATCAAGGCCGGTGTGATCTTGGCGAACTGGGATCCATTGACACGACCCATCATCACTGAATTCGCTGGTAAGGTGCAATTCGAAAACGTCGAAGAAGGCCTCACTGTGGCCAAGCAAATGGACGAAGTCACTGGCTTGTCCACCTTGGTGGTGATTGACCCGAAACGTCGCGGCTCTACCAAAGTGGTTCGTCCACAGGTCAAGCTGATCGATGCATCTGGCAAAGAAGTCAAGATTCCTGGCACAGACCACCCCGTGACGATTGGCTTCCAAATCGGCGCGTTGCTGCAAGTGCGCGACGGCATGGATGTGGGCCCAGGCGAAGTCTTGGCACGTATCCCTGTTGAAGGTCAAAAGACCCGCGACATTACCGGCGGTTTGCCACGTGTGGCCGAACTGTTCGAAGCACGCTCACCCAAAGACAAGGGCATGCTGGCTGAGATGACTGGTACCGTGTCGTTTGGTAAAGAAACCAAAGGCAAGGTTCGTTTGCAGATCACTGACCCAGAAGGCAAAGTGTGGGACGAACTCATTCCTAAAGAGAAGAACATCTTGGTCCACGAAGGTCAAGTGGTCAACAAAGGTGAGAGCGTTGTGGACGGCCCAGCCGACCCACAAGACATCTTGCGTTTGCTCGGCATGGAAGAGTTGGCTCGCTACATCGTCGACGAAGTGCAAGACGTTTACCGCTTGCAAGGCGTGAAGATCAACGACAAGCACATCGAAGTGATCGTGCGTCAAATGTTGCGTCGTGTCGTCGTCGGTAGCGTGGGTGACTCCAACTACATCGCTGGCGAACAAGTTGAGCGTTCTGAAATTCTCAACACCAACGAAGCGCTGCAACGTGATGGCAAAGTCCCCGCGACTTTTACCAACTTGTTGTTGGGTATTACCAAAGCGTCCTTGTCGACCGACTCGTTCATCTCTGCGGCTTCATTCCAAGAAACCACACGTGTGTTGACCGAAGCGGCCATCATGGGCAAGCGCGACGAATTGCGCGGCTTGAAAGAAAACGTCATCGTCGGTCGCCTGATTCCTGCAGGTACCGGCATGGCTTATCACAAAGCCCGCAAGGTCAAAGACGCGATGGACGATGCCGAGCGCCGCGCCATTGCTGAAGCCGAGGCTGCTGAATTGGCTGGAGGTTCTTCTGAAGAAGAAGCTCAAGTCGATCACGGCGCTGGCGAAGAAGCGTAAAGCGACCCTCTCAACAAAGGCCCGAAAGGGCCTTTGTTGTTTGGGCTCAACGGAAAAAGCACAAGGGGTTCAACATGCTTGATGCGTGGTGGTTTTGGCTGTTCGTGGCCGTGATGGTGTTTTGGAGCGTAGGGGCGTACCGCCGTTTGGTGGCTTTGCGCGCGGCCGTGAACAAACAGTTTGCTGTGCTCGAAGAGCTCATGCTGCGTTACCAAGCGTTGGTACAAGAAGCCACCACCGCAGCGGTGACGTCGCCTTCGGGTTGGCAAACTGCGGTGTCGCCCGAACTAGGCGCCAGCCATTGGACGCGTTTGCAAGTGGCCGCCAATTTGTCAGCGATGGCATTGGCGCGCATGCAAGAGCATCCCTTGGACCCGTCTTCTTCGATTGCCTTGGTGGCGACCAGTCGTGACTTGCAAGATGCATGGGAAGCCCTCACTCACCCCGATGTGTATTACGTTTCTGTACCAGTCGAATTAACACAACGCTGGGCCGAGTTGGGCATTGCGACCCAACCAGATTTGCAGCGCTTTAACCAAGCTGTGACCCATTACAACGAATCGATTGACATGTTCCCCGCCACCTTGATGGCGCGCTTGTTCAAATTCAAACCCGGACGCATATTGGAATGATTGATCATAAAAACACATCTGTCCCACTGTGGCAGCAGCTGCAAGCTGTAGCCCAAGCCTTGGCGCAAGTGCGGCGTGGTGTGTCTGGCACGGCAGCCCTAGAGGCTGTGCCGTCAAGCTTGCGCCCCGGCGTGCAAGCCTTGCTGTTTCAGGCCTTGCGCCAGTTGGGGCGTGCGCAAGCCTTGCGTGCGCAACTGGCGTCGCGTGCGCCTGCGCCTTTGCCTGATGCTTTGCTGTGCACCGCATTGGCCTTGGCGTGGGACCCAGCGAATGCGCCTTATGAGCCCCACACCTTGGTCAACCAAGCTGTGGAAGCTGCCAAAAACACGCGAAGCTTGCAAATGCAAGCCAACTTTTTAAACGCATGCTTGCGCCGCTTTTTGCGCGAGCGAGATGCCTTGGTCAAAGCAACAGACAACGACGTGCACGCGCAATGGAACCACCCCGAGTGGTGGGTCAAGCGCTTGCAAAAAGACCACCCCGACCATTGGCAAGACATCTTGCGCGCTAACAACCAAGCAGCCCCCATGACCTTGCGGGTGAATACCTCGGCCATCAGCCGTGAGGCCATGAAAACAGATTGGGAAAACCACGGCTTGGAATCTCAGGAGGTGGGTGAACAAGGCTTGGTGCTGGAGCAGGCGCACAACGTGCGTGATATCCCTGGCTTTGCCGAAGGCTTGTGCTCGGTGCAAGACGCCGCTGCGCAATGCGCCGCGCAAATGTTGCTCAAAGATTTGGCGCCAGCTAGCCAAGTGCTGCGTGTACTCGATGCTTGCGCAGCACCCGGAGGCAAGACGGCGCACTTGCTGGAGCTGCTCAACGACACATCAGAAGTTGTGGCCCTTGACATTGACCCACAACGTTGCGAGCGTATTGCACAAAACATGCAGCGTATCGGCCGCACGGCCAAGGTGATTGCCGCTGATGCGGCCCAAACCAAAACCTGGTGGGACGGCCAGCAGTTTGATGCCATTCTTTTGGATGCCCCGTGCACAGCTTCTGGCATCGTGCGACGTCACCCAGATGTACGTTGGTTGCGTCGTGAGGCCGACATCGACAAGCTAGCTGCTATTCAGAAAAACTTACTCAAGCAGTTGTGGCCACTGGTCAAACCCGGCGGCCGACTGTTGTACTGCACCTGTTCGGTTTTCAAAGCCGAGGGCGAGAATCAAGCCAAAGCGTTTGTTGAACACAACACCAACGCCCGTTTACTGCCTTCCTTGGGGCATTTGAGGCCACAAAGTAGCGCAACAGCGGCCACACTCACCGACAATCTGTCAGGTGACCACGATGGCTTTTATTACGCACTGCTGGAGAAACTGCCCGCACTTTGAAACGCTCTTGCTGAGCGGCCTTCTGCGTGTGCGGCATGCCTGCGTGTGGTTGGGGTTGATGTCGAGTTTGGCTCTGACTGGCTTGGCCCACGCTGACACACCCGTTGACTTGCAAGCCCTCAAGCTAGAGCGTCAAGACACTGCGCTGTACATGAGCGCCAATTGGCGATTTGACCTGCCTTCAGCATTAGAAGATGCATTGTTCAAGGGCATCACGCTGTACTTTGTGACGGAAGTCGACATCAGCCAAGAGCGTTGGTATGTCTATAACCAACGTGTGGCGCATGCCGAGCGCCATGTGCGTTTGTTTTATCAACCGCTCACACGGCGATGGCGTGTCAATATTTCACCCCAACCCTTCAATGTCGGCGGGCTGGGCATGAGTTTGGGGCAAAGCTACGAGACAGCTGAAGAGGCTTTGGGTGCTGTGCGTCGCATTGTCCAGTGGCGCATTGCCAATGCTGCCGACTACAACCCCGATGTCAAACAAACCATCAGTATCAACTTCAAGCTCGACCTCAAGCAACTGCCACGCCCCTTGCAAATTGGCGCAGCAGGTCAAAGCGACTGGAACATTGGCTTTAGTAAAACACAGCGCTTGGAGCTGACCCCATGATTGAGCTGACTGAAACGCGCACGCGTCTTTCAGGCTTTCAATTGAGGTGGTTGTTGGTCATCAGCGCTGCTGTGGTGATGGGCCTAGGCTTGGTGTTGCTGTTCTTGCTGACACAGGCGGCAGATAACCGCGAGCTCTATGAGCAAAACTACCGCCAACTGTTTGGACTCAACGTGGTGGTCGCCGCCTTGCTGATGGGCGTGATTGCTTGGATGTCAGCGCGTTTACTGGTGCGTTTGCGCCAAGGCAAGTTTGGCAGCCGCTTGTTACTAAAAATTGCCGCCACCTTTGCTCTGGTGGGCTTCGTACCCGGGCTGTTGATTTACAGCGTGTCTTACCAATTTGTCTCGCGCTCTATCGAAAGTTGGTTTGACGTGAAGGTAGAGGGGGCCTTGGACGCAGGTTTGAACTTGGGCCGCACCACACTCGACACTCTAGCCAATGATTTGGGGCAAAAAACCCGTTCTGCCAGTTCACAGATTAACGATTTACCAGATGCTTCCGTTGGCCTCGCCTTGGAACGTATCAAGGACCAACTTGGTGCGGATGATGTGATTTTGTGGAGCACCTCGGGCCAGGCGTTGTCAAGCGCTGGCGAGTCACGTTACAAAATTAACCCAGATCGGCCCACGCCAATGCAGCTGCGCTTGGTCAAAACTCAAAGTGTGGTGACGTCGATTGATGGGTTGGATGAGGCGGAGCTGCAAGGCAATGCCAAGGCACGCGTTCGCGCGTTGGTCTTGGTTGCACCTTCGGGCTTAGGGCTTTTGATTGAGCCACGTGTGCTGCAAGTGACCAAGGCTCTGCCCCCGACGTTGGTGAGCAATGCGCTGGCAGTTGAAGTCGCTTACCGCGAATACCAAGAGCGAGCCTTGGGGCGTGAAGGTTTGCGCAGCATGTACATCGGGACGTTGACGCTCAGTTTGTTTTTGGCCGTGTTCGGTGCCGTGTTGCTGGCCGTGCTGCTGGGTAACCAATTGGCGCGGCCTTTGCTAATGCTGGCGGAAGGTGTGCGCGATGTGGCCGCTGGTGATCTGAGCCCGAAGCCCGCCTTGCAAGGCCGAGATGAGCTGGGGGGCTTGACCCGTTCATTTGCCGACATGACCCAACAACTCGCTGATGCCCGTTCTGCCGTCGATCGAAGCATGTTGCAAGTGCACACCTCACGCGCTAACTTGCAAACCATCCTCGACAACCTCACGGCTGGCGTGATTGTGTTGACCGAAGATGGTCGCATCAAATCATCCAACCCTGGTGCGACCCGTATCTTGCGAGTGCCATTGGCTGCATGGGAAGGTCGGGCATTGAGCGACATTGAAGGGCTGCAAGAGTTTGCTGAACACGTGCGCCACGAGTTTGATGGCTTCTTGGGAGAGCGCAGCCAACACGGCTTGGACCACTGGCAGCAATCGTTTGAGTTGCATGCGACAGCCATCAGTCCTGCGGTGCAGTTGACGGACGATACGCAACAGCACATCACCTTGTTAGCGCGTGGTGCGGTGTTGCCCAACAGCGGCCGCTTGTTGGTGTTTGACGATATTTCGGAAATCGTGTCTGCTCAGCGCGCACAAGCGTGGGGAGAAGTCGCGCGTCGTTTGGCGCATGAAATTAAAAATCCACTCACGCCCATTCAGTTGTCGGCCGAGCGTTTAGAAATGAAACTCACAGGTAAGTTGCAAGAAGCTGAGCAATTGATTTTGAACAAGTCTGTAAAGACCATCGTCGATCAAGTGGATGCCATGAAGCGCTTGGTCAATGAGTTTCGTGATTACGCACGCTTACCCGTGGCCGAGTTGAAACCGCTTGACCTCAACGTGTTGGTGCAAGACGTGATGCAACTCTACGGGACAGAAAATGCGGCCGTGCCGGTCTACGCGCAGTTGGATGTGTCATGTCCCATCATCATGGGCGACGCGCAACAGCTTCGCCAGGTGGTGCACAACCTGTTACAAAACGCACAAGATGCAACTGAGGGGCAGGCACACCCCACGGTGTCAATTGCGACGCAATGGGTGCCGTCTTCAGGACGTGTACGTTTGGTGGTGCGTGACAACGGCCCCGGTTTTCCGCCCAAAATTTTGAAGCGCGCCTTTGAGCCGTATGTCACGACCAAGTCGCGAGGCACAGGCCTTGGCTTGGCGGTCGTGAAGAAAATTGCCGATGAACATTCAGCGCGCATTGACCTGAAAAATCGGGGCTTAGAAGGCCGGGTGATCGGTGCGCAAGTGTCGTTATCATTCCAAGTTGCAGAATCGCAACAAAGCAAGCTTATTTAATTCAGCGAGACATAAAGAAGACATGGCGAACATTTTGGTGGTGGATGATGAACTGGGCATTCGAGACCTCTTGTTTGAGATCCTCAACGACGAAGGTCATGCGGTTGAAGTGGCTGAAAATGCGGCCCAAGCCCGTTTGGCCCGCCAAGCGGCCCGCCCAGATTTGGTCCTGCTTGATATTTGGATGCCCGACACTGATGGTGTGACCTTGCTCAAAGAATGGGCCGGTGCAGGTCTATTAAATATGCCCGTCATCATGATGAGCGGCCATGCCACCATAGACACCGCTGTTGAAGCGACGCGCATTGGCGCACAAGCCTTTTTAGAAAAACCCATCACCTTGCAAAAGCTGCTCAAGGCGGTCGAGCAGGGCTTGTCTCGCAAACCGATGACTGCCGCTCCTGTGAAAGGGGCTGTACCTAACACGGCCAGAGATGCCATGATGGTGAGCGTTACGCCACAAGCTGTGGTGCTGCCGCCAACTCATCAGAGCTTTGACTTGGAGCTGCCATTGAGAGAAGCGCGTGACGCATTTGAGCGGGCTTATTTTGAATACCACTTGATGCAAGAAAGTGGCTCCATGACACGCGTGGCTGATAAAACAGGGCTGGAGCGCACGCACCTGTATCGCAAACTCAAGCAGCTAGGTGTCGATCTTTCGAAGACCAAACGTCAAGCCTAAGAGCTCTCAAGCACCTCAAGTGTTTGACTGAGTCACCTTGTGGCGTGCGTAGCTAACAAGACCTGTGCGGTTTGCCAACCAGCGCAAACCCAACGCACCTACGATGGCACCGTTGATATCCCCAATCATCATGTAGGCTATTTGATGAGGGGAAATCAATTGACTGGGGTCGAGTTGGCCCCACATGGCGTGATGAAACAGCGCATTCAGTAAGGCGTTCAGCACGGCCAATTGCATCAAATCGCTCAAGCGTGTGAGAGATAGCTGGCGCTGTTGAAAAACATGCATGCACCACACGGCTAGCGCAGCACTAGCGGCAGAAATGACAGTGTTAAGAGCGCTTAACAGCAAACTGTCTTGTGCCCAAAAGCATAAAAGTGCACCACCAATCGCTGTGCCCAAAGTGCCCCACAACGTACCCAACACCAGCACATTGACGATGCGCAAAAAGCTTGGGAGATAAATAAGGCTGATGTGGGAGGTGACCTCCACAAATTCAAGCAACCATCCATTGAGAATGTGTACGGTGCAAAACACAACGCCCATAGCCATGACCAAAAGCAAAACTGTCAGTCGCGGCATGCGTTGGCTGTTAGTGGACATGATGAGAATTGTATGTTTTAACGCAATTTCGACTCATAGACTTGTCATGAGCACATGTTCGGATCGAATTTTTCCGCGCTGATTTAGCGAAGTCGTTCCGGCAGTGTTACAATCTGGCCCTTGGCCCGGTAGCTCAGTTGGTAGAGCAGCGGATTGAAAATCCGCGTGTCACAGGTTCGATCCCCGTCCAGGCCACCAATCCAAGACGCCCAACTGTTCTCAGTTGGGCGTTTTCATTTGGGGCATCCCCAGAGCACGCGGGGTGCGGCGCAATTCTACGTGTGCCAACCCCCTCCGGTACTTGGTTCGGTATTGCCCCCCAAATCTCATATTCCGCCTTCTCTTCTCACGAAACTTCTTCAAACCCTCACGCTGTGGCACACGCAGAACGCCTTTCACGGCAACAACTTACGCGTGTGTCGGATACGAAGGTTTTGCTATCGACTTGCTGAGGCAAACCATGAGGTTTGTGTGTTGTCGCACACAACGCTTTGAGAAATCGCCCCCGAAAGTAGTCACCCAGCGGAGCACGGCATCGAGTAAAGCCCCGGTCTTTGCACCGTGACCACCAACTCTCGGTACGCCATCAACGGACGATCGGCTCCCGGTTTTCCTTTGTCACGTGACTTCACCTTGAACACATCGATGGGCTTGTCGCTGTCCAAACCTGCACGCTCCATGATTCGTTCGGCACGCATGGGCTCACCCTTGAACGACCAAAGCGACTGGAACACGGATGCCTGCGCCTCGGTGAGGTTGATGTGGCCGTACTCTGGCAGCAGCACCGTGCGGAAGTCGTCCGCGAAGGGGCCGTAAACCGGTTTAGCGGGCTCACGTGGCGTTTCTTCCGGGCGGTTGCCCTGTGGGGCGATAAAGGAGATGCCGTCGCCGTAAAAGGCGAACCGCTCCTGAAGTGGCAGCCACTCGATGTCGGCAGCGAACGGGTGGGCAGTCTGGTCGATGGGTTTGGGTGTGATGACCCGCAGGCTCGCACCCTTGACTCGGAAACCATCCAAGATCGCAGGCGCTCGCACAAGGGTGGAAAGGCTGCGAGCCAGAATGACCGGCCCCTGCCTGGCATCTCCCAGTCGCCAAATGCCTGGGCCAACCTGATCGATGCCGTCGCGGCTGTTGATCTCTAAGGCCAAGCGCAACTTCTGGCGCAGCCAATCCTCGTTGAGCACGACCGCTGCCAGATCCTGTGGCTCGATTTGGATTGGGCCGCATTCGGGGCAATGGCAAAGCCTGCCGCCCTTGCCATCACCGACGACTTGCCCACGGTGCAGGTTGCAATGTGGGCAAAGTACGTATTGCTGATTGACGGGCGCAGGCTTTATGGCAGAGCCGAGCAAGGTGCATGCAGCCACCTCGTGAGGGGACAACGCCCAGCGATGGACGTGCGTTCCCTCAGCGAACAAGCGACACACCAACGACCAAGCATGATGTGAGTTCATGCTCACTCTTGGTACGCGGGTTCAGCCTGGAAGGCGTCTTCACCGGGTTGCTGCTCGTTGGCGCTCAGCGTTTGATCGGCACCCAGAATGCCGAGGGCAACCAGGTAGCCTTCGAGCTGCGCCTGCATCTTGGCGTCGAACTTGTGAAGGTTCAGTCGGCCTTTACGGGTGATCTCGATGGTGATGACCTTCGATCGCATCTTGCCTGGTTCAGGTGGGTAGTAGAGGTTGATGTGCGCCGAGTTGATCTGCCAGTTGCGCTTGAGCGGGTTCTCGTTGGGGAAGGACTCTGCGATCAGTTCGGTCACACATTGCTGGTCGCTCGATGCGGTTGCCGTGCATTCAACCTTCAGGTCGCCGTGGGGGCTGAGCAGCGTGAGGGTTTTAACTTGCAGCGCCATGAACCCGTCGGTGGTCAGCGCCTGGGGCACATCGAAACCCAGCCGCAACACCGACAAGTCAAGAGTGGGTGGTTTGATGCGGTGGGCATCGACCTTGGTGCCCAGCAGATGTTCTGCGAATGCTTCCAGCAGCATGTTGTGGTACTTGACCCCTCCCTTGACCAGGGTGCGCGCCACACCGGTCTTGGCCGAATACTCCAGCACCATGTGGATGTTGGGATTGCCGACGCGACGGGTCAGGTTCGAACCTTCAAACTCCAAGCGCAGCATCGCCAGGTCTTTGACGTGGACCGTCAGCAGATAGACATCGGGGGAGCGCTCGAGCACGTATGCCACGCTCCCGTCGCCACACTGCAATTCCTTCTGATAGAACGCCGAGATGGCTTGACGCATGCCGAGCATGGCGGCATCGGAGGTGTTGGGCTTGCGCTTGACGCCCAGATCGTTTTGCTGAGCCTGTGTGCCATGGCGCTCAAAGAAGTCCACATCCCCGGCCAGATCAAACAGCTCGGGGTGGTTCACGTACAGCCAGAACGAGCGATGAATGTCACTTTGGTTGGCAACGAGCCCCATCAAGGCTGCACCGTTTTGCCTGGCCACCTGAAACATTGCTTGTTTGCCCGCCGCATCCCCGAGTCCAACGCTTGCCATGAGTTTGGCAATGAGTGCGTCACGGGCAATTTCGTCAGGCCAAGACCGGATGGCCTCGATCACGGTCTGGGTGAACTCTTGGCCATCAGACCAGGAGAGGTCATCGGGTAAAGGCAAGCCATTGGCCGCCAAAAAGGTCTGCAAAGTGGTGTCTACGGGCAGCTCAAGCAGCACATCGACAAAGGTTTTTTTCATTTTCTTGGTCCTTGTGAAATGTCGGTGTTCTGCGTGCAGGGGATGCTGGCGCTGGCCGACGGGTGGTAAACAAATATCCCATCAAAGTAAAGTGGCGAGATACAGCGTAATTGTGTCCCGCTTATTTCCGCTTGTCAAACTACGTAGAACATCTGGGCGAATGGTGTATCTTGGTGCTATACTTTTAGGCTGACTTGATTCAGATAGGAGCTTTGCCATGGCATCGACCTTAGGAGCGCGTTTACGGCGTTTACGAGAGGCCAAGAAGCTGACATTGCAGCAAGTAGCCGATGCGGTTGGCTGCACCAAGGCATACATCTGGGAACTGGAAATGAAGGAGGGCCAACGCCCTTCTGCCGAGCGGATTCACCTGCTGGCCAAGGTTCTGGGGGTCACGATGGAGGACCTCATGAACGAATCAAACGAGCAAGTACCTCAGGCCTCCGTTGAAGACGTGGCGTTTTTCCGCCATTACGCTGGCATGACGGAAGAAGAAAAGCAGCGTTACCAGCAAGCCCTCAAACTGATGTTCCCAACAGCGGGGCAAGAGGAAACCAAGAGTTGAGTGACAGCGCTCAACTGACCCCGAGCAAAGCGGCCAACACAATCCTGCGATGGATTCGTGTGGCCAGCGGAGAAACGGCTGCCTTCACCGATCTCGACATGGTTCGCGAGGGGTTGCCTGGGACGCCTTACGGCGAAGGTGTGAAGATCATCAAGCCGCCTATGGCATCCCCAATCAAAAGCTCTGAGGGGATGCTAGTTTGCAACCCGGACGATCCAACTGAGTGGGGCATCTTCGTCAATGAAGATTCAAGCCCGGAGCGTCGGCGATTCACGATCGCTCATGAGCTCGGACACTTCGTGCTGCACCGAGCTAAGCGGCGCACCTTCAACTGCGACAAGGCCGCTGTGCATCTCAGCTTGGAAAGCGCAGGTGTCATCGAGCGTGAGGCAGATGAATTTGCCAGCAACCTTTTGATGCCTGGCGATGTGCTGCGTGCGCGGATCACAAGTCAGGACGTCGACCTGCACCTGCTCAGTGGACTTGCGAAAGCATTCGGCGTTTCGTTCGAAGCCTTGTGCATCCGGTTCATCAAGTACACAGAAAAGCGAGCCATCTTGCTGCACTGGGACAACGGGTTTCTCAAATATGAATGGCGCAGCAAAAGTGCGATCCTGAGCAAAACGCGAATCAGACGGATCAGTGAACCAGTAGAGCCATTACGAAACACGGTGGCGGCTGAAGAAAGCATTTCGCAGGAATGGGATGGTTTGGAAATGCCTGCGGCAGTGTGGTGTGTGGATGAGCAACCGTATATGAAACTCCTTGAGTTCAAACACAGCTACAGTGGCCATGATCGTGTACTGACGCTATTAATCCTTGAGGACGCAGAGCCACGTCGATGGGATAACTCTTGGGAAGATCCAGATACTGCTTAAGCACTTGCAAGCTGTCAACGCCTAGCATGCGCATGGCATCTTCGCAACTTATCCTCCCTGCGACGTAGAGGTCCAGGACTTGAAGGCGCTCAAAGTCCGGACTGCCAAATTCCCGACCCACCGGCGCCACATCAAGCCACGCCTGTTCCTCTCGCGTTCTCCAGAACCGTTCACCGTAGAAGCGGTCATGAAACAGCTTGAAGATCCGGCGTCTATTCATTCGGGTGTTCATGGCGACTTTAGAGTGTGGGGTAAGAGTTGATCCGCTCCGACGTGCCTCCGGTCGGATGTTCGTCTGAAACCTCCTCGGCCGTGACATTCGGCTGGGCCGATTGAGGATTGAGCAAGGTGCTTGACTCTCTACCAGCTAGAGGTTGTCCAATTGCTGAGTCTTATTATGTCCAAAGTCCTGCGAGTCTCCGTTGTTGCCGTCGCTCTAGCAGCCATTTTTGTCTTGGGGTTCATGGCCCGCCACGCTATAGAAGGCCCAGTCTCTGTGCCAGGGGGCCAAGGCGCCTCGCCGGCTGCCGTCCAGATCATTGACCTCAACGGCCAGAGTTTCCAGCTTTGGGCCAAGCCGCGGGATGTCCCGGACTTGCGGTTCTCCGATCCCGCTGGCAGGCCTACCAGCCTGAGCAAATTCCGCGGCCGTATGTTGCTCCTGAACCTGTGGGCTACCTGGTGCCCACCATGCCGCGAAGAAATGCCAGCTTTGGACAGACTGAATGCACGCCTGGGGGGAGACAGATTCACCGTCGTAACGTTGGCGCTTGACTCGCCCGCCAAGGCTGATGCCTTCCTGCGGCAGATCAAGGCCACAACGCTCCAGAACTATACGGACACCCAAGGCCTGGCACTGAGCACGCTTGGCGTGACCACGGTGCCCACGACGCTGCTGATCGACGCGCAGGGGCGCGAGATCGGTCGACTCTCCGGCGCCGCCGCTTGGGATGAGAAGCCCGCGCTTGATTTAATCCAGTCCTTTCTGAAGGAGTCCCCCTGACTACCGCAAAACTCGTCACCGCATTGTCATCGGCGCAAAATATGCACCCTATGGCGTGGACCCTGCTGTTGCTGGCATGGCTAGCCAGCTTTGCCGGCACGCTCGGCAGCCTCTTCTTCAGCGAGGTGATGCAACTGCAACCCTGCCTGCTCTGCTGGTATCAGCGGATCGCTATGTTCCCTCTGGTACTGGTCTTGGGCATCGGGCTATATCGCCAAGACGCTGGCAGCGTGCTCTACGGGCTGGCGCTGGCAGCGACCGGTTGGGCGGTGGCTGGGTACCACCTTCTCCTGTACAGCGGCTGGATTCCGGAGAACCTGCAGCCATGCAGCAAAGGCCTGTCTTGTGCAGACGTTGACT
This sequence comes from uncultured Limnohabitans sp., assembly GCA_963512655.1. Taxonomy (GTDB): domain Bacteria; phylum Pseudomonadota; class Gammaproteobacteria; order Burkholderiales; family Burkholderiaceae_C; genus Limnohabitans. Next base: position 641 of record CAUPNL010000036.1, on the reverse strand, counting down.
TGCGCTTGGTCGGCTTTCTCACAATCCCTCTTATGTCCCTACTCGCATTCAGCATGATCGTCGGATTGCTCGTGGCCGCGCATCGACAAGGGGTACGCGCATGAAGCGCCAGCACATCATGGCCGGGAGTGCTATCGCGCTCGTGTTGGTATTTGTGGTGGCCGTGTTCGGCTACTCGTGGCTGCAAGAGCGGCGACTGGTCGAACTCGCGGCAAAGCCGGATTCTGTGTTCGTCCGGCCTCATTCGCCCACCTACGGCTCGGCCGACGCCAAAGTTCGCATCGTCGAGTTTCTTGATCCTGCATGCGAGACTTGCCGCGCGTTCTATCCTTTGGTCAAGGACATCATCGACTTGAACGGCGGCCGCGTCCAGCTGGTGGTCCGCTACACGCCGTTCCATGCCGGTGCAGATACAGCCGTCGCCGTGATGGAGGCCGCGCGCCTGCAGGGCATGTTCTGGCCAGTAACCCAGCGACTGGTAAGGGACCAGCGCACTTGGGGGGCAGACTGTTGAATTGCATCCAATAGTGAGCCACTAAACCTAGGTATTTGCATCCAAATTTGACCCACGTAGTCAAACTGTCCTGCTCAGCATTGAGCAGGAGACACAGGAGTGATCAACGTGGCGTTATTAAGTGTGA
>CAUPNL010000035.1:0-23734 GCA_963512655.1 uncultured Limnohabitans sp. | reverse complement strand
GACATGAGAACTCCTTGAAATAGGGGATCTCATCATGCGTGTGACACCTTTTTTATGCCGACTTCATAGAGGCGCTTTCCGCTACACAGGCCGGGTTACCGATAATGGTCGGCATAACCAGGACATCGGCGTAATGAACCTGCCAGCCTGTTGCCTCGGTCATCTGCGGCAGCGTGGCGCCCTCGGCGCGGCTGAGTAGCCCGATCAGCACGGCTTGCTTGGTGCCTTCGCGTGTTGTGCGTGGTGGCTGAGTGGTGATGCCAATCTCTTGCAACCCTGTGGCTGTGGCCACGTACACCTCGGGCTCTGAAGCGCTGGCCTCAATCAGCTGTGCGTTGCGCATGGTGTACTGAACTTCTGGTTCCTCGGGCGCGTGTTCGACCGGGTGCGTTCGTGAGCGAAGTGCCGAAAACGGCCATCGAGCTGGCCAAGCGCTTCGAGGGATTCCATCGCGTGCCGAAGGTCGATCCTTGACGCGCACACCCGTACATCTGCCCCGCAGGGTACTGGACGATTGGCTATGGCCATCTGTGCGAGCCGACGCACCTGCCGATCACCGAGACCGAAGCCGAGGTCTATCTGGCGCACGACCTGCAAACGGCGCTCGCCGCGACGCTGCGCTACTGCCCGGTGCTCGCCGCCGAACCCGAAGGGCGACTTTCGGCCATCGTTGACTTCACTTTTAACCTTGGGGCGGGACGTTTGCAAACGTCGACCCTGCGACGTCGGGTGAACCAGAGGGACTGGACCGCCGCCAGTACGGAGCTGCGGCGCTGGGTTTACGGAGGAGGCCGAGTCTTGCCAGGTCTGGTTAATCGCAGAGAGGCCGAGGCTGCTTGGCTTCTTCTCAACGGTCAATCCAAAAAATGTGTGAAAAACATCACTCGTCTGAGTGTGGAAAAACCATGGAAAAGCACGTGACGCCTTGCGCAGAAGTGACACTGATCAGGCCGCCATGCGCCTCGACAATGGCTTTGGTGATGGCCAAGCCGAGCCCAGCACCATCGGAGGTCGGATGAGCACGCGCGGGGTCGGCGCGGTAGAAGCGGTCAAACAGTCGCGGTAGCACCTGGGGATCGATGTCTTCGCCATCGTTATCCACAGAAACCTCGGTGCCGGCTGGCCGCTCAGCCACCATGATCCGGACGTGGCCACCTGCCGGGGCATGGCGTAGCGCATTCGACAGCAGGTTGCTCAACGCGCGGCGGAACATCAGGCGATCCCCCTCGATGCTGCCGTTGCCCTGCACCGTGAGGCGGATGTCTTTGTCGTCCGCCACCGCCTCGTAGAAGTCGAGCAAAGCCCGGGCTTCATCGGCCGCCATGAAGCGTTCCTTGTGCGGCAGATCCACACCCCGTTCGGTTTTAGCCAAAAACAGCATGTCAGCCACCATGCGGGCCAGGCGCTGCAACTCCTCAGCATTGGAGGCCAGGATGTCACGGTAGGCGGCGTTCTCGCGCGGGGTCGCCAGGGTCACCTGGGTCTGCGTCAGCATGTTGCTGATCGGGGTGCGCAACTCATGGGCCAAATCCGAAGCAAACTCCGACAAGCGACGAAAGTCGTCCTGCAGACGCTCCAGCATCTGATTGAGTGTCTGAGCCAGATCGGCCATTTCCGCAGGGACGGCCTGCACCGGCATGCACGCCTGCAAGCGTTGCGCGGTCACTGCAGCCGCATGCGCCTTGATCGCGCGCAGGGGGGCCAGACCATAGTAGACGGCGGCCCATCCGAGCAGCCCGCTGACCAGAATGGCGGCCAGGGCATACACCGCAAAGGTGCGCAGCAGATCATCCAGAAAATGCCGATGGTGAATCGTATCCATGGCCAGGGTGATCACCAGTGGGGCCTCGGGCGCGTACTGCGCCTGGGCACGGAACTGCTGGGTGCGGTATTGCCGCTGTCCGTGCTGCTCCCTCGTCAAGGCATGAAGGAGCGTTTCGTGTTCGGGCAATAGCCAGCGATCCGGTTCCGGAAAGCCCTCGGTCTGAAACAGGGCCTGGCCTGTCGGAGTGGTCACCCGTGCGAACAGCCCGTGATGATGGTTGAGCGCTTCGGAGAGCCGCCAACGCAGGTCCTCGGCAGAATTGGCGCTGGCCAGGATGTCATCGATGAGGTGTTGCTTGTCTTGCAGTACGCTACGATCCAGATCGATGAAATGACGGTCCGCCGCCGTCATGAACAGCCCGCCCAATCCCAGCACCACACTGGCGGCCACCAGGGTGAAGAACAGGGTCAGACGGCGGATCAGCGAAAGGCGGCGCAACATTCAAGGCTCCTGCGGCACTTCCAGCACGTAGCCCATACCTCGCACTGTCTGGATTAATTTAACGGGCTGCCCGTCGTCAACCTTCAGTCGCAGTCGGCGCATGGCCACCTCGATGACATTGGTGTCCGAATCGAAATTCATGTCCCACACCTGCGAGGCAATCAATGAGCGCGGCAGCACTTCGCCTTGACGGCGCATCAGCAATTCCAGCAAACCGAACTCCTTGGCCGTCAGGTCAATGCGCTTTCCGCCTCGCGTGACGCGGCGGCGCAGCAAGTCCAGCTCCAGATCGGCCACGCGCAGGACATTGCTGTCCAGTCCGCCGCCTCGTCCACGCCGCAGGATGGTGCGCACGCGGGCCAACAGCTCGGCAAAAGAAAACGGTTTGACTAGGTAATCGTCGGCTCCCAACTCCAGCCCCTTCACACGGTCTTCCACCTGATCGCGGGCGGTCAGAAACAGCACCGGCATTTCCAGCCCGCGCCGCCGCAGTGATGCCAGCACCTGCCAGCCATCCAGTTCCGGCAGCATCACGTCCAGGATCACTAGGTCGTATTCGCCATGCAACGCCAGGTGCAGCCCGTCACTGCCAGTGGCCGCCAAATCCGCGACAAAACCGGCTTCATTCAACCCTTGGCGCAGGTATTCGCCGGTTTTCGGTTCGTCTTCAACGATCAATATTTTCACGGGCCTGCTCCATCTATTTCTACCGGTTAGTCTGACAGAATTTTGTCTTTATGGCAGCAAGATGACATAAATGTCATCTTGGAATCACCCTCCTGACAGGGGTGGTGGCCCAAACTCTTCTCATGTTTCAACAAATTGAAAGGAGCCTGCGGTGATGCCAAACCCTTCGTCCCTGTCCAGAAGTCTGTTGCCGTGGCTCTGCGTGCTGGCTACCGGTGCCGCACTGGCCGCGCCAGTGGAAAAAATTCAGGCCAATCCATTGCCGACCAAGTTGCAGTACGCCTCTGCATTGGCGAGTTATCAGGGCTACACCGATCAGGCGGTGCAGTCCTGGCGTGAGGCCAATGACCGGGTTGGCCGGATTGGCGGCTGGCGCGCCTACGCCAAGGAAGCCGCAACTGGACAGCCAGCGCCCGATACGCCACCGGCGGCCAATCCGCATGCCGGTCACCATGAGGGAGGCAAGCAATGAAGCGCTTGCTCTCATCTCATCGCGCCAAGCTGGCGGTGTCCGTGGTTGCTATCGGGGTTTTGTCTGGCTGTGCCAGCGTCAGCCTTGAGCAGAACGTGAACCGCGTCAATACCGAGACCACCGGCTTCACTGACGGGCAATTGAGCTTGGCCCAAAGCAATCAGGAACGTGAGCAACGCGCACAGCTCGCTGCCCAATTGCTGGCAAAACCCCTTGGGCAGAAAGAAGCTGTGCAGCTCGCATTGACCAACAGCCACGCCTTGCAAGCCCTGCTGGCGCAAGGTTGGGCGGAGTCCGCCGACGCCGCACAGGTCGGCCGCATTGCCAACCCCATCTTCAGTTTTGAGCGCATGGTGGTTGGTGATGAGCTGGAGTTGGCGCGCTCGCTCTCGTTTGGTCTGCTGGATCTCTTGACCTTGCCTGCCCGCACGGGCATCGCCGAGCGCCGCATTGAGCAGGCGCAATTCCGTCTTTCTGCTGAGGTGGTGGATCGCGTGACGCAGGTACGCCAAGCCTGGGTGCGTGCCGTGGCGGCTCAGCAGGCCCTGAGCTACGCGCGACAGGTGTTTGAAAGCGCCGAGGCAGGTGCCGAACTCGCGCGGCGCATGCAGTCGGTAGGCAACTTCAACCGCATCAGTCGTGCCCGTGAGCAATCTTTCTATGCCGATGCCGCTACCCGCCTGGCGACGGCCCAACACCAAGCGACCGCGAGCCGGGAGGAGCTGATTCGTTTGCTGGGGCTTGATGAGGCGCAGGGGCAACAACTCCAACTGCCCGAACGTCTGCCCGATTTGCCCAAAGCGCCGCTCGAACCAAATACGGTCGGCGCATTGGCGACGAATGGTCGTCTGGACATTCGTTTGGCGCAAAGCGCACTGGCTGGCGCGGGCAAGGCACAAGGCTTGAACATCATCACCAGCTTCACCGACATCGAACTGACCGCGCGGCGCAATACGGTATTTGACAACGCCGCAGGAACCCGAACCGAACCGCGCGGATTCGAGGTGGCGGTTCGCTTACCAATTTTCGACTGGGGCGGCATGCAGCGCGATGCGTGGAATGCCCGCACGCTCGCGGCGGCCAATCAACTGGAGGCCACGGTGCGCGCGGCGGGCTCGCACTTGCGCGAGAGTTATTCGGCCTATCGCACATCATTTGATGTGGCCAAGCATTACCGGGATGAAGTGCTGCCCGTGCGCCGTGTGATCTCCGAAGAAAACCAGCTTCGTTACAACGGCATGCTGATTGGTGTCTTTGAGCTGATGGCCGATGCTCGTGATCAAGTCGGCACCGTGACCGCCGCCATCGCTGCGCAGCAGCAGTACTGGCTGGCGGACGCAGCCTTGCAGGCATCGTTGATCGGCCGCCCCACTATGACCTCCCTGTCCGTGATGACCAGCGCGCCTAGCGCTGGCGCGGCTGGACATTGAACACGAGAGTAAAGCAATGACATCCAGAAGAGATTTTTTTCGATTGGCCAGTATCGCCGGTGGTGCAGTTGCAGCCAGTGCTGTGAGCCGCGTGGCACTTGCAGCCTTGCCAGAGCCCGTCATTCAAACCAGCCCTGACACCATGCCGCCACTGGTGCCCAATACTGGGCGCTCATACAACCCGGTGGTGACACTCAACGGTTGGACTTTGCCCTGGCGTATGAACAACGGCGTCAAAGAGTTTCACTTGGTGGCCGAGCCAGTGGTGCGCGAGATGGCCCCAGGCTTCAAGGCCCACCTGTGGGGCTACAACGGGCAAAGCCCAGGCCCCACCATCGAAGTGGTCGAGGGCGACCGCGTGCGGATCTTTGTGACGAACAAGCTCCCTGAGCACACCAGCATTCACTGGCATGGACAACGCTTGCCCAATGGTATGGATGGGGTTGCTGGACTGAATCAACCCGCCATTCAACCAGGTAAAACTTTTGTGTATGAATTTGTCGCGCGTCGTCCCGGCACCTTCATGTATCACCCACACGCGGATGAAATGACGCAGATGGCCATGGGCATGATGGGCTTCTGGATCACGCACCCCAAGGCCAAGCATCCGCTGATCGATGAAGTGAACCGGGATTTTTGTTTCCTACTCAACGCCTACGACATCGACCCTGGGAGCTACACGCCCAAGATCATGACGATGCTGGACTTCAACCTGTGGAGCTGGAACAGCCGAATCTTTCCCGGCATCGATTCATTGAATGTGCGGTTGAACGACAAGGTTCGCATTCGTATCGGCAACCTGACGATGACCAACCACCCGATCCACCTGCACGGGCACGAGTTTCTCGTCACTGGCACAGATGGCGGGCCAACTCCCAAGAGCACTCGCTGGTACGAGGTCACCACCGATGTCGCGGTCGGCCAAATGCGGCAGATCGAATTTCTCGCCGACGAGGAAGGCGACTGGGCCTTCCACTGCCACAAGAGCCACCACACCATGAATGCCATGGGCCACAACGTGCCCACGCTCATCGGAGTTGATCATCGTGGGATCGCCAAGAAGATTAATTCCTTGATTCCTGACTACATGGTGATGGGCGAGCGTGGCATGGCCGACATGACCGAGATGGAAATGCCCATTCCTGACAACACCGCGCCCATGATGACCGGCGAGGGCCCGTTCGGATCGGTCGAGATGGGCGGCATGTTCAGCGTGCTTAAGGTACGTCGTGACCAAAAGCCTGGTGACTACAGCAATCCGGGGTGGTTCAAGCACCCGGAGGGCACGGTGGCGCACGAATACACCGGGCCACTGGCCGAACCCGCCCGCTTCAAGTCGGAAGGCGGGCAATCCATGCCACGTATCCAGAAACCGCCCACCCCAACGGAAGTGAAGGTGCGCAAACCCAGCAGTGGCCATGAGAACCACTGATCCGCTTTCATTTAACCCAGGAGAAATTGCAATGACCCAGATGACCCGCACCCTTTGGCCCTTGACCTTGATCGCCGCGCTGGCGTTGTCCAGTGCTGCTTTTGCCGGTGGCACCCATGCTGGTGGCCACGGACACGGTAGCGACGAGACGGCAATTGGAAAACCCGGCGTGGCCAGCAAGGCCAGCCGAACCGTCACCATCGAGATGACGGACAACATGCGCTACACGCCAGCCGATATTCAAGTCAAGCAGGGCGAGACGGTGCGCTTCATCGTCAAAAACAAAGGCCAGGTCAAACATGAATTGAGTTTGGGTACCCAGCAGGAATTGCTGGAACACCTGGAGCAGATGCGCAAGTTTCCAGATATGGAACACGATGAACCCAGCAAAGTCACGCTGGCTCCTGGAAAGCAGGGGGAAATCGTCTGGCAGTTCACAAAAGCAGGAGCTGTGAATTTTGCCTGCCTGATGCCAGGTCATTACGAGGCCGGTATGAAGGGTCAGGTCAAGGTTAATAAGAAATAGTTTGAGCGATTAAAAAGGAGCGCCACATGTCCCGACAGCACTCGATTGTTTTCGCCACCCGGCGCGCCTGCCTCGCGGGCATCGCCTTGCTGGCACTGGCCCCTTTAAGCATGACCGCTTACGCCGCACCGGCAACTTTGCAGGTCTGGAAAGACCCCAATTGTGGCTGCTGCAAAGACTGGATTGCGCACCTCGAAAAGAATGGTTTTGCGACCACTGTGATTGACCAAGGCAACAACGCCGCACGCGCACGCCTTGGTATGCCGCAGAAATTTGGCTCTTGCCACACGGCATTGATCCAGGGCTATGTGATCGAGGGCCACGTGCCCGCTGCGGACATCCAACGCCTACTCAAAGAAAAACCCAAAGCCTTGGGACTGTCAGTGCCAGGCATGCCGGTTGGGTCGCCAGGCATGGACGGTCCATCCTATGACAACCGACGCGATGCGTATCAGGTGCTGCTAATCCAGCGCGACGGCAGCACCACTGTTTTCAACACCTACCCACGAGGATAACCATGAACATCATCCAGAAAATCACCACCGTTTCCGCCTTGGCCTTGGGCATCGCGCTGCCTGTGAGCAGCATGGCACAGACCACCATGGATCACAGCAAGATGGATATGTCGCAGCCCGCTGCGTCGATGACCGAAGGCGAAGTCAAGAAAATAGACCTTGAGGCTGGCAAAGTCACCATCAAACACGGCCCCATTAAGCACATGGACATGCCCGGCATGACCATGGTGTTTACAGCCAAAGACAAAGCGTTACTCGCCAATGTGAAGCCTGGTGATAAGGTCGAATTCATGGTCATCAATGAAGGGGGGAAAATGATCGTTACTGATCTCAAGGGCGCTCGTTAAGAATTTTTTGGTTTGGTAGCTACGCCAGCAGTCTTAGTGGTCCTAGATTCGTTGGCTGACTTGGTCAGAATAGAAGGCCGGAACGGCAGTATTTGATTGGCATCGGTGATCTCCATACAGCAAAACGTATGGAGATCGAACGTGCGCGAAATTAGTGGCTGTTCCGTCGCCGTGGATGTTGTGCTCAGCGCAAGGCGTTGAGCATTTTTTCGGCTTCTGGCCAGGGCAACCGGCGCTTACCAAGCTTCATTCTGTCAAGCGCCTTGAAGGCGTCGTCGACCGTCAGCAACTGGTTTTCAATCATGGCGCACAACAGCCCAATGGTGCCCATGACGTTGACCTGCTCCTTGTTGGCGACAATTCGCAAATTGGTGTCACCCGTCAGCAGGGTGCAGACCTCTTGCTTCGCAAGTGCCAGAGCTAAGTAGTCGTTGTGACTGGGCTTGGGACCGTTTTTCGCTGGAAGCAGATGATTGTGCTGGGCTGGCAACTGCTGGGCATACGCCACGAAGTCGCCGCTGACCTCCATGATTTGTAGGCCCAGGTTTTCAAGTCCTGGGCTGCCCGGTTCAATTTCTTCGTAATACAGCAGGTCAGGGATGCCGAACTGCATGGGAAGCTGAAAGAGCGTGCCCATCAACGCCCCGGCTTCCATGTCGATCAAAATATTGGCATCACTGATGAGCAACCGCATCCGATGACTCCAACTGACGTTCTTTGTGGAAGCGCATCATCGGGATGCCCAGCAGTTCCGCTGCTTTGGCTTCAGAGATGTATTGCTCTGCCAGAGCGCGGTATACCAACTGATCGAAGAGTCGGGGGTGTTCCTGAGGTAATGGATTTCCGGGTTCGTTCTTGCGCCAGCCCTTGGCCGAAAAGCGTTTGAACATCATGAGATGTGCAGCATCGGTGATCACGCCACACTGCTTGGCTCGTTGCAGCCATCCAGACATCGATAGGCCGAACTCATGCTTGAGCACATAGAGCTCCTGCCACTCCAGCGCGTGGCGCTGCTGCCCAAGCAATTGATGCACGGCCACGCGTGGTGCCAAGAAGGCCCCCGCGAACCGGTCGCAGGCCTTTTCCTCATCAAGGCCAACAGCCAGCCGTCCCTCAAGCAGCAAATGCCCCAGTTCGTGAGCCAGCGTAAACCGCTGCCGATCGCCTGGCCACCGTTTTGAGACGGCCACGATCGGGAATTCCCGACCATCGTCGGTGCGGGCTTTGGCGGTCAGGCCAGAGAACCCTGGGTGTTCTTCATCAACGACAATGACCAGCAGACCAAGACCTTCAAGGGTGTCTGTGAGGTCTCCAATGGGGTTCATTCCCAACTGCCAAGCGTTGCGGGCCTGGTCGGCAAGTGCTTCGATCTCATCCAGCGCCTGGATGTGTTCAGGGAGTCCGACCGGAGGGGCGAACACCAATAGAGGTAATTCTGGAAAAGCCCCGAGAAGTTCCACACGCTTCTCCACCAACTCCACGACCTTGATCTTTAGTGCATCCTGTGCCGTCTTGCCAAAGGCCGCCGTTTTACGGAACTCTGGCTCAAGCAGTTCGACGGAGTGGGTGCGAAAGAAGTATTCGGTGCGGACGTCGCAGGCACGCGCCAGCTTGAGGAGTTGAGAGGAAGAAGGCGTTAGCAACCCCTTCTCGTACTTCTGGATCGCTGTGTGCGAGACACCGACTTTTTCACCCAAAGCACCCAGGGTCAGACCAGCAGCCAATCGTGCTTGCCGAATGCGATCTGCGATCATGATACCTCCTAGGGTTTGGTTTAAAAGATCTGGAAGTCTACCAAATTTTTAAACCCCTGGGTAGTCTTTGCCTTGGTGCGTGACAGATGGCGCTATATGCTTGCCAGGACTGCTGGCCTTCAGTGGCCGACACGCGTGGTGGCAGGAATTTCTCCTAACCAGCGAGGAAGTTAGAGCAAAACCTTGGAAGCGCCCCGATTTCCTCATTCGGGGGGTGTTTTCAGGACAACAAGCCTCACACCTTCGGGATGAGTGTTTGCGGTGCTGCTATACTCCACCACCAAAACTAAAAAGCCTCAGTGTTCTCACTGAGGCTTTTTTCTTGGTCCGTTCGCTTTACTTGTTGGCCGCGCTTTCAGCCGATGCTACGCTGGCGCGTTGTGCAAACTCAGCCCGTAAGGCTTTGAGCTTTTCGCGCGGGTCTTCTTTGACCGTGTCTTTGTTCAGATCCATCTCAGCAATGAAGCGGCTGGGCATGGCGGCAATCATGTCGCGGCCTTTTTTGCGGCGGCGTGTCCAGCTCACGGCCAGTGAGCGCTGGGCGCGGGTGATGCCCACGTACATCAGGCGGCGTTCTTCTTGCAAACGCACGGCGATGTTTTCGTTGGTTTGTTCAGAGCCTGGTTCGTCATCGAGTTTGAAGGGCAGCATGCCCTCGGTCACGCCCACCAGCATGACGTGTGGCCACTCCAAACCTTTGGAGGCATGCAACGTAGAGAGCGTCACCACGTTTTGGTCTTTTTCGCGTTCGGTGAGCGTCGACAGCAGCGCAATGGTTTGCGCCACCTCTAGCAAGTTCTTGATTTCATTGCCAGTGGTCACGCCGGCGGTGTCGTCTATCTGGCCACCACAGCGCTGGGCCATCCAGTCGCAAAACTCCATCACGTTGTTCCACTTTGAGGCTGCGGCTTTTTCGCTTTCTTCGGCGTCGTAGAGGTGTTTTTCGTAGCCGATGTCTTTGAGCCAGTCGTTCAAAAATGCTCGCGCGTCTTCTGCGCCAGTGGTGAGGCGGGCGCGGAACTCAAGGTCGTTCACGTAGCGGCCAAATTCGTGCAGGCTGCCCAAGGCGCGGGCATTGAGTACCGAGGGCAGACTGTTGCTGAACAGTGCTTCAAACATGCTGAGTTTGTATTGGCTGGCAAACTGGCCGAGCGCGGCCAAGGTCTGGTGGCCGATGCCGCGCTTAGGGGTCGTGACAGTGCGCAAGAACGCTGGGTCGTCATCGTTGTTGACCCACAGGCGCAGCCATGCGCATAGGTCACGAATTTCTGCACGGTCAAAAAAGCTTTGGCCGCCAGATACCTTGTATGGGATTTGCGCTTTGCGCAGCGCCTTTTCAAAAATGCGCGCTTGGTGGTTGGCGCGGTACAGCACGGCAAAGTCTTTGAGCTCTTTGAAGCCGCAGCTGCCAGCATCGGTGCCCTCGCGCAAAGACTGAATGCGGGCCACCACGCGTTCGGCTTCGTGTTCTTCGTTGTCGGCATCGACCACGCGCACGGGTTCACCTTCGCCCAGTTCGGAGAACAAGGTCTTAGGAAAGAGCTTGGGGTTGAGTTGAATGACGTTGTTGGCCGCGCGCAAGATAGCGCTGGTGGAGCGGTAGTTTTGCTCCAGCTTGATGACTTTCAATGTCGGAAAGTCTTGCGGTAATTTGCGCAGGTTGTCCAGCGTGGCACCACGCCAGCCGTAGATGGACTGGTCGTCGTCGCCCACCGCAGTAAAGCGGGCGCTTGCGTGATCAGGCCCTACCAAACACTTGAGCACTTCGTACTGGGTGGCGTTGGTGTCTTGGTATTCGTCCACCAGCACATGGCCGAGCTGGGCTTGCCATTTGGCGCGCACCTCATCGTGCTCTTGCAGCAGCTTCAGGGGCATGCCAATGAGGTCATCAAAGTCCACGCTTTGGTAGGCGCTCAAACGCTCTTCGTAGCGCGCCATGATTTTGGCAATGATGCGTTCGTTGTCGTCTTTGGCCTGCGCCATCGCTTGGGCTGAATTGAGGCCCATGTTTTTCCACAAGCTGATGGTCCATTGCCATTGGCGTGCGGTGGCGATGTCGGTGGTGCCGCCTGCGTCTTTCAGGATGCCGGTCACATCGGCGCTGTCCATGATGCTGAACTGGGGCTTCAACCCCATCACGCCACCGTCTTGGCGCAACATGCGTACACCGAGTGCGTGGAAGGTGCAAATCAACACATCGTTGGCGGGTTTGCCAATCAAACCCTTGGCACGCTCACGCATTTCGGCGGCGGCTTTGTTGGTAAAGGTAATCGCCGCGATGCGTTTGGGCTCTAACCCCGTTTGAATGAGACGCCCAATCTTGTGCGTGATGACACGTGTTTTGCCAGAGCCCGCCCCCGCCAACACCAGACAAGGACCGTGCAAGAAATTGACGGCTTCTTGTTGCGCGAGATTCAGACCAGCAGACATTCGATATGCAGTTTATTGAGCGTGATGCGAAGCGAGCAATGATACCGACCTGCCCAGAAGGCAAAATAGCGGTTGTGCTGAATATTCTTCTTGTTACCTTTCCCTTCTTTGCGCTTGTATTGGCCGGTTTTGTGGCCGCACATCGGCGCATGCTCCCGCTGGATGCGATTCCCGGCCTCAATGGTTTTGTGCTGTTCTTTGCGCTGCCTTGCATGTTGTACCGATTCGGAGCGAGCACGCCCATCGTGCAACTGCTAGACCCCACCTTGTTCTTTGGCTATTTGTTTTGTTCATTGCTGATGGTGGGCTTTGTGGTGGCGGTGAGCTTGAACAAGCGCATCGGTTGGAACGATGCTGCATTCGGTGCCTTGGTGGGGGCGTTTCCCAACACGGGCTTCATGGGTGTACCTTTGCTGGTGGCGTTGCTCGGGGCTTCTGCTGCGGGCCCTGCCATCGTGACCATCGTGGTTGATTTGGTGTTCACCACCTCGCTATGCATTGCCTTGTCACGCTTGGATGGAACGGATGAACATGGCGCAAGCCGTGCTGCAAAAAACGCGCTCAAGGGGGTGTTGACCAATCCCATGCCTTGGGCCATCAGCTTGGGCGGTCTGTCTTCGGCGATGGATTGGCAGTTGGTCGGGCCTGTCGCAAAGACGGTAGGCTTGTTGGCCGACGCCGCGTCGCCCGTGGCCTTGTTCACCATTGGTGCTGTATTGGCACGCTCACAAATTCGGGTTCACGAAAGTGCTCATCCACCTATTTTGTGGCGTGACTTTTTGCCTGTGGCCATTTTTAAATTGGTGTTGCACCCCTTGCTGGTGTTGCTGGTGCTGGCTTCTGCCGCGCAAATGGGTTTTCAGATAGACCGCTTTGCCATGATGGTGGTGGTGTTGGTGGCCGCTTTACCCAGTGCCAGCAATGTGGCGTTGCTAACCGAGCGCTTTGGGGCAGACACTGGACGCATCGCTATGATTATTTTGGTCAGCACGGCGGCCGCGTTTTTCACCTTCTCGGGAGCCGTTGCTTTGCTGAACGGCTAATTTCGCGACTCAGCATAGCCACCACCTAGGATGGTTGAAGGTTCAGGCCAGCGAGGGTGATGCTTTGATTAAATAGCGAGCGGGTCTACGTCCACCGCCCAGCGAATCACCTGCCGATGCGCGTTGCGCATCGCATGTAAATCAGCTTGCCAATGCGCCAAGAAATGTTGCAGCGCTTTGCGCGAGGTGCATTCAATCAGCATCTGCGCACGTTCGATGTTGGCCACGCGCTGAATCGTCATCGGCACAGCCGGATACAAATCAACCAACAGTTCATCGGCCAGTGCCGCACCTGCATCGCGGGCTGCGTTTAAAAAACCTTGTGCGGCTTCTTGGCTGCGTGCTTCTGCGCGCACCAGGGCTTGGAAGCTGAAAGGCGGCAAAGTGGCCTGTTCGCGCTCTTTGAGCTGTTGTTCCGCAAATGCTGGATAGTCGTGTTGCTTGAGCGCTTCAAACAGCGGGTGCAGTGGGTGAAAGCTTTGCACCCACATTTCGCAGGGGCTGACCAAGCTCATGCTGGCGTCGCGTCCTGCACGTCCTGCGGCTTGCATGAGCAAGCTGAACAAACGCTCGGGCGCGCGGAAATCGCTGGAGAACAAAGCGCCGTCTGGGTTGAGCGCAGCCACTAAGGTGACGCGCCTGAAGTCGTGCCCCTTGGCAATCATTTGTGTACCCACCAGCACATCCACTGCGCCGGCGTGCACCTCGGCCAGCTGGCGCTCCAGCTCGCCTTTGAGGCGCGTGCTGTCGGCGTCGATGCGGGCAATGCGAATGGGCTCGCCGTCGGGTCGGCGCACATCGGCCAACAGCTCGGCCAAATGTTCTTCGAGTTGTTCGGTGCCTCGGCCCAAGGGACTGATGTCTAAATTGCCGCAGCTTGGGCACGCACGCGGCACAGGTTGTGTGAAGCCACAGTGGTGGCAGCGCAGCGTGCGGTCGAGTTTGTGGAATACGCGGTAGGCGCTGCAATGCGGGCATTCGCTTTTCCAGCCGCAGTCGTTGCAGTTGAGCACGGGCGCGTAGCCTCGGCGGTTGAGCAGCACCAAGATTTGCTCGCCACGCATCACGCGCTCGCGCATGGCGTCGAGCAGGTGGTTGGAGAACACGGTTTTGTACGGCTGGCGGTTCATGTCCACGCGGCGCACCAAAGGCAAGGCCCCTTGGCCCACGCGTGAGGGCATGGCCAAGCGCATGTAGCGGCCTGCGGGTCCCGCATCGGTGGCTGGGCGGCTGTGATGCCAACTTTCCAATGATGGCGTGGCCGAGCCCAAAATCACTTTCGCGCCTTCGAGTTGTCCGCGATAGATGGCGAGGTCGCGTGCTGAGTAGCGCGCGCCTTCCTGCTGTTTGTAGCTCGGGTCGTGTTCCTCATCCACCACGATGAGTTGCAAATGTGGCATGGACGCAAACACAGCCATGCGCGTGCCCAACACAATGCGCGCTTCGCCGCTGTGTGCGGCAAGCCAGTTTTTCAGGCGCTGTGCAGGCGTGAGGCTGCTGTGCATGGACACCAAGCAGTCAGCGCCCCATTGCGGGCAAAAGCGCGCGCGAAAGCGTTCTTCGAGTTGGGGCGTGAGGTTGATCTCGGGCACCATCACCAAAATTTGCGCTTGTGGGTCGCGTTCTAACTCCGCTTGTGCTGCACGCAAGTACACCTCGGTTTTGCCGCTGCCCGTGTTGCCAAACAACAAGAACGGACCTTTGTTGGCTGCAATATCTGGCAGCACTTGTGCCTGTTCGTCGGTGGGTGTGGGAATGGTTTGCGTTGCACCCTCATAGGCCGCCATTGCTTTGGGTTTGCGCTTTAAGCGGCGTGCCCATTGTTCGGTGCTGAGATCGCGCAGTTGGCTGGGCAGTGCGGCCAAGGCCACCTCGCCCGCGCTGCGCTGGTAGTAGTGGGCGGCAAACTGCACCAGCTGGCGCCAGTGGGCGCTGAGCGGTGTGAGGCCTTCCAGCACGCTGGCGATGGCGCGCAGCTGCATGGCGGCTGGTGCTTGGTTTTGCAGCGAGGGGTCATCGGCCATCAACAAGGATGGCTGTTCGTTTGCCGTTGGGGTTGCTGCTGCTATTGGTGCGGTATCGCCACTTTCAGCGAGTGGCGCTGCCTCGTCCCACACCACGCCCAGCAACTCTCGGCTGCCCAAGGGCACGCGCACCAAGGTGCCGGGCGCATGCGCGGTGTCGCTTTCGTACGTGAGTGCGCCACCGATGCCGCTGTGCGCGGGGGTGTGAACCATCACTGAAATTTGGTGCGACATGTCAAGCGGTGAGTTGGGGTGTTTTGCTCAGGTGTTTTGGCAGAAGAGGCTTTAAGTCGTTGATTTACAAAGGCTTCAGGGTAAACCCAGAATTTTTGTGGATAACTTTGTTGATATCTACGGTTGAGTGGCTCCGAAGGCCCATGAATCAAGGCTTTGAACAAACTGCCTCAAAAAAATGCAGGCCGAGAATCCTATATGAATCAATGACTTACGAGAAATTAAAGTTTTTCCAAATGCGGCAAAAGAAAAAACCAACTTGGTGCGCTGGCTCAACTTTTTTGTGCATAAGTGTGAAGTCGAAGTAAAACTTTTGGTGACTTGACACACGATTTCTTGAGTCGACTTTAAGGTTTTCGCAAGGCACGGGAGTAGCTGTGCACCGTCTCGACCAACACGCCCACGCTCTCCGGCGGGGTGAATTGGCTGATGCCGTGGCCCAAGTTGAAAATTTGGGTCGGGCCGGTGGTGGTTTTGTTGGTGTGGGGTTTGCCGAATGCGTCCAACACGCGGCGCGCTTCGGCGGCCAAGGCGTCAGCAGGGGCAAACAAAGCATTGGGGTCGAGGTTGCCTTGCAGGGCTTTGCCGGGGCCGCCTACTTGGCCGCCTACCTGTGCACGAGCTTTGGCGAGATTGACCGTCCAGTCCACGCCCAACACTTCGCAGTCGAGGTCGGCCATTTCGGGTAACCACAAGCCGCCGCCTTTGGTGAACACCAAGCGGGGAATGACCACGCCATCGTGCGAGCGCTTGAGCTGTGCCAACACGCGCTTGGTGTAGGCCATGCTGAACTGTTGGAACATGCCATCGGCCAGCACGCCACCCCAGCTGTCAAAAATCATCACGGCTTGCGCGCCGGCTTCGATTTGGGTGTTGAGGTACAGGGCCACTGCGTCGGCGTTGATTTCCAAAATGCGGTGCATCAGGTCGGGGCGGCTGTACATCAAGCTCTTGACTTGGCGGTAGTCGTCTGAGCCTGCGCCCTCGACCATGTAGCAAGCCAAAGTCCAAGGGCTGCCTGAGAAGCCAATCAAAGGTACACGGCCGTTCAAAGCTTTGCGAATGGAGGTGACGGCGTCAAACACATAGCGCAGCTTGGCCATGTCGGGCACAGCCAGCTCGTTGACGGCCGCTTCGTTGCGCACGTTCTTGGCGAAACGTGGGCCTTCGCCTTGGGCGAAAGACAGGCCTAAGCCCATGGCGTCGGGCACGGTCAAGATGTCGCTAAACAAAATGGCGGCATCGAGCGGGTAGCGCTCCAGCGGCTGCAAGGTGACTTCGGTGGCGAAGTCGGTATTGGTAGCCAAGCCCATGAAGCTGCCTGCCTTGGCGCGTGTGGCGCAGTACTCGGGCAAGTAGCGGCCGGCTTGGCGCATGAGCCAAACGGGGGTGTGGTCGGTGGCTTGGCGCATGCAAGCGCGCAAAAAGGTGTCGTTTTGGAGTGGTGCAAACATGGCGACATTGTCGCCGAGGACCGGCCTAGCCCAATTGACGGTGCTCAACCATCAAGCAAAGGTTTTGCACCACGACCAAGCCTGCATCGGTGGCTTGTTTGGCTGCGTCGTCGTTCACCACACCGATTTGCAGCCACAGCGACTTGGCACCAATCGCGATGGCTTCTTTCGCGATCGGCGGGATGTCTTCGGAGTTGCGAAAACAGTTCACCATGTCGATGTGCGCGTGTTGCGCGGCCTCGGTGAGTGAGGCGTAGGCTTTTTCGCCCAAAACTTCGGTGGCGTTGGGATTGATCGGCACGATGCGAAAGCCGTGGTCTTGCATGTACTTGGCCACCCGAAAACTGTCGCGGTGAGGCTTGGGCGAGAGGCCCACCACGGCGATGGTTTTGCAATCGGCAAGGCTTTGACGAATGGCAGCTTTGGTCATGGTTGGGTTGCTGGCAAGGTGGCGAGCGCTTCTTTCATCTTGTTCACGCTGAGCAACTCCGACAACACCAACGGCACTTTGCCTGGCGCGTACAGCACATACACAGGCACGCCACTGCGGCCTAAGGCGGTGAGCGCGGCGGTGATGGCGGGGTCACGACGCGTCCAGTCGGCGCGCATGAGGATGACCTGGTGTGCCGCTAAGTCTGTCAACACGTCGCTGTTGGAGAGGGTGGATTTCTTGTTGATTTGGCAGGTCACACACCAAGCGGCGGTGAAGTCCACAAACACGGGGCGGCCTTGGGCCAAGCTTTGCGCCACGGCGGCTTCGGACCATGGTTGCCACATATTGGGTGTACTGCTCGTGGTTGCCGATGCGCTGCTGGCCGTGGTGATATTCGCTGGCGCTTTCAGTTCTTCCGCAAAGTTCAACGCGCTCCAAACCAAGATCGCTGCAATCAACCAAGCCAAACCACGTGCGGCCAGCGTGTGTTGTTTGAGCGACCAAATGAACGCGGCGAGCAACAGCAAACCGCCCAGCGCAAACATGGCGGCATCTAAGCTGGTTTGCTGGCCCAGCACCCACAGCAACCAAACGACGGTGGCCAACATGGGGAAGGCTAGGAGCTGGCGCAGCGTGACCATCCATGGGCCAGGGTGCGGTAACACGCGCGCAACCGCAGGCACGAAGCTCGCCAGCAAATAAGGCGCAGCAAGCCCCAAGCCCATCACCATAAAAATGCTCAACGCTTGCCAAGTAGGCAAGGTCATTGCCAGTCCTAACGAGGCACCCATGAATGGCGCGGTGCAAGGCGATGCCACCGCCACTGCCAGCACGCCTGACAGACCAGCGTCCATGACGGGGTGTTTGTATTGAAAGCTGGCCACGCGTGAAGGCAGGATTTGCCCGAACTCAAACAAGCCAAACAAGTTCAGCGCAATGAGCGTGAAGAAAGCTGCCAGCACACTGACCACTACGGGCGACTGCAGCTGAAAGCCCCAACCCAATTGCTCGCCCGCTGCGCGCAGCGCCAACACGCCAGCACCCAAAGCCAAGAAGCTCAACACCACACCTGCGGTGTAGGCCATGCCCGCCACGCGGTGTGCACGGTGGGCTCGGCTGTGTTGCGCAAAGCCCAGCAGTTTGATGGCCAGCACAGGCAACACGCAAGGCATGAGGTTGAGGATGAGGCCGCCCACAAATGCGCCTAGCAGTGCTAAGACAAAACCCACTGCGCCTTCGTCGCTAACGACAGGTGCGATGGCGGGAGCAGTGGCAGCTGGTAGCTCTGACACAGCAGGCCAGGCTTGCGTGACTGACGCCGAAATTTCGAAACCTTGTCGCGCAGCGCCCATGCCTGTCGTGAGTAAAAAGCCCACTTGCTTGGGGTCGTTCAAACGCAAATTGCTGAGGGGCAGCTGCACTGTCCACACGCTGTCTTGCCAAGCTTGGTTCGCCTGTGGGTGTTGTTCTGTGGCGGATTCCACCAGTTCTGGCGTGTTTGGAAACACGCTCATCATTTGCCCGTGCAGCGAGGCGGGCAGGCCGCTGACTTGCAGCACCAAACGCTGTGCTTCAAAACTTGTGGTGACTTTGGCGTTGGGTAGAGATGGAGGTTGCTGCGCTTGCAGCGCGTCGAACGCCGCAGCCTGGGGTGCGAAGCTGCTGTTGACGGGAATGCGCAGCGCAAAGTCGCCCTCTTGCGGGATGCACTCAAGGCGGCACACCAGCCAGTTGGCACGCACTTGCAGGTCAAGCGTTTGCGAAGCGTTGGGTTTGAACGCTGGGGTCACGGTGAGCGGCACGGCCAGCAACACAGTTTTCTCAAAGCCGTAGTTGGTGAGGTTGCCGGCCTTGAGTTTGTGCGGCAGTGGCCATTGCACCTCACCCGCTGTGATGCCCGCCGGAAGGTTGAGTTCAATTTGCGTGGGCAGGCCCGAGTCGCCAGGATTGCGCCAGTAGGTGTGCCACTCGGGCTGGTGCGTGAGCTGCAGGCCCACCCATACGGGCTGACCTGCTTGCACACCTTGTGGTGCGTGCGCGACCAGCTCAGCACGCAATTGCGGTGTGCTGACTACGGCGGTGGGCAGACCTTGCGCCCATGCCGAGCCGACCAGGCCAACGGCCCATAAAACACTTGAAATGACTTTGAACATGCGCCAGATGTTACCTAGCCGCCGTCGTGTGCGTGCAGCAGGTCAAGAGGAGGGAAAGTAAGATGGCGTTTATGACTGCGAACACCAGCACACACACCGCCCAAGCTTTGGCCTCGCACCGTTGGGCCGAGCTCAACACGCGTGACTTTGCCGCGCTTGACCCCGCACGCACCGTGGCCGTGTTGCCTCTTGGGGCGACTGAACAGCACGGGCCACATCTGCCGTTGTCGGTGGACACCGTGCTGGTGGATGGCGTGGTCAATGCCGCGTTGGGGCATTTGGCGGCAACTGACCCCGTGTTGGTGCTGCCCACACAAACCGTGGGTTTGAGCACCGAGCACACGGCGTTTGCAGGCACTTTGCATTTGTCACCTCAAACGCTGATTCAGCTCTGGTGCGACATGGGCGCATCGGTGGCGCGTGCGGGCGTGAAGAAGCTGCTGATGTTCAACGCCCACGGCGG
The DNA here is from genome assembly GCA_963512655.1 of uncultured Limnohabitans sp. Classification (GTDB taxonomy): domain Bacteria; phylum Pseudomonadota; class Gammaproteobacteria; order Burkholderiales; family Burkholderiaceae_C; genus Limnohabitans. Next base: position 4,071 of record CAUPNL010000035.1, on the reverse strand, counting down.
CAATGTGGGGCTGATGGATGTGGTGGCACGCGAACTGCGCGCGCAACATGGCTTGATTGTTTACAGCAGCAGTTGGTACAACCTGCCGCTGGATGCGGGCGTGATGGGGCAGTTTTCTGCGGATGAACACCGCTTTGGCATCCACGCGGGCGACATTGAAACCTCGATGATGCTGGCGCTGTCGCCCAACCTTGTGAACATGGCCGAGGCGCAAAACTTTGCCTCCACCTCGCAAGACCGCGCCAAGCACTACGCGGTCTTGGGCAACGGCAAAAGCGCCAAACTCGGCTGGCACATGCAGGACTACAACCCACAGGGAGCGGCAGGCAATGCCGCTGCGGCCACGGCCGCCAAGGGCGAGGCGCTGGTGCTCAGTGCGGGCGAGCAGCTTGCGCTGTTGCTCAAAGAATTGGTCGCGTTGCCGCTGAGCACCGTAAGCGTATAAGGCCTTAGTTTGCGCGGGCCAAGGCAAGCGTGTGGCCCTAAAAATCAGCAGCTAAGTTTTAAGCGAACGTCACCCAGTCTTTGTGGCTGGGTGTTTCCAAGTGCGGCAAGCTGTTAAAGCTTTGCAGGCTTTGCCGCTTCGGGTTGAAGCTAAATTCAGTGACAGCCGTGTTGCGTAAACGCATGTTCAGCTCAATGCTGGTTTCTGGGCTGGTGCGCAGCACATGTGCCACCGCCGTGGCAATGGGGCCGCCGCTGGATACCAACAAAACATGGCCTTCGTGTTGTTGGCGAATTTGGTCGAGCGCAGATGTGACGCCATGCGCAAATTCTGCATAGCTGGGCATGCCTTGTGGGCTGACTACCCCCGCCATCCATTGCGTGAGGCCGTCGCGTAACAAGCGGAAATACTGTTTGTACCCTTCGGGTGTGGTGGGCTTGACCAACTCCCCGGGCTGAATGGTGCGAATCACGGCCTCAGCGTCGTATTCGTTCAGGGCAGGTAAGACGATTGCTTCATGTGCCGTACCCATGCCGGCTTGAATGCTGGCCAAGGTTTGCGCGTGGCGTTTCATCGACCCAGTGATGACAGCGTCAAATTGGATGCCTAGCGTCCGCCAGTGCTCGCCAAGGCGTTGGCTTTGCTGTTGCCCCAATGGGCTGAGCTGGTCGTAGTCAGCAGCGCCTAAGGAGGCTTGCCCGTGTCGCACTAAGTAGAGGTGTCCCATGTTTGTGATGCGTGTTGTTTGCGCTTCATTCTGAAGACGAATAGACAGGTTGACAGTCGCGGCAGAGACCACGAGTCACCCCTGTTGCAACCATGCAGGTGTGTGAACCTTTTAAGGCGTTTGCAGCGCCGAGCGCACCATCCACACTACCGTGCCCAAAAGCGCCAAGGCCATGATGCGGTTGAACCATTGCAGCCGTTGGGCAGTGTCGTTGGGGCCGCGCAGCCAATGGCGCAAGCTGGCTCCTATCCATGCATAGGTCAGGTTGCTGGTGAGTCCAAAGAACATGAAGATGGGCAAGGTTTCCAGAAGTCTTGCCACGGTGTCGTCATGGCCAATGACCCAGCCACTCACCACCGACAAAGCCAAGAACCACGCTTTGATGTTGATGAATTGCAGCATCACGCCATGTTTGAAACCCACGACGGGGCCAATTGCCGCTTCACTCAAATGCTGCGTGTTCGCTAGTTTCCAAGCCAGCCATAACAAGTACAAAACACCCGCCGCCAGTAGGCCCCAACGCAGCGGTGGGTAGCCCAGCACCATCACGCCTAAGCCGGCAGCATTGAGCACTAGCAGCAGACCCCAGCCTGCGGGTACAGCGCATACAAAAGGCAGCGCACGACGCAGTCCGTGGTTGGCTGCAATCGTGGCCGACAGGGCGGTGTTGGGCCCCGGTGTGAAGGTGCCCACGGTGGCGAGGGCAATCAAGGCAAATAGTTCTTCGCTGCTCATGCAGGCGAGGATAGTTGCTCCCAACGCTCTAGGGCTGTCATCAGCGCGTCTTCAATTTCGGTATCGCGTTTGTGGATTTGCGCAACTTTGGCGGGGTCGCTGGCGTAGAGGCTGTTGTCGCTTAATGCGGCTTGGGTTTCTTTGTGTTCTGCTTCTAGTGAGGCAATGAGTTCTGGCAGAGCTTCCAACTCGCGCTGCTCTTTGTAGCTCAGCTTGCGGGTTTTGGCAGTGCTGGAAGCTGCTGCCGCCGCCGTGGGCTTGGGAGCTTCTGCTGCTTTGGTAGCCACAGGTGCGGCAGGCTTGGCTTGCGGTGCAAGGCTGCGTGCGCGTTCAGATTGGATGAGCCAGTCTTGCACGCCGCCTTCGTATTCGCGCCAGAAGCCGGGGTTGTCGTCGGTGGCTTCAAACACCAAGGTGCTGGTGGCCACGTTGTCGAGGAAGGTGCGGTCATGGCTGACGATGAACACGGTGCCGTTGTAGTTTTGCAGAAGCTCTTCGAGCAGCTCTAGCGTGTCAATGTCCAAGTCGTTGGTGGGTTCGTCCAGCACCAGCACGTTGGCTGGGCGTGCAAACAAACGAGCCAACAGCAAGCGGTTGCGTTCGCCACCTGACAACGAGCGCACGGGCGATGTGGCGCGTGACGGCGAGAACAAGAAGTCGTCTAAGTAGCTTTTGACGTGCTTGCGTTGCGTGCCGATTTCGATCCATTCGCTGCCTGGGCTGATGAAGTCTTCCAGCGAAGCATCCATGTCTAGGCCGTTGCGCATTTGGTCAAAGTACGCCACCTGTAAGTTGGCGCCTTGGCGAATCTTGCCGCTGTCGGCTTCGAGCTCGCCCAAGATCATTTTCAGTAAGGTGGATTTGCCAGCGCCATTGGGGCCGATCAGACCAATCTTGTCGCCGCGCAAGAAAGTTGCTGAGAAGTTCTTGGTAATGACTTTGCCTCCAAAGGCTTTGTCCACCTCGGTGAGCTCAGCCACGATCTTGCCTGTGGGAGCGCCGCTGGCCACGTCGAGCTTGACACGTCCCACAGCGTCGCGACGGGCTTCGCGCTGGGCGCGTAAGGCTTCGAGTCGACCAATGCGGCTTTGGCTGCGCGTACGGCGGGCTTCCACGCCTTTGCGAATCCACACTTCCTCGCCAGCCAGTAGTTTGTCGGCCTTGGCGTTGATGACGGCTTCTTGCGCGGCTTGTTCTTCCTTTTGGAGTTGGTATTGCGAGAAGTTACCGGGATAGGTCAGCAAATGGCCGCGGTCTAACTCGACGATACGCGTGGCAACCTTGTCCAAGAAGGAACGGTCATGCGTGATGGTGATGATGCTGCCCTTGAAGTCAATCAAGAGTTGTTCGAGCCACTCAATGCTGTCGAGGTCCAAGTGGTTGGTAGGCTCGTCTAGTAAGAGCACATCAGGCGATGTAACCAACGCTTGTGCCAACGCCACACGTTTCAGGGTACCGCCCGAGAGCGCATTGATACGCGCATCAGGGTCAAGGTGCAAGCGGTGCAAAGTTTCTTGCACGCGCTGCTCCCAGTTCCAGCCATCAAACATTTCAATCTCGTTTTGCATGGCTGTGAGGTCACCCTCGCCAGCGCAGTACTGCTCAATCAGGTGGATGATGCGAGCTAAGCCTGCACTGACAGACTCGAACACGGATGCGTTGCTGTCGAGTTGCGGCTCTTGGGCGACGTAGGTGACGCGCAGGCCTTGCTGCACGCGCAGATCTCCATCGTCAGGCTTCTCTATTCCGCCTAGGATGCGTAAGAGAGATGATTTGCCAGCGCCATTGCGGCCAATCAGGCCAACGCGCTCAGCTGTTTCAAGTGAAAACTCTGCGTGATCAAGAAGAGCGACGTGCCCAAAAGCGAGTTGGGCGTTCTGTAGGGTAATTAAAGACATGCTGCATTATCAAGGGCTGCCCACAAGGAGCTTCTTATCTATGGGAGTGATGGATGCGACGAGGGTTGAGAAGAACTAAATGTGAAGTTTTTCTAAAATAGTTGCGCGAGGTTTAAAAGTAGTGCTATACTGACAGGCTTCGCTGATAAAAACTGTTTAGGGTTTACCAGAAACAAATTAGCGGAGGCGGTTAGAAAAGATTTTTAAAATTTCTTCGAAATGTTCAAAAATCCGATGTATACTGCAAGGCTTCGCTGATCGCAGCG
>CAUPNL010000034.1:0-26771 GCA_963512655.1 uncultured Limnohabitans sp. | reverse complement strand
CTTTGTGGTCAACCGCATCTTGGTGCCCATGATCAACGAAGCCTTCTTTGTGTTGGCCGAAGGTGTGGCTACTGCAGAAGACATCGACGCAGGCATGAAGCTCTGTTTCAACCAGCCCATCGGCCCATTGGCTCTGGCCGACATGATTGGCCTGGATGTGTGCGTGGCCGTGATGGACGTGTACTTGCAAGAGTTTGGTGACAGCAAATACCGCGCTTGCCCCTTGCTCAAAGAAATGGTCGCCGCAGGCCAGCTGGGTCGCAAGACCGGCAAAGGCGTGTACACCTACTGAGCCACCGTCCACCACCGCTTCGCACGCTGGCTATGAAGTACGCCCTGCTCTCTGACATTCACAGTAACTTGCACGCGCTTGACGCGTGCTTGGCACACGCACAAACGCAAGGCGTTGAGCGCATGGCGCTGCTAGGTGATTTGGTGAGCTATGGCGCCTTTCCCGCCGAAGTGGTGGCACGTTGCCAAAAGCTGCAGCAAGACGGCGCCATCGTGCTGCGTGGCAACCACGAAGAGCTGATTCAAACGCACCACATCAACTCGGCCAACCCCAACCCTTCGCTGGGCAGTCAAACCGCGGAATGGACGCACAACCAACTGTCACCCGCGCAGCGGTTTTGGCTCGAAATCTTGCCGCTCACCGCGCAGGTTGATCAGATGTTGTTGGTCCACGCCAGCGCGGATGCCCCTGAGCGTTGGCGTTATGTAGAAGACGAACGCACCGCAGGCCTGAGCCTAGATGCGGCGTGCGCCCACCCCGATGTGCGCTATGTGTTTGGTGGCCATGTGCACCACCAGTCGCTGTATTACCGAGGCACGGGTCGCCAACTGATGGCGTTCAAACCTGCGCCTGGCGTGCCCATCCCCACACCCAAACACCGCCAGTGGATTGCCACCATTGGCTCGGTAGGCCAGCCACGCGATGGCAGCCCGCGCGCCATGTACGCCGTGTTTGACAGCACTGCCGCCAAGCTGACTTTTCACCGCGTGGCGTATGACCACCGTGCGGCCGCTCGCGCTGTGCGCGAAGCAGGCTTGCCCGAATACTTTGCCCAACGTTTGGAGACCGGCAAATGAAACGTCTAGAAGCAGGCACCGAGCTGGACGGGTTCCGCATCGGCGCTTGCTTGCATGCAGGCGGCATGGCTCACATCTACGAAGTGACCTATGCCGACGAGCGCCCCGCGCCGTTTGACATGGTGATGAAAGTACCCCGCATGACCGCGGGCGACGGCGCAGAAAACATTGTGGGCTTCGAGGTGGAGCACCAAATCTTGCAAGTGCTCCACGGCACACATGTACCGCGCTTTGTAGCCGCAGGCGATTTGCTGAACTTGCCTTATTTGGTGATGGAGCATGTGCCAGGGCAGACCTTGCAGCAAGTGCTGGATGCGCACACGCACAACCGCACACGCGCAGAAGTAATGGATATCGCGCGACTCGCCGCGGCCATCGCGCGCGCTGCGCATAGCTTGCATCAACAAAACACCTGCCACCTCGACATCAAGCCCGCCAACGTCCTGATGCACCCCGATGGCCATGCGGTGCTGCTGGACTTTGGTTTGTCGTGCCACGCGCACTACCCAGACTTGCTGGCCGAAGAGCTGCGCAAAGCCGTGGGATCGCCTGCATGGATTGCACCCGAGCAAGTGGTGGGCGTGCGCGGTGACCCGCGCAGCGACATCTTTGCCATAGGCGTGATGTTGTACGAATTAGCCACCGGCGAGCTGCCTTTTGGCAACCCGCAAACCCAAGGTGGCATGCGCCAACGTTTGTGGATGGACCCCACCCCGCCGCGCCGCTTGCGCGACGACTTGCCCGAGTGGTTGCAAGAGGTGGTGTTGCGCTGCCTAGAGCCCGAGGCGGCCAAGCGCTACCCATCGGCCGCGCATTTGGCATTTGACTTGGAACACCCTGAGCAGGTGAAAGTCACCAAGCGCGGCAAACAACTGGAAGGCACGCCGTTCTTCACCCACTTCAAACGCTGGCTCAAGGCGGCAGGCATGCACTACCAGCCCAGTCCATTGCCTTCGCAGCAAATTGACGAAGTGCCCATCCTGATGGTGGCCGTGCCGCACCATGAGGCCAGTGATGCCACCTTGTATTCACTGCGCCAAGCCGTAGCACGTTCGCTGGGCATTCGCCCAGGTGCTCGGCTGGCAGTGGTGACGGTGATTTCGCCCAACCAAACCAGCGCATCTGAAAGTGACAAGAGCGAGACCTCGGTGCATCGCCAATACCTCACGATGCTGCACCAATGGGCCCAACCTTTGGACATGGGCACACACCAAACCTCGTTCCATGTGCTCGAAGCCAGCGATGTGGCCAACGCCCTCGTGCGCTATGCAGAAGGCAACAACGTGAGCATGATCGTCATGGGTGCGGCCACGCATGGTTTGCAAATGCAACGCTTTGTAGCCACCGTGCCCATCAAGGTGGCGATGGAGGCGCCGTGCACGGTAATCTTGGTGAAGCAAGCATTGCCGTTTGAACACCTCAACGCCTGATAAATGCCCATGAAAAAAGCCACCCGAAGGTGGCTTTTTCTTGGGTCAAAACCGAGCGGCTTTGATCAGTCAGCGTAAACGCCGGCGGCCTGGATGACAGGGCCCCACTTGGCGATTTCAGCAGCCACAAACTTCTTGTGCTCAGCAGCATCAGAACGCTTGTCGCTCACGACCACGGCGCCCAAAGCTTGTTGCTTTTTGATGAACTCGGGGTCCTTCAAAGCCACTTTGAGGGCTTTGTTGATTTGAGTCGTCACGTCAGCAGGTGTGCCTTTAGGGGCATACAAACCGTGCCAAATGGTGACTTCAAAACCTTTGAGGCCAGACTCTTGCAGGGTAGGCAAGTCTTTCAGTGCAGGCGTTGTCAAGCGCTTTGAAGTTGTCACCGCAAAAGCCTTGACGGTTTTGCCTTCGATTTGGCCAGTGGTATTGGTGGTTTGGTCACACAACAAATCGATTTGGCCGCCCATGAGGTCGTTCATAGCAGGCGCAGTACCTTTGTAAGGCACAGTGGTCATGTCCACTTTCAAAGCGCTTTGGAACATCAAGCCACACAGGTGTGAGGCGGCGCCCAAACCAGCGTTGCCCAAATTGATCTTGCCTTTGTTTTGCTCGATCCAAGTGGCCAATTCTTTGTAGTTGTTGGCTGGCAAAGTGGGGCGACCGATCAAGGTCATGGGCACGTCGTTGACCATGCCCAAGTATTCGAAATCTTCGAGCGTGTTGTAAGGCAGTTTGCGATACAGAGCTGGCGATGTGGCCATGCCGATGTGGTGCAAGAAGATGGTGTGGCCATCTTGTGGGGCCTTGGCAACTTTGTTGGCGCCAATCGTGCCGCCAGCGCCTGCCACGTTTTCGACCACCACGGTGGTGCCCAAAGGCTTACGCATGGCTTCAGCCAAATCACGAGCCACACGGTCTGTTGGACCACCCGCAGCGAACGGCACCACGATGGTGACGGGCTTGTCTTTGATGGGGAAATCTGCGGCGTTTGCGCCTGTCAATGTGACCAACGCTAACACGCTCAAAGCGAACAATTTTTTCATGAAGTCTCCTTAATAACGGAACCTGTATTAGAGCCGATCAAGGGTCATTTTCATGACGGAAATTACTTATTTCCCCATCCCTCAAAGGCTTTTATTAGTGCGTACTTATTGATACGTTCGCGCGTCTTCAATCACCTTGCCATCGTTGGGCAAACTGCCCATGGCCACCAGCGTCACATCGGCACGTAGCTTGGTGATGTCGCGCACGGCATCGCCAATTTTTGCAGCCAAACCATCCGCGTCTTGCGCTTCCACCTTGAGGCTCATTTGGTCGTTGGCCATCTCGCCCGTCACCACCAAACGCGCGCGTTTGATTTCGGGGAAACGCTTGACCACCTCAGCCACTTGGCCGGGATGCACAAACATGCCACGCACCTTGGTGGTTTGGTCGGCACGACCCATCCAGCCTTTGATGCGCACGTTGGTGCGACCTGTGGGGCATTGGCCTGGCAACACAGCGGACAAGTCGCCTGTGCCAAAACGAATCAGTGGGTAATCGGGATTGAGTGAGGTCACCACCAACTCGCCCACTTCACCTTCGGGCACAGGATCACCGGTGCCTGGGCGAACGATTTCAACAATCACGCCTTCGTCGAGCACCAAGCCTTCGCGGGCTTCAGTTTCATAAGCAATCAAACCGAGGTCGGCAGTGGCGTAGCACTGATAACCGGCAACACCACGCTCAGCCAACCAGTCACGCAAGCTAGGCGGGAACGCTTCGCCAGACACCAAGGCTTTGGTGACGCTGGGCAACTTCACGCCCATCTCGGCGGCTTTTTCCACAATGATTTTCAAAAAGCTGGGCGTGCCAATGTAGCCCGCAGGCTTTAGCTCGGCCATCGCACCCACTTGCTGTTCGGTCTGCCCCGTGCCGCCCGCAAACACGGTGCAACCAATGGCGTGTGCGCCGGTTTCCATCATCGAGCCCGCAGGCGTGAAGTGGTAACTGAAGCAGTTGTGCGCGAGTTCGCCTTGACGGAAGCCTGCGGCGTAGATGGCACGGGCCATGCGCCAGTAATCAGCACGTGCGCCTTCAGGCTCGTAAATGGTGCCGGGGCTGGCAAACACGCGGGGCATGGCTTTGCCAAAACCAATGGCGGCAAAGCCACCAAACACATTGGTAGCGCGCTGCTCTTGCTGTTGGGCCAACAACTCGTATTTACGAATCACCGGCAATTTGGCCAACGCTTCGCGGGTGGTCACGCTGGCAGCGTTCACACCTGCCAAAGATTTGGCAAATGCAGGTGAATGTTTTTGTGCGTGCGCGATTTGCGCAGGCAACGCAGCCATGAGCGCTGCTTCGCGCTCGACAGGGTTGCGGGTTTCGAGCGCGTCGTAGTGCTTGGACATGTGCGCGCCCCTTATGCCAACCAACGCTTGCGGCGCTTGTAGCTCTTGGCGTCTTTGAAGCTCTTGCGCTCACCTCCGCCCATACCGAGGTAGAACTCTTTCACGTCTTCGTTGTTGGCCAGATCAGATGCAGCACCGTCCATCACAATGCGGCCCGACTCCATGATGTAGCCGTAGTCGGCGTACTTCAAAGCCATGTTGGTGTTTTGCTCAGCGATGAGAAAAGTGACTTTTTCTTTCTCGTTCAAATCTTTCACGATATTGAACACCTCTTCCACGATTTGCGGGGCCAAGCCCATAGAAGGTTCGTCGAGCAACACCATGCTGGGGTTGGCCATGATGGCGCGTCCAATCGCGCACATTTGCTGCTCGCCACCCGAGGTGTAGGCAGCTTGTGATGTGCGGCGTGTTTTCAAGCGAGGAAAGTAGTTGTAGACCTTCTCCAAGTTGGCTTCAATCTCACCTTTGCTGCTGCGCGTGTAGCTGCCCGTGAGTAAGTTTTCTTCGATGGTCAAGTGGGCAAAGCAGTGACGGCCTTCCATCACCTGCACCACGCCACGCTTGACCAAGTCAGCGGGGGTCAGGTTTTCGATGCGTTCGCCGCGCAACTCAATGCTGCCTTTGGTGACCGCCCCGCGCTCGCCTTGCAGCAAGTTGGAAATGGCGCGCAAGGTGGTGGTTTTGCCAGCGCCGTTACCGCCCAGCAAAGACACGATGCTGCCTTCTGGCACATTGAGCGAGACGCCCTTGAGCACCAAGATGACGTGGTTGTAAATGACTTCAATGCCATTGACGTTGAGAACGATGTTGTTGGCGCTCATAACTTACCTTGCTAAAAAAACGTTGTTGGATTGGACCAAACCTCAAAGCAAACGGGAGGTTTACCTCTGAGGTTTGGCGGCTCGTGAGAGCCGCCAAATCATCAGCCCATCGGGCTGATGTGCGTCACATTAAGACTGGCAATCTGCAGGTGTGCGGCGTGTGAGTTTTTTCTCAGCGGCATACTTGTCTGCGAACTGTTTGACCAAAGGCTTGATGATGGAGTCATCGGCTTCGATCCAGTCAGTGCTGTAAACCCACTTCTTGCCGTCCCATGTGTGCAGACGTGCAGAGCGTGAACCTTCGTGGTCCAAGCAAGAGGTGCTGATAGGCTTCATCACTGTGCCCAGGCCCAACTTGTCGAGGGCTTTTTGGTCCAAAGCCAAGTTCTCCAAGCCCCAACGAATTTGCTCGCCGGTCATAACCTTACCCTTGCCGTAACGCTCTTGCGCACGACGCACGCCTTCGACCGCCAAAGCAGCGCTGACCATGCCACGGTTGTAAAGGGTGGTACCCACTTCTTCGACAGGACCTGTGCCTTGCTTCTTGCCGTGCACAACAGACTTGATGTCAGCAATGACTTTGCCGCCTTCGCCTGTGGCGACCAAACCGTTGTAACCCTTGGCAGCCTCGCCCACGTCTTTGACGTCTGGCTCAGCAGCGGACCACCACACACCGTACATTTTTTCGCGGGGGTAGCCTGTGGCTACGGCTTCTTTCAAAGCAGCGGAGTTCATCACGCCCCAGCCCCACAACAACACATAGTCAGGACGGGCTTGACGCACTTGCAACCAAGTGGCTTTTTGTTCAACACCAGGCGCTGTCACAGGCAAGAGTTGCAGGTCGAAACCTTGCATCTTGGCGCGCTCTTGCAAGAGAGGAATTGGCTCTTTGCCGAATGGGCTGTCGTGGTAAACCAAGGCGATTTTCTTGCCCTTGATGTTGCCACCTTCTTTTTTGGTGATGATCTGCATGATGATGTCAGCACCAGACCAATAGGTACCTTGCAATGGGAAGTTCCACTTGAACACTTGACCATCGCTGGACTCTGAACGGCCATAACCGCCAGTGATCAATGGGTTTTTGTCTGTAGGCGCTTTTTCTGTCAAAGCGAAAGTGATACCTGTCGACAAAGGCTGGAACACGCCGCCTTGTGATTTACCTTTCAGGCGCTCGTAGCATTCCACGCCGCGGTCTGTCGCGTAGGCGGTGTCGCACTCTTCATAAGTGATCTTCACGCCGTTGATGCCGCCATCGCGTGCATTAATCAGCTTGAGGTAGTCCACATAGGCATTACCCCATGGCACACCGTTCGGCGCATAAGCGCCGGTACGGTAAGGCAGCACAGGGAAGAATTGCTCTTTGGCTTGCGCCTGAGCTGACGTGGTGACCAAGGCGCTGGTCAAACCAGTCGCAGCAACGGCCACTGCCATCATGAGGGAACGGATTTTCATTGAAGTCTCCTTAGAAAAATTATGCGAACACCAGAAAAACGAAATACGGATCAGTGAGGGAAAGGCCACAGACGTAGCTTTTGCTTACCCACGCTCCACAACTTGGCCAAGCCGTGAGGCTCGACGATCAAGAACCAAACAATCAAAGCACCGAAGATCATTTGCTCAGCATGCGTGAGCGCAGCCGTGCTGACAGGAATGCCCACCAAGTCACCCAACCAAGGCAATGCGTGGTTGATGATGACGGGCAAGATCACGATGAAGCCCGCACCAAAGAAGCTGCCCATGATGGAGCCCATGCCACCCAAGATGACCATAAACAACAACTGAAATGAGCGGTCCACCGAGAACGCGGCTGGTTCCCAAGAACCCAGGTAAACGAAGGCCCACAAAGCGCCAGCCACACCCACGATGAACGAGCTGACAGCAAAGGCGCTCAACTTCGAGTACATGGGACGAATGCCGATCACAGCAGCCGCCACGTCCATGTCGCGGATGGCCATCCACTCGCGACCAATCGCACTGCGAACCAAGTTTTTAGCGAGCAAACCAAACACCACCAAAAAGCTCAAGCAGAAGATGTACTTTTCGAACGGCGTGTTGATGGGGAAGCCAAACACTTGCAAGTCAGACACCGAGGCTGTACCAGAAGCAGAGTCGTTGGTGAACCACTTGATGCGCAAGAACGCCCAGTCACAGAAGAACTGCGCAGCCAATGTGGCGACGGCCAAGTACAGGCCCTTCACGCGCAAGCTTGGGATGCCAAAGAACATGCCGACCAAGGTTGCAAAGAAGCCGCCCATCAACAAAGCCACGATGAGCGGCATGCCGTCAATGCGCACAAAGAAGTTGTACGCGGCGTAGGCACCCACGGCCATGAAAGCGCCTGAACCCAAAGAGATCTGACCGCAGTAACCCACCAAGATGTTCACACCCAAAGCGGCGAGCGACAAGATAAGGAAGGGAATCAGAATCGCACGCAACATGTATTCGTCAGCGAGCATGGGCACACCGATGAATGCAAAGGCAATGAGCAGCAACACACCAATGCGGTCTTGCGTGATCGGGAAGATTTGCTGGTCTTCCTTGTAAGTCGTTTTGAATTGACCGTTTTCTCTGTAAAACATGATTCTTTTCCTTACACGCGGTCGATGATCTTCTCGCCAAACAGACCTTGTGGACGAACCAGCAAGAAGCCCAAGGCCAAGACGTACGCAAACCAAATTTCAATACCGCCGCCCACGTATGGACCGAGGAACACTTCAGACAATTTCTCGCCAACACCGATGATCAAGCCGCCGATGATGGCGCCAGGCACAGAGGTCAGGCCACCCAAAATCACCACAGGCAAGGCACGCAAAGCCACGGTGGACAGCGAGAACTGCACACCCAACTTAGAGCCCCAAATCATGCCGGCCACCAAAGCCACCACACCGGCCACGCACCAAACGATGACCCAGATGCGGTTGAGGGGAATACCAATGGATTGCGCCGCTTGATGGTCATCCGCCACAGCGCGCAAGGCTCGACCAGTGGTGGTTTTTTGGAAGAACACGCTGAGCAACGCCACCAAGGCTGCTGCGATGAACGCAGCCACCAAGTCTTCTTGGTTGATCATGATGCCGCCGTCAAAGGTGGATTCCATCAACATCAACGGCTCTTTGGGCATGCCCACATCGATCTTGTAGATGTCGCTGCCAAAGATGGATTGCCCCAAACCGTCGAGGAAATAAGTGATACCCAAAGTGGCCATCAACAAAGTGGTGCCTTCTTGGTTCACCAAGTGACGCAACACCAAGAACTCAATCACCCAAGCCACCACAAACATCACAGCAGCAGCGCCAGCGAAGGCGAGCAAGTTGACGAGAACGAAGTTGTCGATGCCTGTGAGCGCGGGAATCCATTCGCCAAAGCGGGCCATGGCCAGCGCAGCAAACAACACCATCGCACCTTGCGCAAAGTTAAACACGCCAGAGGCTTTGTAAATCAGCACGAAGCCGAGGGCCACCAACGAATACAGCATGCCTGCCATGAGGCCGCCGAAAAGGGTTTCAAGAAAAAATGCCATGTTCTTGTCCTTAGTGTGAAGTGCCGAGGTAAGCGCTGATGACTTCCTCGTTGTTGCGCACCTCATCGGGGGTGCCGTCGCCGATCTTCTTGCCGTAGTCGAGCACGACCACGCGATCAGAAATATCCATCACCACGCCCATGTCGTGTTCGATCAACACGATGGTGGTGCCAAATTCGTCGTTCACGTCCAAGATGAAGCGACACATGTCTTGCTTCTCTTCCACGTTCATACCGGCCATCGGCTCATCCAGCAGCAACACTTGCGGCTCAAGCGCCAGCGCGCGGCCTAAGTCGACGCGCTTTTGCAAGCCATAAGGCAACTGGCCCACAGGCGTTTTACGGAAGGCTTGAATTTCCAAAAAGTCGATGATGCGCTCGACTTTTTCGCGGTGCATCATTTCTTCGTTTTCGGCCGGGCCAATGCGCAAGGCTTGCATGAGGATGTTGCTCTTCATGCGCAGGTTACGGCCGGTCATGATGTTGTCGAGCACGCTCATGCCTTTGAACAAGGCCAAGTTTTGGAAGGTGCGCGCAATGCCCATGGTGGCCACTTGGTGGCTGTCCATGTGGTCAAAGGTTTGACCGCGGAAAGTGATGGAGCCTTCTTGCGGTGCGTAAACGCCGTTGATGCAGTTGAGCATGGAGCTCTTGCCTGCACCGTTGGGGCCAATGATGGCGCGCACTTCGTGCTCTTTGACGTTGAACGAAATGTCGGTCAGCGCCTTGACGCCACCGAAGCGCAAACTGATGTTTTTGACGTCAAGGATGACGTCGCCGATTTTCTTGCTCATGCTGCTTTCCCCACAGGCGTGAAGGTTTTGGCATCAGACAGCTTGAGCGTGGCGCTCACGCTGCCAGTGCGACCGTCTTCAAACTTCACCACGGTTTCAATGAATTGCTCGGTGGCACCGTTGTACAAGGCACCCACTAAGGCGTCGTATTTTTCAGCGATGAAACCGCGACGCACTTTGTTGGTACGTGTCAGTTCGCCGTCGTCAGCATCCAACTCTTTATGCAAGACGAGGAAGCGGCTCACTTGGCTGCCGGCTAAAAGTTCGTCAGCCGCCAAATCTGCGTTGACTTTCTCAACGCATTCTTTGATCAACTGATACACCTCCGGCTTTTGCGCCAAATCGGTATAGCCGGCGTAAGGCAAGTTGTGACGCTCAGCCCAGTTACCCACGGCTTCCATGTCGATGTTGATCATCACGCACACTTTTTCGCGTTGGTCGCCGTAGGCCACCACTTCTTTGATGTGCGGGAAGAACTTGAGTTTGTTCTCGACGTACTTGGGCGCAAACATGGCGCCGTCGTTTGAACCACCTTTGATGCGGCCCACGTCTTTGACGCGGTCAATGATCTTCAGGTGACCATGCGCATCCAAGAAACCGGCGTCGCTGGTGTGGTACCAGCCATCGGCCGTCAGTACTTCAGCCGTGGCAGCATCGTTCTTGTAATAGCCTTTGAGCAGGCCGGGTGACTTGACCAAGATTTCGCCGTTGTCAGCCACTTTGATTTCCACGCCAGCGCAAGGCACACCCACGGTGTCGGCACGTGCTTCGTGGTCAGGCTGCAAGCAAACAAACACAGCGGTTTCGGTAGAACCGTAGAGCTGCTTCAAGTTCACGCCAATGGCGCGGTAGAAGCTGAACAAATCTGGGCCAATCGCTTCACCTGCGGTATAGGCCACACGCACGCGGCTCATGCCGAGGTTGTTACGCAAAGGGCCGTACACAAAGAAGTTACCCAAGGTGTAGAGCAAGCCGCCCACCAAACCAATCGACTTGCCATCCATCTTGGTGGGACCGTATTTGCGGGCCACATCCATGAAGTAATGGAACATGCCACGCTTGATCGCGCCTGCATCTTCCATGCGAATCATCACACTGGTGAGCAAGCCTTCAAACACGCGGGGAGGTGCGAAGTAGTAAGTGGGGCCGACTTCTTTCAAGTCGATGGTGACGGTGGCTGCAGACTCAGGGCAGTTCACCACATAGCCGCAGTACAACCACTGGGCGTAGCTGAAAATGTTTTGGCCAATCCAAGCGGGTGGCAAATAGGCCAACACGTCTTCATGCGAGGTGAGCTTGTCAAACAGCGCGCCCGCTTCGGCACGGTTGATGAGCGAGTTGTGCGTGTGCACCACACCTTTGGGGTTGCCCGTGGTGCCGGAGGTGAAGAACATCGCGCCCACATCGTCCGTGTGAGCTTTTTCAACTTCGTCTTTGTAAAACTCAGGATGTTGCTTGGCAAACACGGCACCAGCAGCGAGCAACTCTTCGAGTGAGGCCAAGCCGGGCTCGTCGTACTTGCGCAGACCGCGAGGATCGTCAAAAAAGATGTGTGCGATTTGCGGGCATTGCTCACGGATCTCCAACAGCTTGTCGACTTGCTCTTGGTCTTCGACCACACAGAAGCGCACTTCGGCGTTGTTCAATGGAAATACGCACTCAGGGCCTGCGGCGTCTTGGTACAAGGGGATCGGAATCGCGCCCAACGATTGGGCGGCCAACATGGTGGCGTACAAGCGGGGACGGTTGGAGCCAATCACCACCAAATGCTCGTTGCGTGTCAAACCGGCTTGGTGCAAGCCGCACGCCATGTGCTCCACCATCTGAGCCATGTCGGCCCAAGACGTGGTTTGCCAAATGCCGTATTCCTTCTCGCGCATGGCGGGGGCGCCTGGGCGCTCGCTGGCATGCTTGAGTAACAGTCGTGGGAACGTGGTCTGCATTCCTAATCCTTGCTTTGTGTGTCGACAAAAAATCGTGACGCGCATGTGACGCGTTTCTCACGTTGGGTGCGATCGTAGGCTCCGGTTTGACGCCAAGTTGTCGTTTCGACGACAATTTAGGGTAGACACTGAGCAGTGATTACCCGAATAAAACTTTTCTATTGATCAGAATCATGGCGCAAACACCCACCGTTTACCAGCGACGACGCTCTCTCACGGAGCAAGAGCTCAAGCTCATCCCGTGGTTTGGCTTGCTCAAAGAAAACGAGCGCAACCGCATCGAATCGCAGCTGGTGGTGAGCGACCCCATGCCTGGTGACTACGTGTGCCGCATGGGGCGCCAAGCCACGTATTGGTTTGGCGTGGTGGAAGGTCTGTTGAAGATGAGCACGGACAGCGCCAGCGGGCGCACCATCACCTTCACGGGTGTGCCGCCCGGTGGTTGGTTTGGTGAGGGCACGGCCATCAAGCGCGAGACCTACCGCTACAACATCATGGCCCTTCGCCGCAGCGTGGTGGCGGGGCTGCCAATTGACACGTTTCATTGGTTGCTTGACAACTCGATTGGGTTCAACCGCTTTGTGATGAACCAACTCAACGAACGCTTGGCGCAATTCATTGAGGCCCGCGAGATTGACCGCTCCAGCGATCCAGATGTGCGCGTGGCACGCAACTTGGCAGCGCTGTTCAACCCCACTTTGTTTCCGGGCGTGGGCGAGATTTTGCGCATCACGCAGCAAGAGCTGGCCTACCTGGTGGGCCTGTCGCGCCAACGTGTGAACGTGGCACTGAATCGATTGGAAGAACAAGGCGCGATTCGCATTGAATACGGCGGTATGCGCGTGCTGAACCTTGCCGCGCTGCGCGCCAGCGGCACTTAGAATTTGCCCCTTATGTCAGACACCCCCTCAGAACTCATCCGCCTCAACAAACGCATGGCCGAACTTGGCCTTTGCTCACGCCGCGAGGCCGACGCGTGGATAGATCAAGGCTGGGTGTTGGTCAACGGCCGTCCTGCCGAAATGGGTGTGAAAGTTGGCCACCAAGACCGTGTAGAAGTAGACCCACGCGCCAAGGGCCACCAAGACACACAAGTCACCATATTGCTGCACAAACCCATGGGCTATGTGAGCGGGCAAGCCGAAGACGGGCATGAGCCCGCCATCATGTTGATCAACCCTCGCACGCACTGGTCGGGTGACTCATCCAAACGACGCTTCACGCCCACGCAGTTGCGCAGCCTCGCCCCTTCGGGCCGACTCGACATCGATTCCACAGGCTTGTTGGTGTTGACGCAAGACGGCCGCGTCGCACGCCAATTGATTGGCGAAGACTCGGAGATGGAAAAAGAATATTTGGTGCGCGTGACCTACACCGGCCACGAAAACACCGCCGCAGCCACCGCTGCATCCGCCACCTATGGCGGCAGAGCCAACCAACTCAGCGCCATTGGCGACCACGACCGCGTGACCAACAACGTGCAAGCTGTGTTTCCGAAGGACCAACTCGAACGCTTGCGCCACGGCTTGAGCTTGGACGGCAAGCCTCTCAAACGTGCCCAGGTGGAATGGCAAAACCCAGAGCAGCTTCGCTTTGTATTGACCGAAGGCAAGAAGCGCCAAATTCGCCGCATGTGCGAACAAGTCGGCCTTCAGGTCGTGGGCCTCAAGCGCATTCGCATCGGGCACGTCCAACTGGGGCAACTGCCTGCTGGGCAATGGCGCTACCTGGGTGCCCACGAGCGCTTTTAAGCGGCATTAATTTCCCGCGTTTTATTCCTCTTGAAATTTAGGCTCACGCCCCGCATCTTGGGTCGTTGTTTTTTGTAATTTAGTTTTTGAAACCATGACCAAACAAACCCATTCCTTCCAAGCCGAAGTCTCACAGCTGCTGCACCTTGTCACGCACTCGCTGTATTCCAACAAAGAAATCTTTTTGCGCGAGCTGGTGTCCAACGCGTCTGACGCCTGCGACAAGCTGCGCTATGAAGGCCTGAACAACGATGCCTTGTTTGAAGGCAACGCCGACCTCGAAGTGCGCGTGAGCTTTGACAAAGACGCTCGCACCCTGACCATTGCCGATAACGGCATTGGCATGAGCCAAGAAGAAGCCATCGCCCACCTAGGCACGATTGCCAAGAGCGGCACGCGCGAATTCATGGGCAAGCTCAGCGGCGACGACAAAGCCAACGCCAAAGACCAAGGCGCTTTGATTGGTCAATTCGGCGTGGGCTTTTACTCGGGCTACATCGTGGCGGATCGCATCACCGTCGAATCACGCCGTGCTGGCCAGAAGGCCCGCGCGGGTTTGCGCTGGGGCCGCACCGGCACAGGCGACGTTGTGGTGGAGACCCACACCCAAGCGGAGCGTGGGACCAAGATCATCTTGCACCTGCGTGACGATGCCGAGGAATACCTGAGCGCTTGGAAGCTCAAGTCGGTCATCAACATATACTCTGACCACATCTCTTTGCCTATCCGCATGCGCAAAGAAGAATGGAAAGACGGCGAGCTCATTGAAGGAGACCCCTCCGGTGGTCGCCAACCTGGCGAAATGGTGCTGACCGACGAATGGGAAACCATCAACCAAGCCAACGCACTCTGGGCACGCCCTAAGAAGGACGTGAGCGACGAACAGCACACCGAGTTCTACAAACACATCAGCCACGACTTTGAACCACCTTTGGCTTGGAGCCACAACCGAGTGGAAGGCAGCACTGAGTACACGCAGCTGTTGTACATCCCAGGCAAAGCGCCGATGGACTTGTTCAACCGCGACAAAAAAGCGGGCTTGAAGTTGTATGTGAAGCGCGTGTTCATCATGGACGACGCCGAGGCGCTCATGCCCTCTTACCTGCGCTTCATCAAAGGCGTGGTGGACTCGGCCGATTTGCCACTGAACGTGAGCCGTGAGTTGCTGCAAGAAAGCCGTGACGTCAAAGCCATTCGCGAAGGCAATACACGCCGCGTGTTGGCCGTGTTGGAAGACTTGGCCAAGTACGACAAAGCGCCCGTAGCAGGCGACGACGGCGTGACCGATGTGTTGAGTGACGAAGACAAAGCCAAAGAAGGCAAGTACAGCCAGTTCTACGCCGAATTTGGCGCGGTACTGAAAGAAGGCTTGGGCGAAGACTTTGCCAACAAAGACAAAATCGCCAAGCTGCTGCGCTTTGCAAGCACCAGCACGGACAGCGTGAGTGTGTCGTTTGCCGACTACAAGGCGCGCATGAAAGAAGGCCAAGAGGCCATCTACTACATCACGGCCGACACATTGGCGGCTGCCAAGAACAGCCCACAGCTCGAAGTGTTCCGCAAAAAGGGCATCGAAGTGTTGCTGATGACTGACCGCGTGGACGAGTGGGCGTTGAACTTTGTGCAAGAGTTTGATGGCACACCGTTGCAATCCGTCGCCAAAGGTGCGGTGGACTTGGGTTCACTGCAAGACGAAGCTGAGAAAAAAGCAGCTGAAGATGCTGCTGAAGCTTTCAAGCCCGTGTTGGCCAAACTCAAAGAAGCATTGAAAGACAAAGCTGACGATGTGCGCGTGACCACCCGCTTGGTGGATTCACCTGCCTGCTTGGTGGTGAAAGACCACGGCATGTCCATGCAACTGGCTCGCATGCTCAAACAAGCTGGTCAACAAG
The DNA here is from genome assembly GCA_963512655.1 of uncultured Limnohabitans sp. GTDB lineage: Bacteria > Pseudomonadota > Gammaproteobacteria > Burkholderiales > Burkholderiaceae_C > Limnohabitans. Next base: position 11,136 of record CAUPNL010000034.1, on the reverse strand, counting down.
CGCCAGAGATGAAACCCATCTTGGAAGTGAACGCTGAGCACGCATTGGTGAAGAAGCTGAGCAGCGATGCCAACCCCAACTTCAACGACTTGGCGCACATTTTGTTTGACCAAGCTTTGTTGGCTGAAGGTGGTTTGCCAGAAGATCCTGCCGCCTATGTGAAACGGGTGAACGCACTCTTGGTGTAAAACACGGTCCATGACACACATGGACACCCCCCACCCCGCGTCTTTAGACGACTTGAAGGCCAGCACGCAAGTGTTGGCCTTTGACATTTTTGGCACTGTGGTCGATTGGCATGGCAGTATCGTGCGCGAAATGCAAGCGCTTTACCCTTCTTTGGATGCCAACGCTTTTGCATTGGCTTGGCGTGCTGGTTATCAACCTGCTATGGCGCGTGTTCGCTCGGGCGAGCTGGGCTGGACGCGCATTGATGAGCTGCATCGGTTGATCTTGGAAGACTTGCTGCCAACGTTCGGCTTGTCGCATTTGACTGAAGCTGAGCGCGTGCACCTCAACCGCGTGTGGCACCGCTTAGATGCATGGCCCGACAGTGTCGCTGGCTTGCAGCGACTTAAAAGCAAATTCACCATTTGCACACTTTCTAACGGCAACATCGGATTGCTCACCAACATGGCAAAGCATGCAGGTTTGCCGTGGGACTGCGTTTTGTCTGCCGAGGTGTTTCGTACGTATAAGCCTGACCCTGCCACCTATCTAGGCGTCGCATCAACATTTGACTTACAGCCTCAACAAGTGATGCTTTGCGCTACTCATCATGATGACTTAGAGGCAGCGCGGGCTTGTGGTTTACGCACGGCCTACATCGAACGCCCTTTAGAGTTTGGTGCATCCCAGCCTAAAGATGTGTCACCACAAGCCGGCAACGATTTGCACGCGCGCGACATTCATGCGTTGGCCGATTTACTTGGCTGCTAAGCGTACAACGGCTCTTCTTGCATGGCTTCGCATTGCTCCACCAGCATGTGCGTTTGCCCCGCCCAATAGTCGCTGCTGCCAAACCATGAGAAGTGCTGCACAAAAGCGGGGTCGTCTTTGCGCCTCGCCAACCAAGCGCTGTAGTGAATCAAACGCAAAGTGCGCAAAGGCTCTACCAACGCGAGTTCACTGCGATTGAGTTCACGCATTTGCTCATAGCCGTCCAACAACATCGATAGCTGTTGTGTGCGCTGCGCACGCTCCCCGCTGAGCAACATCCACAAGTCTTGAATCGCAGGCCCCATGCGGGCATCGTCCAAGTCCACAAAGTGTGGGCCGCCATTGGGTAAGTCTGTTGGTGTCCACAAAATATTGCCGGGGTGGCAGTCGCCATGCAAACGGATGTGAAGCGCAGGATGTGCTGCAAATTTCTCTTGCGCCATGTCAATGGCTTGGTTGCAGACCGCCAGCCATTCGGTTTGCTGGTCCATGGGAATGATGCGGTTTTCCATCAGCCAGTCACGTGACTCAATGGCAAACGTGTTCACATTCAAGGTGGGGCGCGTGGCAAAGTTGTGTTGCGCGCCCACGTTGTGAATGCGTGCGATGAAGCGCCCTATCTCCACTCCAGCACCTCAGCGTCGTCCAGCTCAGGCATGCGTCCACCACGACGTGGGCTAACGCTGAATGCGAAACCGTGTGCGCGGTGCAAAGTTTTGTCGTGCAGCGTGAGTGGCCCCACCAGTGGCACTTCCTCGGCCATCAGCTCTGCAGCAAAACTGTGCTCTTCTAAAATTTGAGCATCGCTCCAACGCTCCGGCCTGTAAAACTTAGCGACCACCGAGCTGTTGTCATCCAGCATGGCTTGGTAGACACGGTTTTCATACGAGCTCAAGGCTGTGAGCCGACCATCAACTTCAAGCCCTAAATCAGAGAGCGCATCCAGCACCACATCAGGCGTGAGTGCTTCATAGGCATGATGCTTGGGCGTGTCGTCAAACACCCCAGACCACCTCTTTGTCTTCGGCGTGTGCACGGCGCAGTATGTCGATGATGGGGACGACGCGTTGCTTCAAGCTGATGGTGCGAGGGCCATCTACTGCGGAGGCTGCGCCCGCCTCCTGCGCATTACCGTTCTGAGCAGCCTCTTTGGCTGCTTGATGCGCCAACTCTTCTTGTGCGACAGCCGCATTCAAGGACTCAATGGCAGCCAACATCTCGCTGGGCAAGATGATGCCTTGGGCTCCTGGTTCTTTGCCAATGAGTTTGAGGATGTGTTTACCTTGGGGCTCCAACATGATGAGGTCGCCCGTGGCTTTTGATTTAAATTTGTACAGCATGTTTCATTGTGCGCGCTTGAGACGCGACGTCAAGTTGGCTGATGCTTCAGCGGCTTAGCAGTGGGGCCACCGCTGCATGAAATGCGTCTGGTTTTTCAAACATGACCCAGTGTCCGGCATCGGGAACCACCGTGAATGAGGCCATCGATGACAACACCAGAGGGACTTGCGACAACGTGCCTTGGTAAAGCGCGTCACACGCACCCCACACACCATGCACGGGACATGTCCAGTGTGTTTGCGCTTGCGCCAGTACATCCGTGCGGGCAACGCGTCTGCGTCGCAAGCGGTCACGTGCAACGTTGGCTTGCTGCAAGTCAATCACGTCATCGGTCACGCTGTCTGGATGCACAAACATCATGGCATTCAGGTTGTGGCGATGCACCTTGCGCTGCGACTCTTCATCCATGTCAGGCGTCATGCCTCGCATTGGCAACTCTTTGCTAAATAAGCCTAAGCCAGGCGCGCCGACCAAAATCAATTGCCGGATGAGGTTGGGATATTCAGCGGCTACCAAACCCGCCGCCATGGCGCCGAAAGAAAAGCCCATGACATCCACGCCATCACCTCTAAAAGAGTTTGCGAGTATTTCAGCCACGTAGGGAACTAAGCCATCGGCATCGCTCACACCGCTCGGCAAGTCGGAGTCACCAAACCCAGGAATGTCTAAGGCCCAAATTGTTCGGGTCTTCGCCAAGTACTCGACGTTGCGCAGCCAATGTGTCCAGCTGCCAGAACCGCCGTGCAGCAGCACAAGCGGCGGCTTTGATGCATCGCTTGCCACAGCTATTGCTTGGCCTAGTAGGCCTTGCTCAGCCGCTTGACCTGCACCCCAAACGTGCCACACAGCATGACCCCATGCATAGGGTTGCACGATGCGTTGCGACAAGGCTTCGACGCGACTGATTTCCATATATGAACTTCCCAAGAAAAACGCCCACTGAATAAATTCAGCGGGCGTTTTAAAGTGGTTGCGCGAGTAGGATTTGAACCTACGACCTTTGGGTTATGAGCCCAACGAGCTACCAGGCTGCTCCATCGCGCGTCAAGAGGATTAGTATAACCTATTAAGCGGCTGTTTCGGTAGAAGAAGCATCAGAAACTTCTGCGCGATCTACCAATTCAACATAAGCCATCGGCGCGTTGTCGCCCACGCGGAAACCCATTTTCAAGATACGGGTGTAACCACCTGGACGCGTCTTGAAACGTGGGCCCAATTCATTGAACAACTTCACAACGCTGTCACGATCGCGCAAGCGGTCGAATGCCAAGCGGCGGTTTGCAACGGTAGGCTCTTTGGCCAAAGTGATCATCGGCTCGATGACGCGACGCAATTCTTTGGCTTTTGGCAATGTGGTTTTGATGGCTTCGTGCTCAATGAGCGAATTCATCATGTTGCGCAACATCGCCAAACGATGTGATGTTGTGCGGTTGAGTTTGCGAAGTCCGTGTCCGTGACGCATTTTGATTTCCTTTGATGTTTTGCCGGCCGCCGTATCAGGTACGGCCAGGGGACTTTAAAAGTCAGTGATTTTAAATTAACGACGCTCTAAACCGGCAGGTGGCCAGCTTTCGAGTTTCATGCCCAAAGTCAAGCCGCGTGAAGCGAGCACTTCTTTGATTTCGTTGAGTGACTTACGACCCAAGTTAGGGGTCTTGAGCAACTCATTCTCAGTACGCTGAATCAGGTCACCGATGTAATAGATGTTTTCTGCTTTCAAGCAGTTGGCCGAACGAACGGTCAATTCCAATTCGTCGACAGGGCGCAACAGAATTGGGTCAAATGTTTGGCTGCTTGCAGTAGGGGCACTCATCAAACTGTTGATGGCGTCACCTTCCAACTGCGCAAACACAGCCAACTGTTCAACCAAAATCTTTGACGAAGCGCGCACAGCGTCTTCGGCAGAAATAGCACCGTTGGTTTCAATTTCCATGACCAAGCGATCGAGGTCCGTACGTTGTTCAACACGTGCGTTTTCAACGGCGTAGCTCACACGGCTGACCGGCGAAAAAGCTGCATCTAATACAATGCGACCAATCGACTTGCTTGGCTCTTCGCCGTAACGACGCACAGTACCTGGCACATAGCCACGACCTGTTTCAACTTTGAGTTGAATGTCGATCTTGCCGCCTTGCGACAAGTTAGCAATCACGTGCTCAGGGTTGATGATTTCAACATCGTGAGGCACTTGGATGTCTGCAGCTGTCACAGCGCCTTCGCCGTCTTTGCGCAAGCTCAGAGTAACTTCATCGCGGTTGTGCATTTTGAACACAACGCCTTTGAGGTTCAACAAAATGTTGACCACATCTTCTTGGACGCCGTCGATAGACGAGTACTCGTGCACAACGCCAGCGATGGTGACTTCAGTCACTGCATAGCCAACCATAGAAGACAACAAAACGCGACGCAGGGCGTTGCCCAACGTGTGGCCATAGCCACGCTCAAACGGCTCCAAGGTAACCTTGGCGCGGTTGTGACCCAATTGCTCGACGTGAATATTTTTTGGTTTCAGCAAGTTTGTTTGCATTCAGATTTCCTTCAATACCCCCGGTTCGTTACACCGGTAAGGCTGGGTGTCTGGACCACGCTGCGTGAGCAGGCAGCGTGGGGTGCGTTAGGTTGAAAACTTCAACCAGGATTAACGCGAGTAAAGTTCGACGATCAAAGATTCGTTGATGTCCGCAGCGAATTCGTCGCGGTCTGGCGTCTTCTTGAAGATGCCTTCAGCTTTTTCAAGGTTGACTTCAACCCAAGCAGGCATACCCACTTGTTTTGCCAACTCGAGGGCTTCCAACACGCGGCCTTGTTTTTTAGACTTTTCGCGCACAGCAACCACGTCACCGGCTTTCACCAAGTAAGAAGCGATGTTGACTTGATGGCCGTTCACGGTGATGGCTTTGTGTGACACCAGCTGACGTGCTTCAGCACGTGTAGAGCCGAAGCCCATGCGGTACACAACGTTGTCCAAACGTGTTTCCAAAATGGTTAACAGGTTTGCACCGGTGTTGCCTTTTTGGCGGTCAGCAGCGGCGAAATAACGGCGGAACTGACGCTCCAACACACCGTACATGCGCTTGACTTTTTGTTTTTCGCGCAATTGCAAACCGAAGTCAGACGTACGTTGACCTGATGTGCGGCCGTGTTGGCCTGGTTTGCTGTCGAATTTGCACTTGTCGCTGATAGAGCGGCGTGCACTCTTCAAGAACAAGTCGGTGCCTTCACGGCGTGAGAGTTTGGCCTTGGGGCCTAGGTAACGTGCCACTTGAATTTCCTTATCTAATCAGCTGCTCGCAAGAAGCGAGGAGCCGCTGGGGGTTAGCCAGCGGCGGTGGGCTTGTGGTTAACAGTAAAAAGCGAGAAACGCTTAGATACGACGACGCTTTTGTGGACGGCAGCCGTTGTGCGGCACTGGAGTCACGTCAGCAATCGAGTTGATGCGAATGCCCAATGCGGCCAAAGCGCGCACTGAAGATTCACGGCCTGGGCCTGGGCCTTTGATCTCGACATCAAGGTTCTTGATGCCTTGATCAACGGCAGCGCGACCAGCAACTTCCGAAGCCACTTGAGCTGCGAAAGGTGTGGACTTGCGTGAGCCCTTGAAACCTTGACCACCTGACGAAGCCCATGACAAAGCATTGCCTTGGCGGTCAGTGATGGTGATGATGGTGTTGTTGAACGACGCGTGCACGTGCGCGATGCCGTCAGCAATGTTCTTACGAACCTTTTTACGTACGCGTGAAGCTGCGCCGCTTGGAGATTTAGCCATTATTCAGTCCTATTATTTCTTCAACGACTGGGCTGCTTTACGCGGACCCTTGCGTGTACGAGCGTTGGTACGCGTACGTTGACCACGCATAGGCAGACCACGACGGTGACGGAAGCCGCGGTAGCAACCGATGTCCATCAAACGCTTGATGTTCATTGTTGTTTCGCGACGCAAGTCACCTTCAATCGTGAATTCAGCGATCTGGTCACGGATCTTTTCGAGGTCCGAGTCAGTCAGATCTTTGATCTTCTTTGCGTAATCAATGCCACATGCTTCGCAAATCTTGCGAGCGCGTGTGCGACCAATACCGAAAATCGATGTCAAACCGATTTCAGCGTGTTTGTGCGGCGGAATGTTAATGCCAGCGATACGTGCCATGTGCGTCCTCTTTAAACCAGTTCAATCAACCTTGACGCTGTTTGTGGCGTGGATCTGTACAGATCACACGAACCACGCCCTTGCGGCGGATGATTTTGCAGTTGCGGCAAATTTTTTTGACCGAAGCCGAAACTCTCATTTCACTCTCCTAAAACTCATTTCATTTCACACCCTAATTGGCATGAAACACGACTTTTTACTTGGCCCGTTAGAGCGTTGTTTTGAAACTTGCCTTCTTCAACAGTGAGTCGTACTGTTGACTCATCATGTAGTTTTGCACTTGGGCCATAAAGTCCATGGTGACAACCACAATAATCAGCAACGATGTACCACCGAAGTAGAAAGGCACGTTGTATTTCAAGATCAAGAACTCAGGTAGCAAACACACAAAGGTGATGTACACGGCGCCCGCAAGCGTGAGTCGAACCAAAATTTTGTCGATGTATTTGGCAGTGTGGTCGCCGGGACGAATACCGGGAACAAAAGCACCGCTCTTCTTCAGATTATCCGCTGTTTCTCGGCTATTAAAGACCAAGGCGGTGTAAAAGAAGCAGAAAAACACAATAGCAGCTGCATACAACATCACATAGACAGGTTGTCCAGGTGCAAGTGCTGCAGAAATATCCTTGAGCCAACGCATGCTGTCACCTGAGCTGAACCAGCTCACAACAGTTGCGGGCAAGAGAATGATGGACGAAGCAAAGATGGGAGGAATCACACCCGCCATGTTCAACTTCAAGGGCAAGTGAGACGATTGACCGCCGTACACCTTGTTGCCCACTTGGCGACGCGCATAGTTCACCAAGATTTTGCGTTGGCCGCGCTCCACGAACACCACAAAGTAAGTGACCAAGGCCACAACAATCACGATGACGATGGCAGCCAAGATACTCATCGCGCCAGTACGTACCAACTCAAGCAACCCGCCGATTGAACCTGGTAAGCCTGCTGCAATACCAGCAAAAATCAGAATAGAGATACCGTTACCTAAACCACGCTCAGTGATTTGCTCACCTAACCACATCAGGAACATAGTGCCTGCCGTCAAGCTAACCATAGCTGTCATGCGAAAACCAAAGCCTGGCACGTTGACCAAACCGGCTGATGCTTCCAACGCCAAAGCAATACCCATGGACTGGAACAAAGCCAAGCCCAAAGTGCCAAAACGTGTGTACTGAGTGATCTTGCGACGACCTGCTTCGCCTTCTTTTTTGAGTTGCTCCAAAGAAGGCAACACATAAGTCAGCAACTGCATGATGATCGATGCAGAGATGTAAGGCATGATGCCCAACGCGAACACGGTGAAGCGCGACAAAGCGCCACCGGAGAACATGTTGAACAAGCTCAAAATACCGCCCTGCTGACCCTTGAACAATTGTTGCAATTGGTCAGGGTTAATGCCGGGCACAGGAATATGGGCGCCCACGCGGTAAACCACCAAGGCGAGCAGCAAGAAGACCAGTCGGCGACGGAGGTCGCCGAACTTGTCGTTGTTACCGATCGATGGAGAGGTAGTAGCCACGGAGCGCTGTTCCTGTTTTCTAACGATTAAGCGACGGAGCCGCCAGCGGCTTCAATCGCAGCTTTGGCACCAGCAGTAGCGCCGATACCGTTGAGCTTGACAGCAGTTGTCAATTCGCCAGTCTTCACAACTTTGACGACGCGAGCGATAGATGCCACGAGGCCAGCGGCCTTCAATGTCAACATATCAACTTCAGCAGCGCCGAGTTGTTGCAAGTCAGCCAAAGTCACTTCGTCGTTGTACTTCAAAGTGGTGGACTTGAAGCCGCGCTTAGGCAAGCGACGTTGCAAAGGCATTTGACCGCCTTCGAAACCAACTTTGTGGTAGCCGCCTGAACGAGACTTTTGACCTTTGTGACCGCGACCAGCAGTCTTGCCGAGGCCAGAGCCGATACCGCGACCAACGCGACGCTTGGCGTGTTTTGCGCCAGGTGCGTGGGTGATGTTATTGAGTTCCATCTTCAACCTTTTACAGCACTTTGACCAGATAGCTGATCTTGTTAATCATGCCGCGCACTGCAGGCGTGTCTTGCAACTCGCTCACAGAATTCAGTTTGCGCAAGCCCAAGCCACGAACAGTGGCGCGGTGCGATTCTTTGGTGCCAATTGGGCTACGCACCAATTGGATCTTCACAGTTTGAGGGGTAGTCATTGAATGCTCCGAGATTAAGCGAAGATTTCTTCGATGTTTTTGCCACGCTTAGCCGCCACTTCTGAAGGCGTCGTGGAATTGTTCAAAGCATCCAAGGTTGCACGAACCATGTTGTATGGGTTTGATGTTCCGTGGCTTTTTGCCACGATGTCAGTGATACCCATCACTTCGAACACAGCGCGCATTGGACCGCCTGCGATGATGCCAGTACCCTTAGGTGCTGGAATCATCATGACGTTTGCAGCACCGTGACGCCCGTGCACCTTGTGGTGAATCGTGCCGTTTTTCAAAGTCACTTTGGTCATGTTGCGACGGGCTTCTTCCATCGCTTTTTGGACAGCAGCTGGCACTTCTTTCGACTTGCCTTTACCCATACCCACGCGGCCATCGCCATCACCGACCACAGTCAAAGCTGCGAAACCGAGAATACGTCCGCCCTTAACCACTTTGGTGACGCGGTTGACCGCGATCATTTTTTCGCGGAGTCCGTCTTCTGGACCGTCACCCTGCGCTTTAGCTTGAAATTTAGCCATGTGTAATTTCCAATTCGATTAGAACTGCAAGCCAGCTTCGCGGGCTGCATCGGCCAAAGCCTTGACGCGGCCGTGGTAAGCAAAACCTGAACGGTCAAACGCCACTTTTTCGACGCCAGCTTTTTTCGCTTTTTCAGCGATCAGCTTGCCAATCACTTGCGCTGCATTGACGTTGCCGCCTTTGCCAGTTGCGCCAAGTTGTGTGCGCACTGCAGCTTCGGCCGAGGATGCTGTCGCAACCACTTTGGTACCGCAAGCGGAAACCACAGTAGCGTAGATGTGCAAGTTGGTGCGGTTCACCATCAAACGCGCAACGCCTTGGTTGGCGATGCGAATACGTGTTTGACGTGCCCGGCGGAGTCGCTGCTCTTTTTTGGTCAACATGTTGCAGCTCCTTATTTCTTCTTGGTCTCTTTGATCGTGATCTTCTCATCCGAATAACGGATGCCCTTGCCTTTATAAGGCTCAGGAGGACGAACAGCACGAATCTCAGCGGCCACTTGACCAACGCGTTGGCGGTCAGCACCTTTGATCAGGATTTCAGTTGGGGCTGGCGTCTCAACCTTGATGCCTTCAGGCATGTCGATATTGACGGGGTGAGAGTAACCCACTGCCAAGTTCAATTTAGAACCTTGCGCAGCAGCTTTGTAACCCACACCAACCAAAGTCAGTTTTTTCTCGAAGCCTTTGGTCACACCAGTCACCATGTTGTTGACCAATTGACGCAAAGTACCGCTCATGGCGTTCGCTTCGCGAGAATCATCAACTGGCGCGAATGTCACTTGACCAGCTTCGTTGACAACCTTCACCAATGCATTAGCAGCGATCGACAGCGTACCGCCGGCGCCCTTCACACTGATTTGGGTATTGTTAATAGACACATCCACACCTTGAGGGATGGTCACAGGCATTTTTCCTACTCGGGACATTTCAGTCTTTCCTTTAGGCTGCGGTTAAGCGACGTAGCACAACACTTCGCCACCGACACCGGTAGCGCGTGCTTTGCGGTCAGTCATCACACCTTGAGGTGTTGTGACAATTGCCACACCCATGCCATTCATGACTTGGGGGATAGCGCCGCAGCCTTTGTAAACGCGCAGGCCGGGACGGCTCACGCGCTCAATGCGTTCGATCACTGGACGACCTGCGTAGTACTTGAGAGTGATCTCAAGCTCAGTCTTACCAGCGTCTTTTTTAATTTGAAACCCGTCGATGTAGCCCTCGTCCTTCAGCACTTGCGCAATGGCGATCTTCACTTTGGAAGAAGGCACCATCACGGTGGGTTTAGCCACCATTTGCGCGTTGCGGATGCGAGTCAGCAAGTCGGCGATTGGATCACTCATGCTCATATTGAATCTCCTGCCTATTACCAGCTGGCTTTGGTGATGCCGGGAATGTTGCCTTGGAAGGCTAATTCACGGATCTTGGCGCGGCCAAGGCCGAATTGGCGGAACGTGCCACGTGGACGACCGGTGATTGCGCAACGGTTACGTTGACGTGTTGGGTTCGCGTTGCGTGGCAGCTTTTGCAGACCCAAACGGGCCATTGCGCGCTCTTCATCGCTACGCTTGAAGTCGTTGGCGATCGCCTTCAACTCTGCGTGCTTAGCAGCGTACTTTGCAACCAAACGGTCACGCTTGAGCTCGCGCTCGATCAATGCTTGTTTAGCCACGTGCCACCTCTGTCTTGAATGGGAAACGGAAACCAGCGAGAAGCGCCTTGCACTCCTCGTCAGTCTTAGCCGTCGTGGTGATGCTGATGTTCAAACCACGCAAAGCGTCAACTTTGTCGTATTCGATCTCAGGGAAAATGATCTGCTCTTTAACGCCGATGTTGTAGTTGCCACGGCCGTCGAAGGCACGGACAGAAATACCACGGAAGTCACGAACGCGAGGCAAAGCCACGGTCACGAAACGGTCAAGGAATTCATACATCTGAACGCCACGCAAAGTCACCATGCAACCGATTGGCTGGCCTTCGCGAATTTTGAAACCCGCGATAGCTTT
>CAUPNL010000033.1:0-26952 GCA_963512655.1 uncultured Limnohabitans sp. | reverse complement strand
AGGTGCTGATGAGGCTGGTTTGCATGCCTTTGGCACGGCGCCATGCGTACAAGGCATAACCGCTCAAACCGTAGAACATGAACAAAGCAAACAACACAATCGGTGGATGAATGGTGATGACGGCGATGGTCAAGGCCAACAACACAATCACGACAAACGGAACGCTTTGCTTCATCTGCACATCTTTGAAGCTGTAAAACGGCACGTTGGTGACCATCGTCAAACCGGAATACAAACACAATGCAAACATGGGCCAAGCCACCTCAGGACCAGAAACACCCATCTCGGTCTTCAACCACATAAAACCCATCACCAACGCCGCTGCGGCTGGCGAAGGCAAGCCTTGAAAAAAGCGTTTATCCACCACCGCCGTATTCACATTGAAACGCGCCAGGCGCAGTGCCGCACAAGAGATGTAGACGAATGCAGCCACCCAGCCCCAACGGCCCAAACCTTTGAGGGCCCACTCATACGAGATCAAGGCTGGCGCAGCGCCAAACGACACCATATCGGCCAAAGAATCCATTTGCTCGCCAAACGCACTTTGCGTGTTGGTCATACGCGCCACACGGCCATCTAGACTGTCGAGCACCAGGGCGCAAAACACGCCAATCGCTGCCAACTCGTAGTTGCCATTCATCGCCATCACGATGGCGTAAAAACCGCCAAACAATGCGGCCAAGGTAAACAGATTGGGTAAGACATAAACGCCCTTGCTAGGCTTGCGTGGCACAAACTCTTCTGTTTGATCTGGTTGTTCTGTCATTCGTTTAGCTCCGAAAATTAGACCTAGAGTGTAAGCGTTGCGTCAATCAGGCACAAAAATGACAAAGGCCACCGAAGTGGCCTTTGTCGATGCAATGCACAGGTGCTTAGTTGCGGGTTTGGTCAACCAACTTGTTCTTCGCAATCCAAGGCATCATGGCGCGCAATTGGCCACCCACCACTTCGATCTGGTGATCAGCAGTGTTGCGACGGCGTGCGGTCATGCTTGGGTAGTTCAAACGACCTTCTTGAATGAACATCTTGGCGTATTCGCCGTCTTGAATGCGCTTCAAAGCGTTGCGCATGGCTTCACGGCTTTGTGCGTTGATCACTTCAGGACCCGTCACGTACTCGCCGTATTCGGCGTTGTTCGAGATCGAGTAGTTCATGTTGGCGATGCCGCCTTCATAGATCAAGTCAACGATCAGCTTCAACTCGTGCAAGCACTCAAAGTAATCAATTTCAGGGGCGTAACCGGCTTCCACCAGAGTCTCGTAACCCATCTTGATCAGCTCAACCGCGCCACCGCACAGAACGGCTTGCTCGCCGAACAAGTCGGTTTCAGTTTCTTCTTTGAAGTTGGTTTCGATGATGCCGGCTTTGCCGCCACCGTTGGCCATGGCATAGCTCAAAGCCAAATCGCGGGCTTTGCCGCTCTTGTCTTGATGCACAGCGACGAGGTGAGGCACGCCACCACCTTGGGTGTACGTGTTACGCACGGTGTGACCTGGGGCCTTTGGCGCCACCATCCACACGTCCAAGTCGGCGCGTGGCACGACTTGGTTGTAGTGCACATTGAAACCGTGGGCAAACGCCAACGAAGCACCTTGCTTGATGTGAGGGGCCACGTTGTTGTTGTACACCTCGGCGATCATTTCGTCAGGCAACAAGATCATGACCACGTCAGCAGCTTTCACTGCGTCGTTCACTTCCATGACTGTCAAGCCAGCTTTGCCGACTTTGTCCCAAGATGCGCCACCCTTGCGCAGACCAACCACGACCTTGACGCCGCTGTCGTTCAAGTTTTGGGCGTGTGCGTGGCCTTGTGAGCCGTAGCCGATGATGGCTACAGTTTTGCCTTTGATCAGGGACAGATCACAATCTTTGTCGTAAAAAACTTTCACGGGGTTCTCCTAAAAAATACTTTGAAAGGGTTGAAATTTAAACGCGCAAGATACGTTCGCCGCGGCCAATGCCACATGCGCCCGTGCGAACGGTTTCGAGAATTGCGCTGCGGTCAATCGCTTCTAAGAACGCATCGTTCTTAGACAGGTCGCCCGTCAACTCAATGGTGTAGCTCTTCTCAGTCACATCGATGATGCGGCCACGGAAGATATCGGCCATGCGTTTCATCTCTTCACGCTCTTTGCCAACGGCACGCACCTTCACAAGCATCAGCTCGCGTTCGGTATACGCACCTTCGGTCAGGTCAACGACCTTGACCACTTCAATCAAACGGTTCAAGTGCTTGGTAATTTGTTCAATCACTTCGTCTGAACCATGTGTTTGGATGGTCATGCGTGACAGGCTGGCGTCTTCGGTAGGCGCCACAGTCAGAGATTCAATGTTGTAGCCACGGGCAGAGAACAAACCCACCACGCGCGACAAAGCGCCGGGTTCGTTTTCGAGCATCAGGGAAATGATGTGTTTCATGGTGTCATCCTTCCCGTTCACAGGTCTTCGCTGCCAAGCAGCATTTCAGTGATGCCCTTACCGGCCTTGACCATCGGGAATACGTTCTCGGTGGGGTCGGTACGGAAGTCGATGAACACCGTGCGGTCTTTCAGACGGCGAGCTTCGCGCAAAGCTGGCTCGACGTCCTCAGGACGTTCAATCAGCATGCCCACGTGACCATAGGCTTCCGCCAATTTCACGAAGTCAGGAATCGCGTCCATGTAGCTGCTGCTGTAGCGGCCTTCGTATTCGATTTCTTGCCACTGGCGCACCATCCCGAGGTATCGGTTGTTGAGTGCCAACACCTTGATGGGCGTGTTGTACTGGAAGCAAGTCGAGAGTTCTTGGATACACATTTGCACCGAGCCCTCGCCTGTCACGCAAAACACTTCGCTGTCGGGCTTGGCCAGTTTGATGCCCATGGCGTAAGGAATACCCACGCCCATGGTACCCAAGCCGCCTGAGTTGATCCAGCGGCGCGGCTCGTCAAACCCGTAGTACTGGGCAGCCCACATTTGGTGCTGACCCACGTCAGACGTGATGTAAGTGTCTGTGCCTTTGGTCATGTTGTGCAGCGTCTCAATGACGTACTGCGGCTTGATGACTGTGGTGTTTTCACGGTCGTATTTCAAACAATCGCGCTTGCGCCAAGCCTCGATGGTTTCCCACCAGCCAGCCAATGCGGCCGCGTCGGGCTTCAAGCCAGATTCTTTGATCATGTCGATCATCTCGACCAACACGTCTTTCACATCGCCAACGATTGGGATGTCGACCTTCACACGCTTGGAGATGCTGGAAGGATCAATGTCGATGTGAATGATCTTGCGTTCGTTTTGTGCGAAGTGTTTGGGGTTGCCAATCACGCGGTCATCGAAACGAGCGCCAACAGCCAGCAACACATCGCAGTTTTGCATGGCGTTGTTGGCTTCCATCGTGCCGTGCATGCCCAACATGCCCAGGAACTTCGGCTCGCTTGCAGGGTAAGCGCCGAGACCCATCAAGGTGTTGGTCACGGGGTAACCCAGCATGTCGACCAAGGTGCGCAGCTCTTGGGAAGCATTGCCCAACAACACACCGCCACCGGTGTAGATGTAAGGGCGCTTGGCCGCCATCAACAGCTGCAAGGCCTTGCGAATTTGACCGCCGTGCCCTTTGCGCACAGGGTTGTAAGAGCGCATGTGCACTTCGGCGGGATAGCCCTCATACGCCGTCTTCTTGAAAGACACGTCTTTAGGAATATCAACGACCACAGGGCCTGGACGGCCGCTGCGTGCAATATGGAAGGCTTTTTTCAGCGTCAAGGCCAAGTCGCGAACGTCTTTGACCAAGAAATTGTGTTTGACGATGGGGCGCGTGATGCCAATGGTGTCGCACTCTTGGAAGGCATCCAAACCGATCGCGTGCGTGGGCACTTGACCGGTGATGATCACCATGGGAATGCTGTCCATGTAGGCCGTCGCAATGCCGGTCACCGCGTTGGTAGCACCTGGCCCTGAAGTCACGAGGGCCACACCCACATCACCTGTGGCTCGGGCATAGCCATCAGCGGCATGAACCGCCGCTTGCTCGTGACGAACCAACACGTGCTGAATCGTGTTTTGGTTGTACAGCGCGTCGTAGATGTAGAGAACTGAACCGCCGGGATAGCCCCAGATGTGCTTGACGTTTTCAGCTTGCAGGGCCTTGACGAGAATCTCGGCGCCCATCAATTCTTGTGCTTGACCGCCAGTGGCGGCTGCGGAATGCGATTCCGACTTTGTGTTATCCATTTTTGTACCTTTTAACCTGAGTGAATTTCGTCAACGAAAAACCTTGGGTGCTTCTTGGCGAACCCTTGTGGGGCAGCATCGAAACTTTGGACCTTCAGCCATAGACGCATGGTTCGCGCCGGACCCAGACCCGTTTGCCTTTTTTGTCGAATTGCAGCCCGAGATTATGGCACCATCCCGAACCAGATTCAATCTTAAGCACGCAAAAAGCCTTGGCGGGTGCCATAATCGCGCCCGATTCAAACTTGAACCCATTCGTCAGTGGCCACCGAACAAGAACTGTCAGACTTCCTAAAAAGCGTTGAGAAGCGAGCCTTCAAGCGCTCGGTCTATCACGTTCGCGATGAAGAAGCGGCTCTGGACATCGTGCAAGACAGCATGATGAAGCTCGCCGAACATTACGGTGACAAGCCAGCCGAAGAGCTGCCCATGTTGTTTCACCGAATTTTGTCCAACACCACGCTCGATTGGTTCCGACGCAACAAGACCCGAAAAGCGCTATTCAGTAACTTCAGCGACTTCGACTCTGACAAAGATGATGGCGAATTTGACCTGTTAGAGGCCTTGGCTGTCGATAACGACAGCCAAACCACGCAAAGCGCCGAAGACAACTTCGCCAGCATCGCCAACGTCCACGACATCGAAGAAGAAATACAAAATTTGCCAGCGCGTCAACGAGAAGCCTTCCTACTGCGTTATTGGGAGGATCTTGATGTTTCAGAGACAGCTGCTGCTATGGGTTGCTCTGAAGGAAGCGTCAAAACACATTGCTCACGGGCTGTTTTAGCACTCAGCAAAGCGCTCAAAGGAAAAGGAATTCAACCATGACACATACCGCAAATACCCAAGATGAATTTGGCTTGCGCATTGCTGCTCGCCTGAATTCCGCCAGCCTTGAACTGCCGCACGACATCTCCGAGCGCCTGCGCGCCGCACGCACCCGTGCCGTTGCCGCACGCCTGAAACCCCAAACACGCCTGCAAACCAGCACGGCCGTGGTTCACCAAAATGGTGCAGCTCTATTGAATTTTGGCGGCGATGAAGGCTTGAACATTTGGAGCCGTTTGGCCTCCTTGCTGCCACTGATTGCTTTGATCGCAGGCTTGGCTCTGATCCAAAACATCATGGACGATGACCGTGCCAACGAATTGGCCGAAATTGATTCGGCCTTGCTCGTGGACGACCTTCCCCCAGCGGCCTACGCTGACCCAGGCTTTCTTCAGTTCTTGAAGAACCCCATCACAGCCAGCGAATCGAAAGAATAAACACCCATGACATTCAAGCGTTCGCTCAGTGCCGCACTCGCTGCCCAACTTTTGTTGAGCGGTGCTGTGTTGCTTGTTAGCGAACGGGTCTGCGCGCAAACAGTTTCAGCCGTAGCTACCAACACACCCCCCAGTCTGCCTGGCCGCCCTTTGTGGATGGACTTGACCGAGTCGCAACAACAAGCACTCGCTCCCTTGTCTCAACTATGGCCCACCATGACTGAGCCACACAAGCGCAAATGGCTGGCCATCTCACAAAACTTTGGGCAACTCACGACCGATGAAAACACGACCGTGCAAGGCCGCATGCGTGAATGGGCGGCACTTAGCCCACAACAACGCACGGCTGCACGTTTAAATTACGCCGATGCCAAGCAGCTGCTGCAAGACGATAAGAAAGCCAAGTGGGAAGCGTATCAAGCCCTCCCACCAGAAGCCAAGCAAAAGTTGGCCGCACAGCAACCCACCCAACCCGTCAAGGGCGCGGCACCTGCGGTTAAACCTATGTCACCTGCGAAGTTAACCTCACCGCCTGCAGCAAGTGCCAACAAAGCCCTGCCACGTATCGCAACTGACCAAGCCGCACCAGCTACGCTGCTGCCCACGCCCATCACCAGTTCAGCGCCTGCCAGCGCAACGACTGAAAGCAGCACAACACCCCAATGACGCTGGATTTGACATCCCCTAGCCTACTGCGTCGTATGGCTTGTTGGCTCTATGAGGGGCTGCTTTTGTTTGGTGTGCTGTTCATTTCGGGCTATTTGTTCAGCACACTCAGTCAATCACGCCATGCGCTGGACAACCGCCATGGACTGCAAGCCTTTTTATTTTTGGTCGTTGGCATTTACTTCACCTGGTTTGGTCACAAAGGCCAAACTTTGGCCATGAAAACTTGGCATATCCGCGTGGTTGACACCCAAGGCGAAGCACTCACCCAAAAACGGGCCTTTGCACGCTACGTGTTGAGTTGGATTTGGTTCATCCCCCCTCTCGCCATCTTGGCCCCTTACGCACTGACTGGCGCAGAAACGACCGTGTTGTTTGTCGGCTGGGTGGCTGTGTGGTCCCTGCTTAGCCGGTTTCACCCGCAGCGCCAGTTTTGGCACGACGTTTTGGCCGGTACGCGCTTGGTCAACGTAACGCCACCCAAAACAGTAAAGCCCAAAACTTAAGCGTGCCAGCTCATCGCATGAGTGCAAATCCACAAAAATACAGAACTGGCCTTAATCGCGTTTGGCATGCTTTGGGCTATTCGCTCAGCGGTCTGAAAGCTGCTTGGCCCAAAGACACAGGCAGCGCAGCCGTGCTCTTGGGCTTGTTGCTATGCATCGCTGTTTGGGCGGCCGCCATCCACGCTAACTTTTCCGCTTGAAAGAACCCATGAATACGCCTGCATTTTCTGTGTGTGTCTACTGCGGGTCACGTAACGGTGCACAACCCGAATACGCCGATGTGGCACGCCAAGTAGGCACGTGGATTGGCCAACACAACGGTCAATTGGTGTACGGCGGAGGCAACAACGGCTTGATGGGTTTGGTGGCCCAGGCCACAGCTGATGCGGGCGGACGCGTGGTGGGCATCATTCCCAAAGCCTTACAAACCAAAGAAAACACGCGTACAGCCTGCACCGAGCTGCATGTGGTGGACACCATGCACGAGCGCAAGCACATGATGGCCGAACGCGCGGATGTGTTCTTGGCCTTGCCCGGCGGCATTGGCACCTTTGAAGAGTTCTTTGAAGTGTGGACTTGGCGACAACTGGGCTACCACGACAAGCCCATTGGCCTGCTTAATACGCAAGGTTATTACGACGGGTTGCTACAGTTTGCGCAAAACAGCGTCGCTCAAGGTTTTTTGAACGATTGGCAAATGGACTTGATTCGCAGTGGCACAGAGCCAACAGCGTTGCTACAAGAGCTGGTACAAGCCGCAGGCTTTTCACCTGAACCTAAACTAGCAGGCCTGTAACCCGATCAAGAAAAAAGCCGCAGACCTTCACAGGCTGCGGCTTTTGCATTTGCTAGCGACGAATCGGAATCAGATAGCGGTTTCGTCCAACTCACCTGTGCGAATGCGCACCACACGCTCCACAGGCGTGATGAAGATTTTGCCGTCGCCAATCTTGCCTGTGCGCGCTGCGCGCACGATGGCGTCCACACAGTTGTCCACGTCAGCGGCTTTGACGGTCACTTCAATTTTTACTTTGGGCAAAAAGTCCACCACGTACTCAGCGCCACGGTACAACTCGGTGTGACCTTTTTGACGACCAAAACCCTTGACCTCGGTCACGGTCAAGCCCGTCACACCACACTCGGCCAATGCTTCGCGCACTTCTTCGAGTTTGAATGGTTTGATAACGGCTGTGATTTGCTTCATGGTTCGAGTCCTTGGGGTTCAATGAAAAGGCCTGTATTCAGGCGCGAAACTTATTGGTTATAGGATAACGCCAATCCTTGCCAAAACTGCGGTGGGTCACGCGAATCCCCACAGGCGATTGGCGGCGTTTGTACTCGTTGATGCGGATCAGTCGAGTCACCTTCTCCACATCGACACGCGCAAAGCCTGCGGCGATGATGTCCTCCGAGCTTTGGTCGTTCTCCATGAAACGCGACACGATCTCGTCCAACACCTCATACGCTGGCAAGCTGTCTTGGTCAGTTTGGTCTGGGCGCAGCTCGGCGCTGGGCGGGCGTGTGATGATGCGCTCAGGGATGGGCTCGGTACCCGTACCGTATGGGTCGTGGGCATTGCGCCAGCGCGCCAGCTTGAACACCAAGGTCTTGGCCACGTCTTTGATGACGGCAAAGCCACCGGCCATATCTCCGTAAAGCGTGCAGTAGCCAGTGGCCATTTCGCTCTTGTTGCCCGTGGTCAGCACGATGGAGCCAAACTTGTTCGACAACGCCATCAACAATGTGCCGCGAATGCGGGCTTGGATGTTCTCTTCGGTGGTGTCGAGCTGCGTGCCTTCAAAGTCAGCCTTGAGCGAACCCAAGAAGGCCTCAAACTCGGGCACGATAGACACCTCGTCGTAGCGCACGCCCATGCGTTTGGCCATGTCACGCGCATCAACCCAGCTGATTTCGGCGGTGTACGGCGACGGCATCATCACCGTGCGCACTTTGTCTGCACCCAAGGCATCCACAGCAATGGCCAACACCAAGGCCGAATCAATGCCGCCCGACAAACCCAACAAGGCACCAGGGAACCCGTTTTTGCTGATGTAGTCACGCACACCCAGCACCAAGGCATGCCACAAGTCGGCTTCGAGTGAGCCGTCTTCAGCCACATCGCCAGACAGATGAGGCATAAAGAGGGCTCGGTTTGACGCAGTTGACGTAGCTTGCACATTCGCAACGCCCTGCCCCTGTGGCACATCGTCACCGCGCGCTACATTCACCACAAACGAAGCCACTTCAAAACTCGGCGCACGTGCCGCCAAAGCGCCATTGGCATTGAGCGCAAACGATCGGCCTTCAAACACTACCTCGTCTTGGCCACCCACCAAATGCGCATAAATCAAAGGCAAGCATGTGGCTTGCACACGGCGTCTCATGGCTTGCTCGCGCTCGTCCCCCTTGCCCACATGAAATGGCGACGCGTTGATCACAGCCAACAGCTCGGCACCCGCCGCTTTGGCGTCTGCAGCGGGCACATCAAACCAAGCATCTTCACAAATCAGTAAACCCACTTTTATGCCAGCGACCTCAAACACACAAGGCTTGTCGCCGGCCACGAAATAGCGGCGCTCGTCAAACACTTGGTAGTTGGGTAGCTCGCGTTTGGCGTAAGCGACCACCACTTGGCCCTCACACACCACGCTCGCCATGTTGAAGCGGCGTTGCACCGACACCGAGCGCGTGCGCTCGTCACCACCCGATGGATGACCTACCACCACATGCAAGCCCTTTAACCCGCTCAGAGCAGCGGACACCGTTTTCAGGGCATCATCGCAAGCTTGAATGAATGAGGGGCGGAGGAATAAATCTTCAGCCGCATAGCCGCACAAAGACAGCTCCGGCGTCAGCACCAAACGTGCGCCGTCTTGATAAGCTGCCGTGGCGCAATCGATGATTTTCTGGGCGTTACCCGCCATGTCACCCACCACGAAATTCAACTGAGCAACACAAATTTTGAGAGTCATGGCAGCAGGCACATCGTCCAAAGTAAAACAGGTCTAAAAACAAAATGGATTATGTCATTCGCGTTCACGCAAGCCCGCTAGATATCCCCGCTCAAGCGTGGGATGCTTTACTGGCACAGCAAGACGCGCCCTCGCCCTTCATGCAGCACGCCTACCTCGCGGCCTTGCACACCAGCGGCAGTGCCACGCCAGACACAGGCTGGACGCCGCAATTTGTCACGCTTTGGCTGGGCGAGGCCTTGGCTGCCGCAGGCGCGCTCTACATCAAAGGCCACTCTTACGGCGAATACGTGTTTGATTGGGCATGGGCCAACGCCTATGCCGACCATGGCCTGAGCTACTTCCCAAAAGCCACCTGTGCTGTGCCCTTCACGCCTGTGCCGGGCTCACGCTTGCTGGCAACCGATGACAAAGCCCGTCAAGCCTTGCTCAAAGCCATGCTGGATGTAGCCCAACAGCACGAGCTATCTTCATTGCACCTCCTCTTCACCAGCCCCGACGACCGCAATGCCTGTGACGCCCTGGGCTTGATGCAACGCCAAACCGTGCAATTCCATTGGCACAACGTCGATCTACAAGGCCAACGCTTTGAAAGCTTCGATGCCTTCTTAGCGAGCCTGTCCCAAGAGAAACGCAAAAAAATCAAACAAGAGCGCCGCCGCGTTGCTGATGCTGGCGTGACGTTTCGCACTTCGGTGGGCGCGGCTATCGGCAGCGAAGACTGGGGCTTTTTTTACCAATGTTACGAATGCACCTACCTCGAACACGGCAATGCGCCCTACCTGAGCCGTGCTTTCTTTGAGCACATGCAACACGACATGCCTCACAACTGGGTGCTGTTTGTAGCCGAGCGCGAAGGCCACCCCATCGCCAGCAGCCTGGTCGCAGTGCAAGACCTAGGCAAGCCAACCGCTGTCGCCTACGGCCGCTACTGGGGCGCACTAGAACGCGTGGACTGCCTGCACTTTGAAGCCTGCTACTACCAACCACTCAACTGGTGCATCACAAATGGCGTGCAACGCTTTGAAGGCGGCGCCCAAGGCGAACACAAAATGGCCCGCGCCCTCATGCCCGTGCCTACCTACAGCGCGCATTGGCTCGCACACCCTGCGTTTGCCGATGCGGTGGAGCGATTTCTTGAACGCGAGACGGCGGGGGTCGACAACTACCTCGACCACTTGGCAGAGCGCAGCCCCTTCAAACGTCACGAGCCTCAGTAAAGCGGGAACGTAAAAAAGCCCGCAAAAGCGGGCTTTCGATGGACACAAAGAAGAATTACTTCTTGTAGTTGGCCATACCGTCCAAGATTTCTTTGTGGGCAGACTCAATGCCTTCCCATCCCTTAACCTTGACCCACTTACCTTTTTCAAGGTCTTTGTAGTGTTCAAAGAAGTGGGCGATTTGTTGCAACTGCAACTCATGGATATCGTCTAAAGACTTGATGTTGCTGTAACGGGCCAAGATTTTCTCGGTAGGCACAGCCAACACTTTGCCGTCCACGCCGCCTTCGTCTTCCATCAACAAGATGCCCAAGGCACGGCAAGGCACCACCACGCCAGGTGGCAATGGGAAAGGTGTCATCACCAACACGTCCACAGGGTCGCCGTCGCCAGCGATGGTTTGTGGCACATAGCCGTAGTTGGTGGGGTAATGCATGGCCGTACCCATGAAGCGATCCACGAACAGAGCGCCAGACTCTTTGTCGACTTCGTACTTCACTGGATCCGAGTTCATCGGGATTTCGATGATCACGTTGAAGGCTTCAGGAACTTTGCTACCGGGGGTGACTTTATTCAGGGACATGGTGTCTTGTTATAAAAGTTAAAAAAGAAACTCAGAGGATTAACCCCGATTTTACTTTCACGGGGCTTGCGTCTCTGCGTTGCCTGCGAAACCTTTATTCGTGGGTACTTTTGCCTGTTTCGTCCATCAACCCTAGGAAAACGCGCAAAAAGTACACAGCCATGGCCAAGATAAAAACAATCACAGCCACGCTCATCAAGCCGTAGTCGGTCGAAAAAAGGTCAATCCAAGCTTTCATGGGGTTACTCCTATCAATTGCAATGCCCCTACTTTGCACCGTCTCAGCGCTTGTCACACTGATCTACATCAAGGCTTAGGGGATTCGTGGCTCAGGCAAAATCAAGGGTATGTCTGAACGCGTTATCCCCTTGGTCGATCAACGGCTCCTCGCCTTAGCGGCCACTGTCCCCCTGCAACCCATTGCAACCGACGGTTTGCTCAGTGACAGCTTGGGCCGCCCCCTGCACGACTTGCGCATCAGCGTGACCGACCGCTGCAACTTTCGCTGCAACTACTGCATGCCCAAAGAGGTGTTCAACAAAGACTACGCCTACCTGCCGCACAGCGAATTGCTGAACTTCGAAGAAATCACGCGATTAGCCAAAGTGTTTGTAGCCCACGGCGTACGCAAAATTCGCCTGACTGGCGGCGAGCCGCTACTGCGCAAGAACCTCGAAATCTTGGTGGACCAGTTGGCCAATATCCCCACGCCTGATGGCGCGCCACTAGACCTGACCCTCACCACCAACGGATCGCTCTTGGCCCGCAAAGCGAAGTCACTCAAAGACGCAGGCTTGAACCGCGTGACGGTCAGCCTTGACGGCTTGGACGATGCTGTGTTCCGTGCCATGAACGATGTGGACTTTCCCGTGTCCGATGTGCTCGACGGCATTGCTGCGGCCAAAGACGCGGGCTTGGGGCTAGACGCCAACGGCCAGTTGACCGGGCTCAAAGTCAACATGGTGGTCAAGCGCCGCACCAACGTCGACCAAATCTTGCCGATGGCCCGCCACTTCCGAGGCAGCGGCATCACGCTGCGCTTCATCGAATACATGGATGTGGGTGCGACCAATGGCTGGTGCATGGACGATGTGCTGCCCTCTGCCGATGTCATTCAACACATCCAACAAGAATTCCCACTCGTGCCTTTAGAGGCCAGCGCTTCCGGTGAAACCGCACAACGCTGGGGTTATACCAATGCGGCTGGCGTGTTCGATCCAGCCTTAGGCGAAGTGGGTGTTATCAGCAGCGTCACCCAAGCGTTTTGCCGCGACTGCAACCGCGCCCGACTCTCCACCGAAGGCAAGCTCTACCTGTGCTTGTTTGCCACGCAGGGCTACGACTTGCGCAGCCTCATGCGCGGAGCAGACGCCACAGATGCAGATCTTGCCTCGGCCATCGGCCACATTTGGCACAAGCGTGACGACCGCTATTCCGAGCTGCGTGCTTCCATGCCTGCGGACAGCGCCTCCAACGGTTCATCGACTGCACGCCGCGTAGAGATGAGCTACATCGGCGGCTAAGCCCAACCTTTCCAATTCCCCCATCCCACATGACACACACCATCGCTCCCCAAGACATCACCGGCCTCATCTTGGCAGGAGGCCGAGGCAGTCGCATGGGCGGCGTGGACAAAGGCTTGCAAAACTTCAACGGCATTCCCTTGGCCTTGCACACCCTCATGCGTCTTGGGCCCCAAGTCGAAAGCGTGATGGTCAACGCCAACCGCAACCTCTCGGCCTACGAGTCATTTGGGTCCTCTGTCTGGCCCGATGCCTCCGCAGACTTTGCCGGACCACTGTCGGGCTTTCTGGTAGGTCTTGAACGCGCCGAAACACCCTATGTGCTGACCGTGCCCTGCGACACCCCTCGCCTGCCGCTGGACTTGGCCGAGCGCTTAGCCCAAGCCTTGGTGCGCGAAGACGCCGACATCGCCATGGCCGCAGCCCCCGAAACGGATGAACACGGCCAAACCCACATTCGCACACAACCCGTGTTCTGCTTGATCAAGATTGAGCTGTCTGAAAGCTTGGTCAAATTCATCCATGGCGGCGGTCGCAAGATTGACGCGTGGACCGCGCAACATAAAACAGTGGTGGTTCCCTTTGACGCGCAGGGCGATGACCCCTTGGCCTTTGCCAACGTCAACACCTTGAACGAACTGCAAGCCCTAGAAAACGCTGCCCCATGAAAAGCATCGACGACATCGCCGCCGCCCTGCAAGGCTACGACCCACAAGCCTTGAGCGTGGACCAAGTCAACGCGTTTTTGCACGAACTGGTGCAGCCTGTGTCGGCCGACGAATCGCAAGACGTGTATGTGTTTGACGCATTGGGCCGCGTGCTGGCGCAAGACGTCATCTCCCCCATCAGCGTGCCTGCGCACAACAACTCGGCCATGGATGGCTTTGCGTTTGATGCAGCTCAGCTACAAGCCGCTCAGCCCCTCACCCTGCGCGTGGTGGGCACCGCACTGGCGGGCAAAGCTTGGCAAGGCAAGGTCAACGCCGGCGAATGCCTGAAGATCATGACGGGCGCCATCCTGCCCGATGGCTTAGACACCGTGGTACCGCAAGAGTTCTGCCACATCGACAACGCGCACGATGTGACCAACGTCACTATCCCTCCCAACATCTTGAAAGCCGGCGACAACCGCCGCTTGCTAGGCGAAGACCTGATGCAAGGTGAGCCTGCACTCAAAGCAGGCCAACACCTCACGCCAGCTGCCTTAGGGCTGATCGCCAGCTTGGGCCTGCCAGATGTGCGCGTGCACCGCCGTTTGCGTGTGGCGTATTTCTCCACCGGCGACGAAGTGCTGAGCTTGGGCGAAGCGCCTCGCGAAGGCGCTGTTTACGACAGCAACCGTTACACCGTGTTTGGCCTGCTCACACGCTTGGGATGCGAAGTGATTGACATGGGTGTGGTGCGTGACGACCCTGCCCTGTTAGAAGCTGCGTTTGCCAAAGCCGCACAAGAGGCTGATGCCATCATCACCAGCGGAGGCGTGAGCGTGGGTGAAGCCGACTTCACCAAAGCCATGATGAAAAAGCTAGGTGACGTGGCATTTTGGAAAATCGCGATGCGCCCAGGCCGCCCCATGGCTGTGGGCCGCATTGGCAAGTCGGTGTTGTTTGGCCTGCCCGGCAACCCCGTGGCCGTGATGGTGACCTTTCTGGCCTTTGTGCGCCCTGCACTCTTGCGCATGATGGGCAGCACCGCACAAGCTGCGCCACTGTTGCGCGCCAAATGCTTAGAGCCCCTGCGTAAAAAAGCGGGCCGCACCGAATACCAACGTGGGTTTGTCAGCAACGCACCCGACGGCACGCTACAAGTGCGCACCACGGGTAACCAAGGCTCAGGCGTGCTGAGCTCGATGGTGCAAGGCAATGGCCTCATCGTGCTGCATCACGCGCAAGGCAATGTCGCGGTGGGCGACGAAGTAGATGTGTTGATGTTTGAGGGCGCTATTTAATTACGCACCCACGTCCTCATCTTCATGGCGGATGGTGATGGCGCCCGGCACCTTGTTGCGCGCCAACAAGGTGTACATGGTGGGCACCACAAAGATGGTGAGCAAGGTGCCCAAGCTCATGCCACCCACAATCACCCAACCAATTTGCTTGCGGCTTTCAGCACCTGCGCCACTGGCCAGGGCCAACGGAATTGCACCCAACACCATCGCACCTGTGGTCATCAAAATCGGGCGCAAGCGCAAAGTGGCTGACTGCGTGACAGCGGCGAACAACTCCATGCCTTCTTCACGCAACTGATTGGCAAATTCCACAATCAAAATGCCGTGTTTGGTGATGAGTCCCACCAAGGTGATCAATCCAATTTGGCTGAACACATTGAGCGTGCCGCCACTGAACTGCAGCGCCAACAAAGCGCCCACCATCGACAGCGGCACCGACAGCATGATGACCAGTGGGTCCACAAAGCTTTCAAACTGTGCGGCCAACACCAAGAAGATGAACAGCAAGGCCAGCACAAACACAATCACCAACGAGCCCGATGATTTGACGAACTCACGCGAGGTGCCGTTGAGGTCGGTGGAGTAACCGGGCTTGAGTACTTTTTGCGCCGTGGCATTCATGAAAGTGATCGCCTCACCCAAGGAGTACGTCGGTGCCAAGTTGGCACTGATGGATGCACTGCGGCGCTGGCTGAAGTGGTTCAGCTCACGCGGCACCACCACCTCTTTGATCTTCACCAAAGCGGACAGCGGAATCATGGCCTCGCCTTTGCCGCGCACAAACACGCGTTCGATGTCGTCAGGCGTGTCACGGCCTGTGGGCGCGGTTTGCACAATCACGTCGTATTGGTCGCCCTCGCGCTTGTAACGCGTGACTTGTCGGCCACCCATCATGGTTTCCACCGCGCGGGCAAGTTGGTCCACCGGCACGCCCATGTCAGCGGCACGTGCGCGGTCCACTTCCATGCTAATTTCTGGTTTGTTCAAACGCAGATCGGTGTCCACGCTGACGATGCCTGGGTTCTTGGCAATTTCTTCTTGGAAACTGCGCACCACTTGTGCGAGGTTTTGGTAACTGTCAGACGTCAAGATCACGAAGTTCAAAGGACGCTCGCGAAACGGCTGACCCAGCGAAGGCGGCGTGATGGGGAACGCCGTCACACCAGGCAACCCAGCCACAGAGGGCGTAATGTCGCGTGCAATTTCGAGCGTGGTTTTCTTGCGATCTTCCCAAGGTTTGGCGCGGTAAAACACGTTACCTTGCGCGACGGTGGGGTTACCCACCACAGTGAAGATGCGGTCGAACTCGGTGTATTTATCGGCCATTTTTTCAAGGGCCATGGTGTAGCGCGTGGTGTAGTCCATCGTCGCGCCATCGGGTCCGTTGATCACGGTCAAGATGACACCACGGTCTTCCATGGGCGCCAATTCGCTCTTGGTGGTTTTGAGCAAGGTCCATGTGCCGATACCGGCCAGCACCATCACGCCCACCACCAACCAACGGCGCGACATTGCACGCCCAAAAAACACGCCGGGTGACAGCGTCCACTTCAGCAAACGTCCATACGCATTGGACATGCGTTGCAACTGATGCTCCATCGTGCGGTCAAACCAACTGGGGTTGTGGTTGTGCTTGAGCATGATGGAACACATCATGGGTGTGAGCGTCAACGCTACAAATCCCGACACCACCACCGAGCCGGCCAGCGCCAGCGCAAACTCTGTGAACAACTTGCCTGTGCGACCTGGCGTGAACGCCAATGGCGCGTACACCGCGGCCAAGG
The DNA here is from genome assembly GCA_963512655.1 of uncultured Limnohabitans sp. Classification (GTDB taxonomy): domain Bacteria; phylum Pseudomonadota; class Gammaproteobacteria; order Burkholderiales; family Burkholderiaceae_C; genus Limnohabitans. The sequence continues at coordinate 10,277 of CAUPNL010000033.1, read as the reverse complement.
TCATGGTCATGGCCACCACCGCAAAGCCCACTTCTTTGGCGCCTTTGATGGCGGCATGAAACGGGGACATGCCCTCTTCAATGTGCCGGTAAATGTTCTCTAGCACCACAATGGCGTCGTCCACCACCAAACCAATCGCCAACACAAGCGCCAGCATGGTGAGCGTGTTCACGGTGAAGCCAAACATGGCCATCAATGCAAACGTACCGATCAAACACACAGGGATGGTGACCAGCGGAATGATGGACGCACGCAAGGTGCGCAAGAACAGAAAAATCACCAAGGCCACCAAAATGGCGGCTTCCAAAATGGTTTGGTAAACGGCCTTGATCGAACGGTCAATGAACACCGAGTTGTCGTTGGCGACTTCAATCTCAACGCCTGGCGGCAAGTTTTCTTTGATCTTCGGGATCATGTTGCGCACGGCGGCACTCAGGTCCAGCGGGTTGGCCGTGGCGTTGCGGATCACGCCCAAGGTGATGGCTTCTTTGCCGTTCAAACGCGTCGCAGTGCGCTCGGCTTGCGGGCCTTGTTCGACACGAGCGACATCACCAATGCGCACCTGAATGCCATTGACGGACTTCACCACCACATTACTGAACTCTCGTGGTGTTTGCAAATCCGTAGAGGCTGTGACGTTGAATTCGCGCAGCTTGCTTTCAATGCGGCCAGCAGGCACTTCCACGTTGGAGCGGCGCAGGGCATCTTCCACATCTTGCGTGGTGAGCTTGTAAGCAGCCAAGCGGTCTGGGTCCAACCAAATGCGCATGGCGTATTTGCGCTCGCCGTACACACGCACATCCGACGCACCCGGCGCGGTTTGCAGCATGGGCTTGGCAATGCGGTTGGCGTAGTCGGTGAGCTGCAACACATTCAAGGTGTCAGCGCTGAATGACAACCAAATGACGGGGAAAGCATCGGCCTCGACCTTGGCAATCACCGGCTCGTCAATGCCTTGCGGCAAACGCTGGCGCACGCGGCTGACTTTGTCACGCACGTCGGCGGCGGCTGAATCGGCATCACGCGACAGCACAAAGTTGATGGTGATTTGGCTTTGCTCTTGGCGGCTGATGGAGGTAATGACGTCCACACCCTCGATACCAGAAAGAGAATCCTCCAACACCTTGGTCACTTGCGACTCCACCACTGCGCTGGACGCGCCGGTGTATCTGGTCTCCACCGTCACCACGGGATTGTCGATCTTGGGGTACTCGCGCACGTTCAAACGGGTGAACGACACCACGCCCACCAACACGATGAGCAGCGACAGCACGGTGGCAAACACCGGGCGGCGAATGGATATCTCAGGCAACTGCATGTGAGCTCTTTGCGTTCGGGTTAGCGGCTAGCGGCTTGAGAGGCGGCACTGGCGGCATCAGCACCCGATGCGCCAGAAGCGGCACCTGATGCAGGCGCTGATGCTGAGTTGGCTGGACCACGACCCAACTCCACCACACGCAAGGGAGAGCCATCTTTTTGCAACCGCTGCTGGCCCGCGACCACTATGGTGTCGCCTTCAGCCAAGCCCTCGGTGATCTCCACTTGGCCACCACGGCGCAGACCCAATTTCACTTCCACGCGCTGAGACACCAGTTTGGTATCGGGCGGCAAAACAGGTGCACTTGCCGCAGCGCTAGCAGCAGGTGCAGGCAACTCAGAAGGAGCCACAGCTTTGATGACAAACTGTTTACCGCCTTGCGGCACGATGGCCTCTTCCGGCACGATCAAGGCGTTGGGCCGCACAGCAAACACAGCTGTCACACGCGCAAACATGCCCGGGCGCAAGGGGCCGTTTTGCTCACCACCGGCATTTATGCGTGTGCGATCAAACGCATTGCTGGGACAACCCAAGCTCTGAGGCGAAGGCAAAGCAACACCACGCATCGCTCCAGAGGCAACCACGGGTGCAGATGCCGCCGGTTTGGCAGCGACGGCAGGGGTTGAAGCCGAGACAACGGACGCGCTGGACGCCTGTGCCGCTGGGCCTTTGCCACCCGCAGCAGCGATGGGCTCACCCGCCGTATTGGCCAACACCGCACGCACGCCGATGGAGCGGCCATTCGCGTCAATCAAAGGGTCCACCGCTTCGACCTTGGCTTTGAACAATCGGCCGCTGAACGCATCGAGTTTGACCTCAATCGTTTGGCCTGGCATCACCTTGGTTTGGTAGCGCTCGGGCAAGCGGTAGTCCACATACAAGCTGCCGATGTTTTCAAGGTTGATCAGATCCGCGCCGTCTTTCACGTAGTCACCCACGTTGACGTTGCGAATGCCGACCACGCCATTGAACGGCGCAATCAAACGCATACGATCCAAGCGTGCGCAGGACAAGCCCAGTTGCGCTTCTGACACTTGCAAGGCCGCTGCGCTTTCGTCGAGTGAGCGCTGGGCGATGAAGTTTTGCGCCACCAGTTCTTGGTTGCGTTTGTGGTTGGCCTTGGCAATCGACATCTGAGCCAGAGACTGCTGCACCTCCGCGCGTTGCAAGGTGTCATCCATTTGCACCAACACTTGGCCAGCGCGCACACGCGCGCCATCGGCAAAACCCAACGACAGCACACGGCCTGCCACTTCGGGGCGCAGCATCACGTTTTGTGACGAACGCAAAGTACCCACAGCCTCGGCATCGTCACGCAAGGTTTGTTTTTTGACTTGCGTGATTTCAACGCCACTGGGACGCACGCCCGTCGCAGCGCCAGCGTCAGACTTGGGTGCTTGCAACCACCAAGCGAGAGTTGAAGCACCGACGATGCCAACGACAGCCACAACGGAATACATCTTTTTGGAGGCCATGAGTGAGATTCTTTTAAGTTGTATTTAAATCAACCCTGCAATGTACCAGCGGCTAGCGTCAAAACAGCAAATTTACCTAGGCTTCACACAAGCTGTCACTTAGCCGACAGGACCATGTCCACACCTCGGTTAGCCAAACCATCCGCCCGCTCGTTGTCAACGTGGCCAGCATGCCCCTTGACCCAATGCCACACGATGTCGTGGTCGCCCTGGTGGGTGAGCGCATCGAGCTGTTGCCACAGATCAGCATTCTTCACGGGCTGCTTGGCCGCGGTGCGCCAGTTGCGGGCTTTCCAGCCGTGAATCCACTCGGTGATGCCTTTGCGCACGTATTCGCTGTCTAAATACAAAGCCACCACACAAGGCCGCTTCAAAGCGCGTAAGGCCTCAATCACAGCCAACAATTCCATGCGGTTGTTGGTTGTGCCCAGCTCGCCGCCAAACAACTCTTTTTCTTGGCCCGAGGGCGAGCGCAGCAATGCACCCCAACCGCCTGGGCCTGGGTTGCCCTTGCAAGCACCGTCTGTGTAAATTTCTACCGTGTTCATTTCATTCCTTGTGATGCTGGGCGCGCCACCGCATGTGCGGCAGTATGGTTGGCCGTGCTTGACACGGACGTCGCCACCACCGCGGCACGCGGCACCGCTTTTTTCCATGCGGGTGACATCAGTCGCATACCGTGCACGCGCTTGACCGCCACCATGCCGTAGACCGCACCCAAAATAGGCCACCAACGCACGCCTGCCTCGTCCATCCAATCCAAGCGTTGCAGCCAACGCTCGGTTTTCACTGCTGGGCGATAGCAACCAAAGCTGGTGGACTCCACCTCAAAACTCAACAGTTGCAGCCAGTCACGCAAACGGCGTTGGCCAATGAAGTCCCCCACCTGCGAAAAACCACGCTTGCAGCTTTTGCTCAAACCCCACAGGCTGTTGGGGTTAAAGCCACAAATCACCACACGCCCCTCGGGCACCAAGACGCGCTCAACCTCGCGCAAGGTGGCGTGCGGGTCGTAGCTCAGCTCCAGCGTGTGGGGCAACACCAGCAAGTCCAAGCTGGCGTTGGGAAAAGGCAAGGCTTCGTAATTGGTCAGCACCACATCACGCCCCAAAGGCCAAGGCTCTGGGTGTGTGTCACTGGCCAGCCATCGGTGCGGCATGCGATTGGCTTGCAAAGCGTCTAGCGTTGGAAAGCCAAGTTGCAAGGCGTGAAAGCCAAACACATCGGCCACAGCGCGGTCTAAATAAGTTTGTTCCCACGCGCACAAATACTGCCCAGCGGGGGACGCCAGCCAGTCAGGCAAACTATCGTTTTTTAAAGGTGTGGATGACATGAAGCTGATTGCACTGCCCGCGTTCTCTGACAACTACCTGTGGTTGTGGCAACAGGACCTTATGGCCGTGGTGGTCGACCCCGGTGACGCGGCGCCTGTGTTGCAAGCGCTGGCCAAAGAGGGTCTGAAACTTGCCGCGATTCTAGTCACCCACCACCACGCCGACCATGTGGGTGGTGTGCGCGAATTGCACCTGGCCACGGGCGCACAAGTGTTTGGTCCCGCACGCGAAGACATGCCTGCGCCCTTCACCCCGGTCATGCAAGGCGACTGTCTCGAACTGCTAGGCCAAACCGTGCAAGTGCTAGACGTGCCGGGCCACACGGCGGGCCATGTGGCGTACGTGTTGCCCGAGGCACCCGATAGCCCTGTGTTGTTCTGCGGAGACACCTTATTTTCAGGCGGCTGCGGTCGCATCTTTGAAGGCACGCCGGAGCAAATGCAGGCCTCATTAGATCTTTTAGCCTCACTCTCAGCCAACACACGCGTGTGTTGTGCCCACGAGTACACTCTGTCCAACTTGCAATTTGCGCTCGCCGTAGAACCCAGCAACACCGATTTGCAAACCTACGCAGCACACTGCCAGCAGCTTAGAAATCAAGGGCTTCCTACCCTTCCTGCCTCGCTTGGCAACGAGTTAAACATCAACCCGTTTTTACGGTCTCGACTCAACTCTGTGCGGCATGCTGTGGCACAACACGCTGGACTCTCAGCGCTCGAACAAACCGATGACGTGGCTGTCTTTGCAGCCCTTCGCGAATGGAAGAACGATTTCAAATGAGATTTCTACTCACCACTTTCAGCCTCAGCCTGGCCCTGCTCACGGGCTGTGCAAACCTATCTGAACCTGGCCAATTCAGCAATGTCACCCAAGGTGAGTTGAGCCCCGTCGCCAAAGGCAATGCCAATCGCGACACCGTGACGAAACTCGATTTGCCCAACGATTTGTGGGAGCGCATTCGCAAGGGCTACCAAATGTCTGACCTAGACTCCCCGTTGGTCAGCGACAGAACACAGTGGTATGCCGCCAAACCCGATTATTTGCAGCGCATGACCGAGCGCTCAAACAAATACCTGTATCACATCGTTGAAGAACTCGAAGCGCGCAAGATGCCCACCGAGCTGGCTTTGTTGCCCTTCATTGAAAGCGCCTTCAACCCACAAGCGGTGTCTAGCGCACGTGCCAGCGGCATGTGGCAGTTCATGCCAGCCACTGGCAAAAGCTTCGACCTCAAACAAAATGCCTTCCGCGACGACCGCCGCGATGTGCAAGCCTCCACCCGGGCCGCATTGGACTACCTTGAGCGTCTGCACAAAATGTTTGGTGACTGGCATTTGGCCTTGGCCGCTTACAACTGGGGCGAAGGCAATGTGGGCAAAGCCATTGCGCGCAACAAACGTGCAGGTCTACCCACAGGCTATGCCGACTTGAACATGCCCATGGAAACACGCATGTATGTGCCTAAGTTATTGGCCATGAAAAATATTGTGGGTAATCCCCCGCAATACAGCGTGACGCTACCCAACATCCCCAACCACCCCTATTTTCAAAGCGTTCCCCTCCCACGTGACATGGACGTGAGCGTGGCCGCCAAACTGGCCGACATTTCGGAACAAGATTTCAAAGCACTGAACCCTTCCGCGCACCGCCCCGTACTACTAGCGGCAGGCTCCCCGAACATCTTGCTGCCCTGGGACAACGCCGACGTGTTTCAGCGCAACTACGAAGCCTCAACTTTGGGCCGTATGGCTTCTTGGACCGCTTGGATCGCCCCTACCACCATGAAAGTGGGAGATGCCGCCAAGCGCGTGAACATGAGTGAGGCAGACTTTCGTGCCATCAATAACATCCCACCTCGCATGCTCATCAAAGCAGGTTCAGCCTTGCTAGTGCCTCGCAATGCCAACACACTGGGTGACGTCACGGCCCAAGTCGCTGACAACGGACATTTGGATCTGTCGCCTGAAGCCGTGGCCAAACGCAAGGCCGCTGCCAAAGGTGGCAAAAACACCAAGGGCGATAAGCTGGCATCTGCCAAAGAGAGCAAAGGCACTGGCAAAAAGCAAGCGTCAACCAAAAGCGATAAAAAAGGCGACACCAAGGTCGCCAAGAAATAATCTGCTTTAAGCGTCGCGCCTGTCCACCAAGGCGTGGGCAATGGTGCCCAAGTCCACATACTCCAGCTCGCTGCCCACAGGCACACCACGGGCTAGGCGTGTGACTTGCACACCGCGCTTCTTCAAAGCCTCGCCCAGCACATGGGCTGTGGCCTCGCCCTCGGCAGTGAAATTGGTGGCCAAGATGACCTCTTTCACCACGCCGTCGCTGGCTCGCTCGATGAGTTTTTGCAGACCAATGTCTTTGGGGCCAAAACCATCCAAGGGGCTGATGCGCCCCATCAACACAAAGTACTGGCCCTTGTAAGCGGCTGTGCGCTCCACCGCTGATTGGTCGGCAGGTGTTTCGACCACGCACAAGCGGGTCGTGTCGCGCCCTTCGTCCAAGCAGGTGTCGCACACGGGCTGAGTGGTGAAGGTGTGACAGCGTTCGCAATGCTGCACTTGGCTAGCCGCTTGGTGCAGGGCTTGAGAAATCATCTCAGCCCCCTCGCGGTCATGCTGCAGCAGGTGATACGCCATGCGCGAGGCCGATTTCACCCCCACGCCGGGCAAACGGCGCAGGGCCTGAATCAGGCCTTCAAGCACAGACGTGTCGCTCATTTAAAACGGCAGCTTCAGGCCAGGTGGCAAACCAGCGGTGAGCTTGCTCATCTTGGCTTCGCTAGTTTCAGCAGCTTTGCGCACCGCGTCGTTGAAGGCGGCAGCCACCAAGTCTTCGAGCATGTCTTTGTCGTCAGCCAGCAGGCTTGGGTCGATGGTGATGCGTTTGACATCGTGCTTGCAAGTCATCAAAACCTTGACCAAACCTGAACCAGATTCACCAGTCACTTCAACGAAAGCCAATTCGTCTTGTGCCTTTTTCAGGTTCTCTTGCATGGCTTGGGCTTGCTTCATGAGGCCCGAGAGTTGTCCTTTGTTGAACATGTGTTTCCCTTTTACAAACTAAAAAATAAAGCGGTTGGACTTAAAGCGGCTTGATGCTGCCCGGCACGATTTTGGCGCCGTAGTCTCGCATCAAACTTTGAACATACGGGTCGTTCAGGATGATGGCCTCGGCCCCTGCTTGGCGTTGCGCTGCAGCGGCCGCATTGCGCTTGGCAGGACTGTCTTGCACGCGGCCCACTTCCACTGTCAGGCGCACGGGGTAGCCCGCGGTTTCGAGTGCTTTTTGCAAACGTTCGCGGCTGGTGGTGCTGTTGAGGGACTCGCGCTCGACGCGCAGCATCCAAGTGTCGGTGTCACGTGCCACCAGTTGTGACTGCAAACCCAACTCACGCACCAAGGCGTTGATGGTTTCGGCGGCAGACATGTCCATCACCACCTTGTGCCAAACCTCACCTTCGGGTGTGGCCACGATCTGCGGCACTTCGGTGGTGGGCATTTGCGATTCAAGCGCAGCGCTGGGCTCGGCTTGTTGGCGCACGGGCATGGCCACCACAGCAGCGTCTGAGTCGTGGTCGTAGCTGGAACTGTCTGAACCGTCGGGGTCGTAGCTGGGGTCGTCTTCCCAAGGAGCCACTTCGCGTGGTTGCATGTCACGCACGGGCAAGGCCTGCACGGGGGCTGCGGGCTGGGGCTCGGGGGGGCGTTGAGCGACGACAGGCGCAGGCGCAGGCGCAGGCACTTGCGATGCAGCGGGCTGCATGGACGCAGCTGGGGCAGCAGCCGGTGCTGGTGCCGAAGCGGCACGTTGCGGATTAATTAGAGTTTTTTTTTCAGCCGAAGCAGAAGCAGAAGCAGAAGCAGAGTTTGCAGCTTGTGGCTTGAATGCCAACAATCGCAAGAGCACCATCGTCAGTGCAGCGTATTCGTCAGGGGCCAAACCCAACTCTTGTCGGCCATGCAAACTCAGGCTGTAAAGCAGTTGGGTTTCATCAGCTGGCATCACACCCGCCAAACGCGCCATCTCGGCGGCTTCGGGGTCTGCGGCATCGCCCTCACCCATGTCAGGCACAGCTTGCAACACAGCCATGCGTTGCAAAACCATCGACATGTCTTCGAGCGTCGCAGCAGCGCTCAGGCCATGCACGCGCAAAGCTTCCGAAGTTTCGACCACCGATTTGCCATCACCATGTGCCAAGGCCTCAATCAAACGGAACACATGCGAGCGGTCGGCACTGCCCAACATTTGCCGCACAGCTGCTTCTTGCAGCTGGCCACCGCCGTAGGCAATGGCTTGGTCGGTCAAGCTCAAAGCATCACGCATCGAACCACGCGCGGCACGGGCCAACAGGCGCAAAGCTTGTGGCTCGGAGTCGATGTTTTCTTGGCCCAGCACATGGCCCAAGTGCTCCAGCACAGTTTCGGGGGCCATGGGGCGCAAGTTGAACTGCAAGCAGCGCGACAGCACCGTGACCGGCACTTTTTGCGGGTCGGTCGTGGCGAGCACGAATTTCAAATATTCAGGCGGCTCTTCGAGCGTCTTCAACATCGCGTTGAACGCGGTGTTGGTGAGCATGTGCACCTCGTCAATCATGAAGACTTTGAAGCGGCCTTGCACAGGCTTGTAAACGGCTTGTTCCAGCAAGCTTTGCACTTCGTCAACACCACGGTTAGAAGCGGCATCCAACTCGGTGTAATCCACAAAGCGACCTGCATCAATGTCGGTACAGGCTTGGCAAACACCGCAAGGGTTGGCCGTGATACCGCCTGTGCCGTCCACGCCTTGGCAATTGAGCGATTTGGCCAGCACGCGCGAGACGGTGGTTTTACCCACACCGCGTGTGCCCGTGAACAAATAGGCGTGGTGCAAACGTTGGGTGGTCAGCGCATTGGTCAGCGCCTGCACGACGTGCTCTTGCCCCACCATCTCCGTGAAGGTTTTTGGGCGATATTTGCGGGCGAGCACGAGGTACGACATAAGCCAAGCATTCTATGTGACCTACAATAGACCTCGACGGGCCTCCTCACATGGTGAAGCGGCCAACTGGGTCAGGCGGGGAACCGAGCAGCCCTAACTGTGGAGCCAGTGCTGAGGGTCGGGCCCGTCACCTTAATTTATATAACTTGAATGCTGTCAAGAACTTAGGGTTCATTCCAAGTAATAGCATTCAAGTTTGTATCACCTTGGTGAGTCACCTCTTGTTACATAACATGGTGTTCACTGGTGAAATTTCTTGGCTTATACAAGCGAGATAGGCATTACTACCTCAAGATAGTTCTGCCCATAGACCATCCACTTCGTGCTTTGGACTTCCCACGCAACGGTAGACAAACTCAAGCCTCAAATTGAGGCGCGTTCAAACGCCTCGGGACTAACGCCACCCAGATGGCTGTGGCGTCGGGTTCGATTGTAAAAAGCTTCTATGTAATCAAATACATCTGCCCGAGCCAGATCCCGAGTTTTGTAAATGCGCTTGCGAATTCGTTCTTTTTTTAAAGAACTGAAGAATGACTCAGCCACTGCGTTGTCCCAGCAATTGCCACGACGACTCATACTCGGCAACAGTTGATTGGCATCGCAAAACCGTTTCCAGTCATCGCTGCCGTATTGGCTACCCTGATCTGAATGGACGATCACCTCCTGATTAGGTTTGCGACGCCATACAGCCATCATTAACGCATCCAAGACCAGCTCTTTAGCAATCGTAGGTTTCATGGACCAGCCAACCACTGCACGCGAGTGCAAATCTAATACAACTGCCAAATACAGCCAACCTTGCCATGTTCGAATGTAGGTAATGTCCGTTACCCATACACGGTCTGGCGCGTCAACTGTGAATTCACGATTGACACGGTTGGGCGCAAGAATAGACGGACGACCCTTAACGGACTTTGGAATTTTGTAGCCCCGCACAGCTTGTATCTTGTGGCTGCGCATGATCCGCTCTACGCGATGCTTGCCGCATGTCTCGCCAGCTTCTCGTAAATCGGCAAACACGCGCGGCGAGCCGTAGACGCCGCCACTGGCCGCATATGAGTCACGGATCAGGCCAAGTAGGCGTTCGTCTTGAATCGCACGATTTGAGTTTGGCTGGTGTAGCCACGCATAAAAACCAGCACGCGCGACTTTCAACACCCGACACATCGT
>CAUPNL010000032.1:0-28485 GCA_963512655.1 uncultured Limnohabitans sp. | reverse complement strand
GGCCGTCGCGTTTACCCCGGCTTCTTGCAGCACACGGGCTTCGTGGCCATGAACCCCGATCGTCACTTGAAGAGCCATTACGACTACTTCAAAGACTTGATCAAGGGCGATAACTCCAGCGTCGACTCACACCGCGATTTCTATGACGAGTACAACGCGGTGCTCGACATGGATGCCGATTACTACTTGGAAACCATCAACACGGTGTTCCAAGACTTCAAACTGGTGCGCGGCACATGGGAAATCAAAAACCCACAAGGCAAGCTTGAGTTGGTGCGCCCACAAGACATTCGCACCACAGCGTTGTTGACTGTGGAAGGTGAGTTGGACGACATCTCTGGCTCAGGCCAAACCGAAGCCGCGCACAAGCTGTGCAGCGGCATCGTGCGCCAAGAACACCACCACCTCGAAGCCAAAGGCGCAGGCCACTACGGCATCTTCAGTGGCCGCCGTTGGCGCGATGTGGTGTACCCACACGTCAAGAGCTTCATCTTGGAACACAACAAAGGCCAAGGCAATGGCGTTGTGAAGGCGGTTGCAGCCAAGCCCAAAGCTGTGGCGAAGAAAGCTACCCCCGCAGTGAAGAAGGCGGCACCTGTGGCTGCTAAAGCTGCACCGGTCAAAGCCGTTGCCAAGCCCGCCGCTAAAAAAGCGGCTGCCGCACAAAAGTGAGTCTGGTCGAACAGATCAACAACGCCCTGCCACAAACGCAATGCACGCGTTGTGGCTACCCTGACTGTCAGCACTACGCCGAGGCCATCACCCAAGGCGAGGCTGACATCAACCAGTGCCCTCCAGGCGGCACAGAAGGCGTTGAACGGCTTGCAGCCCTCACAGGCAAGCCTGCCCTACCCCTGAACCCTGAAAACGGCTTAGAAGGCCCGCGCACCATCGCCATCATTGATGAAGCGTGGTGCATTGGCTGCACGCTATGCATCGCAGCGTGCCCGACCGACGCCATCGTAGGCGCCAACAAGCGCATGCACACCGTGGTGGAGCCCTATTGCACAGGCTGCGAGTTGTGCATTCCTGCCTGCCCCGTGGATTGCATCTCTCTCGAACCCATCGACATCAACTTGAGTGGCTGGGCCTCATGGCCTCAAGAGTTGGCTGACCTTGCCCGTCAGCGCTATGACACACGTTCTATCCGCTTGAGACGTGAAGCCATTGAACACGATGCTCGCCTACAAGCAGAGGCCATCGAGAAACTTTCTGACCTGACAGCACACACCAAAGGCACTGAGCATGCTCCCGAGGTTGATCGCAAACGTGCGATCATCGAGGCCGCACTCGCCAAAGCCAAAGCGCGCCAAGCTACAAAAGCTTAATCGTCGCTTCGTGCCTCAGGGCACCTTCTGCCCTGTCTGCGATACCTGAGATTTCCATGCACACCAAACTCACTGCACGCAAAGAAATTTTGCTTCTTTTGTCGCTCGCCGGCATTCAGTTCACACACATCGTGGACTTCATGATCATGATGCCGCTAGGGCCACAGCTCACCAGCTTGTTTGGCATCAGCTTCGCAGAGTTTGGGTTATTGGTCTCGGCCTACACCGTGGCAGCCGGACTATCTGGCTTGTTTGCCACTACCTTCATCGACCGTTTCGACCGCAAGCATTTGCTGCTCACGCTATACGTGTTGTTTGCCCTCACCACGGTAGCCTGTGGCATTGCGCCCACCTATGGCTGGCTCATGGCTGCGCGCATTGCCTCTGGCTTTTTTGGTGGCGTGCTGTCCACCATGACACAAACCATCATTGGTGACGTCGTACCCTTCGAGCGCCGTGGCCGCGCCACCGGCATTGTGATGACCTCGTTCTCGGTGGCTACCGTGGCTGGCGTGCCAGCAGGTTTGCTGTTTGCCAACTTGTGGGGCTGGCACACCGCCTTCTTTGCCATCGGCGTGATGTGTATCGCCGTGGGCGCACTGGCGAATTACAGCGTGCCCAAACTCGACGCACACGTGGCCCACGCCAAGGACAAACATGTGTTGCACGCCATGGGTCAGGTGCTGGGCGAGCCCAACCAACGCATGGCGTTGCTGTTGTCAGCCACCATGATGTTTGCCGCCTTCACCATCATTCCGTACATCACGCTGTATTTGCAAAACAACCAGATCATGGCTTCGCACGAAATACCTTGGCTGTATTTCTGCGGTGGAGTCGTCACCCTATTCAGTGCACGCTGGGTGGGTGGCCTGACAGACCGCTTGGGCAAACGCCAAACGTTTCAACGTGCTGTGTTGTTCTCGATCATTCCCATGTTTGCCATCACACTCATCGAGCCAGTGCCTTTGTACGTTGTGTTGCTAGTGACGAGCACCCTTTTCTTTGCCATGAACGCCCGCATGATTCCAGGCATGGCCTTGCTCACCTCGGCAGCCAACCCCAAATTTCGCGGCACCTTCATGTCACTCAACGGCGCGGTGCAGTCGTTCTCGATGGGCGTGGCCGCATGGGTAGGCGGCATGCTGCTGCAAAACGAGCCTAGCGGGCAAGTGACGCACTATTGGATGTGTGCTGTGGTTGCCACTTGTGCATCTTTGCTGGCGTATGTGTTGGCCAAGCGGGTGTCTATGCACGAATGACATAGCCGCTTAGATAAACTCTGCCCAGATGGGACATGCCCATGAAAAAAGCCGCTCATGTGAGCGGCTTTTTCTTTGACCGAGTAGCTTATGCGTGCGAAGCAGCCAAGACTGCAAAGGCCTTCACCACTTCAGGCGGCGCTTGCACCAGCTCAATCAACACGCCTTCACCACCAATGGGAAACTCGTCGTTCGCCTTGGGGTGCATGAAGGTGATGTCAAAGCCAGCCGCGCCCTTGCGGATGCCGCCGGGTGCAAAGCGCACACCTTGCGCCGTGAGCCATTCCACAGCCACGGGCAGGTCATCGATCCACAAGCCAATGTGGTTCAACGGCGTGGCGTGAACCGCAGGCTTTTTCTCGATGTCCATGGGCTGCATCAAATCGACTTCGACCTTGAAAGGGCCGGCGCCGATGGCACAGATGTCTTCGTCCACGTTCTCGCGTTCGCTTTGAAACGTGCCCGTGACTTCGAGGCCAAACATGTCAACCCACAGCTTTTTCAAGCGGCCCTTGTCAGGGCCGCCGATGGCGATTTGTTGAATACCGAGAACTTTGAATGGACGAGCCATTATTCGAACTCCACAATCATCTGGTCCACAGTCAATGATTCGCCCTTAGCGGCCACCACTTTTTTGACCACGCCGTCTGCAGCTGCAAACAACACGTTTTCCATCTTCATCGCTTCGATGACGGCGACGCGCTCACCCGCTTGCACTTTTTGGCCAGGTGTCACAGACACTTCGACCAACAAGCCAGGCATGGGCGACAACACGTACTTACTCAAGTCTGGTGGTGCTTTGAATGGCATGAGCTTGTGCAACTCGGCCATGCGTGGCGACATCACCAAAGCTTCGATGCGCGTGCCGTTGTGCTGCACTTGCAAAGCCAATGGGTTTTTCAAAGTGCCGCGCTCGACTTGCGCTGTGAAAGGCTTGCCGTTGCAAGTGCCTTCGATGCGGATGTCGTTCAAGCGAGACTTGCTTTCGATCGCGTAGGTTTTTCCAGCGATGGTGATTTGCGCCACACCGGGTTTGCCGATGAACTCGTCCACATGCACTAACACGTAGCGGTTGTTGCCGCCTTGGCCCAACTCGACCACTGCGTAGTCTTGACCAATTTGCACGTCGTAGCCAGGCAGCTGACCGCTCAAACCTGCGGCACGTTCGCGAGATTTACGACGCACAAACGCAGCCAAGGCAGCCAAGAAGTCGTGGTCTTCGTGTGGCACGTCTTCAGCGCGGAAGCCGTGCGCGTATTGCTCAGCAATGAAGCCCGTGTTGAAGTCACCCGAGACAAACTTGGGATGCGCCAACAAAGCGGCTTGGAATGGGATGTTCGAGCTGATGCCGCGAATCACAAAGCCGTTCAGTGCTTCGCGCATTTTGGCAATCGCGTCGTTGCGGTCTTTGCCGTGCACGATGAGCTTGGCGATCATCGAGTCGTAGAACATCGGAATCTCGCCACCGTCTTGCACACCGGTGTCCACACGCACGCCGAGCAAGTCAGCGGTGTTGCCTTGGAACATGGTTTGTTTTGGCGTTTGGAAACGCACCAAACGGCCAGTGGAAGGCAAGAAGTTGCGGAACGGGTCTTCGGCGTTGATACGGCACTCAATAGCCCAACCATTGCGTTTGACATCGGCTTGCGTCAGTGTGAGTTTTTCACCTGCTGCCACGCGAATCATTTGCTCGACCAAGTCGAGGCCTGTGATGGCTTCGGTCACAGGGTGTTCCACCTGCAAACGTGTGTTCATCTCGAGGAAGTAGAAGCTTTGGTCTTTGCCGACCACAAACTCCACCGTACCTGCGGATTGGTATTTCACCGCCTTGGCCAACTGCACGGCTTGCTCGCCCATGGCTTTGCGCGTGGCTTCGCTGATGAAGGGTGATGGCGCTTCTTCAATCACTTTTTGGTGACGGCGTTGAATCGAGCACTCGCGCTCGTTCAAGAACACCACGTTGCCGTGGCTGTCGCCCAGCACTTGGATTTCGATGTGGCGCGGCTCTTCGACAAACTTCTCGATGAACACGCGGTCATCGCCAAAGCTATTGCGAGCTTCATTACGGCAAGAGGTGAAACCTTCAAAGGCCTCTTTGTCGTTGAATGCAACGCGCAAGCCTTTACCACCGCCACCAGCTGAGGCCTTGATCATGACGGGGTAGCCAATGCCTTGGGCAATCTTCACCGCTTCTTCAGCGGTGTCGATGGCGTCGTTGTAGCCAGGAATGCAGTTCACGCCCGCAGCACCAGCCAACTTCTTGGATTCAATCTTGTCGCCCATGGCGGAGATTGAGAAGTGGCGTGGGCCGATGAAGGCAATGCCTTCGTCTTCGCAGCGCTTTGAGAACTCGGCGTTCTCACTCAAAAAGCCGTAGCCAGGGTGAATAGCTTGTGCGCCAGTTGCCTTGGCAGCCGCGATGATTTTGTCAGCCACGAGGTAAGACTCGCGCGAGGCCGCTGGGCCAATCAACACAGCTTCATCAGCCAGTTGCACATGACGTGCTTCTTTGTCGGCTTCAGAGTAAACGGCCACGGTTTTGATGCCCATTTTGTGAGCGGTGGCGATGACGCGGCAAGCGATTTCGCCACGGTTTGCAATCAGAATTTTTGTAAACATGTTCTTCTTCTCCTAGCGGCTTAGAGCGGAATGTTGCCGTGCTTGCGCCATGGGTTTTCGATCTTCTTGTCTTTCAACATCACCAGCGAGCGGCAGATGCGCTTGCGTGTTTCGTGCGGTTGAATCACGTCGTCGATGAAGCCGCGTGCGCCAGCCACAAAGGGGTTGGCAAAGCGGGCTTTGTATTCGGCTTCGCGAGCAGCCAGTTTTTCTGGATCGTTTTTGTCTTCGCGGAAGATGATTTCCACCGCACCCTTGGCACCCATCACTGCGATTTCGGCGTTAGGCCAAGCAAAGTTCACGTCGCCGCGCAAGTGCTTAGAGGCCATCACGTCATACGCACCGCCGTAGGCTTTGCGTGTGATGACGGTGATTTTTGGCACCGTGCACTCGGCATACGCGTACAGCAACTTGGCGCCGTGCTTGATGATGCCGCCGTACTCTTGTGAGGTACCGGGCATGAAGCCGGGCACGTCCACAAAGGTGATGACGGGAATGTTGAACGCATCGCAGAAGCGCACAAAACGTGCGGCCTTGATCGAGCTCTTGATGTCCAAGCAACCTGCCAACACCAAAGGTTGGTTGGCTACGATGCCGACGGTTTGGCCTTCCATGCGGGCAAAGCCGATCAGGATGTTTTTGGCGTAGTCGGGTTGCAACTCAAAGAAATCGCCGTCATCCACTGTCTTGAGGATGAGCTCTTTCATGTCGTAGGCTTTGTTGGGGTTCTCAGGCACCAAAGTGTCCAAGCTGATGTCCATGCGGCTCGATGGATCACCGCTGACGCGCACGGGTGCTTTTTCTTTGTTGTTGAGTGGCAGGTAGTTGTAGAGGCGACGCAGCATGAGCAAGGCTTCGACGTCGTTCTCAAAAGCCATGTCAGCCACACCGCTCTTAGTGGTGTGAGTCACGGCACCACCCAACTCTTCGGCGGTCACTTCTTCGTGGGTCACGGTCTTGACCACATCTGGACCAGTCACAAACATGTAGGACGTGTCTTTGACCATGAAGATGAAGTCGGTCAAGGCGGGTGAATACACCGCACCACCCGCTGATGGGCCCATGATCATGCTGATCTGTGGCACCACACCGCTGGCCATGACGTTGCGTTGGAACACGTCGGCGTAGCCGCCCAATGCGGCGACACCTTCTTGAATACGCGCACCGCCCGAATCGTTCAAACCAATCACAGGTGCGCCAACCTTCATGGCTTGGTCCATGATCTTGCAGATTTTTTCGGCATGCGTTTCAGACAGCGAACCACCCAGCACGGTGAAGTCTTGGCTGAACACAAACACCAAACGGCCATTGATCATGCCGTAGCCCGTGACTACGCCGTCACCTGGAATTTTGTCGCCGTCCATACCGAAGTCGGTGCAACGGTGTTCAACAAACATGTCCCACTCTTCGAAGGTGCCTTCGTCCAACAACACTTCGATGCGCTCGCGTGCTGTGAGTTTGCCTTTGGCGTGCTGTGCGTCGATGCGCTTTTGGCCGCCACCTAAGCGGGCCGCAGCGCGCTTTTGTTCCAGTTGTTCAATGATGTCTTGCATGGTTGCTCTTTCTTTACTCCAGGAAGATTTTCAAATTAACCCTGCGCTTGGTAAGCGCTGAGCAGTTGACGGGAAGCTGTCGAAGCGGCCAGCTGGCCCGCCGCGACTTGTTGACTGAGTTGAGGCAGCAGTGTTTGCACACGCGGCTGCGCTCTGAAGTTTTGTTTCAAGCCTGCATCGATGCGTTCCCACATCCATGACAGGGCTTGGTTTTGGCGGCGCTCAGTAAAGCGACCGTTTTGTTTTTGAATGGTTTGAAACTCGCCCACAGCGGCCCAAAACGCATCCACACCTTGGCCCAGCAAGGCACTGAGTTGAACCACCTTGGGGTGCCACACCTCGGTGTTGCGGTGCGCATGGCCCGAGCCACCGTGCATACCCAGCAGTTGCAAGGCGCTGGTGATTTGCAGCTGCGCACGCGTCGCGGCAGTCGCGTCGATGTCTGCTTTGTTGATGACCACCAAATCGGCAATCTCCATCACGCCTTTTTTGATGGCTTGCAAATCGTCGCCTGCATTGGGCAACTGCAGCAACACAAACATATCGGTCATGTTGGCCACAGCGGTTTCGCTTTGGCCCACACCCACGGTTTCCACAATCACCACGTCGTAACCTGCGGCTTCGCAGACCAACATCGACTCACGCGTTTTTTCGGCCACACCACCCAAGGTGCCACTCGATGGGCTGGGTCGAATGTAGGCTTGGTCGTGCACACTCAAAAACTCCATGCGGGTCTTGTCACCCAAAATGGAGCCGCCAGATACTGTCGACGATGGGTCAATGGTCAACACCGCCACACGGTGGCCTTGACCAATCAAATACAAACCCAACGCTTCGATAAAGGTGGACTTGCCCACACCCGGCACACCACTGATGCCCAGTCGAAACGACTTGCCCGTGTGCGGCAACATGGCGGTGAGTAACTCATCCGCAGATGCGCGATGATCCGTGCGCGTGGACTCCAGCAAGGTGATTGCTTTGGCCATCGCACGGCGTTGCACGGGCGGGTTGCCCTGCAACAGTCCATCGAGCAACTGTGCAGGCGTCACCCAACGGCCTTTTTGATTTGCTCCAACACGTCTTTGGCGCTGGCTGGAATGGGGGTGCCTGGGCCGTAGATGCCTTTGACGCCCGCTTCGTACAAGAAGTCGTAGTCTTGACGTGGAATCACGCCGCCCACGAACACGATGATGTCGTCAGCGCCTTGCTTCTGCAACTCAGCAATGATGGCGGGCACCAAGGTTTTGTGGCCAGCAGCGAGTGTTGACACACCTACGGCGTGCACGTCGTTTTCAATGGCTTGGCGAGCGCACTCTTCAGGTGTTTGGAACAAGGGGCCCATGTCCACGTCGTAGCCGAGGTCGGCAAACGCAGTGGCCACCACTTTGGCGCCACGGTCGTGGCCGTCTTGGCCCAACTTAGAAATCATCACGCGAGGACGGCGACCATGGTCTTCGGCAAACGCGGCAATGTCTGCCTTCAGAGCGTTCCAATATTCCATGGTGTCTCCCACGTTTTCGCCGTCGTCATAGGCCGCAGCGTAAACGCCTGTGACCTTTTGTGTGTCGGCGCGGTGACGACCAAACACTTTTTCGAGCGCATCGCTCACCTCGCCCACTGTGGCGCGCAGACGAATGGCCTTGATGGACAAGTCGAGCAAGTTGCCTTCACCAGTTTCAGCTGATTGCGTCAACGCGGCCAATGCGGCTTCCACCTTGGCAGTGTCACGTGTTGCTTTGATTTTTTGCAAACGCTCAATCTGACCGTCGCGCACGCGGACGTTGTCAATCGACAGGGTTTCGATCGGATCTTCTTTGGCGAGTTTGTATTTGTTCACGCCCACGATGACGTCTTTGCCAGAGTCGATGCGCGCTTGCTTTTCAGCAGCAGCAGCTTCGATCTTCAGCTTGGCCCAGCCGCTGTCCACGGCCTTGGTCATGCCGCCCATGGCTTCGACTTCTTCGATGATGGCCCACGCTTTGTCGGCCATCTCTTGGGTGAGCGACTCCATCATGTACGAGCCGGCCCATGGGTCGATCACGTTGGTGATGTGGGTCTCTTCTTGAATGATCAGCTGTGTGTTGCGCGCAATGCGTGCCGAGAACTCAGTGGGCAAAGCAATCGCTTCGTCAAACGAGTTGGTGTGCAGCGACTGTGTGCCACCAAACACCGCAGCCATCGCTTCGATGGTGGTGCGCACAACGTTGTTGTAGGGATCTTGCTCGGTGAGCGACCAGCCCGAAGTTTGGCTGTGCGTGCGCAGCATCAAGCTCTTGGGGTTCTTGGCGTCAAAGCCCTTCATGATGCGGCACCACAGCAAACGGGCGGCGCGCATCTTGGCAATTTCCAAATAGAAGTTCATGCCCACCGCCCAGAAGAACGACAAGCGGCCCGCAAAGGCGTCCACATCCAAGCCTGATGCAATGGCGGTTTTCACATACTCTTTGCCGTCGGCCAAGGTGAAAGCCAATTCCAAGGCTTGGTTGGCACCGGCCTCTTGCATGTGGTAACCCGAAATCGAGATCGAGTTGAACTTGGGCATGTGCTTGGCGGTGTAGCCAATGATGTCGCCAATGATCTTCATCGAAGGCTCTGGCGGGTAGATGTAGGTGTTGCGCACCATGAACTCTTTCAGAATGTCGTTCTGAATCGTGCCAGACAGCAACTCTTGGCTCACGCCCTGCTCTTCGGCGGCCACCACGTAGCCAGCCAGAACTGGCAATACAGCGCCGTTCATGGTCATAGAGACCGACACTTTATCCAACGGAATTTCGTTGAACAAGATCTTCATGTCTTCCACCGAGTCAATCGCCACACCGGCCTTGCCCACGTCGCCCGTCACACGGGGATGGTCAGAGTCGTAGCCACGGTGGGTGGCCAAGTCAAACGCCACCGACACACCTTGACCACCTGCTGCCAAAGCCTTGCGGTAGAACGCGTTGGATTCTTCTGCGGTGGAGAAGCCTGCGTATTGGCGAATCGTCCATGGACGCACCGAGTACATGGTGGCTTGCGGGCCGCGCACATAGGGCTCGAAGCCTGGCAATGTGTTGGCGTAAGGGAGGTTTTGGGTGTCTTCAGCGGTGTACAACGGCTTGACGCTGATACCGTCCAAAGTCTTCCAGTTCAGGGCGTTGACGTCGCCGCCTGGGGCTGATTTAGCAGCGGCTTTGGCCCATGCTTCGAGGTTGGCGGCGTTGAATTCGGTTGGCTTTTGGCTCATGGCAAATCACTCTTGAAAGGGGTGTGCAGCGATCAAAGAAACCCAAGGTTAACCTAGGGTTTTGATCCGTTACAGAATCATATCATTCATAATTATTGATTCAAAATCTTATATCAGCTTACAATTCGAGTCCATGTCCGCCGTCACCCTCACCCCTCGCGCCCTGTACGAAGAAGTCGCTGAACTGCTGCGTCAGCGTATTTTTGCGGCCGAATTAGAGCCCGGCAGCTGGATTGACGAGATGCGCTTGGCCGAGGAATACGGCATCAGCCGCACGCCCATGCGCGAAGCCCTCAAGGTGCTGGCCGCTGAAGGCTTGGTGACCATGAAAGTGCGCCGCGGTGCGTATGTGACCGAGGTCAACGAAAAAGACCAACGCGATGTGTACCACCTGCTCTCTTTGCTGGAGTCAGATGCTGCAGGCGTGGTGGCCAAAGACGCCAGCGATGAGCAGCTCAAAGATTTGCAAGCCCTGCACGCCGAGCTCACGGCCGCTGTGGCTGACCGAGAAAAGTTCTTTGAAATCAACGAGCGCTTTCACATGCGCTTGCTGGAAATCGCCAACAACCGTTGGCGCGACCAAATGGTGGCGGACTTGCGCAAGGTGATGAAGCTCAACCGTCACAACTCGTTGTTCAAAAACGGCCGCCTCGAAGAATCGCTCAAAGAGCACCAAGCCATCATGGATGCGTTGATGGCACGTGACGCAGCACTGACGGTGCAGCGCATGAACGAACACTTTGCCAACGGCTTAGAGGCCGCCAGCTAAAGCGCCATACTGTCAGTTTGTTTCTGCGGGATGTTCCGCGCCGCGAGCCAAAGCCTCACGGGCAATTTTCAGCACTTCACGCGGTGGCAATGGTTTGAGCTTGTGGTTGCTCCATACCTGACGCCACAAACGCGCACCGCGTTGGCCATGAAATAGCCCTAGCATGTGACGTGCAATCGGATACCAAGGGCAACCATCTTCTGCTTGAGCTCTCTCCATGTAAGCGACCATCGCCTCCTCCACCGCTTCGCGGCTGAGTGTCTCGTGCGGGTCGTTGTAAAACTCGGCATCCCACGTCGTCATCAGCCACGGACGGTAATAGGCTTCGCGCCCCAACATCACACCATCGACATGCTGCAAGTGCTCGGCCATTTGCGCATTGGTGGTGATGCCGCCGTTGATGGCGATCACCAAGTTGGGAAAGTCTTTTTTCAGCTGGTAACCCAACTCGTAGCGCAGCGGCGGCACTTCGCGGTTTTCTTTGGGACTCAAACCATCGAGCCACGCATTTCGTGCGTGCACGATGAACACCTTGCACCCCGCATCGCTGACCGTACCCACAAAGTCGCGCACAAAGTCGTAGCTCTCGATGCGGTCAATGCCAATGCGGTGCTTGACGGTGACAGGAATGCTCACCACATCCATCATGGCTTTCACGCCATCGGCCACGGTGCGTGGCTCGTTCATCAAACACGCGCCAAACGCGCCACGCTGCACTCGGTCAGACGGGCAGCCGCAATTGAGGTTGATTTCGTTGTAGCCCCATTGCTCGCCCAACTTCGCACCGTGCGCCAAATCAGCCGCGTCGCTGCCACCCAGCTGCAAAGCCACCGGATGCTCTTCCGCGTTGAAGCGCAAATGCCGCTGTGTATCGCCATGGCGAAGCGCACCGGTGGTGACCATCTCGGTGTAGAGCAAAGTGTTGCGGCTGAGCAGGCGGTGGAAATAGCGGCAGTGGCGATCAGTCCAATCCATCATGGGGGCGACGGACGTGCGCCAAAGCGAGGCATCGGGAAAATTCATGCCTTAATTATCCCGTGCCACTCTTTTCAAATTAGGCACAATGGTGATGTACCTAAAAATATTTAGTTCAAGGTGTGAATGATGGATAACCCAACCCTCTGGTTGATCGTCGCAGGCGTGCTCGTGATGGCCGAACTGCTGACCGGCACGTTTTATTTGCTCATGCTCTCGCTAGGCGCTACTGCCGCTGCGCTGACAGCCTATGCAGACGGCACGCTCACTTGGCAAATCGTTTCAGCAGCCATCGTGGGCGGCGGTGCTGCCGTGCTGTGGCACTTGAAAAAACCACTCAGCAACGATGCACAGGACAGCAATGTGCACCTCGACATCGGCGAAACCGTGTCGGTAGAAACATGGGACGCCCAAGGCCACACACAAGTCAAACACCGTGGTGCGCAATGGGCTGCCATTTGCACACCCAACACCACACCCGAGCCTGGCTTGCACCGCATCGTTGAGATGCAAGGCAACCGCTTGGTGCTGGAAAAAATTCAATCCCTCTGAAAGGTCCATCCATGGAAATCGCTCTCCTCTTTTTGGCCATCGCCGTTTTGTTCATCGTCAAAACGGTCAAGGTCGTGCCTCAGCAAAATGCATGGGTGGTCGAACGTTTGGGCAAGTACCACGCCAGCCTCACACCCGGCTTGAACTTTGTGGTGCCCTTCATTGACAACGTGATTCAAAAGCACAGCCTCAAAGAAATTCCGCTCGATGTGCCCAGTCAGATTTGCATCACGCGTGACAACACGCAGCTGCAAGTCGATGGCATTTTGTATTTCCAAGTGACCGACCCACGTTTAGCCAGCTACGGCTCGTCCAACTACATCATGGCCGTGACGCAGCTCGCACAAACCAGCTTGCGCAGCGTGATTGGCAAACTCGAACTCGACAAGACTTTTGAAGAGCGCGACATCATCAACGCGCAAGTGGTGGCGGCCATCGACGAAGCTGCCTTGAACTGGGGTGTGAAAGTGTTGCGTTACGAAATCAAAGATCTGACACCGCCCAAAGAAATCTTGCATGCCATGCAATCGCAAATCACGGCTGAACGTGAAAAGCGTGCACTCATTGCTGCGTCAGAAGGCCGTCGTCAAGAACAAATTAACATCGCCACGGGTGAACGCGAAGCTTTCATTGCGCGCTCTGAAGGTGAGAAGCAAGCGGCCATCAACAAGGCCCAAGGTGAAGCCGCTTCCATCACCGCAGTGGCCGATGCGACGGCACAAGCGATTGAACGCATCGCAGCTGCCATTCGCCAGCCCGGCGGTGAACAAGCGGTGCAACTCAAAGTGGCCGAGCAAGCCGTGCAGGCTTATGCCAAGGTGGCGTCTGACGCAAAGACCACACTCATCGTGCCCAGCAACATGACCGAAGTGTCAGGCCTCATTGCCTCGGCCATGCAGATGGTCAAGCTCAACAAATAAACGGTTTTGCTAGACGTGAAAAAGCCCGCTTCAAGCGGGCTTTTTCATGGAAGCCACAAAGGCTTAGCCCATGTGCAAACCACCGTTCACGGCGAAGTCAGCGCCGGTGGTGTAGCCACCGTCTTCGCTGGCCATCCACGCAATGATGGACGCGATTTCGGCAGGCTTGCCCAAACGCTTGACGGGCACCGTGGCCACAATTTTTTCCAACACATCAGGACGAATGGCGTTGACCATGTCTGTACCGATGTAGCCAGGTGACACGGTGTTGACCGTCACGCCTTTGGTGGCCAGCTCTTGCGCCAACGCCATGGAGAAACCGTGCATACCGGCCTTGGCAGCCGAGTAGTTGGTTTGACCCGCTTGGCCTTTTTCACCGTTCACCGATGAGATGTTGATGATGCGACCCCAGCCACGTTCGACCATGTCTGGCACCACTTGCTTGGTCACGTTGAACATGGAGTCGAGGTTGGTGTTCATCACCGCATCCCAATCTTCGCGTGTCATCTTCAAGAACATGCGGTCCTTGGTGATACCGGCGTTGTTCACCAACACGTCAATCGGGCCGTGCTCGGCTTTGGCTTTGGTGAAAGCTTCGACCGTGGAATCCCAATCACCCACGTTGCCGACGGATGCGTAGAAGGTAAAGCCCAAAGCTTTTTGCTCATCCAACCATTTGTTGAAATCACGGGTTGGACCGCAACCGGCGATCACGGTGAAGCCTTCTTTGTGCAGACGTTGGCAGATCGCGGTTCCGATGCCACCCATGCCACCTGTGACGTACGCTACTTTTTTGCTCATTTTTTGTCTCCTGATTTATGAGTTTTTAGTGAAAGAAATCTGAATTCGAGTGAAGTGCGAATCAACGCTGCATCAACGCTCGAGTGCCAACGACACACCCATACCGCCACCGATACACAGCGCGGCCAAGCCCTTCTTGGCATTGGTGCGTTGCATTTCGTGCAGCAAGGTCACCAAGATGCGACAACCGGATGCACCGATGGGGTGACCAATGGCAATCGCACCGCCGTTGACGTTGACCTTGGCTGGGTCGATGTCCAACTGTTGGTTCACGGCGCAAGCTTGTGCAGCAAAGGCTTCGTTGAGTTCGAACAGGTCCACATCTGATGCTTTCCAGCCTGCACGCTCCAAAGCTTTGCGTGAAGCAGACACAGGGCCCATGCCCATGATTTTGGGATCCAAACCGCTGGTGCCAAAAGCTGCAATGCGTGCCAATGGAGTGAGGCCCAAAGCAGCTGCTTTTTTAGCAGTCATCACCACCACAGCGGCAGCGCCGTCGTTGATACCGGATGCGTTACCGGCCGTCACTGAACCCGCTTTGTCGAAAGCTGGACGCAAGCCTGCCAAGACCTCGGCGGTGGTTTTCTTGTTGATGTATTCGTCGGCATTGAACGCAATCGGATCACCTTTGCGTTGCGGGATGTTGACTGACACGATTTCAGCTGCGAATTTGCCTGCCTCTTGTGCTGCCGCTGCTTTTTGTTGGCTAGCCAAAGCCAAGGCATCTTGCATGTCGCGGGTGATGTGGAATTCTTTGGCCACGTTCTCAGCCGTGATGCCCATGTGGTATTGGTTGTACACGTCCCACAAACCGTCGACGATCATGGTGTCGATCATGTTCCAGTTGCCCATGCGTTGGCCATCGCGTGAACCCAACAGCACATGACCCGAAGCGCTCATGTTTTCTTGACCACCAGCCACCACGATGTCGCTGTCGCCATACGCCACAGCTTGTGCAGCCAACATGACCGCTTTGAGGCCCGAACCGCACACGGCGTTGATGGTCAAAGCAGGTACCGAATGAGGAACGCCAGACTTCATCAACGCTTGGCGTGCAGGGTTTTGCCCTGCGCCAGCAGCGAGAACTTGGCCCATGATGACCTCACCCACTTGCGATGGATCTACTTTGGCCCGGGCCAGAGCTTCACGAATGACGATAGAGCCCAACTCTGTGGCAGCAATTTTGGCGAGTGAACCACCAAACTTACCCACGGCAGTACGTGCGGCTGAAACGATGACGATGTCTTCCATTTTTGTCTCCTAGGAAATATTGAAGTCTTGAAAAATTAATTGCTTGCGCGTTCTTTCACATAACGACCGGGTGCGTTTTCGATCGCCTTGTATTTACCTTTGCCATAAGTCTTGGGCGCGGCAATTTGTTTGCCTGCGTGTGTTTTGAGCCAAGCTGACCAATCGGTCCACCAGCTGCCAGCGTGCTCTTTGGATTTGGCAATCCATTGCTCAGCGTCTTTGGGGAAACTGGTTTCGCTGCCCGTCCAGTAACAACGCTTCTTGGCCGCGGGTGGATTGATCACGCCTGCGATGTGGCCAGAGGCCCCCATGACAAAACGCTTCTTACCAGGGAACACTTGCGTGCTGGCATACGCGCCGCCGATGGGCACGATGTGGTCTTCACGCGAGCCGTAGATGTAGATGGGCATGTCCACCATGCGCAAGTCAATCTTCTCGCCGCACACCATGGCTTTGCCAGGCTTGATGAGGTTGTTCTCAAGGTAGGTGTTGCGCAAGTACCAGGCATACATGGGGCCGGGTAAGTTGGTGGAATCGCTGTTCCAGTAAAGCAAGTCAAACGGCGGTGGTGTTTCACCTTTGAGGTAGTTGCCCACCACGTAGTTCCACACCAAATCGTTGGGGCGCAAGAAGCTGAAGGTCGACGCCATGTCTTTGCCCTTCATCAGCCCGCCTTCGGCAAACTGGCCTTCGCGGTACTTCACAAAGGCTTCGTCGATGAACACATCCAGGATGCCAGTGTCAGTAAAGTCAATCAAGGTGGTCAACAAGGTCGCGCTGGCCACTGGCTTTTCACCACGCGCAGCCAACACTGCCAATGCATTCGAAAGAATGGTGCCGCCCACACAGAAGCCCAGTGCATTGATTTGCTTAGAGCCACCAATTTCTTGCACCGCCTTGATGGCTTGAATGGCCACATCTTCCACATAGTTGTCCCATGTGGTGTTGCGTAGGCTTTCATCAGGATTGCGCCAGCTCACCACAAACGTGCGATGACCTTGGGCCACGGCATAGCGGATGAATGAGTTTTCAGGCTGCAAGTCCAAGATGTAGAACTTGTTGATACAAGGCGGTATGAACAAGAACGGACGCTCATACACCTTGGCGGTGAGTGGCTTGTATTCGAGCAATTGAAAGAACTCGTTTTCAAACACCACTTTGCCTTCGGTGGTGGCCACGTTTTTGCCCACCTCAAACAGGCTCTCATCGGTCATTGACACATGGCCTTGCTGCATGTCGTGCAACAAGTTTTGAATGCCTTTGGAAATGCTCTCGCCTTTGGTCTCAATCGCTTTTTGTTGTGCTTCAGCATTGAGTGCCAAGAAGTTGCTGGGTGCAGAGGCAGCCGCCCATTGCTCAACGGCAAATTGAATACGTGCTTTGGTTTTGGCGTCAGTTTCAGCGGCTTCGGTGAGTGCCATCATCGTGCGGGTGTTGAGCAAATACGCTGCCGCGGTGAAAGCGGCCATGGGGTTGTGTGCCCATGCTTCGCCTTTGAAGCGGCGGTCTTTCACTTCTGGTTTGCCGTGCAAACTTTGGTTCCACAAGTCAGTGGCTTCTTCGATGTACTGCTTTTGCAGGGCTTCCAGTTTGTCTGGCGAGAAGCTCAACGAAGGTGTTTTTGCATCTCCACCACCGCCGATTGTTTGAAATGAGGCCAAGGCTTTGAGCCAGCTATCCCCTAGGCTCTTGAGGGCCGCATTCTGATCCATCTCTAACTCCTATACAGTCACTGCTGTGCTATTAACTGTCTCCAGTATGTCAGTGATTTACCTTCGAATTTCTGACAGATATCAAACTCAAGAGAAAACCCCTAGATGTATTTGGTCCTGATCGCGTGGATTTACGTGGCTTTGATGATGGCAATTGCTGAAGCGACAAGCCCAGTGGGCTCTTTGCTAGGCGCCCTGTTTACTTTCTTGCTCTATGGCTTATTACCCATGGGCGTGGTCGGCTACATCATGGGCACGCCTGCGAGGCGCCGTGCCATCAAGGCCAAAGAAGCCGCAGAGCGCGCACAAGCGCTTGCGGTAAACGGTATACAAAACGCTGGCGGTGATGGCGCTTCAGTTGCGCCAAATACACACGGCGAAGCGTCCGGTGACACCATCGCGCCGGTACGAAAAGAGCCTTGAGCGCTGCGCGACCGTGCACCACTCGGGCGTGCTGTCGTTGCCTGCAATCGACGTAACGCCTAAAGCCTGCAAGCGCAAACGCGCCAAGCCTGCAAGATCAGCCAACCATTTGCCTGCGTGGGTGGGATGCGGTTTGAAGTAACGCTCAGCCCCAGATGCATCGCCCTGTGCAGTGAAAGCCACACGCACATCGTCCCCCACCTCAAACGCATCAGAGCCAATGCATGGTCCCAGCCACACACGCACTTGCGCTGCAGACACGCCTGCTTGTGCACACACCCCATTCACCGTTTGTTCAATCACACCCGAAGCTAAGCCACGCCATCCAGCATGTGCGGCAGCCACCACCTGCCCTGCGTCATCGGTGAACAACAACGGCAAACAATCGGCCACCATGATGGTGCAAGCCACTCGGGACTCTTGCGTGAGGCAAGCATCAGCTTCTGTGCCATCGGGCGTCACGGCGTTGAGCTGAGCCACCTCCACGCCGTGCACTTGGCTCAGGAACACAGGCCGCGCCCCCCCCAGCTGCGCTTGTAGCAAAGCGCGGTTTTGAGCCACGGCATGCACATCGTCTTGTACATGGTCGCCTAAGTTAAAACCATCAAACGGAGCTTGCGACACACCGCCCACACGCGTGGTGCAGAGCGCTTGCACACCCACAGGCAATGCCCAATCCATGGGCCAAAACAAAGGCGGTGTGGTCGTATCAGATGTGTGGCTCATAGGGCGAAAGGATATCCCGAATGCGACGGCTGGCTGGGCGCTGTGACGGTAGACTTGGGCTCAGTTTTAACTTGCAAGACACACACCATGATTCTCGAACTCGTCGACATTCGCATTCAACCCGGTCAACAAGCCGCATTTGACGAAGCCATCCAACGCGGCGTGAACACCGTCATCGCCAAGGCCAAAGGCTTTCAGGGCTTCAAAATCAACCGTGGCATCGAGTCACCCGAGCGCTATCTGCTGCAAATTTTTTGGACCACGCTTGAAAACCACACCGTGGACTTCCGTGAGTCCCCTGCCTTTGGCGAGTGGCGCGCCATCGTGGGCCCCTTCTTTGCACAGCCTCCCATCGTGGAGCACTTCGAGCTCGTGAGCAAATCACAAGGCTAAGCCTTTTCAACTGGAGCACGCTATGAGCTATGCGTTTGAACCTACGCCCGTTGTGTCTGTGCCCGTGGTGGGCAAAGCCGAACGTTTTCCTGTGCACCGCATTTACTGCGTGGGCCGCAACTACGAAGAACACGCCAAAGAGATGGGCTTCACAGGCCGTGAGCCGCCCTTCTTTTTCATGAAGCCTGCAGACGCTGTGTTGGTGGTCAATCCAGGTGAAACAGGTGACATGCCCTACCCCAGTCTCACCAAAAATTTACACCATGAAATTGAGTTGGTGGTGGCCATTGGCAAAGGTGGCAAGAACATCCAAGCCGCAGATGCAATGAGCCACATCTACGGCTACGCCGTGGGCTTGGACATGACACGCCGCGACTTGCAAAACGACATGAAAAAACAAGGTCGCCCTTGGTGCATTGGCAAAAGCTTTGACCACAGCGCGCCCATTGGCCCCATCACCCCCGCAGCACTTGCGGGCGATGTGGCACACGCTGAGATTTATGTGCAAGTCAACGGCCAAGACCGTCAACGCAGCCATGTGAGCCAACTCATTTGGAACATCGCTGAAACCATCGAGCATGTGTCTGCCGCATGGGAGCTGCAACCCGGTGATTTGATTTACACCGGTACCCCCGAAGGCGTGGGTGCGGTGGTGGCGGGCGACACCATGGTGGGCGAAGTGGCTGGCTTGGGCGAGCTCAAAGTTCGCCTGGTCTAACGCCATGCTGCACCGCCCGCTCATCCAACATTGCAAAGCCTGCGGCAGCGCGGTGACCTACCGCCTGCCCGACGATGGCGACACGCGCGAGCGTGCGGTCTGCAACGCGTGCCACACCATCCACTACGAGAACCCACTCAACGTGGTGGGCACCGTGCCGGTGTGGGGTGACAAAGTGTTACTTTGCAAACGCAACATCGAACCACGTTTAGGCAAGTGGACCCTGCCTGCGGGCTTCATGGAACTGAACGAAACCGTGGCGCAAGGCGCAGCACGTGAAACGGTGGACGAAGCCGGTGCGCAGTTTGAAATGCAAGAACTGTTCACGCTGATGAACGTCACACGCGTGGGCCAAGTGCATTTCTTTTACCGCGCCCAACTCACTAGCGACACGTTTGATCCCGGCCACGAAACGCAAGAAGCACGTTTGTTTGCCGAGCATGAAATACCGTGGGACGAGATTGCGTTTCGCACCGTCAAAGAAACTTTGCAGCACTACTTTGCAGATGCGAAGACGGGCAAGTTTGAGCTGCACCTCGTCGACATTGTTTAAGGCACATTCAGCGACGCCAGAAAAGACAAGCCACAAAAGACAAAAGGGCTAGCAATTTAATTGCTAGCCCTTGGTCATTTTGGTCGGTGTGAAAGGATTCGAACCTTCGACCCCTTGCACCCCATGCAAGTGCGCTACCAGGCTGCGCCACACACCGAATCAGGCTGAAATTATAACGCTTACTCAGTGCAGCTCAGAGAGCAAGTCGCGAATTTGTGTGAGTTCTTTGCGCAAGGTTTGCAGCGCTTCGTCGCTGCTGCTCAACGCGAGCGGTGGCAATTCGTGCGCGTCGTCTGAGTCGACATCCAAGTCGTCGTCAAACCCATCGTCATCGGGCAAGTCCACATCAATCAACTCACCGCCCACGCGACGACGCTCACGCTCAGATTGCACCAACTCTTGCAACTTGTTGCGTGCACCGGTGATGGTGAAGCCTTGGTCATACAAGAGGTCGCGAATACGGCGAATCATCAGCACTTCGTGGCGCTGGTAATAGCGGCGATTGCCGCGACGCTTCATGGGACGCAGCTGCGTGAATTCCTGCTCCCAATAGCGCAGCACGTGCGGCTTGACGCCGCACAACTCGCTCACTTCACCAATGGTGAAATAGCGCTTGGCTGGAATGGGAGGAAGGAGGGATTTCTCCATGAAAATCAGTAGCTTGTAAACGGGACCGCAGAGGTTACACGAAGAACGGCCCTGAATCTTATCGCCTGACAGTTTTATCAAAAAAAAGAGGCCTGCTCGGCCTCTTTTTCAATCAGTTGTCAACTTTGGGATTACTGTCGCCCTGTATTTGCTCTTTCAATTTGTGACTCGCATGGAAAGTCACCGCACGTCGCGCCTCAATCGGAATTGACTCCCCTGTGCGCGGGTTACGACCAGGCCGTGGTGCCTTGGTGCGAATCTGAAAATTGCCGAAGCTTGAAATTTTCACATCGGTGCCATCGACCAAACTTTGTGCGATGAGATCAAAGAAGGCATCAATCATGTCTTTGGACTCACGCTTGTTCAAACCGATTTGCTCAAACAACAAATCAGCCAACTGCGCTTTGGTCAAGGCTGGCGTTTCTAAGCTCTCAAAAGAAAGTTCCATACGGTTCTCTTGTTAACGTGTGAACATCAAGCGCGCAAACGCGCAGAGACTTGAGCGGCCAATTCGGCCAGCACGGCTTGCACCACACCTTCGATTTGGGCTTCGTTCAACGTAGCTTCATCGCTGTTGAGCGTGAGGCGCACGGCCAAGCTCTTCTCGTCCATTGCCATGGCGGCACTTTCAGCCTTGGGGCGATACACGTCAAACAACACGGCGTTGCGCAGCAAACCTTGTGTTTTGGCGGCGTGCACGGCAGCCATCAATTGGGCGTGCGTGACGCTGTCTTTGACGATCACAGCAATGTCGCGCTCGACGTTAGGGAACTTGGCCACACCGGTGGACTTGGGCACATCGCGGTGCAACACGGCATCGAGCGAGAGCTCAAACATCACAGGGGCTTGGGCCAAGTCCCAGCTTTGACGCCAGCGTGGGTGCAACTCACCCACATGACCCACGGCTTGGCCATTGACCAACACCTTGGCACAACGGCCGGGGTGCATGGCTGGGTGCTCAGCCGCGTCAAACTGCGGGACAGCGGGGGCCAACAGAGCTTCCACATCAGCTTTCACGTCGAAGAAGTCTGCGGCTTGTTCTTTGGTGCCCCATTGCAAAGGTGCAGCGCTGCCAAAAGCAATGCCTGCCACTTGCATGGGCTGGTCAAAGCCTTGCACGGTGGTGTCTGTGTTTTGCACCGAAGCGTCTTTGTGAAACACGCGACCCAGCTCAAACACGCGCACGCGTGAAGCCTTGCGATCGACGTTGAACTTCACCACGTTGAGCAAGGAGCCCAACAAGGTGGACCGCATCACGCTCATTTGGCTGGCAATGGGGTTGAGCAATTTGATGGGGTTGGCATTGCCTGCCAACTCGTGTTCCCAACGCTCATCCACAAAGCTGTAGTTGATGGTTTCTTGGTAGCCCAAAGCTGCCAAGTGGTGGCGCAAAGCGTGTGGGCTACGTTGCGCTTCTTGACAAGCGCTGGCCGTGATGGGTGCCAACGGTGGCGTGGTAGGCAGGTTGTTGTAACCCACCATGCGCGCCACTTCTTCAATCAGGTCTTCTTCGATTTGCAAATCGAAACGGAAGGATGGAGGCTGCACAGTGACAACACCCTCGCCCTCAGTCACAGGCAAGCCCAAGCCACGCAAAGCATCAGCCACGCGTTGCTGGGTCAGCGGCATGCCAATGACTTTTTCAGCACGTGCCACGCGCAACGTGACAGGCTTGGCCACAGGCATGTTCACGCGTTGGTCGTCGATGGGGCCCACGGTTGTGTTGGGCGTGCCGCAAATGTCAATCACTAACTGGGTGATGCGCTCAATGTGCTCCACGGTCAACTCGGGGTCCACACCTCGTTCAAAGCGGTGGCCTGCATCGGTGCTGAAGTTGAAGCGGCGTGAGCGACCTGCAATGGCCGAGGGCCACCAGAAAGCAGCTTCGATGTAAATGTTTTGCGTGTCGTCGCTCACGGCAGTGGCGTCGCCGCCCATGATGCCAGCGAGTGACTCGACTTGATGCGCGTCAGCGATGACGCCCACTTTGTCGTCCACGGTCACGGTGTTGCCGTTCAAGAGCTTAAGCTGTTCACCGGCTTTGCCCCAACGCACCTCCAAGCCGCCTTGAATTTTGTCGAGATCAAAGATGTGTGAAGGACGACCCAGCTCGAACATCACGTAGTTGGAGATGTCGACCAAGGGGCTCACGCTGCGCTGACCGCAGCGGGCCAAGTGGTTCACCATCCATGCAGGGGTTTGTGCCTTGGTATTCACGCCACGCACCACGCGGCCAGAGAAACGGCCGCACAAATCGGGGGCGCTGATATTCACAGCTACTTTGTCCGCGTTAGTCGCGGCAACGGCTGGGAAAGTAGGCGCCTTCAACGGTGCACCTGTGAGGGCAGACACTTCGCGGGCAATGCCGTAGACGCTCAAGCAATGCGCCAAGTTTGGCGTGAGCTTGCATGTCATCAAGGTGTCGTCGAGGTTCAGGTACTCGCGGATGTTTTGCCCCAAAGGTGCATCGGCGGGCAGCTCGAGCAAACCACCGTTGTCGTCTGCAATTTTGAGTTCTTTGGCAGAACACAACATGCCTTGGCTTTCCACGCCACGCAGTTTGCCCACTTTGATCTTGAAAGGCTTGCCGTCTTCGCCTGGAGGCAACTCTGCGCCCACGGTGGCGCATGGAATTTTGATGCCCCCGCGTGCATTCGGTGCGCCGCACACGATGTTGAGCAAAGCGCCCTGCCCCACGTCCACTTGGCAAATGCGCAAGCGGTCAGCGTCTGGGTGCTGCACGGCTTCTTTGATTTCACCGACGACGATGCCTGTGAAAGGCGGTGCAACGGGTTGGAGTTCTTCCACTTCCAAACCGGCCATGGTCAATATGTCGGCCAGCTCTTGGGTGGTGAGTGAGGGGTTGCAGAATTCGCGCAACCAGGATTCGGGGAATTGCATGATGAATCTCGTGTGTGCGTGAAGTTATTGGAACTGGCTCAAGAAGCGAATGTCGCCATCGAAGAACAAGCGCAAGTCGTTCACGCCGTAACGCAGCATGGTGAAACGGTCCATACCCATGCCAAAGGCAAAGCCGATGAAACGCTCAGGATCGAGGCCCATGTTGCGCACCACGTTCGGATGCACTTGGCCTGAGCCACCCACTTCGAGCCAACGGCCCGCCAAAGCGCCGCTTTGGAATTGGATGTCAATCTCAGCGCTGGGCTCTGTGAATGGGAAGAAGCTGGGGCGAAAGCGCAGCACCAAATCGTCGCTCTCAAAGTAAGTGCGGCAGAAATCGGTGATGACCACTTTGAGGTCTTTGAAACTCACATTCTCACCAATCCACAAGCCTTCGCATTGATGGAACATGGGCGAGTGCGTGGCATCGCTGTCCACACGGTAGGTGCGGCCGGGTGCGATGACGCGAATTTCGGGCATGCCTTGACCGGCATCCAAACGTGCTTGGTAGCGCTTGACGTGTTGCACGGCGTGGCGCACTTGCATGGGGCTGGTGTGTGTGCGCAACAAGTTGGGCGCTTCGGCGCTGCCACCTTCCACATAGAAGGTGTCGTGCATGGAGCGTGCAGGATGGTCTTCCGGCGTGTTGAGCGCGGTGAAGTTGAACCAATCGGTTTCGATCTCTGGGCCTTGGGCCACTTCGAAACCCATCGATCCAAAAATGGCTTCGACGCGTTCAAGTGTGATGGTCACAGGGTGCAAGCCACCAGCCATGCGAGCGCGACCGGGCAAGGTCACATCCAAGGCTTCGGCTTTGAGTTGGGTCTCGAGTTCGGCATCGGCCAAGGCTTGGCGGCGTGCCGTGAGCGCGGCTTCAATCGCTTGCTTGGCCACGTTGATGGCGGCACCGGTCGATTTCTTTTCTTCGACGCTCAATGCGGCCATGCCTTTCATCATCTCGGTGATGCGGCCTGACTTGCCCAAGAACTGGGCCTTGGCGTTTTCAAGATCAGCCGGTGTGGTGCTTTGTGCAAACAGGGCCTGGGCACTGGCGACCAGAGAGTCCAACTCGTTCATAAGAATTTGGGGAGAGGAGAAAACAAAAAAAGGGATTGAAGCTGTGTAGCCCCAACCCCTTTACTCGTGGGTGGTTAACCCTTGACTATCAAGCGGCCAATTTGGCTTTGACTTGATTCACGATACTGGCGAAAGCAGCCATGTCGTGAACGGCCAAGTCGGCCAACATCTTGCGGTCGATTTCGATCGCTGCCTTTTTCAGGCCGTTGGCGAATTGGCTGTATGTCAGACCGCACTGACGTGCAGCAGCATTGATACGAGCGATCCACAGCTGACGGAACACGCGCTTTTTAGTGCGGCGGTCGCGGTAAGCATATTGACCAGCCTTCATCACCGCTTGTTTAGCGATGCGGAAGACGTTACCGCGGCGACCGCGGAAACCTTTGGCTAAAGCCAGAACTTTTTTGTGACGGGCACGGGCCGTAACACCACGTTTAACGCGAGGCATATTTTTTCTCCTTGTTCGTCAGTTAATTACAGGCCGCACTTGGGCAGCATTTGCGCCATGTGACCCATGTTGGTCTCATGCACATTCACTGCACCACGCAAGTGACGCTTGTTCTTGGTCGTCTTCTTAGTCAAGATGTGACGTTTGAAGGCTTGACCGCGTTTAACGGTACCGCCTGGACGAACGCGGAAGCGCTTTTTAGCGCTGCTTTTGGTCTTCATTTTGGGCATTTAGATGCTCCTTTAATTTGTGCTCGCGAGGCGCCTACGCAGGGTGCGTAGTCTTGTAAGCCCCGAGACACTAATCTGCGTCGCCTTTTATGCAGACGCTGCCGGAGCAGCTTCTGCAGCGGGTTTGGCGGCGCCACCCGATTTCTTCTTACCAGGCGCGATCATCATGATCATCTGACGCCCTTCAAGCTTGGGGAACTGCTCAACAACGATCAGGTCCGCCAACTCATCACGGATGCGCTGCAACAGCGCCATACCGATTTCTTGATGCGTGATCTCGCGGCCACGAAAGCGCAGCGTGATCTTGCATTTGTCACCGTCATCTAAGAAGCGCTTGATGTTGCGCATCTTGATGTTGTAGTCACCATCATCGGTACCGGGACGGAACTTGATTTCCTTGACCTCGATGACCTTTTGCTTGGACTTCGCTTCGGCAGCCTTCTTTTGCTCTTGGTACTTGAACTTACCGTAGTCCATCAAACGGCACACTGGCGGCACAGCCGTAGCGGCAATTTCAACCAAGTCAACGTCAATCTCACCAGCCATGCGCAAGGCATCAGCCAAGCTCACGATACCGAGGGGTTCGTTGTCAGGACCTGAAAGGCGGACTTCCGGGGCCATGATTTCCCGGTTAAGGCGGTGTTTGCGTTCCTCGCGCTGGCGGCGGTCGCGAAATTCTGTAGCGATGGTGACTATCCTTAAAAATCAAAAACAAACCGACACACGTGTGCGACGCACAACTCTTGGCAATTCCTAAATGAAATTAGCTTTTGAGAGAGATGTCAGAAGCAATCTTTTGAGAGAAGGCTTCAAGGGACATCACACCGAGGTCTTGATTGCCTCGGGCGCGCACTGCGACGGCGCCAGCTTCCTTCTCTTTGTCGCCTACGACCAAGATGTAGGGAAGCTTTTGCATTGAATGCTCGCGTATTTTATACGTGATTTTCTCGTTGCGGAGGTCTAAATCGACCCTAAGCCCTTGATTTCGCAGTGTTTTTGCAACTTCTTGGCAATATTCGGCCTGGGAATCGGTGATATTGAGCACCGAAACTTGGGTTGGAGCCAGCCAAGTGGGCAAGGCACCGGCGTGCTGCTCGATCAAAATTCCGATGAAACGCTCCATGCTGCCCACGATGGCGCGGTGCAAGATGACCGGGCGTTGGCGTGAGCCGTCTTCGGCTGTGTACTCGGCATCCAAGCGCTCTGACAGGTTGAAGTCGACCTGAATCGTGCCGCACTGCCATTCACGGCCAATCGCGTCTTTGAGTGTATATTCAATCTTGGGGCCATAGAAAGCGCCGTCGCCTTCGGAGATGACGTACTGGCAACCAGACGCCGTCAAGCTGTCCATCAAAGCCTTTTCGGCCTTGTCCCACAACTCGTCAGAACCAATGCGTGCTGCCGGACGGGTCGAGACTTTGTACAAGATGTCGGTGAAACCGAAGTCTTCGTACACCTTCTTGAGCACCTTGGTGAAGGTGTCGCACTCAGGCAAGATTTGGTCTTCGGTACAGAAGATGTGGCCGTCATCTTGCGTGAAACCACGCACGCGCATGATGCCGTGCAAGCCGCCGGATGGCTCATTGCGGTGGCATTGGCCAAACTCGCCGTAGCGCAGTGGCAGGTCACGGTAGCTCTTGATGCCTTGCTTGAAGATCAAGATGTGGCCTGGGCAGTTCATCGGCTTCAAAGCATAGTCACGCTTTTCAGACTCGGTGGTGAACATGTTGTCGCGGTACTTGTCCCAGTGACCAGTTTTTTCCCACAGCGACTTGTCAATGATTTGCGGGCCTTTGACTTCAAGGTAACCGTTGTCACGGTAAACCTGGCGCATGTACTGCTCGATGGTCTGCCACACGCTCCAACCCTTGGGGTGCCAGAACACCAAACCAGGGGCGTGTTCGTCGATGTGAAACAAATCAAGTTCGCGACCCAGCTTGCGATGGTCGCGCTTCTCAGCCTCTTCGAGGCGCTTGAGATAGAGCTGCAAATCGTCTTTGCTGGCCCAAGCTGTGCCGTAGATACGTTGCAGCATTTCGTTTTTGCTGTCGCCGCGCCAGTAGGCACCAGCCACTTTCATCAGCTTGAAATGCTTGAGCTTGCCAGTGCTGGGCACGTGTGGTCCACGGCACAGATCTTCAAAATTGCCTTCGCGATACAGGCTCACGTCTTCGTTGCTAGGAATGCTGGCAATGATTTCTGCTTTGTAGTGCTCGCCCAAGCCCTTGAAATAAGCCACGGCTTCGTCGCGCGGCAACACACGACGGACCACGGCCTCGTCTTTGTTCGCCAACTCGGTCATGCGCTTTTCAATGGCGACCAAGTCTTCAGGCGTGAAGCCACGCGTGAATGAAAAGTCGTAAAAGAAACCGTCGTCAATGACGGGGCCAATGGTGACTTGCGCCTCGGGGAACAGCTCCTTCACCGCATAGGCCAACAAATGGGCGGTGGAGTGACGAATCACCTCCAAGCCTTCAGCATCTTTGGCGGTGATGATGGCCAAGCTCGCATTGCTGCTCATCGTGAAGCTGGTATCCACCACCTTGCCATCGACCTTGCCAGCCAATGCGGCCTTGGCCAAGCCTGCGCCAATCGACGCAGCCACTTCGGCCACGGTCACGGGGCCTGGAAATTCACGTTGCGAACCGTCGGGGAGAGTAATCTGAACCATGTGTATTTAATTTAAATCGCAGTAAAACACTGATTTTACGCCCCTCGCGATGGGCACTCAGGGCATGGGTATCATCAAAAACAAAGCCACATCACAAGCGATAACGCCATGAATCTATACATTGCAGCAGCCTGCATGAGTGCCGCCCTTCTCACGGGCTGTGCAAATACTTTTCTAAAACCTACAGAAGGCTCGGAGCGCGTACTGTTGATGAAAACAAGTCAAGTCACGACTTGCAGACCATTGGGCAAGGTCAACGTGAGCGTCGTCACCAAAGTCGGCATCTACAACCGTGACGCCGATGCCGTGGAAGCCAACTTGCTGCAGCTTGGTCAAAACAATGCCATTGAACTAGGTGGCGACACACTGGTGAAAGACGCAACGCCTGAATTCGGGAAGCAGGTATTTGCGGTCTACAAGTGCAAGCGCTGATCAGCCAAATAAAAAACCACCCAACGCTCGCGCGTTGAGTGGTCTCCAACCTTGTTCAATCCAAGAGACAGCCCTTTCAGGCCATCTCTCAATTGAAGAGCTTAGTGGAACTGCTCTTCTTCAGTAGAACCTGTCAAAGCCTTCACAGAAGATGAACCGCCTTGGATCACAGTGGTCACGTCGTCGAAGTAGCCTGCGCCCACTTCTTGTTGGTGTGACACGAAGGTGTAACCCTTGTCGCGTGCTGCGAATTCAGGCTCTTGCACCATGTTGACGTAGTGCTTCATGC
This sequence comes from uncultured Limnohabitans sp., assembly GCA_963512655.1. GTDB lineage: Bacteria > Pseudomonadota > Gammaproteobacteria > Burkholderiales > Burkholderiaceae_C > Limnohabitans. The sequence continues at coordinate 14 of CAUPNL010000032.1, read as the reverse complement.
CTTCGCCGTTGGCG
>CAUPNL010000031.1:0-28556 GCA_963512655.1 uncultured Limnohabitans sp. | reverse complement strand
GACCAACTTGGCCAAGACGCAAATCATGCAGCAAGCCGCTACAGCGGTGCTGGCGCAAGCCAACACCAGCCAACAGTCGGTGATGAAACTCTTGGGTGGTTAATGGCAGCCACTAGCCCCACACCCTTACCCAAGGGCCCCAATTGCTGGGAGTGTCGCTACATGGCGATCACGTGGGATGTGCGCTTGCCTTATGGCTGCAAGCTCATGGGCTTTCGTTCGAAAGTGGTTCCCTCGTTGGAGGTGCTGCGCACGGACGGGCGGTTTTGTGGCGGTTTCTCGCCTAAACCAGCCAAGCAAGAATCAGCGAATAAGGCCCAAAAAGCCTCTAATAAGCCTGTCGGTAACTCGTCGCAACGTCGAGAAACTGCCACTGGCAGGCCGATTACACACATAAATTTAATTACATAGGTTACAAAACGACCTGGCACGGCCTTTGCATAACAGTCTTACCTTTATTTCGGACTGTACTCAAAGTGAATGCTTCTTCTGTCAACGTAATTCATGCCGTGTGGTTGGACCCTTTCAGTCCAATCGACGCCGCAGATCGCGCCCAGCTGGATGCCGCAGGTATCAGTCTGGAAACTGTGTCTACCTTGGGCGACCTCACGCTGGCTTTGCGCCGCGCACATGTGCTGGTCATTCGCTTGGGCGATAGCGCCGAGCTGCTCCAAGAAGTTCAAACCCTCATTGCCCAACTCGGCCACACCGTGCCCGTGCTGTGCCGCGTAGACCGCCGTCGCATGGAAGTGGCTGTGGACGCGATGCGCTTGGGTGCTTTGCATGTGTTGTCGTCAGACGAGTGGTCTGCACCAGCTTGGCAAGGCGCTGTCAAAGGCTTGAACGCCCCCGAACTCAAAACCAAGAGCTACGTGTTTGTGGACCCCATCAGCCAGCATTTGTTGGCCTTGGCCCAACGCGTGGCACAAACCGATGTGACTGCTTTGTTGGTCGGCCCTACAGGCGCTGGTAAAGAAGTGTTGGCCCGTGTGTTGCACGAATCTTCACCCCGCGCCAAGGCCCCGTTCGTGGCCCTCAACTGTGCGGCCATGCCTGAGCATTTGATCGAAGACATGTTGTTCGGTCACGAGAAGGGCGCTTTCACAGGCGCTTTGAAAGAGCACAAAGGTTTGTTTGAACAAGCCCACGGCGGCACCATCTTCTTGGACGAAATTGGCGAGATGCCCATGAACTTGCAAGCCAAGTTGCTGCGCGTCTTGCAAGAGAAAAAACTCAACCGTTTGGGCGGCGAAGCCACCATCGACCTCGACATCCGCGTGATCGCGGCGACCAACAAAGATTTGAAGCTCGCCATCGAGCAACGCGAATTCCGCGAAGACTTGTATTTCCGCATCAGCACTTTCCGTTTGCGCATTCAGCCATTGAAAGACCGTCCAGGTGACATCGTGCCTTTGGTGGCTCAGTCTTTGGCCCGTCATGTCAAAGGTGGTTTGCCTTTCACGGTCACGGCTGAAGCCCAAGTGTTGTTGCAAAGCTACCCCTGGCCTGGCAATGTGCGCGAACTCGAAAACGTGGTGCAACGCGCCGTGGTGTTGAGCGGTGGCCGCACCATCAGCCCAGCACACTTGATGTTTGATGATGCACAAATGGACGAGCAAGCCATGCCAGCGATGACGGCGGCTTTGCCACAAGCCCCAGTAGTGGACATGCCTGTGGCTGTCGTACCGGCTGCCCCTGTGATGCCAGCTGCTGCAACGCCAACGTATTACGCCCCTGTCTCTGCATATAACCCAGCGCCCATGGCGCCGATCGAGATGCGTGAAGAGCCAGTAGCCCCCATCAACTTGGACAGCGCGGTCAAAGCCAGCGAGTTGCAAGTGATCATGGCTGCTATTCAAAGCACCGACAGCCGCATGGAAGCGGCTGCCAAGTTGGGCATCAGCCCACGCACCTTGCGCTACAAGCTGGCGCAAATGCGCACCCGTGGCATGCATGAAGGAGCCTCCGCATGATTGATCGCATCTCCAACGCCAACATCCAATCCATGATTGAGACGCTGCGTTCACACCAAACCCAAGCGACGGGTGTCAACTCACCAGCGGGCGATACGAAGGCTGCCAAAGTCGAAGGCCAAGCTGACTTTTTCAAGTCGGTGCAAAACGCCCTCGACAGCGTGAACGAAACGCAGCTGAAGTCATCCTCTATGCAAGACGCCTACGACCGTGGCGAAGAAGTGCCCCTCACCGAAGTGGTGTTGAGCATGCAGAAATCGTCACTGGCTTTTGAAGCCACCTTGCAAGTACGCAACAAAGTGATGAAAGCGTACGAAGAAATCATGAACATGCCTGTTTGATACAGGATTGAGAGACTGATATGGCAACTGATACCTTAAACATGAACGCTGTGGGCATGCCCGTGGCCACAGGCATTGAAACCACTGGCGCGAACAGCGCCAACGGTTCAGCCGCAGGCAATGCGAACAACATGCCCGCATGGCTCAACGCCAAAGAAGGCCCAGGCGCGGTGGTGATGGACGTGTTGCGCCAACCCAGCGTGCGCAAGGCTTTGCCTTTCGTGGTGATCTTCATGCTGCTGATGTCAGTGGCTGTGTTCTTCACCTCGATGAAGCCCACGCCTTACCGTCCTTTGGTGTTGATGCTCAACGATGCAGACAAGCAGTTGGCCATCGAAGCCTTGAAGACCGGCGAGTACAAGCCCGAGGTGGATGCCAACACTGGCCAAATCTCTGTGCCCACCACCCGTTACCAAGAAGCCCGCATGTTGCTGGCCTCTAAAGGTTTGCCACGCACCGAAGCGTCTGGCATGGACAACCTCAAAGACATGCCTGCCATGACCACCAGTCAGTTCATGGAGCAGGTGCGCTACAACAACGCGATGGAGCAAGAGCTGGCGCGCAGCATTGTGCAAATCGGCGGCATCAAAACAGCACGCGTGCATTTGGCCGCGCCCAAGCAAAGCGTGTTTGTGCGTGACCGCGCACCCACCAAGGCTTCGGTCATCATCACGCGTTTGCCTGGCCGCACCATTTCATCGGCCAACGTGCAAGCCATCATTCAGTTGGTGGCTTCCAGCGTGCCTTACTTGGCACCAGAAAACGTGTCGGTGGTCGACAACTTTGGCAGCTTGATGAACGACATGTTGACGGAAGCGCCTTTGGGCTTGACCGCACAACAGCTCACCCACAAGCAGCAGATGGAAGACCTCTATCGCACCCGCTTGATCCAGTTGCTGGCACCCATCGTGGGCGAAACCAACGTGACCGCGCAGGTGAGCATGAGCTTGGACTTCACACAAACCGAAGTCACCAACGAAGAATTTGATGGCCAAGACAAAGGTCCCAAGACGCGTTCAGAATTGTTTGTGGAAGACCGCAACACCTTCCGTGATGCGATTGGTATTCCTGGTGCCTTGTCCAACACGCCACCCGCACCCACCAACCCACAAGCGACCACACAAACCAACGCCGACCCCTTGAAGGGCGTGAGCGAAAAAGGCGTGCAGGTGACGGCTCGTAGCACCAAAAACTACGAACTCGACCGCGCCGTGCGTCACACCAAAGGTGCCATGGGCACGATCACCAAAATTGGTGTGGGTGTGTTGATCAACGAACGTCCTGTGGCCCCCGGTGCCAAGGTCGAAAAGAACGCCGATGGTTCAACCCCAACCTCGGTGCCTTACACCCCAGAAGAAATCGAACGCTTGAACCAATTGGTCAAAGGCGCTGTTGGTTTTAACAACGACCGTGGTGACGTGGTCACTGTGGTGGGCACCAAGTTTGAACCTCAGTACGACCCCACCGTGATTCCATGGTGGCGTGATGAGAACTACCAAGTGATGGTGAACGCCGGTGTGGTGGGGGGCATCTTCTTGCTCATCCTCTTGACGGTGGTCCGCCCGATGGTGCGTCGCTTGTTGGCCCCCGAGATCGATCCCAAAGCCTTGGCCGCCGCGGCTGCCGATGCCGCCACCACCCAAGCGCAAATGGCGATTGATGTGGCGACCGCTGAGAATGCAGCAGCCCAAGCCGCTGCCGCCTTTGCCAAGAAATCACACGACGGCGAGATGCTGCGTATTTCTGAAGAGGCCATGCGTGCCGCCGAAGAATCAGCCCGCTTGTCTCAAGAAGCCACGTATGCGGCTGAGCAAGCACGACTGGCTGCCGAAGCCAAGGCCGCCGAAGAAGCCCGTTTGCGTGAAGAAGCACGACTGCGTGAAGAAGCCCTGCAAGCCGAGCGTGAAGCGTTGGCCGCAGAGATGGCCGCCAAAGCTGCCGCCGAAGCTGAAACTGCACATGCAGCAGCCATGCAAGCTGCAACCGCTGAGGCTGAAACTGCCGACATTGAAATTGAAGAAGGCGAAACGCTGGAAGAGGTCAAGGCCCGCATGGCGAGCATGAAGCCTAAGAAGCAGTCGATTTCTGCCGACTTGCTGAACACAGCGAATTCGTATGACGATAAAGTGGCGTTGATTCGCATGATCATGGCTGAAGACTCCACCCGCGTGGCTGGCGTGCTCAAGAGCTTGATCGAGAAGTAATAAATTTTCTGAGGATTTGAATCATGGCTGACGACTCTATTGTGATGACCGACAAGCTCCGCGCTGAGCTTGCCAACATTACCAGCACCCAACGTGCTGCCGTGCTGATGCTGCTGCTGGGCGAAGAGCAGGCCGCAGAAATCATCAAATACCTGAACCCCAAAGAGGTGCAAGCCCTCGGTGCCGCGATGGTGCAGGTGGCCAACTTTTCGCAAGAAGCCGTCAACTACGTGCTCGACGAGTTTGTGGATCATTTGAAAAACCAAAACAACGTCAGCATTGGTGGCGCCGACTATGTGGAGCGCGTCATGCGCTTGGCCTTGGGCGACGACAAAGCTGCTTCTGTGTTGGGCCGCATCATGCCGGGTCAAGGCACCAAGGGCTTGGATATCCTCACTTGGATGGATGCACGCGGCATTGCCGACATGATCCGTGGCGAACACCCGCAAGTGGTGGCCATCATCTTGTCTCTGCTCGAGAGCGAAGTGGCAGCTGACGTGCTCAACTATTTGCCACCCGATGTGCGCCCAGAAGTGATTCAACGTGTGGCCAGTTTGGACACCGTGCAACCCTCGGCCATGGCCGAACTCGAAGCCATCATGAAGCAGCAGTTCTCTAAGAACGCATCGGCACAGTCGTCGAGTTTTGGCGGCGTGCAAGCGGCAGCCAAGATCATGAACTTGACGAAGACCGCGCTGGAAAACAGCATCATGAGCGGTTTGAACGAGATCGACCCCGACTTGATGCTCAAGATCCAAGACAACATGTTCACCTTCGAGAACTTGGTCAGCGTGGACAACAAAGGCATTCAGGTGCTCATGCGTGCGGTGGAGCCAGACTTGTTGATGATGGCTTTGAAAAACGCCAGCGAAGATTGCCAAGCCCGTTTCTTCGACAACATGTCCGAGCGTGCGCGCGGCATGTTCCGCGACGACATGGAAGCCAAAGGCCCACAACGCATGGCCGACGTGGAAGACGCACAAAAGCAGATCATGCGCAAGGCGCGTAAATTGTCCGATTCGGGCGAATTGATCTTGGGCGGCGCAGACTTTGTTTAATCAACCCCATCCTGCTCGGGCAGCCACACCGTGGCAACCCAACGCCGGCATTGCTCAAAAGCTCAGCAGCCGTGGCTATGCCACGACCAGCTGGACCAGCGACGAGCCAGAGGCGTTTGCTGAGCTTGGCTTTCCCGCCAAGTCCAGCGGTTTCTCGGCCGCGCATTACCAGCCCACGAAGCAACCGCTGAGCAAGCAGGCACAAGCCTCGTTGGCACTGCTCGAAGGCGAGTACCGCAACGAAGCGTTTGGCGAAGCCAAGCCCGCCCCTGTGACGGGCACCGAAACCAACGAACACTTGCCTTTCGTGATGGATGCGTATGGTGCGTCACGCAAGTCCAAACTGCGTGTCAACGTGGATCCATCTGTGTTGCAACGCGCCTTGGCGCAAGCGGAGCAGGCCGAGTCACTGGTGGTGAGTCCCATCACCTCAGACGACAAAGTGGCCGACCCATTGGTGATTCACCCCGATGCAGCCGATGTTGCCGATGCCTCACAGGTGTCTGACCTAGAGCCTCGCATGCGTAATGCAGCGAAGTCTGAGACGGCTGAGGTTGACCCAGCCGAGCCCGTGGTAGCAGACCTGGCACCCCAAGAGGTGGCGCAGCGCGAAACAGAACAAATGGCCAAAGGCTTGGCGCAAGCGCGTGAAGAGGCTGCTGTGGCGTTGGCCCAAGCTGTGGCCAAAGCCACCGAAGAAGCGTTGGCCAAAGGGATGGAACAAGGCATTGCACAAGGCATTGCACAAGGTTTAGAGCAGGGTTTAGAGCAAGGCAAACAAGAAGGCATCGAAGCAGGCAAGCAAGAAGGTTTGCTGCAAGGCAAAGCAGAGGGACTTGAGCAAGGTTTGGCGCAGGGCCTAGAAGAAGGCAAGGCGATGGGCTTCGAGCAAGGCAAAGCCGAAGGCCTCGAAGCGGGCAAAGCACAAGGCCTGGCCGAAGGCGAAGCCAAAGCGCGCGCCGAAGCAGCCGATGAAATGGCGGCTCAACGCGTGCTGTTTGAAAACGTGGCCAATGAGTTGGGTGCCTTGATGGCCGACCCTAAGAAATTTTTTGAGCCCCTCAAACGCTTGGCTTTGCACATCGCAGAGCAAGTGGTGGTGGGCGAGTTGCAGACCTCCAGCAAAGGCATTGAGCGTTTGGTGCAACGGTGTTTAGACGAACTCGACCATCCTGTGCATGGCGCGGTGGTGTTAGAGCTCAACCCCGAAGACAAGGCACGTTTGCAAGCGCAGGGCAGCGCCCTCATTCAAGGCATGCGCCTAGAGGCTGTGTCTGACATGCAAATGGGCAGCGTGCGCGTGTTTGCCAATGACACGGTGGTGGAAGATTTGGTCGCACATCGACTCGAAGGCTTGGCACGTGCCCTGCTGGTCGATGTGGACGAGTGGCGTGCCAAATCGCCTTTGGCACAACGAATTTTAGAAGTTCAAGAAGAAGCGGAGGACGGCGATGTTCATTCCTGATGTCATCAATACTTTGTTGATGGGTTTGATTTTCATGGTCGTGATCGTGACCATCGTGCGCCCCTTTGTGCTTAATATGGTGGGCCATGCAGCATCGAACAGCGACATGCAAAAAGCAGCGGTTGCAGCGGTGGAGCGCGAGATGATTCGCAAAGCCGAATTGTTTGAGGCTCAACGCGCCGACAAAATCAAATACCAAATGTTGCTTTTGGAAAAACCCGAAAAGCCAAAACCAAAGCCTGTGTTCGAACCCGAGCCAGCACCCGAAGTGGTGCCCGTGCCTGTGGCTGAAGTGGTGCCAGAACCTGTGGTGGAAGAAGCCCCTGAGGTCTTGGCTGAGCAGCCCGCAATGCCTGATGTGGTTGAAACGCCAGAAGAAGCGGCCGCCGATGCCTCACCCACAGAAGGGGAGGCCGTCACAGCCGAGACCGCAGAAGCGGCTGACGAAGAAGAAGCTTTGGGCGAAGGTGAAATTGAAATTCGCGAAGGCGAGACCTTGGCCGAAATCAAAGAGCGCATCCGCAAAGAACAGCAAAAGGCCAAAAAGCCAACCATTCCGCCAGAGCTGCTCAACACAGCCAACAGCTACGAAGACAAAGTGGGTGTGGTGCGCATGGTGGTGCAGGCCGACCAAAGCCGTGTGGCATCGGTCATTCGCGGCATGATTCAGGTTGGTAAATAAACATGCTCGACTTTGCCAAAGAAGTTCAGACCAGCTTGCCCAAGCTGCGCACGCCTGAGCCGCAACGCAGCGGCACCTTGGTGCGCTTGGTTGGACTGACTTTGGAGACGCGCGGCATCATGGCTCCCTTGGGCGCTTGCTGCGAAGTGATCGGCCAAGGCGGCCACCGTGTGGAAGCCGAGGTGGTGGGTTTCAACGACAAAACTTTGTATCTGATGCCCTTCACCGACCCCGTCGGTGTGGGCCCTGGTGACACGGTGCGCGTGATGTCTAACTCCGGCATGGTGAATTTGGGCAACGAACTTTTAGGCCGCGTGATTGACGGTCGTGGCATGCCAATTGATGGCAAGCCCATGCCGCATTTGCCCGACCAGCTTAGCCTGTTGGGCCGACCGCTCAACCCCATGGAGCGCGGCCCGATTGACCAAATTTTGGATGTGGGTGTCAAGGCCATCAATGGCGCATTGACGATTGGCCGTGGCCAACGCATTGGTTTGGTCGCGGGCTCTGGTGTGGGTAAGAGTGTGCTCTTAGGCATGCTGACGCGCTTCACCAAAGCCGACATCGTGGTGATTGGTTTGATTGGTGAACGTGGTCGCGAAGTGCAGGCTTTCATTCATGAATCGTTGGGTGAAGAGGGCTTGGCCAAATCCGTGGTCATCGCCGCACCCGCCAACGTGTCGCCGGTGCTGCGCCTCAAGGCCACGCACATGACACACGTGGTGGCTGAATACTTCCGTGACCAAGGCAAAAACGTGTTGATGCTGTGCGACAGCTTGACCCGAGTGGCCCATGCCCAGCGCGAAATTGGTTTGGCCATTGGCGAGCCACCGACTGCCAAAGGCTATCCACCTTCCGTGTTTGCTTTGTTACCCAACTTGATTGAGCGTGGTGGTGTAGGCCGCCATGGCCATGGCTCGATCACCTCGATTTACACCGTGCTCGCTGAAGGCGATGACGGCAACGACCCCATCGTGGACATCGCGCGTGCGTCGCTCGATGGTCAAGTGATGCTGTCACGTCGCTTGGCTGACCAAGCGCATTACCCCGCAATTGATTTGAACGGTTCGATTTCGCGTGTCATGCAAGCTTTGGTGAGTCCCGACGAGTTGAAGCAATCCAACAAGCTGCGCCGCTTGTGGTCGGTGTACCAACAAAATGCTGACTTGGTGCAAGTGGGCGCGTACGAAGCGGGCAGCAACCCCGAGTTGGACGAAGCCATTCGCCTGCGCGAGCAAATGGTCGACTTCCTGCGTCAAGACATGGACAAGGGCCAAGACTACGCCATGACGCGTAACCAACTGAGCCACATGCTGTCATGAAACCACGCGCCGCCTGGCCCGTGTTGGCCAAAAAAGCCAAAGAGAAATGCGACGAAGCATTGGCGGAACTCAAGCAAGCCCGCGACCGCGTGGCCCACTTAGAGCAAAGCCGCGACCGCATGAACCTGTTGTACGCCGACTATGTGGCGCGCAGCAAAGAGGCTGAAAGCCGCCCACACAGCATGTCAGAGACTTTGAATTTTCGGGGGTTCATGCAGCAGCTTCAATCTTTGATCAGCCGCGTGGATCTTGACTTGAACGAGGCAAGGCATGCGGTGGAAGTCAAACGCTTGGCGCTCAAGGCGGCTGAGCAAAAACGCATTCAGATGGACACCTTGGTCGAACAAGACCTCAAAGCCGTGCGCGACTTTCACCGCAAGCGCGAGCAAAAAGAGATGGATGCTGCGGGCATCACCCTCTACAACCTCAAGCACTGATCAGCTGTTCACCCAGCCCGCTTGCAGCCAATGCCAGTAGTTGGGTTTGAAAGCCCACGGCATCCACGTGGTGTGGGTTTGCGCCGAAAACACATGGCCGGTCAGATGGTCGTGCCAAGATTCTTTGGCCCCCACGCTGGCCAACAGCTTTTGTGGGAATGCCGCGTCCAACCCTTCTTTGACCGTGACGTGGTGGCTCCACACATTCAAACCCGCAGGCAACAAGCGTCCATCCGTGGGGCCTGACCACACGTCGTGCACGCTGCCCCAGTGGCGGCCTGTCAGGGTGGTTTTGAGTTGCGCCAGTTCACGCTCGACACGCGCTGCATCGCGCACACGAAAGCGGTGTTGCCCCAGCACGTTGTCAAACCAAAGGCAGGCTTGTGGGTGCGCTTTCAAAATGTCTGGCAGCGTGGCGAGCGCATCTTGGCGGTGGTGCTGCACCTCAGTGCCTTGCATCTTCAAGGTGCGTCCATGACGCCAGTCAAACAGCCAAGGCGCCAGTGGGTCAATGTCGTAAGCATCAATCCGTTTGAAGCGGCTGAGCCAATCGGGCGGCATCATCCATCCTGCACTGCCGCCGATTAATACCAAGTGTTCAGATTTGGGCTGCACCTGTGCCAAAAATTGTGCGATCAATTGCACCGTAGGTTGCCAACGCTTGCGCGCGTGGTAGGCCTGCGCATGCCAGCTCAGACCCCCTGTGCCGCCTGCGTGTATCACATCGCGAATCAATCCCATGGGATTCAACCAAGTGTGTGCATCAGCAAACCAAGCGCATGATTTTGAAAACCGGGGTGTCAGGTGGCACGGGTTCAAATGGACCAATCACCCCCTCAGTTGACAAGGCATCGCCACTCAGGCGCACGCCTGTGTGATACGACAGCGAAAGCGTGCGCACGGTTTGGTCTTTGCAATCGAATTCCATCTGCATGCGCGTGGACTTGAATTGCTTACCTGTGGGGGCGTGCACTTTGGGTTGGCGGTAGTCCAGCATGGTCCACGCCTTACGGTGATTGCCAGAGCTAGTGATGTTGTCGGTGTCGACATAGAAAGTGCCGATCTCAAACAAGCCAAGGGCTGTCCATTGGTTAGCAAGGGCCAAGTTGCTGGTGAGCAAAACGCTGGCAAGAAAGAGGGCTTTGAGGTGATGCATGAAATAACTATACCGTGCCGAGAAGCTGGCACGTGCCTTGCAATACCCCTAGATACAGGCACGTTCAGTGTCAAAAAACCGTCATGCGCACAGGGAAAACATCATGCAAAGTTTCGATTGGGGTCAATTCATCGCCAGCACCTTCAGTGTGTTGCTGCTGCTGTGCGGCGCCCTGTGGTGGGTCAAGCGCAACCGCGGTTTTGCAGCCAATGGCGCAGAGGACAAACGCATTCAAGTGCTCGAGGCTTTGCCCTTGAGCCTCAAACACAAGATGGTGCTGATTCAAGTCGACAACCAAATGGTGTTGGCCACCGTCAGCCCAGCTGAGGTGAAAACACTGCACGCCTGGACGCAGGAGGCCCGCCATGCTGCGTAAGCCTATTACCAAAAAAATTCTTTACGTCATTTTGGCGTTGCTGCTGATTGCTTTGGCTGCGTTGCCCATGGTGTCGCACGCGCAAGGCATCCCCTTGGTCAACGTGACCGGTGCTGGCAAAGGTGGTCAGCAGTACAGCATGAGCCTGCAATTGCTGGGCTTGATGACCACGCTCACGCTGTTGCCATCCATGCTGATGATGATGACCTCGTTTGTGCGCATCATCATCGTGCTGTCAATTCTTCGCCAAGCCATTGGCACGGCGCAAACACCGCCCAACACGGTGTTGGTCGGTTTGGCTTTGTTCCTCACCTTTTTCATCATGTCGCCTGTGTTTGAGCAGGTGTACAACGAGGCCTTGGGCCCTTACATGAATGGCAACCTCGACTTTGACAAAGCTTTGATCAAAGCCGAAGTGCCTGTGCGCGATTTCATGACCAAGCAAACCCGTGAAGACGACATTGCCATGTTCATGCAAATCTCAAACCGCCGTGAGTTGACCGATGCCACGCAAGTGCCGTTCACCACCTTGATGCCAGCGTTCATCACGTCTGAAATCAAGAGCGCGTTCACGATTGGTTTCTTGATTTACATCCCGTTTGTGGTGATCGATTTGATCGTCGCCAGCGTGTTGATGTCCATGGGCATGATGATGTTGTCGCCCATGATCATTTCGATGCCGATCAAGCTGATGCTGTTCGTGCTGATTGACGGTTGGACGCTGTTGATGGCCTCGCTGGCCAACAGCTTTGTGTTTTAAGGAGCCGCACCATGGATAGCGCAGCAGTTGTTGATTTGGCCCGCCAGGCCCTGTGGATGACGATGATCATCTCGGGTCCTTTGTTGGCCGTAGGTTTGATCGTGGGTTTGGTGGTCGGTATTTTTCAAGCCGCCACCTCGATCAACGAGCAAACCTTGAGTTTTATTCCTAAGATTTTGGCTGTGGGCATGACCATGTCACTGGCCGGTGGCTGGATGATCAATACGATGGTGGATTACACCAAGAGCATCTTCACCCGCATTCCTAGCTTGTTCATGTAAGCACACACAGCCATGAACGCCTCGCTCATTGAAATCCTAGACAAGTTTTTGGTCGTCATTTGGCCATTGCTTCGCTTGTCTGCGTTTTTGGCGTTCACGTCTATTTTTTCGGCCCGTGCGGTGAACATGCGCATTCGCATGTCACTGGCGTTTGCGATGGCTTTTTTTGTGTCGCAACAAATTGAGATTCCCAAGATTGACCCTGTCACCGCCGATGGCCTGATGGAAATCGCACGCCAAATTTTGATTGGCCTCACCATGGGTTTGGTCTTTCAAGTGGCGTCGGCTGCTTTGGTGGTGGCTGGTCAGGCGATGTCTGGTTCGATGGGCTTGTCCATGGCCAACATGGTTGACCCCAACATGGGCAGCGTGCCGGTGTTATCGCAGTTGTTCAACATCATGGGCACGCTGGTCTTCTTGGGCATGGGTGGCCATTTGATTGTGTTTGGCTTGGTGATGGAGTCGTTCAAACTCATCCCCATTGGCCAGCCTTTTTTCAGCCAAGACATGTTGGGCAAGATGATCAACTGGAGCTCCATGATGTTCTTGGGCGCTTTGCTGATTGCGTTGCCTGTGATGATGACTTTGCTGTTCATCAACGTCGGTTTGGGCTTTGTGGCCCGTGCGGCACCCAGTTTGAATATTTTCACTGTGGGCTTTCCCGCGCTGATTTTGACGGGTTTTGTCGTCATGATTTTTTCAATGGGCAACAACGTGGCTCGCATTGATTGGGTATGGACGCAGGCATTCATGATGCTGCGTTCGTATTTGGGAGGCTGACATGTCGGAAGAAAGCGGCCAAGACAAAACCGAAGAACCGACGGCGCAGCGGTTAAAGAAAGCCCGTGAAGACGGGCAAATCGCGCGTTCGCAAGAATTGGCGCCTGCAGCCATGATGGTGATCGCCACCATGTTTTTCAGCATGATGGGGCACCAAATTTTCAACGGCATGAGTAGCTTGTTCAAAAGCCAGTTGCAGTTTGATCGCCGCATCACCGACAAGGCCGAATTGCTGCCCGCAATTTTTGGTAACTCGATGGTGGATGGTTTCTTGATTGTGTTGCCGTTGATGGCCATTCTGTATGTGATCGCTATTTTGTCGACCACGTTGGCGGGGGGATTGATCTTCTCGCCCCAAATGGTCATGCCCAAGTTCAGCAAGCTCAACCCGATGACGGGTTTGGCGCGCATGTTTGGCAAAGATGCCTTGATCAATTTGGGCAAAGCTTTGATCAAGTTCTTGCTGGTCGGTGCCATTTTGTTGGTCTCGGTCATGAACAACTTGGAAGACCTCACGCATATCTCGCAGATGGATTTGAATGCCGCGATCAAAGTGGCTGGCACCATCATTGTGGATTCATGTGTTTGGCTCAGCCTCGGTCTGGTGTTGGTGGCCTTGGTCGATGTGCCACTGCAACGCCATCAGTTGAACGAAAAACTGAAAATGACCAAGCAAGAGGTGCGCGACGAGATGAAGAACTCGGAAGGTAACCCCGAGGTCAAGGGCCAAATCCGCCGTCGCCAACATGAAATCTTGAACAACAAGATGATGAGCAAAGTCAAAGATGCTGACGTGGTCATCACCAACCCCACACACTTTGCGGTGGCCCTGTCGTATGACCCCATGGGCGACGGTGCGCCGCTCTTGATTGCCAAGGGCGAAGACGGCTTGGCAGCCCGTATCCGTGAGGAAGCCAAAGAGCACAACGTTTATATTTTTGAGGCGCCTTTGTTGGCTCGCGCCTTATACTTCACGACCAAGCTGGATCATCCGATTCCAGAGGCGCTGTACCACGCTGTTGCGCAGGTCATTGCCTATGTGTTCAGCCTGAACCAGTCTTATGGTCGTGGCCAGGAAGTGGTCAAACCATCGCCCTCCGTTCCGAACGACATGAAGTTCGATTCGAACGGCGCTTTGATGAACTCTTAAGACCCGAAGTTTGAGCCTGCATGACTGACATCTACCAAAGCCCCGGTGACCGGTTGCGATTTGAAATCCTCCTGAAGTCCTTGACCGAAGGCAGTATCAATCTTGCCGTGTTGAGCGACCACGACAGGGTGCTCGATTACTACGGCAGCTTGTTTGAAGAGCGTCTGCGCGCCAAGGGTGAAAGCCACATCGAGTGGTGCAGCTCGACCAACTCAGAAAAGCTGGTTCAAAAGTTCAACGAAATTCTGTCTGAAATCACGCTCGACCAAGCGCTGGAGAAAGACAAAAAACACGCGCCACGTCGCTTCTTGCTATTCCGTGACTCGATCTTGATGCAAGACTTTGAGTTGCAGTTGTTGGCCCGTTTGGTCAATGGTTTTCCGGCTGGCAACATCAGCGTGATTTTGCTCATCAACAGCGCTGGCAACTACCAAAGCAAGGTTGACGCGTTTGGCAAAAACTTGCTCAAGTGGGAAGTAGAAACCGAGGTCGGTGAGGCCAAACAAAAACTGACCGATTGGGTGGCCACCGAGCCTGAGCCCATGGCGCCGATTGAGCCCTCATTTTTGCCAGAGCCTCCGACCCTCGAAGACGAAGTCACGCCCGTCTCGAAACTGCTCAACCTGCCGACCAAAACCGCTTGGCGTGTTCCTGGCTTTGGTAAAAAGGAAGAGCCTCAACCAAGTCCAGAGCCTTTGCCTGTGTTTGTGGCCCCGCCTGTGGCTGCGCCCTCAGGCATGGCCGAGACCTCGCGCGAGCCTGCGCTTCACGCCCCTGTGCTGGCGCCAGCTGCAGTGACTGAGACAGATGATTTATTCCGCCGTGCACCGCGCCGCTCCTATGCGGGTTGGGTGTTGTCATTGCTTCTGATGTCGGTGGCTGCTTTTGGTGCCATGCACAAAGACTGGGTGCTGGAAGAAGCGGAGCTTTTGAAGAAATACCTGCTACGCGGCACGCCTGCCGTGGCTGCCCCTGACGAAGCCGCCAGCGCAGCAGCGGCTGCTGTGGCCGCCGCATCGGTCGCCAGTGCAGAGGCTTTGGCTGCTGCTGAGCTTGCCGCTTCTGTGGCAGCAGATGCGGCACGTGTGGCTAGCCAAGCCGATGAGCTTGCCTCTGCCGCTAGCGCGGCAGCCGCGCCTGCGGTGGCAGAGCCTGTGGTGGTGGCTTCTGCCGATGCATCGCCCAAGAAGAAGGCCGACAAAGAGCCCAATTCAGATGAAGCCTGGGTCAAGCAATTGCCCGCAGGTGCTTATGTGGTGCAGTTGGCTGCCATGGACACGCAAGATGACATGCGCAGCTTTCAGCGCAGCAACGCGGTGTACGCCAAGGCTCGCATCATGCGGGCACGACAAAAAGACTCGGGTAAGCGTTATTACATTTTGGTGGCAGGTCCTTTTGACACCAAGGCGCAAGCCGATGCTTTCATGCAGTCCAGTCCCCTGTTGGCCAAAGGTTGGTTGCGTAGCACCAAGTCCATGGCCGCCCAATTTATCAAGTCTTGAAGCGCACGCTAGGAACGAGCTTATGAGCCAAGAACACGACAAAAGCAACTCGGATCAAGTGATCGCTGAAGGCATTCACCCAGAGACTGCGCCTTTTGAGCCTGGCTATCAGCCTGAGACTTTGCCCAAAATCTCGGTGCCCGATCTGGCCGATGACGCATTAGGTTTAAGTGCTGAAGCTTTGGCCCAAGTGCCCACGTTGACCGAGTGCGTCGATGACACACCTGCCGAAGCCCCCGCCGAAACGCAGGCTGCTGCAGCGGCCGTGGTGCATCCACAGCTAGACCTTGCTGCCCCAGCACAGGCCGATATTCAAGAGATGCCGCCTCAAGCCGATATATGGCATGAAACTTTGCATGTCCGTATGGGCAAGCTCACAGACGATATACACACACTCAATACCCGATTGGATCGGCTTGAGGAACGCAACAGGACAAAGGCTTGAACATGGCTGACGAACAAAAACCTACAGAAGCAGTGACGACGCCTGAACAAGCCGTTGTTGATGTTGAAGTCACGGCAGATCGGTTGACTGAAATTGCATCCCAGTCGTTGGATACCAACGAGGTTGCACGTCAGATTGAAGAACTCACCTCCGTGGTGCTTGATTCGGCTGAGGTGTCCACACGCTCAGCATCAATCGCTGCTGACGTGAGCGCCACCATGCGCGCCGTGGTGTCGAAAATTCAAGAGAACAATCGCCGCAATGTGATGCACTCACGCATCATGTTGGGTGCTTTTTGCGCTTGCTTGTTGATTGCGATGGCGATCTTTTTTGCCATCACCATGAAGATGAGTAAATCCATCAAAGAACTCGACACCATGGTCTACGCCATGGCTAAGCGCGTGATTGAGGTGGATGCCAGTTTGTCGGCGATTGGTAAAACCAACTCTGACTTCTCGGAAATTACTGAAAAGCAAGACGAGGTCATCACCACGCAAACCCAAGTGGCTAAGCGTTTGGATGAACTGGGTAAAACCTTGGCCAGCATGCCTACCGTGGTAGCGACAGAGGCCAACAAGTCCAGCGACCTCAAGTTCAAAGACATGCAAAAGCAGTTGTCCACGCTAGAGAGCAAGGTGCTGTCGTTTGATGGCAAGTTGCAATCGGTGTCTGAAAAAGCATCGTCTCGCATGCCGCCGCCTGCACCTGCTGCGCCGCCAGGCCCCAGCACACAAGTGTTGTTGACCGAGATTCAAAAAATCAAGTCTGACCTCAATGCGGCGGTACAAGTGCGCGAACGCAGCCAAACAGCCGCAGAGGCTGCAGCCATCAAGAGCATTGAAAAGACCATCGACAAAGCGGCTGTAGCCGCAGGTGATGCGCAAAAAGCGGCTGACAAAGCTGCGCAATCTGCCAAAGCCGCGGCAGATGCCCAACGTGCCGCGGCCGAGGCTCAAAAGGCTGCTGCTGCTTCTGAAAAAGCTTCAGCGGCTGAGCGATTGGCCCAACAAAGAGCTGCCGCTGAACGTGCTGCTGTCATGCGTATGCAACCTGAAAAACCGGTGAAGTCGGCGGAGCAAATTGCCGAAGAAAAAGCAGCGGCTGAACGCGCAGGTGCCGCGCGTGCTGCCAAGGCCGCAGCCGACAAAGCTGCCGCAGACAAGGCCGCAGCGCAAGAGCGCGCTGCCGCTGAAAAAGCACGCGTTGCTGCTGCAGCCGCAGCGGCAGCGGCTAATGTGCCGCCTGTGGTTCGCGAAAAACCAATTCAGTACCCGCGCGTACCCGATTGATCAGTTGGCTTGAATCGCAAAGCTCTCAGCGCTGGTCAATGACCAGTCGCTGAACACGGGGGGCAAGGTGCTCACATCGCTGTGCAGCAAAGCGCCGGGTTGTACGGTGTCGACCAAGTCGGACAAATGCAAGGTTTGCGTTTCGCTCACGCGGCGCATGATGTGGCGCGGCGTGAAGTCGTGCGGGGTTTTCAGGCCCGAGGCTTCCATCAGTTCTTGCAAAGCTTCTAGCGTGTGCGTGTGAAAGTTGTGCACGCGCTCGGCTTTGCTAGGCACCACCAACGCCAGTTGACGTGTGGGGTCTTGTGTGGTGACGCCCGTCGGGCAGTTGCCGCTGTGACAGGTTTGGGCTTGGATGCAACCCAGCGCAAACATAAAGCCACGAGCGCTGTTGCACCAGTCAGCACCTAAGGCCAAGGCGCGCGCCATGTCAAAGGCGCTCACAATTTTGCCGCTGGCACCCACGCGAATGCTGTCGCGCAAGCCTGCACCTACGAGGGTGTTGTGCACCAAGCGCAAGGCTTCTTGCAAGGGCATGCCCATGTGGTCAGAAAACTCCAGCGGTGCTGCACCAGTGCCGCCTTCGGCGCCATCGACCACGATGAAGTCGGGCTGTATGCCGGTCTCTAGCATGGCTTTGACCATCGCAAACCATTCCCATGGATGGCCAATGCAGAGCTTGAAGCCCACGGGCTTGCCTTCGCTCAAGGTGCGTAGCTGTTGGATGAAGGCCATCAACTCAAGTGGGGTGCTGAAGCTGCTGTGGGTGGCGGGCGACACGCAGTCTTGGCCCACCATCACGCCGCGTGCTTCAGCAATCTCCTCGGTCACCTTAGGGCCCGGCAGTACACCGCCGTGGCCGGGTTTGGCACCTTGGCTGAGTTTGATCTCCACCATCTTCACTTGGGGTGAGCGCACGTTGTCTACAAAGCGTTCAGGGCTGAAGTGACCTTGCTCGTCACGGCAACCAAAGTAGCCAGAGCCAATTTCCCAAATCAAATCGCCGCCTTGCGCGCGGTGGTGACGGGAGATCGAGCCCTCGCCTGTGTCGTGCGCAAAGCCGCCGAGTTTGGCGCCTAAGTTCAAGGCTTGGATGGCGTTGGCACTCAACGCACCAAAGCTCATGGCGGACACATTGAACAGGCTGATGTCGTAGGGCTGTGTGCAATCTTTCCCGCCCACAGTGACGCGAAAGTCGTGGCCAGCCAGTTGTGTGGGCGCGATGGAGTGGTTGATCCACTCATAGCCAATCGCGCGCACATCGAGTTGTGTGCCGAACGGGCGTTTGTCGGATTGGCCTTTGGCACGGGTGTAGACCAAGGTGCGTTGGGCGCGTGAGAAAGGCGAGGCTTCAGTTTCGGACTCGAGGAAATACTGACGAATCTCAGGGCGAATACTTTCGAGCATGAAGCGAAAGTGCCCAATGATGGGGTAGTTGCGCAAGACGGCGTGGTGCGACTGTTGCATGTCATATACGCCCACAGCGCACAAGGCCATGAACAACAAGGGCCACAGGCCACTGAGTCCCAAAACACCGGCGCCCAACAGTGAGGCCACCAGTAAAACAGCCGATGCAATGAACGCTGTGTAGCGCACCGGATAAATCTGATTGAGTTTGTCCAGCATGCGCGGCGCTCCTTCGGGCTGAGGGGTTTGGGTTTAGGTTTTGAGTTTGGCCGAGAGTTTGGTTTGGGCCAAGGCCGATACTTCGGCACGCAAGCGCGCTGAAGTGAGCTGCTGGTCTGCTGCTTGTTGCACATCAGACAGGTGCGACAAAATTGTGCCGCGCAAGTTGGCCAGTTCATGGTCCAGCTTGTGCAGGCGCTCTTGTAGCTCGCGCTGCAAGGCCATGCGCTCGGTCAGCAGGTTGACCTCGGCTGCAATGGTGCGCCAGGTTTGGGTCAGCTCATCGCTGGGCGGCACGCGCAGTTGCTCGAACAGTTCATTGATGAGTGGATCAAACATGGTTGAGCCGACGGGTGTTGTATCCGGCATCTCTGTCAAGGTGGGCACGTTGTCAGGCACAGCCGCAGCCGCGTGCGGGTAATGCGGCTGAGGTGCTTGCTGAGGCTGGGCGCTTGGCTGTTGCGCGTGCGACTGCAAGATCGCATTGACTTGCCCCCATCCGTCTTCGGGCGTGTACTGCTTGAGTCCTTTGAAGGACAAAAATTGTGGTTCGGAGTTCATTTGTTCATGACACCCATGGACATGCGTTTGAGGAATTGGGGAATGCCCATTGATGCAATGTGTGTCGACTGAGGCGCACCTGTGTGAGGTGCAGATTTGTTGACCATGTCTTCAGGACGAACTTTTTGCATGCGATGGCGACCCAAGATGGAATATTGACTTGAGAGTGTCGCTGAGTTTGCCAGCAAGTTGTTGCGTTTCACACCAGAAGCCGCTACGTTGGGTGCGCCTGCGTTGCGCATGACGGGTGCGGTGACGCGGGTGTTGGCAGTTTGACGCATGCCTTGTGCCGATTCGCGCATTTCTCGGGCTGCACAGACAGATTTACCAAATTCGTTGAATGATGCGCCGCACGCGTCTTGCAAATCCATCAGGTAACCGCGTTCAAACATTTCACGTGCCGATTGAGCTTCAAGCACTGGAGGCGCCAGCATGAAGCTGACGGGGAAGCGTTGTTTCGAAAAAATATCGCTGTGCATTTGTTCGGGTTGTACGCGGGTGGGGCATACCAACAGGGTAGGAGGCGTGTGGATGGCCGAGTCAAACACCCAGCGATGGCGGCTTAAGAAGCCGGCGGTGGCTGCCAATTCAATTTCAGACACGGAAGTGGGCACGATGACCAAGTCGTATTCAAACATCAGCTCGCCCGCGATGGAATCGGTCCATGTCAGGTCGCAAATGACGACTTCGCTGCTGCTGGCGGCACGGCGCAAATGCAGCCGCGCATCCAAGATGGGGCGATTGCCGCCTTGGTCCAGTGGCAAGATGTGGTGCTGAACCACCACGCCGATGTTGGGTGCGCGCGTCAGCCATGTGCTTGAAGAGCCGTGGGTGTCAAAGTCAATCAGGGTGACCGTTTGGCCTTGGCGACGCAAATAGGCTGCTAAGTTCGCAGACACAGTGCTTTTACCAACGCCACCTTTTTGACTGGTGACCAAAATTTTGAATGTCGACATCTTTTTTTCCTTCACACCACCGGCGCAGCGCTTCGTTTTTGTTTGAAAACACCCGAAATTTTTCACGGGGGAACGAAATTTACATGTGGGGGTCAGCGTGGTCAACGTCCTGTTTTGAATGCATTTAACGGACTCTTTATTGATTTGATGATGAATTGAATTCTTTTGAATTCATTCGATCAATTAAAAGAATCAATATTAAGAGTATTTCTTATGTCGTTGATTTATAAAAGATTTATTGAAAGTGTCAAAAAAAACAACACTTTCAGCCCGAAGCCTGCCCGCTAAAATAGCAGGGTTAATTTTTACAACCTAAAAAACCATGTCCAAACGTCTTTTTGTATTTTTGTCAGTTGTGTCAGTTGCCTTTTTGTCTGCTTGCAGCTCAACGAAGCTCGACAGCAATGTGTCTGATGCCAAAGCATCTTCCTCCGTGGCTTCCGTTGTGGCCGATCACTTGAACCCCAACAGCGCCATTTCTAAAGAACGTAGCGTTTACTTTGGTTTTGACCAGTTCGACATCAAGGCTGATCAAGCGGCAGTGGTGGAGCGTCAGGGTAAATACTTGGCAGCCAACGGCGCTTTGAAGGTTCGCGTGGAAGGCAATGCCGACGAGCGCGGTGGCCGCGAGTACAACTTGGCTTTGGGCCAAAAGCGTGCTGAAGCTGTGGTGCGTGGCCTGAAGGCTTACGGCGTCAAAGATAGTCAAGCTGAGCCTGTGAGCTTTGGTAGCGAAAAGCCACAAGCGACAGGTCACGACGAAGCTGCTTGGGCGCAAAACCGCCGCGCAGATGTGGCTTACATCGCGAAGTAACCGCCAGATTCATCGCTGAGTTCATGCAACTCAACAGCGAAGTCATCACAACACCACCGCGGGCCTCGGCCACGGTGGTGTTGTTACGTGATGAGCCCGAAAAAGGCCTAGAAGTCTTTTTATTGCGCCGCCACATGGCCTCGGCTGTGTTGGGTGGCGCTTATGTTTTTCCGGGTGGCAAATTGGATGACGCAGATTGCGCGCCTGATTTGCATGCCCATCTCGATGTCTTACCGCAAGCGCTGCACAGTGCCTTGGGTGAGTCCGAGTTGCCCGAACACACCGCCGCTGGTTTGTATGTGGCGGCGGTGAGGGAAGTGCTGGAAGAGTGTGGCGTGTTGTACGCCCGCTTGCATGGTTCTTTGGCGCATGACGCTGCGCAACGTCTGCAATGGCAACAAGCGCTTCATGGTGGTCAAGCTTTTGGCGAGGTCTTGCTACGTGCAGGTTTGCGTGTGGATACGCAGCACTTGGCACCGTGGTCACGCTGGATCACGCCTGTGCAACCTTCTGTGACCAACAAACGTTTTGACACCCGTTTCTTCATGGCGGTGTTGCCTTCAGGGCAGCATCCGATTCATGACAACATCGAAGCCATCGACAGCGTGTGGCTCAGCCCGCGTGAGGCTTTGGACCGATATTGGGCAGGTGGCTTGCCGCTGGCGCCACCGCAAATCATGACCTTGGTGTCTTTGCTGTCACACACCTGTACGGCCAGTGTGTTGAACTGTGCCAAACAACAAACACCACCGGTGATCTTGCCCGAGCCGTTTGATGACGAGGGTGTGCGTACCCTGTGCTATCCCGGTGATGTGCGTCATTCGGTGACGCAGCGTGCCATGCGCGGGCCGACACGTTTGCGTTTTGTGGCGGGCCGTTTTGAGCCCGCTGGTGGTTTTGAGGAATTTCTATGAACACGATGTCTGCCTTTGATCTCAAAGGCAAAAAAGGTTTGGTGCTGGGCTTGGCCAACGAGCACAGCATTGCGTGGGGTTGCGCGCGTCAAGCGCAGGCCATGGGGGCTGAGGTGGTGGCCTCGTGCTTGAATGAAAAGGCACGTCCCTTTGTCGAGCCACTCACCCAGCCGCTGGGCATGGACTTGCAAACCTGCAACATCGAAACACCAGAAGAGTTGGAAAATTTGGTGGCCTACGCCGTCGCTAAGTTTGGCCGTCTGGACTTTGTGATTCACTCCATCGCTTGGGCGCCGTTGGCCGATTTGCATGGCCGTGTGATTGACAGTTCCAGCGTTGGCTTTGCACGTGCCATGGAGGTGTCGTGCCATTCGTTCGCCACGCTCGCCAAACTGTGCGCACCTTACATGACACAGGGCGGCAGCATGGTCACCATGTCTTATTTGGGGGCTGACGAAGCCGTGCCGCACTATGGCTTGATGGGGCCTGTCAAAGCTGCACTCGAATCGTTGGTGCGCTACATGGCTTTGGAGCTCGGCCCGCAAGGCGTGCGCGTGCATGCCGTATCACCTGGGCCTATCCCCACGCGTGCCGCGTCTGGCATTGAAGCCTTTGACACGCTCATGCAAAACAACATTGCCAAAGCGCCGCTGGGTCGCTTGGTGACGCTGGAAGAAATTGCCAACCTCAGCACCTTCTTGTGCACCGATGCCGCCAGCGGCATGACAGGCCAAACCATTTATGTAGATGCCGGCAGCCACGCCGTGAATTGAAGACCCCCATGAACGACATCCTCGACACCACCAACGACCCTCACAACGAGTGGCTGGAAAACTACCCCTACGACAGCATCGTGGTGGGGCAAGCGGCGCGCTTGGTGCGCACGCTCACACTGGCGGACATCCAAGCTTTTGCCGCTGTGTCGGGTGACACCAACCCCGCGCACTTAGACCCCACGTATGCCAACGCCACGTTGTTTCATGGCGTGATTGGTCATGGCATGTGGGGTGGCTCGTTGATCAGCACTGTGTTAGGTACAGTATTTCCAGGCCCTGGCACGATTTACTTAGAGCAAAACTTGCACTTCAGCCGTCCTGTGCGAATTGGTGACACGCTCAATGTGACCGTCACTTGTACAGCCAAACAAGACGATAAAAAGACCATTGAACTGGACTGCTTGTTGGTCAACCAAAAAGGCGAACGCGTGCTCTACGGCGTGGCCAAAGTGATGGCCCCAAGCGAAAAGTTGCGCATGCCGCGTATCCACGCGCCGCATATCAGCCTGTTTGACCCCGAGCAACGTCATGCCAATTTGTTGGCATTGGGCGCACACCTAGAGCCCGTGCGTTGCGGTGTGGTGCACCCGTGCGATGCCGATTCATTGCAAGGTGCGATGGACGCGCACCATGCAGGCCTGATTCACGCCGTGCTGATTGCGCCTGAGAAAAAACTGCGCGCTGTGGCAGCTGAGGCCGGCATTGATTTGACCGGCATCGAAGTGATTGACGTGGCGCACAGCCACGATGCAGCTGAGATGGCCGCACAAATGGCCGCTGACAAAAAGCTAGAAGCTTTGATGAAAGGCAGCTTGCACACCGATGAATTGATTCATGCCGTGGTGTCGCAAAAAGGGCTGCGCACAGGCCGCCGCATGTCGCACGTGTTTCGCTTTGAAGCGCCCATGTACCCCAAGCCGCTGTACATCACCGATGCCGCGCTCAACATTGCGCCCACCTTGGCCGAGAAAGCCGACATCGTGCAAAACGCGATTTTGTTTGCGCAAATCATGGGCGTCGCGGTGCCGAAGGTGGCCATTCTCTCGGCGGTGGAAACGGTCAACCCCAACATTCCATCCACCCTCGACGCAGCTGCTTTGTGCAAGATGGCCGACCGCGGGCAAATCAAAGGCGGTTTGCTCGATGGCCCTCTCGCGTTTGACAACGCGGTGTCTAGCCATGCGGCAGAGATCAAACACATTGCCTCTGCGGTGGCAGGCCAAGCCGACATTTTGGTGGCGCCTGATTTGGAGTCGGGCAACATGATGGCCAAGCAGCTCGAGTATTTGGCTGGTGCGTCTGGCTCTGGCGTGGTGCTCGGGGCACGCGTGCCGATTGCGCTCACCAGCCGTGCTGACACTGCGACCACGCGCAGCGCTTCGGCCTTGTTGGCCAAGCTGATTGCCCACCACTACCGCACGCATCCCGCATGAGCATCCTGTCTGTCAACGCGGGTTCGTCTAGCCTCAAGTTTGCGCTTTACCCCATTGAAGGGGCAGGCATTGGTGAAGCAGAAGTCACGGGCAACATCGAAGGCTTAGAGCCTTCGGGCGAGCCGCGCATCTGCATGGCGATTCAGGGCCAAGGCAAAGAGATCACGGATGTGTGTGTCATGTCCGACCAAGAGCCCTTTGAGGCTGCATTGGAAGCGCTTGACAGTTTGCTGGCGTTGCGTTTTTCGCATTTGCGCGTGCAAGCCATTGCGCACCGTGTGGTGCATGGCGGTGCGTTCTACAGCAGCAGCGTGCGTGTCACGCCTGAGGTGATGGCGCAACTCGCCACGCTCAATGCCCTCGCACCCTTGCACCAACCACACAATTTGGCGGGCATCAGCGCGTTCGCAGAATCGTTTCCTGATGTGCCGCAAGTGGCGTGTTTTGACACAGCGTTTCATCGCACTTTGTCGCCTTTGGAAACCACTTTTGCGATTGACAAAAAACTCACCGAACAAGGTGTGCGTCGCTATGGCTTTCATGGCCTGTCGTACCAATACGTGAGCCAAGTGTTGCAGCGCGAGGTGCCGCGCTCGGCTGGCCGCGTGGTCATGGCCCACTTAGGTAATGGTGCGAGTGTGTGTGCCACCACAGACCACCAAAGCCGCGCCACCACCATGGGCTTCTCGGCCCTAGATGGCTTGATGATGGGCACGCGCAGTGGTGCGCTCGACCCTGGTGTTCTGCTGTACTTGATGGAGCAGGGTTGGGACCACGACGCAATTCAAAAGCTGCTTTACAAACAAAGCGGCTTACTGGGCGTATCAGGCGAGAGCGCTGACATGCGCACTTTGCGAGCCTCTCAAACTGAAGCCGCACGCTTTGCCACTGATTTGTTTGCCCACCGTGTGGTGCGCGAAGTGGGCGCACTCAGTGCCTGCATTGGTGGCTTGGATGTGTTGGCCTTCACCGGCGGCATTGGCGAGCACGATGCCGTGCTGCGCCAACAAGTGGGCGATGCTTTGGCTTACCTCGGCGTGCAGGTGGATGCCATGCGCAATGCAAAGGCCACTGGCGACCATGCGGTTTCGATTCACGCCGACAATAGCGCCATCGAGGTGTGGGTGATCCCCACCGACGAAGGCCGTGTGGCCGCACAAGACGCTCTCGCGTTTTTATAAAAATAATTCTGAAAGCACGGCGTGAACATCAAAGACGCAATGAGCTGCTTCACCACCGGCGTGACCGTGGTAACTGCTCACACCCAGGGCCTTGACTGGGGCATGACTTGCAACTCCTTCAACACCGTGTCGCTGGACCCAGCCATGGTACTTTGGAGCGTGCGTAAAACATCGGCTAGCCATGAGGCGTTTGTCACCGCTGGTGGCTACATGGTCAACGTGTTGGGCGCTCAGCAAAAAGACGTGGCGCTTAATTTTGCGCAAGGCACGCAAGCCGAACGCTTTGCAGACCAGCATTTGGTGCGCGGCGTGAACCAGCACCCACGCTTAGAAGGTGTGATCGCTTGGTTTGATTGCCGCATCGCGCAAGTGGTGTCAGCGGGTGACCATGACATCTTGATTGGCGAAGTGCTTGACTTTGGCGTGCAAGCCGGTCACGGCTTGGCGTATGCGCAGCGCAGCTTTGGTGTGCTCGCACCCATGGAAGACTAAGCCGCCATGGACATGTATGTGGCTTGGGCCTTCATCCTTGGTGTGATGTGTTCGGCCTCATTGCTGATCGGCTCTTTGATCGGCATTTATTTCAAGTTGCCTCAGCGCGTGGTGGGCTTGATGGCCGCTTTTGGTGCTGGCGCTTTGTTGTCGGCCTTGGCGATTGAGTTGGTCGCCCCGTCCATTGATGCGTTCATGCGTGCCACCTCAGCCGAGGTGCGTGCTGTGGAGGTGCGTAACTTTTTCCATTTGGTGGCCGGTGCCTTTGTGGGGGGCATTGTGTTTGTGCTGTTGGACTGGGTGTTGGTGGAGCATGGGGGTTACTTGCGTAAAACCGCATACCTCATTTCCAAAATCATGCATGAGCGGGCCCACTTGCCGCAGCATCACACACAGCCTTTGCCAACCGGCGAAGCACTAGAAAAGAAACACGCCTCTCATGACAATGCAGCCGTGGCTATTTGGTTGGGCAACTTGCTTGATGGGTTGCCTGAGAGTTTTGTGGTGGGCACGGTGCTCATGGCCACCGTCACGGTCAGCGTCCAGGCAGGGACGCCCATCGTGTTTTGGGATGTGTTGCCCTACACCTTGTTGGCTGGTTTGTTTTTGTCCAACTTGCCCGAGGCTTTGTCGAGTTCTGCGCAAATGCGCATGCAGGGTATGAGCGTGCAACGCATCCTCATCATGTGGCTGTCTTTGGTGTTGATGACCGGCATTGCCGCCGCGCTAGGCGCTGTGATGGGCGAGTGGGTGCCACACAATGCCATGGTGTTTATCGAAGGCTTGGCTGCAGGCGCCATGCTTACCATGATTTGCGCAGCTATGCTGCCCGAGGCCACCCATTTAGCCCCGCCCAATTGGGTGGGTTTGACCACGCTGAGTGGCTTCTTTTCAGCGTTGTTGTTCAAGGTCTTGGAGTAAACCACAGTCAAAATGGTTTACAATCTTGGCCTGTTCGGTGGTATAGCTCAGTTGGTTAGAGCGCAGCATTCATAATGCTGATGTCGCAGGTTCAAATCCCGCTACCACCACCAAAATAAAAACCCACAGTCTTTTGACTGTGGGTTTTTTCTTTGTCCCGTCACTTTGAGTGTCAAGTTGACAGGCTCCATGTTGTCTACAGATTCAGACAGTCTGAGACAGAAAAAGACAGTTTTCAGCCTGTTTTATTGAATGGCAGGTTGTCATTTCAAAGGACAGCTGTTGAATGAGTCATGGGCAATTAGCTATCTGACTTTTAACTTGTTCCCCTAGATAAATTTGCGTACCTAAGTGTTCAACTAGTATTCTGAAGACATGCGTGATTTCAGAGAGTTTGAAGCAGCCAACGAAGACGAGTTCAAGCACCAACGCCATCAAACGAGCAGTATTCCTGAGTCAGTCACCCCCATTGAGAACTACCCAAGCAAGTTACGCATCTATCTGACGAATGCGAGCCCGTTTTGGCAAGTCAAGTGCTTCTTCAAGAACAAGACCTACACAAAGAGTCTGAGAACCACGAATCGCTCAGTCGCAAAGAACGCAGCGAAAGAGTTCTTTCATCACACAGTTGCTGAGATTTACGGTTCTTCATTGACTGAATTGACACCCAAGCGATTGAACAAAGAACTGTTGTTCAGAGATTTCGTTGAACCCACACTTGCTGTTGAACGAGCAAGAGTCAGTCGTGGGGAGTTCAGTAAAGCAAGTCTCAAGACGCTTGAGAACAGACTCTACAAAACGATTGTTCCCTTCTTCAAAGACAGAAGTATCAAAGATGTTGGGTACTCAGACATTTCAAGATTCGTTCAGTTGTTGAGCAATGAGCATCACTCAAACATCACGATTCATCAGTACCTAGTGTGTATTCGCAAAGTCTTGAACCATGCGTATGAGACAGATGTGATTCAGCAGATACCCAAGTTCCCAAGCATCAAGATGCCCTCTGTGTCTCGTGGGAGCTTTTCACTGAGTGAATACAAGTCGCTTGTGAAGACTGCCAAGAATTTGATTGGCACACGCAGCAAGAAAGTCACGAGCAATCAACGAAAACGAGGCAAAGACTCAGAGCCGTACATGTTCGTGAGTGATGAACTTCAGTGGTTGATTCGCTTTATGGTCAATTCGTTCGTGAGACCAAGCGACATCAAGAACCTTCAGCATCAGCATGTCACTGTTGTTCGTGGAAAGCAAACTTACTTGCGACTGAACTTGCCTGAGTCAAAGAAGCATGACAAACCCATCGTGACGCTTCAATCAGCAGTCTTTGTATATGAGAAGTTGAGAGCGTATCAATCACTGAGAGGTAAAGCCAACCCAACTGACTACTTGTTCTTTCCTGAACTCAAAGACAGAAAGTTCGTGTTGATTTACTTTGGGTGGCAGTTCAAGTTTGTTCAGGAACAGGCATGTATTGAAGCGAATGCGTCAAATGGCAAGATCAGAACTTTGTACTCGTTGCGTTGTTGAATTGCATCCAATAGTGAGCCACTAAACCTAGGTATTTGCATCCAAATTTGACCCACGTAGTCAAACTGTCCTGCTCAGCATTGAGCAGGAGACACAGGAGTGATCAACGTGGCGTTATTAAGTGTGATCAGGCG
>CAUPNL010000030.1:0-28685 GCA_963512655.1 uncultured Limnohabitans sp. | reverse complement strand
GGAACAGTTCGACTCAAAGCAACAAGGAGGGAAAACAGAGAAAATCAAAACAGGAGCTCTAAAAAGCTCAAATCGGGTGGGTCAATATTCGATGCAAATCCCGGGTCAGATTTGGATGCAATTCAACACCAAATGGCTCAAATGACCATGTCCCCATAATTTGTCCTTTGTCTAAGCTTGCTTAAATACGGACAAAATCATAACTTATGATGAATACTATTTAGTTATATTTCATTAATCATTGTGCGATAGATTGACGCTTTGATACCCCTTCGCCCCATACCGTTACGTAACCGTCAGCTCGGAACCGCATCGCAGCGTATGGCGAGGTCATATGCCCCCACCCAACTTTTGCATACAGACATCAACAACTCGCCATCACGGACCAAGGCTTGAGTCTGAACTCAAAACTGAACGTCCAATGCTCGGGTACATGCTTGTAAAGCTGGGTTCAAATCGATAAATCGGGCAAGCCGTTTTTGCTGCTCGGAGGTGGGTGGAGTGAGTGATTCGTCGTACGTGATTGCTCCCCAGAGATTCGGAAAGTCGACACCGCCTTTGGTCACAGTACTCGATATATGGCTGGTTCATTCCGAACTAAATGTCTTGCTCGTCGTATTCACTTCTGTGCTGGAGCATCAAGTGGAAGTCATCTCCCTCGGTCGATGGAGCCCAAAGCGTTGTGATGAGTACGCCGTCCTCTTGAATAACGACGAGTTCAGTAGCGACGAAGTTAATGCTCATGTGCTGCCTTGGGGCTTAACGTTGGACAACATGAGCGGGGCCAACCGGTGTGACCAGTTGGACATCCGCTTGCAAGAAGGGTTGGGCGTCTCACCTTCAACGTAGGTCAAGGCAACACCACCTCAATGTGGGTTCCTCGTTCTTGTTTTCAGCATCATCGACTTCAAAGCCAACATCTACGCCGCCGACGGTCCTGACAACAAGTCCATATGGCTACGAATAGGGTCTTGCTGCACTCACCTCTAACGCATTCCCTTTGCATAGGTCGAAGAATTCCCGCATTGGTCGACGGTACTTAAGCAGCGCCACATCCGAAAACGTAATACCTGCATTGCCAGTTGGCCCACCTTTAAATGGGTTGTCATACATGATGCAGAACAACGTGGATGGGGAGTCAAAATGGAACTCAACGGTCCCGTAGTGAACGATTACTGGAAAACAAGCGGGATCGCCAGCTTTGTATGTGTGGTCAACTTTTCCATAGGCACACACACCTATCGAATCAGCCACACCCAAGACCTCAATTAGGCTCTCAGGTGAGGCTTCACGACACGGAGAAAATGGACCAAAGCGTCCAGTGGTAAGGAATTCGAGAAGAGAGACGCGTAACTTTCTTCTTTTCACAACCCAAGCTCCAAGCCTTCGAATAGAGATGTCCAACGTTTGAGCTGAGCAACGGGATGCGACGAGGCGCTCAGGCCACGAGGTGGATAGAAAGCGGAAAAGCATCGTCTGCCACGTGCCACTCCTGAGCGAGTCGGCTTGAGCCAAGGGTTATGCATCACGTAGTCCTTTGATGTGTGAAGTGGATTGCCCGTCTTGAGTGTCCACACCATATTCCTGCAGCTTGTTGAAGAAACTAGCTTCGTCGATCACGTCATAGTTCGAATAAAAACGATGCTTGTCTTTGGCCAGCTGCACATAATTTCTGTTCGTTGGAACAAACTCAAAGCTTTCTTGGTCAGCATCGCGAATCTGCCGATTGAAATAGAAGACGCGCGCATCGTCTTTGCTGTAATGGCCACCAATTTTTCGCCAATGCTCAACTTTGGCCTTTGGCAGCGTGACCGCACCGCAAAACACAAAACTATCGTCCTTACCAAAGTAACCGTCATTGAGAGAAACAAACGATGCAGACGAAGCCTTGCGTACCCAATTGGGTTTGCCTCTGTAGTTGTAGTAATAGACACGCTGCTTGTCTTTGCCAAAGCCATAGGGAACAGGCGTATTGATGTCGTGGTACAGCACACCGTCATCGCAGACCACGAAGGATTCGGCATCTGCATCTTTGATCTTGCCGCCCAAGGTCCAAACGGAAATGCCATCTGTTGCATAGGTGTAGTTCAAGGTGCGAAACGTAGCACCCTGCCCACCGGCCAGACGTGAATTGGTGCAGTAACAGTGCTTGCTGTCTTTGGCGAAATTACCCAAGTAATATGAGAACGTTTCGATATCAGCCCCTCTGACTGGATAACTGCGATAGAAAACTTGTTTTCCACGCGTCCAATACAGCGTTCTGCGCTGGCCTACTGACGGGTCTGGTGTGGGTTGAAACTCTTGGGTGTGTTCAGGTATCGCCATAATCCATGCATATTGAATTTTTAAAATTGTAGTTATTTAGAACTCATTTATTTAAAAATAAAACCATGCTGGATTGGCACCCAAACTAAATATTCAGCCGAGCTTGAACTCCCAATGCCTGCCACCCCTCATGCCCCAACTTATTCAATACCTCAATGTTGCGTTCAAAGATCAGCGACGCATCGGGATAGGCCTCCACCGCTTTGTCTATGCTGGCTTCGCGCAGCAAGTGCAGCGTGGGGTATGGCGTGCGGTTGGTGAAGTTCTCGATATCGTCCTCATCCGTTCCGCCAAATTGGTAGTGCGGGTGAAAGTCGGCCACTTGCAGCACACCGTCTAGCTCTAGGTCCATCAGCACATCGTCGCAGTCGGCCAAGAAATCGTTGAAGTCCAAGAAGTCGGGCAAAGCGTTAGGCGCTATCAGCAACGTGGTATCTAGCTTGTCTGGATCGGCCTCGGCCAAATGCTGCAACTCTTCGCGCAGCATGGCCAGCAAGTCGGCGGGCTCGGCAGATGCGCACACGCGGTAGCGCACCATATCTTTGACCACCACCGCTTTGGCGAAGGGGCACAGATTGAGGCCCACCACGGCTTCTAGCAGCCACTTTTGCGTGTCTTCGATGGCGGTGCGTTCTTGATCTGGGGTCAATGTGTCAGTCATGTTTTTCTTTCTTGTGCAATGCTCGGCCAATGAAGTGCGCCAAAACCGCACCCGTCAAACTGAGTGTGGCGGTGACGGCCCACGTCCACTGCCAGCCGCCCGCGCTGGCTGCCACCCACGCCACCAAGGGCGGGCCTGCAAACTGGCCCAGCGCCGAGAGCTGCTGCATGTAGCCCACGGTGGTGGACACCGTGCCTTCGCTGGGGGCCAAAAGCAAGGCGCATGAAAACAAAGTGCCGGGAATCAAACCGCCCACGGCCGAGAACATCACCACGCACGCAAAGCGCAACGAGGTGGGCAAGCCTTCGCCCTGCCACACGGCATATGCACCGACAGCGCCCAAGGCCATGCAAGCAAAACCGATGGAGAGCAAACGCTGCGCAGGCCAGCCGCGTTGCAGCAAACGGCCAGACATGATGTTGCCGCTCACATTGGCCAGCGCCACACAAGCCGACAACACACCCGCCATGCCTGCGGCCAAACCCAGCTCGGCATAGACCGTGGGCAAGAAGCCAACTACAGCCAACCACTGCGATGAATACACAGCAAACGTGAGAGCCACCAACCAAGGGCCAGGACTTTGAAGTGTGAGCACCAAGCGCTTAGGCCACCCATCCTTGGCTGCGTTGTGTGTGGCTGCGGGCGGCTGCACATCGGGCACGCACAACCACACGGCTACCCAAGCAAACGCGGCCACTGCACCCAGCAGCCACCACCACGCGGACCAATTAAAACCCGCAATGACCCAAGGCCCCAACAGCAGCGCCAGCGCACTGCCCGTGGGCATGTACGTGCCCCACCAGCCCATGCGGCCGCTGAGCTGTGATGCATCGACCGTGCGGCGAATGAGCGCGGGCGCAGGCATGACGACCAGCAAAAAGCCTAAGCCTTCTAATGCACGCAAGAACAACAAGCCACTGGCATCAGCCACAAAACCACCACTGATGCTGGCGACTGACAACAGCGCCAAGCCGACCAACATGCTGCGGCGCAGGCCCAAACTGTCAGCACTTAAACCCACGGCAAGGCCGAGCGTCATGCTGGCCACTTGCACCGCAGACAGCAAGAAACCGGCTTGCACCAAGGTGATGCCCAGTGCGTCTTGCAGCACTGGCAACGCAGGCGGCAGCTTACCCACATGCAACGCGGCGCACACGCCTGCAAACACGATGACCCACGAGGGGTGGATGCCAAAGCGGTGCTTGCTCATACTGAAGAGGTGCGGCTGGTTTTACGCCGTGAGTCGTGTGTGCTCACGCGTGGCGAAGCGGTCGGTCATGCCCGACAAATAGTCAGCTACAGCACGCGGCACATCGCTGCGCTGGGCGTAGGCGGCGGGCATTTCTTGGGGCTTGGCCAAGTAGACGTCGAACAAATCTTTCACCACAGCGCGCGCGCCATCGGTGGTTTGCATGACCTGTGGGTGACGGTACAAATTGCGGAACAAAAACGACTTGAGCGCTTTGGACTCTTCGTACATCGCCGCACTGAACTGCACCAGTGCCGGACATTGGCGTGCTTCGTCTGCACTGGCGGGCGCGTGCTGTTGCAGGGCCGTGCGTGTGGCGTTGATCACGTCGTACACCTGATCGCTCAACATGCGACGGATGGTTTCGTACAACACGCGGCGGCCTTGCGTATTGGGATGCTGCGCTTGCAAGTACGGGTATTCAGCCAAAGTTTGCGCGTGGTAGCGGGCAAACAGCGACACGTCTTGCATTTGCTCCATCGTGAGCAAGCCAGAGCGCACACCGTCGTCAATGTCGTGCGCGTTGTAGGCAATCGCGTCGGCCAAATTGCACAGTTGCGCTTCAAGGCTGGGCTGTGTGCCGTTCAAAAAACGGGCGGCGATGCCGTTGGGCTCTTGCGCGTTGATGAGTTCGGCGTTGCGCCGTGCGCAGTGCTTCAAGATGCCTTCACGCGTTTCAAAACTCAGGTTGAGGCCGTTGAATGCGGGGTAGCGTTCTTCGAGTTCGTCCACCACGCGCAAGCTTTGCAGGTTGTGCTCGAAGCCGCCATAAGGGGCCATGCATTCGTTCAGCGCGTCTTGACCAGCGTGACCGAAGGGCGTGTGGCCAAGGTCGTGTGCCAAGGCAATGGCTTCCACCAAGTCTTCGTTCAGACTCAACGCGCGCGCAATAGAGCGGCCGAGCTGCGCCACTTCCAACGAGTGCGTCATGCGCGTGCGAAACAAATCGCCTTCGTGGTTCAAGAAAACTTGTGTCTTGTAAACCAAGCGGCGAAACGCGGTGGAGTGAACGATGCGGTCGCGGTCGCGCTGATGCGGGTTGCGCACGCTAGAGGCGTGGGCGGGAAGTGAGGGTTCGGCGTGGCGACGGCCACGGGACTGGTCAGGCAGGCAGGCGTAGGGTGCGAGTTGCGTCATCAGGCGCAACTTATTGGGTACAACAATCGTCAATCACCTGCGCCACCAAAGCATCAGGCGCACCACGCACGATCGCAGTGCCTGGCTTGTCGATGAGCACGAACTTGATTTCACCAGCCTCGGCTTTTTTGTCCACACGCATGTGGTGCAGGTATTCGTCCGCACCGAGCTTCGGGCCGACGATGGGCAAGCCTGCGCGCTCAACCAGTGCGGTGAAGCGCGACACAAACGCCTCGTCCACCAAACCCAAACGCTGCGAGAGGTGTGATGCCATGACCATGCCGCAGCCCACAGCTTCACCGTGCAACCATTCGCCAAAGCCCAAGCCCGCCTCGATGGCGTGGCCGAATGTGTGGCCAAAGTTCAGGATGGCACGGATACCGCCTTCGCGTTCGTCTTGACCCACCACCCAGGCTTTGATTTCGCAGCTGCGCTTCACAGCGTGTGCCAAAGCCTTGGGGTCACGCGCCAAGAGCGCGTCGAGGTTGGTGTCGATCCAATCGAGAAACTGCATGTCGGCGATGGGGCCGTATTTGATGACTTCGGCCAAGCCCGCGCTCATCTCGCGTTGGGGCAAGGTTTGCAAGGTATCTAGGTCGCACACCACGCGTTGCGGTTGGTAGAACGCGCCAATCATGTTTTTGCCAATGGGGTGGTTGATAGCCGTCTTGCCGCCCACCGATGAATCGACCTGCGCCAGCAAGGTGGTGGGCACTTGCACAAAGGGCACGCCACGCATGTAACAAGCGGCGGCAAAGCCAGTCATGTCACCCACCACGCCGCCGCCCAAGGCGAACAACACGGTTTTGCGATCTGCGCCTTTGCCCAGTAGCTCGTCAAAAATCAAGTTCAACGTTTGCCAGTCTTTGTGGCTCTCGCCATCGGGCAAGGCCACGATGTGTACTTGTTTGTAGAGCGGCGCGAGTGCGGCTTGCAAACGCTCGGCGTAGATGGGGCCCACGGTGTCGTTGGTGACGATGAGGGCAGCCGAGGCTTTGGGCAAATCGGCCCACGTGTTGGCGGCGTTGAGCAACTGCTCGCCAATCAAGATGCTGTAACTGCGCTCGCCCAAGTCAATGGCAACGCGTTCGAGGTGTGGGGTGTTCGACATGAATCAAATTCTGTGTGGGGGCGACACGCGTGGGCGGTCGGCAGGCGCGGGGGGCGAGACGGGTTTGATGTGGCCCGCAAGTTCGAGCTGGGACACGATCATGTTGACCAAGCCTGCCACATTGGGGCGACCTGTTTCGATGACGTAATGGGCGGTTTCGCGGTACAGCGGGTCACGCACTTCGAGCAGCTCGCGCAAGCGCGCTTGCGGATCGGCCACTTGCAACAAGGGGCGGTTTTGGTCATTGCGCAAACGGCGAAACACTTCTTCGGGGCTGGAGCGCAAATAGAACACGTGGCCGTGCTCTCGCAAGCGTTCGCGGTTGATGGGACGCAACACCGAGCCGCCGCCAGTGGACAACACACCGTGGTGGTTGTGGCATAAATCGGCAAGTACTTCAGATTCGAGGTCGCGAAAGCGGTCTTCCCCTTCGCGTTCGAAATATTCGCGGACCGAGCAACCCAAGCGGTGCTCAATCGCGTGATCCGAATCAACAAAGGGGAGGTGTAGTCGCCGAGCGAGTTGACGCCCAACAGTCGTTTTGCCGGAACCCGGCAGACCCACCAAAACCAACAACATATGCTTTCTTAACGTGCAACGGCACTGTGATCGAGCATTTTAGGGGTTATGAAGACCAACAATTCTTGCTTGGCCTGCGCGGTGCGGCGGTTTTTGAACAAATAACCCAGCACGGGAATGTCGCCGAAGAACGGAACTTTGTACTCGTCCTCTTGCTCGCTGGTCTCGTAAATGCCGCCAATCATGACTGTGCCGCCGTTTTCCACCAGCACTTGGGTCTTGACGTGTTTGGTATCGATGGCAAAACCCGCAGGGGTGATTTGGCCCACGTTGTCTTTGGAAATATCAAGGTCGAGCACGATGCCGCCCTCGGGCGTGATTTGTGGTGTGACCTCCAACTTGAGGTTAGCTTTGCGAAACGCGAGGGTGGATGCACCGCTGGCTGCGGCTACTTGGTACGGCAACTCGGTGCCTTGTTCGATCACGGCTTTGGCTTGGTCTGCCGTAACCACGCGCGGGCTAGACACCACTTTGCCTTTGCCATCAGCTTCGAGCGCTGAAAGTTCAAGGTTGAGAAAACGGTTCTTGGCAGAGTTGAAGATGGAGACTGCAAAGCTGGCGGATGCAAAGCCGTTCAGGCTGGCCGCAGGCAAATTCACAAAGCTGCCCGAGGTGTCCAGCGCTTTGTCGGCAATGTTGAAACTCGTGCCTTGCTGCGCGGTGGGGTTGGCATTGGCGATGACGTTGGTATTGGTCGGCCCCCACACGTTTTGTGCACCACCCTGCCCCATCCCACCCAAGCGCACACCCAACGTCTGGCCAAAGGTGTCACTGGCTTGGACGATGCGCGCTTCGATCATCACTTGGCGCAAAGGGATGTCGATCTTGGCAATCATTAGCGCCACTTGGTCAAGGCGCTCGGCAATGTCGGTGACGAAGAGTTGGTTGGTACGCGACTCGGCCATGGCGCTGCCGCGTGTGCTTAGGATGCGTGAGCCGCCGCCCATCGACGACAGGCTGAAAGGTGCTGAGTTAATGGGCGGCGCATAACCCAGGCCTGCACTACCGAAACCGCCATAGCCTGCGCCATACCCGCCGCCAACGGTAGACATCGCAGGCAACACCGTGCCCCCTTGAATCTGCGTGAGCACATCCACGGCTTTGGCGTAATTGAGTGCGAAGCCACGCGTTTGCATGGGCTCTAGGTTTTGGGAGGCAAGCTTGCTCTCAAACTCCAGCTTTTCGCGCGCAGCCACCTCGGCACGTGGTGCTACCCAGATGACATTGCCTTGCCTGCGCACGCTCAAGCCTTTGGCTTGGGTCATGATGTCGAGCACTTGGTCCCACGGCACTTTGTGAAGCTTGAGCGTGAGCGAGCCTGTCACGCTGTCAGACGTGATGATGTTGAGCCCCGTGAAATCGGCCACGATTTGCAAGGCGGTGCGCACCTCGATGTTTTGAAAATTCATCGACATGGGCGCGCCAACAAACGCAGGTTTAACGGGTTGGCAGTAAAGCGGCGAAGCCCACCACACGCACAATGCCAAGCAGGCCACCCAAGCCTTGCGACAAAACCTCAGCACCAAAGAGTTCATGGCACAACCTCATGCAGCGGCAAACGCACATCGCGGGTTTGCCATTCGCCCGTTGGCATCACAGCCAACTCTTGCACCAGCAGCACATCAGGTTGAACGGCCACAACCTTGCCAAAGTTTTGGCCCAAGCGGCTGCCCACGCGGACCCGGTACACGCTGATCATTTGTGCGTCCTTCGTTGCACCAGCGGTCGGCAACACTTTGATCAAAGCCTCCATCTCAGCACCCGAGGCAATGTGCCCCACGTATTGCAAACGTTCGCGCGCGAAGGTTTGCAACACATCGCGCGGACGCAACAACTCAGGGGCAACCAAATGGGTGTAGCTGGGGTGCTGCGCTGCATGGGCGTGCTGTGCACTTGCCCAGCTTTGGGCGCTGAAAGGATCAGTGGCTGTTGGAGATGTCGAAGCAACAGCTTGTGGATCAACACTGGCCAACTCAAACGAAGCCTCCGTCTCGATGGATTGCGGCGTCAGTGCCAACACTTGCGCAGAAATGCCGCCACGCGGATCGGCCTTGAGCTCAAGCGATGTCATGGTCACGCCGGGTGCCGCGTTGGGCCATTGCGCCAACCAATTGAGCCAACCACGCCACGATCCCTGGACGTTCAAGTGCACAGGCAGCTGCTGAACATGAAGCGCCTCCAAGCTGGCGGAGGATTGGGGTTTGTCAGTGCCCAGCTGTGCAAAGTGCAAACCGTGTTGCTGTGCCAGCTGGGTCAGTACTTGAGGCTCGGCAAACTTGATTGGCGTTTGCGCAGAGGCTTGCAGCAGTTGTGCAGTTTGCACATGCAGCTCTTGGGTTGTTTGTTGCTGCGCCACGAGTTTGGCCTGCGCTTGGTTGGCCTCATCCCAAATCTGCCAACTGCTGAGCCACCAAGGACTCAACAGCAAAGCGCCCACCAGACCTGCACAGGCCAGCAGCATCTGTTGCGCGGTGCGGTGCCATGCCCAAGGCTGACGCCAATCCAGTCGCTGCATTGCCTTGGTCAATGCCCTCATCACACACCCACTTTCAAATCGGCTTCAATGCGAAATTCCCAAACCGGCAAACCCGTGTTGGATGGGGCAGGTATGACTTGCAGCTGAGGCAACTCGGGCTTTTTCGCCCAAATGTCTAGCGTCTTGAGTTGCTGCACCAATTGCTGGGCATGGCTAGACGACAGGGCTTCACCCTGCACCGTCCAGTGCATGCCTTGCTGCTTCACGCGGACCACCCAAACGCCTTGGGCTGATTGGCTGAGCACATGACTCCATTGCAGGCTTTGCAACTGCAGGGCTTTGCGAGCCTGCAACCAACGGGCTTGTTCGACGCGTCGCGCCTGCTCAGCTTTGGCTTGCACATAGGTTTTCTGAGCTTGGTCATACTCGCGGGCCGATGCTGCTACATCACCCATCTGTGCGTATTTGGTTTCAGCAGCAGTCCCCATCACCACCGCAAACCCTGCGGCCAACACAGCGCCACCCACGGCACACACTGCGACGCCTTGCAACCATGCGCGGCGCAACACATGCTGTGCGTTTTCGCGGTGAGGCAAAAAATTGATGCCTTGGTTATGCCATGCACGCAGAGCTAGGCCAAACGCTTCGTCGCATTGCAGCGCCAAGGCGGCGCTGGCGGGAGGTAGTTGGGCAAAGGCGTGGCTTTGTGCAACGCGTTGCGCAGCGTCATACCGAGGCTCGACCACTTGGGCAGTGATGCCTGCCACTTGGGCCACGCGCCGCAAGGCTTCCACCGTACGCTTGGGAATCGCTTGAACAAAATATCGCTGTTGCCCTGTGGATGAGGTTTCGGTGTCAGGCGCGAAGTCAATGCACACCTCGCCAGCATGCTCTGGTACGAGAGACTGAACTTCTGCTTGTAATTGAAACGCCACATCGTCTAGCGACAAACCTGTGGCCAATGTGACGAAGTAGTGGGTCAGCAACGCACCATCTACCCCTATGTAAAGCGACTTAGGCTGGTAATCACCCGTGGCTAAATACGAGCGCAGCCACTCGCCCAAAGCCTCTGTGCGCAGCACCTCACCCTGCGCCATCAGACCATCGGGCAAGTGCAGCCGCTCCGCACAGCAGACACTGTCGGGTTGACTGGCTGATCCGGTAAGCACGACCAAGCTACAAACCTCAAGCCCCACATCTAGCCCCAGCACGCTTACGCGGCGCAGTCGGGAAAACCATGACATCCAATGCATGACGCATCCTTTTTTAGGATTAGTGGATGCCTCGCATTTCAACGCGTTGACAGATCGCTGCGGCGGTGTTCGACTTGGGACTTTTGTGATGCAAGCGTGTTTTTATAATGCTTCTCACTTATGGCGAAAAACCACTCCCCCGAAAGTTCGAAAGAACACACTCCTGCACCAGCTGCACCCCGCTCTTTGCTGAGCCATGTCTTGCTATGGACCTTTGGCATTGGGGCTTCACTGGCCTTGGTGGTAGGGCTTCTGGTGGCCGTGGCCTTGGCCATGGCTTACCCCCAGCTGCCGGACATCTCCGACTTGGCCGATTACCACCCCAAGCTGTCGATGCGCGTCTACTCAGTAGAAGGCACGCAGATTGGCGAGTTCGGCGAAGAGCGCCGCAACCTCACGCCATTCAAAGACATACCCAAAGTGATGAAAGACGCAGTGCTCGCCATTGAAGACTCGCGCTTTTACCAACATAGCGGCGTGGACTACATCGGGTTGATGCGTGCAGCATTGGCCAACCTGGGCCGCGCCAAGAGCCAAGGCGCTTCGACCATCACCATGCAAGTGGCGCGCAATGTCTATCTGTCCTCAGAGAAAACATTCACCCGCAAGATCTATGAAATCTTATTGACCAACAAGCTAGAGCACATGCTCAGCAAAGACCAGATTTTTGAAATCTATCTGAATCAAATTTATTTGGGTAACCGTGCTTACGGCTTTGCTGCTGCATCTGAAGCCTACTTTGGCAAGCCACTGAAAAACATCAGCATTGCCGAAGCAGCCATGTTGGCGGGCTTGCCCAAAGCACCATCGGCGTACAACCCCATCGTCAACCCCAAACGCGCGCGCGCGCGCCAGCTCTACATCATTGAGCGCATGGAAGAAAACGGCTTCATCACCAAAGAGCAAGCCGCCTCTGCCAAGCAAGAAGAATTAAAAATTCGCACCGCTACCAGCAGCCTCAACACCCACGCCGACTTCGTGGCCGAGATGGCGCGCCAGTTGATGTTTGCGCAATACGGTCCTGAGATTTACACGCGCGGTTTGAACGTGTACACCACCATCCGCGCGAGCGACCAACAAGCGGCCTATTTTGCGCTGCGTCGCGGCATCATGGACTTTGAACGCCGCCAACACTACCGCGGCCCTGAGCGCTTCATCAACTTGCCAGAAAAGGCGACAGAGCTGGAAGACGCGATTGACGACGCCCTGATTGAACAAGGCGACAAAGGCGACTTGCTGGCCGCTGTGGTGTTGGAAGCCACACCAAAGAAAGTACGCGTTGTGCGGCAAAACAGCGAAGTTCTGGAAATCACGGGTGAGGGTCTGCAACCCGTGCAATCTGCACTGTCTGACAAAGCTGCGCCCAACATCAAGCTGCGCCCAGGCGCACTGGTGCGCATCACCAAGACCACCAAAGGCGGCTGGGAAATTACCCAACTGCCAGAAGTGGAAGGCGCGTTTGTGTCCATCGACCCACGAGACGGCGCGATTCATGCGTTGGTCGGTGGCTTCGACTTCAACAAAAACAAGTTCAACCACGTGACCCAAGCGTGGCGCCAACCTGGCTCTAGCTTCAAGCCTTTCATTTATTCCGCTGCGTTAGAAAAAGGCTTCACCCCCATGACGGTGGTGAACGATGCCCCCTTGTTCTTTGATGCCAGCGTGACCGGTGGCCAACCGTGGGAA
This sequence comes from uncultured Limnohabitans sp., assembly GCA_963512655.1. Lineage (GTDB taxonomy): Bacteria > Pseudomonadota > Gammaproteobacteria > Burkholderiales > Burkholderiaceae_C > Limnohabitans. Next base: position 16,208 of record CAUPNL010000030.1, on the reverse strand, counting down.
CCCAAAAACTACGACGGCACGTTTGAAGGCCCCATGACCTTGCGCAAAGGCTTAGCGAAATCGAAAAACATGATTTCGATTCGCGTGCTGCAAGCCGTGGGCGCGCAAAACGCGCAAGACTGGATTGCTCAGTTTGGATTTGATCCAGAGAAGCACCCGCCTTACCTCACCATGGCGCTGGGCGCTGGCTCGGTCACCCCCATGCAAATGGCGGCGGGCTATTCGGTGTTTGCCAACGGCGGCTACCGCGTGAACCCCTTCCTTATCACCAAGGTGACGGACCAAATGGGCAAGGTCTTGTCTGAGTTCACCCCAACACCTTTGGACGAATCGGCCCGCGCCATTGATGCACGCAACGCCTTTGTGATGACCAGCTTGCTGCAAGAAGTCACACGCTCAGGCACAGCGGCACGTGCGCAAGCCACCTTGAAGCGCAACGACATTTACGGCAAAACCGGTACCACCAACGATTCGATGGATGCGTGGTTTGCGGGCTATCACCCCACACTCACCGCCGTGACTTGGATTGGTTACGACACCCCACGCAAATTGGGTGACCGCGAAACCGGTGGTGGATTGAGCTTGCCCGTGTGGATCAGCTACATGCAGCACGCTTTGCAAAACGTGCCCGTTTCTGAACCTACGCCCCCTTCAGGCTTGAGCCATGAAGGCGGCGACTGGGCCTATACCGAATTCAGCCGAGGCGCTGGCGTGGGCAGCCTTGGGATGGACAGCCGCTCAGGCAACAGCAGCGAACAGCTGCCAGCGAACGACGAGAAGAAAAAGATTCTCGATTTGTTCAAGAACTAAAAAAGGGCGCTGATAGCGCCCTTTTTTATCGAACGGTGACCTTACGCGTGAAAGTTGAGCGCCAAGCCAGTTTGCACGCTGGCGTCCTTGCTGAGACGTGCAAAGAACTCGCCTTGGCCTTTGGTATCCGCCCATTGCTGGCCATCAAACTTGAAGTGATACCCACCTGAGCGCGCAGCTAACCACACCTCGTGCAGGGGCTTTTGCAGGTTGATGATGATTTGGCTTTTGTTCTCGAACGTGAGCGTGATCATGCCGCCCACGCGCTGGTTGTCGATGTCAGCCTCGCCGTCATCGTTGATGCGGTCGCAAGCCAATTCAACGGCTTTCAGCAGAAGTTCTGCGCGGTCTAAGAATTCGAGATCGGTCATTACAATTTGCGCCATGGGTATTGATCAAAAGATTCTAGTCACGGGCGCAAGCCTTCGTGCGGGTGTGGCCTCTTTGCTGTGCGCTTTGCTGGCGTTGACAGCCTGCGGTCAAAAAGGCGCGCTGTACATGCCCAACGATCCAGAGTTCAAACAACGCGCCACATTGCCCGAGATCGTACGTCGCCAATTGCCAAGCCCCCCCGCCACAGCACCCGCTGCCTCATCTCCTGCCAGCGCAGCCTCTGCGGCTGGTCGTTAATTTTTCAAGAGCCATCTGATGACACACACCACGCTTGCCGGTGCGCCTTTTGTGGCCACGCAAAACAACGATTTGTATTTGGAAGGCATCAAGCTGGCCGATCTCGCCCACGCACACGGCACACCTCTGTTTGTGTATTCCAAAGCTGCCATGCTCAGCGCCCTCGCCGCCTACCAACGCGGCTTTGCAGGCCGCAACGCGCGTATTTGCTACGCCATGAAAGCCAACTCATCCCTCGCGGTGTTGCAAGTGTTTGCACAAGCAGGCTGCGGTTTTGACATCGTGTCGGGTGGAGAGCTGGACCGCGTCATCGCGGCAGGCGGTGATGTGTCTAAAGTGATCTTTTCAGGCGTGGGAAAAACACGTGCCGAAATGCGCAAGGCTTTGGAAGCGGGCATTGCCTGCTTCAACGTGGAGAGCGAAGCCGAGTTGGAAGTGTTGAGCGAGGTGGCACAAAGCATGGGCAAGCGTGCGCCCATCAGCATTCGCGTCAACCCCAACGTAGACGCCAAAACCCACCCCTATATTTCCACTGGCCTCAAAGGCAACAAGTTTGGCGTGGCGCACGAACGCGCCTTGGCCACTTACCAACGCGCTGCGAGTTTGCCCGGATTGCAAGTGACAGGCATTGACTGCCACATTGGCTCGCAAATCACAGAGTCCACGCCTTATCTTGACGCGATGGATCGCGTGCTGGACCTCGTGCAAGCCATCGAAGCGGCAGGCATTGCCATTCACCACATCGACTTTGGCGGCGGTTTAGGCATCAACTACAACGGTGACACGCCGCCTGCTGCAGATGAACTGTGGGCGCAACTGCTGGCCAAACTCGACGCACGTGGCTACGGCCAACGCCAACTGATGATTGAACCCGGTCGCTCGCTCGTGGGCAACGCGGGCGTGTGTTTGACTGAAGTGTTGTACCTGAAGCCAGGCGAGCAAAAAAACTTTTGCATCGTCGACGCCGCAATGAACGACCTGCCTCGCCCTGCGATGTACGAAGCCTTCCACCAAATCGTGCCTGTGTCTGCACGATCGGGTCAAGCAGTGACGTATGACGTGGTGGGTCCTGTGTGCGAGAGCGGTGATTGGCTGGGTCATGACCGTCAACTGACCGTGCAGTCGGGTGATTTGTTGGCCGTGTTGTCCACCGGTGCTTATTGCGTGGCGATGTCTAGCAACTACAACACACGTGGGCGTGCGGCTGAAATTTTGGTAGACGGCACCCAAGCGCATGTGATTCGTCGTCGTGAGACGGTGGCGGACCAGATGGCTTGTGAGTCGTTGGTTCGCTAAGTTTTTGCGTTTGCTTTCGTGGCGGTTCTTTCGCTCCGCACCGACGATCAGCGAGTGAAACCACCCGAACTAAACAAATGGCGCCACAAAGAAGAGTGGACAACCCTCCAAGCAAGCAACACCAAGATCACAGAGGCATAAACAAACACCTCTGCAAAGTTGCTCTTCCCCGCCCGCATCCAAAAAAAGTGCAGCACAGCCAATACCGCTACGGCGTACACCAAACGGTGCAACCACTGCCAACGCTTGGCACCTAACCATCGAATCGCGCGATTGAACGAGGTCAATGCCAACGGCGTGAGCAACACAAAAGCACTGAACCCCACCAAGATGAACGGGCGCTTGGCGATGTCTGCGGCAATATCACCCCACTCAAACCCCATGTCGAGCCAGCTGTAACAAAGCACATGCAACACCGCGTAAAAGTAGGTGAACAAACCCAACATGCGCCGCAGCTTTGCCAACTCAGGCAAACCCAACATCACACGCAATGGCGTCACCGCTAACGTCACGCACAACAAGCGCAGCGTCCAGTCACCCGTGGCGCGTATCAAATACTCGGCAGGGTTGGCACCCAACGCATCGTTGACAGTGCCCCACACCAGCCACGCAAATGGCAAAAGACAAAGCGACCACAGCACTGGCTTGGCGCTGCGGTGTTGCAGGGCTTTTCGCAAAGCGGTCTTCACATCAATACAGTTTGCTCAGGTCCATGCCCGCATAAAGCTGGCCCACTTGGGCTTCGTAACCGTTGAACATCAAGGTCTTGCGCTTTTTGGCAAACAAACCGTCTTCGCCTATGCGACGCTCGGTGGCTTGGCTCCAGCGCGGATGGCTCACGTTCGGATTGACGTTGGAATAAAAACCATACTCTTGCGGCGCTGAGCGGCCCCATGAATTAACGGGCTGCTTCTCCACAAAGCGAATCTTCACCAAACTCTTGGCGCTTTTGAAACCATATTTCCAAGGCACCACCAAGCGCACAGGCGCGCCATTTTGATTGGGCAGCACTTCGCCGTACATGCCAAAGCTCAAGAGCGTGAGCGGGTGCATGGCCTCGTCCATACGCAGGCCTTCGACATACGGCCAATCGAGCACGCGCGAGCGTACGCCGGGCATGGTTTTGGGATCAGCTTGGGTGATGAACTCCACATACTTGGCGCTGCCCAAAGGCTCCACACGTTTGATGAGTTCGGCCAGCGAGTAGCCCAGCCACGGAATGACCATGGACCAACCTTCCACGCAGCGCAAGCGGTAAATGCGCTCTTCCATGGGGCTAAGTTTGAGCAAGGCGTCTAGGTCGAAACGGCCCGGTTTGTTAACGAGCCCTTCGACCTCCACCGTCCACGGTTTGGTTTGCAAGGTGTGAGCGTATTTGGCGGGGTCAGATTTGTCCGTGCCGAATTCGTAAAAGTTGTTGTAGCTGCTGGCATCGGTGTAGGTGGTGATTTTTTCCATGGTGTTGGCACCACTCACGCGGCTCACAGCGCCCGTCAACGGGGCCAGCTTGCCTGGGCGTATCACCACGTCGCTGGGGGTTTGGGCCAGCGCCTCACGCGAAGCCCATGCAGCCATTGACAGCCCTGCTGCGCCTGCTGCCATTTGTTTGAGCCAATCGCGTCGCTGCGCATACACCGCTTGCGGTGTGATGTCGCTGCTCAGCGTGTGCACAAAACCAGAGTCACTGCTTTTCGATAATTGATTGAAACGCACGAAGCCCCCTTGAATCCAAAAGTTTTTGCATTGTGAGGCATCGCCCATCGAGCCTCATGCCACGCACAGAAAGACCTTAAGACCAGAAACAAAAAAGCTGGCACAGGGCCAGCTTTTCGATGTGAGCGCTAAGGCTCTGAATTAACGCAAACCAGCGATGTAGTCAGCCACAGCCTTGATTTCACGGTCATTCAACTTGGCAGCCACACCGCTCATTTGAGCGCTGTTGCCACGGCCAACGTTTTGACCCACGCCTTTGTTGCCGTGCTCACGGAAGGAATTCAATTGCGCCATGGTGTAGTCAGCGTGCTGACCGCTCAAGCGTGGGTACTGTGATGGGATGCCAGCACCTGTTGGGCTGTGGCAACCAGCACAAGCGGCAATTTGACGGTCAGCCACGCCGCCGCGGTAAATGCGCTCACCCAAGACAACCAAGTCTTTTTCTTTGGCAAAGTTAGGCTTGGCTTCTTTCGAGGCCAACCAAGCTGAAACGTTTTTCATGTCGGCTTCAGACAAGCCAGCAGCCATGCCGCTCATGATGGCGTTCGCACGCTTGCCAGATTTGAACTCTTGCAATTGTTTGACCAAGTAATCTGGGTGCTGTTGTGCCAGCTTAGGGTAGGCAGGCGAACCGGCGTTGCCATCTGCACCGTGGCAAGACGCGCAAACAGCGGTGTAGGTTGCTTCACCTTTGGCCAAATCAGCCTTGGCTGCAGGGGCTGCAGGCTCGGCAGCATTAGAAAGGGCGGGGGCTACCAAGGCGGCAGCAATCAACAAAGAGGCAATCAGCTTCATAGGTGTTCTTTGGTTAATGGGTCTCAAAGACGTCGAAAAACTGCGGTGATTCTACAATGCCTCATGAACCAGCCAGACCCACACGACACCCCCGCCCAAAATGACACGCCTGAGGTGCCTGAAATCGCGGTCCTGAACGCCGAATTTGAAGCCCAACGCGAAGCCGAACGCGCTGCTGCCAAAGCTGCATTCGAGCTCTTAAGCCCTGCCGATCAAGCCAAATACGCCATGGGCTGGCTGCACACCGCACGGTTTTTGACCACCGCGGCCCAGTTGCACCACCTGCCCACCTACGACTTGCCTGAAATTGCCTTTGTCGGCCGCTCCAATGCGGGTAAATCCACCTGCATCAACGTGCTGACCCAACAAAAACGCTTGGCCTATGCCTCTAAAACACCAGGCCGCACCCAGCACATCAACTTATTCGCCATGGGCCGCCAAGGCAAAACCGATGCCGTGCTGGCTGACTTGCCCGGCTACGGCTACGCAGCCGTGCCCAAGCAAGACAAGATTCGTTGGCAACAGGTGATGGCCAACTATTTGCTCACCCGTCCCAACCTGCGCGCAGTGGTGCTGATGTGTGACCCACGTCACGGCCTGACGGAGCTGGACGAAATTTTGTTAGATGTGATTCGCCCGCGCGTGGCAGAGGGCATGAAGTTTTTGGTGCTGCTCACCAAGGCTGACAAGCTCAACAAAACTGATGGTGCGAAGGCTCTGCAAATCACCAAGCTGCAAGCGGGTGGTGGTGAAGTTCGCTTGTTCTCGGCACTGAAGAAACAAGGTGTGGATGAAGTGGCGGCCACTTTGTACAAGTGGATGCACCCTTAATTCAACTGGGCGCTTTACCTTAACGCGTAAAGCGCATCAAGAAGCTGGATTAGTAAAGCTCTGGCGCGCCTGGTGGGCGTGTTTTGAAGCGCTTGTGCACCCAAAAATATTGAGCGGGCATGGTGTTGATAAACACCTCCAAGCGTTGGTTCATCGTGTCCGTGTCGGCCTCGGCGTCGTCTGTGGGAAAGTCATTCCAAGCCGAATGCACCACAACCTCGTAGCCTGTATCCGTCATGCGCGTGATGACGGGCATCACTCGGGCTCGCCCCAGTTTGGCAAAGCGCGACAAAGACGGCACGGTCGCGGCTGGCTCGCCATAAAACGGCACAAAGATGGACTCACTTGGGCCAAAGTTCATGTCAGGCAGCAAGTACAGCAATTCGTTTTTTCGTAAGGCCGCGATGATGGGCTTGACGCCATCCTCGCGACGAAACAAACGCACGTTGCCAAACCGTTGACGCCCCTTGGCGACCCACGCATCCACCGCAGCATTCGACTGCGGCGTGAAGATGGTCGTGAAACGCAAAGGTAAATTGAGTGTGAGCGTCGTCCACCCCACATCCAAACCCATGAAATGCGGCGCAAACATCACAGTGGGCGTGGCCTCTGACAAAGTGGCCACCTCGCCCGACAACTGGACGCGTGATTGAATGCAAGCCGCACTGCGGTGCCACAGCCAACTGCGGTCCAGCCACGCTTGCGCGAAATACACAAAGGTTTGGCGGGTCAATGCATCACGTTCGGCATCGCTCAAATGTGGAAAGCAAACACGCAAATTGGTTTGCACCACACGGCGGCGCGATGGAATCACCACCATCAGCAAAGCGCCCAAGCCCTCACCTAGGGTGCGCAACCACGACAAAGGCAAATAGCCCAAGCCACGCAACACCCACAAACCCAAATTGCTGAACATGGTTTAGCCTTCTGCGCGCGGTTGTTTGTCACGCGCGTAACCCCAGAGGTATTGACCGGGTGCATCCAAAACCATACTTTCCACGCCTCGGTTGACCGCCGCTGCAGCCACCTCGGGCGATACGTTGGTGTCTTTCATTTCGGGCGCGTCAAAGGGCCGCATGTGCATGCAAAAACCTTGACCTGCCGGCAAGCGCTCACACCACGTCATGATGACCTGCGCACCGGTTTGTTGCGCCAACTTCGCGAGCAAGGTCATGGTGTACACATCGCGACCAAAGAATGGCGCCCACACACCTTGACCCAAGGGCGGCACTTGGTCGGGCAAGATGGCCGTGTAGCCACCGTTGCGCAATGCGCGAATGAGGGTGCGCACACCCGCCAGGGATGTGGGCGCGGAATCTAAATACGGGCGTGTGCGGGCATTGGCGACCAAGGGCTCTAGCCACGCTTTGCGTGCAGGGCGAAACAGCGCCACCATGGGCCCATAAGTTGGCCCAAATTTTTCGGCAATCGCTTGTGCGCCAATTTCCCAAGAGCCCAAATGTGGCGACATGATGATCGCGCCCTTGCCGGCTTGCATAGCGGCTTCAAAGTGCTCAGCGCCATCCCACTTCATCAAGCCATCGAGCTTTGTTTCATGCGGGCGCATCCACACCCAAGGCAGCTCAGCCACCATTGCACCAATGGCCGCAACCGCAGGACGGGCATCGCGCCACGCCACACCAGCCGCATGCACATTGGCTTTGAAATTGCGTCTGTAGCCAGGCGACAACCACCACACCAACCAACCCAGCACAGCGCCCAAGCGCTGCATCAAAGGCAGGGGCAAGCGGGCGAGGAAGTGAAAAATGCGGGTGGTGAGAGACATGAACTTTTTGATGACTTTGATAAATCCACTAGAATTCTGATTGTCGCTGAGTTACAGAACAACTTGCAGGGCGACGACACACCACCGTGTGAGAGTGAGGGCTAGGCCCAAACCACTGCTAAAGCGTTCGCTAGGCTCCAAGTTTTCAGGGTCGGCAACGCCGAACAACCCATTGAAAACAAGGAGCTTTTTTTATGTCAAGCAATTACCTCTTCACGTCTGAATCCGTTTCAGAAGGCCACCCAGACAAAGTGGCAGACCAAATCTCTGATGCGATTTTGGACGCCATCTTCGCGCAAGACCCCCTCTCACGCGTGGCTGCCGAAACCCTGACCAACACCGGCTTGGTCGTGTTGGCTGGCGAGATCACCACCAACGCGCACGTCGACTACATCCAAGTTGCACGCGACACCATCAAACGCATCGGCTACGACAACACCGACTACGGCATCGACTACAAAGGTTGCGCCGTGATGGTTTGCTACGACAAGCAATCCAACGACATCGCCCAAGGTGTGGACCACGCGTCTGACGACCACCTCAACATCGGCGCGGGCGACCAAGGCCTGATGTTTGGCTACGCTTGCAGCGAAACGCCAGAGCTGATGCCCGCCCCCATCTACTACGCCCACCGTTTGGTCGAGCGCCAAGCTCAGCTGCGCAAAGACGGCCGCTTACCTTTCTTGCGACCTGACGCCAAGAGCCAAGTGACCATGCGCTACGTGGACGGCAAGCCTCACAGCATTGACACCGTGGTGCTGTCGACCCAACACAGCCCTGACCAAAGCGAGTCCGCTACCAAGATGAAAGCCAGCTTCAATGAAGCCATCATCGAAGAGCTGATCAAGCCAGTGTTGCCCAAAGAGTGGTTGCAAGACACCAAGTTTTTGATCAACCCCACAGGCCGTTTCGTCATTGGCGGCCCACAAGGCGATTGTGGTTTGACTGGCCGCAAGATCATTGTGGACACCTACGGCGGCGCATGCCCTCACGGCGGTGGCGCGTTCTCAGGCAAAGACCCATCCAAGGTGGACCGCTCTGCCGCTTACGCTGCACGCTATGTTGCTAAAAACATCGTGGCCGCTGGCTTGGCCACACAGTGTCAAGTGCAAGTGGCTTACGCCATTGGCGTGGCACGCCCCATGAACATCACCGTGAACACCGCAGGTACTGGCGTGATCTCTGACGACAAGTTGTCAGCACTGGTGGCTGAGCACTTTGACCTGCGCCCCAAAGGCATCATTCAAATGCTCGACTTGCTGCGTCCAATCTACGCCAAGACAGCGGCTTACGGCCACTTTGGTCGTGAAGAGCCAGAATTCACATGGGAACGTACCGACAAGGCTGCGGCATTGAAGGCTGCTGCTGGCGTGAAGTAAACGCTTCTTCGCTTCTATTCAAGGGCTTCTCGTTTTTAACGAGAGGCCCTTTTCGTTTGTACCGAGCTTCGCCGCAATCGAACGAATAAAAACATCAAGTTTCTGAAGACTGCTGCAACGCCCACATCTGCGCATACCGCCCATTCATAGCCAACAGCTGCGCGTGAGCACCCCGTTCCACAATGCGCCCCGCATCGAGCACCAAAATCTCATGCGCATCCACCACGGTCGACAAACGGTGCGCAATCACCAGCGTAGTTTTGTTCTGCGCAGCACTTTGCAACTCGGCTTGAATGGCACGCTCATTGGCACTGTCGAGTGCCGAAGTGGCCTCATCAAAAATCACAATCGGCGGGTTCTTCAGCAAGGTGCGTGCAATCGCCACACGCTGCTTCTCACCGCCCGACAACTTCAAACCACGCTCACCCACCATCGTGTCGTAGCCCTTGGGTGTGGCGGAAATGAAGTCGTGAATGTGCGCGGCCTTTGCCGCTTGCTCCACCTCAGCCTCGGTCGCATCCGTGCGGCCATAAGCGATGTTGTAGCGCACGGTGTCGTTGAACAGCACCGTATCTTGCGGCACGATGCCCATGGCGCGGCGCACACTGCCCTGCGTGACTTGGCGAATATCTTGGCCGTCAATGGTGATCGCCCCAGAGCCCACATCGTAAAAGCGAAACAGCAAACGCGCAAGCGTGGACTTGCCAGAGCCCGAAGGCCCAACCACCGCCACAGTTTTACCCGCAGGAATCTCGAAGCTGATGCCATGCAAGATGGGTCGGGTGGACTCATACGCGAACACCACGGATTCAAACTTCACCGTAGGCGAACCGCTCAAATGCAAAGCAGGCGCATTGGGCGTATCTGCTACTTCGCGTTCTTTTTCCAGCAATGTGAACATGCGATCCAAGTCGGTCAGACTTTGTTTGATCTCTCGGTACAGCACGCCCAAGAAGTTCAGCGGAATGTAGAGCTGAATCATGAAGGCGTTGATCATCACCAAGTCGCCCAAGGTCATGCGGCCATCAACCACGCCTTGCGTGGCACGCCACAGCATGCCCACCAAGGCCACGGCGATGATGAGCTGCTGACCGGTGTTGAGCAACGACAACGAGGTTTGCGCTTTCAAGCGTGCACGGCGCAGCGCCTCTAGGCTTTTGTCATAGCGTGCAGCCTCGAAGGCTTCGTTGTTGAAATACTTGACCGTCTCGTAGTTGAGCAACGAGTCCACCGCTTTGGTGTGCGCTGCTGAATCAGACTCGTTGGCTTGGCGACGGTACTGCGTGCGCCATTCGGTCACTTGAATAGTGAACACGATGTACAGCGCCAGCGCAGCCAGCGTGATGCCTGCAAACCACACATCAAACTTCACCGCCAAGATGCTCAGCACCAAAGCCACTTCAATCAGGGTGGGCACGACGCTGTAAAGCGAATAGGAGATGAGCGACTCAATACCGCGTACACCACGCTCAATGTCACGCGTCATGCCGCCGGTTTGGCGCTCTAAGTGGAAGCGCAAGCTCAAACCATGCAAATGCTGAAAAGTTTCCAGCGCAATTTGACGTGCCGCACCTTGCGTGGCTTTGGCAAATACCAACTCGCGCAACTCGGTGAACCCAGACACCGACAAACGCAGCGCGCCGTACACCACCAGCAAGGACACAGGCACGACGATGACCGCCAGCGGGTCATTCGGCTTGAACGACATGGCGTCAATCAACTCCTTGAGCAACAAAGGCACGCTCACGTTGGCCACCTTGGCGCCAATCATGAAGCTCAAGGCCGCGAGCACCCGCCATTTGTATTGCCACAAATAGGGGAAAAGGCGTTTGATGGTTTCGCTATCGGGCCGTTGTTTAGGTGGCTGCCCAGTAGGAGTGGGCGCAGAAGAATGGGCGTGATGACGCATGTTGCACAATGCCAAAAAGTAATTCTTCGATTGTGCCTATGTCTACCTCAGTTAACCCACACGCCGTCCCCCTGCCCACCGACCAAGAACTGGTGCTCAAAGTCATCCCTATGCCAGCTGACTGCAATCAGAACGGCGACATTTTTGGTGGCTGGGTCATGGCGCAGGTCGACTTGGCGGGGGCAGTGCTCCCCGCACGCTACGCACGTGGCCGCTTTGCCACCGTAGCGGTGAATGAGTTCATCTTTAAGCACCCTGTGAAGGTGGGCGACATCTTGAGCTTTTTCTCGCGCGTGGTGCGCATCGGCAACACCTCGATCAATGTGAAGGTAGAAGTGTTTGCCGAGCGTTTCAGCGCACAAGGTGAATACATGAAAGTGACCGAAGCCACCCTCACCTACGTGGCCATCGATGAGACGGGCAAGCCCCGCGTGATTCCCAAAGACTGAGCTTAGGAAACGATGTAGGCGCCAGTGCCGGTGGACATCAGCGTGCCATCAGGCCCGCGAAATTCCATGCGTGAGGTACCTACACGTGTGCCCACACGCAAAGCATGGGCATGGATGGTGAAGTGCTCACCAATACCAGGGCGCAAGTAGTCCACCCGTAAATCAATCGTGCCCAGCTTGGCAAATCGCTCTAAGCGCTCTGCAGGTGGTTCTTTCATGTGCTTGGCGGCCAAGCACGCCATCACGGCCGCGCTGCCTATGGCATCAAGCACCGCACTGATCACGCCGCCATGGATGCGGTTGTAGGCATAGTGCCCCACCAGATCGGGGCGCATGTCGATGCGGGCCACCACTTCGTCGGGGGTCACGCTGACGATCTTCAAGCCGAGCAACTTGTTGAAAACAATCTTCTCTTCGTAGATGTCGCGAAAGCTGTTCAAGTATTCGGGTTCAAACATCACAGCACTGGCCACGCCCGTGTTGGCAATCGTTGACGACATCGGCGGTCTTTCGTTCAAAAAATCAAAGCTTCGAGAAATCAGGCTTGCGTTTTTCCATGAAGGCACCAAACGCTTCTTTGGCAGCAGGCTCTGTCAGCATACGACCAAAGGAAGCGGCTTCTTCATTCATTTGTTTTTGCACCAATGCGGCTTGACCTGCTTTCATCAAACGCTTGGTTTCGAGCAATGACGACAAAGGCTTAGCGGCCAATTTACGAGCCTGCACTTGTACATAGCTGTTGACCTCAGTGGGTGGCAAAACGCGGTTGACCAAGCCAATTTCCAAAGCGGCTTCATCCATGAAAGTCTCACCCAACAGCAGCGCTTCGGCGGCGCGGTGGTAGCCCATCATTTGTGGTGCGAGCAAACTCGATGCAGCTTCAGGGCACACACCCAGATTGACAAACGGCATGGCAAATGCCGCGTTGTCACCGGCGTACACCAAATCGCAATGGAACAACAGCGTGGTGCCAATACCCACAGCGGGGCCGGCCACAGCAGCCAACACAGGCTTTGGAAATGCGGCGATGTTGCGCAACAAACGAAACACAGGTGCGTCTTGCGAAGACGGCGGGTTGTGCAAAAAGTCAGCAATGTCGTTGCCCGCACAAAACACTGCCTCATGCCCTTGAAACACCAATACGCGCACCTCTGGATTGCGCTCGGCTTGCTCTACCGCGTCAGCCAGTGCGGTGTACATCGCAGAAGTGAGTGAGTTCTTTTTGTCGACGCGGTTAAACGTCAGGGTCATCACACCGGCGTCGATGTGGCTCAAGATTTCGGACATAGTTTTCCTAGTTACTGGGCACGCAGCCAAACTTGGGTGCGGTAGAAGGGCCCAATGTAGCCACGCACTTGAAGCTTTTTACCGCCCTCTTGCGGCACCATTTTGACGGTGTATTCCTTGCCGTTTTCAGGGTCCAAAATTTTGCCGCCATTGGCCCAAAGATTCTCGCCGGAAGCATCGGGTTTCACGCCACGCACGATTTCCATGCCGATGATGGCCTGACCTTTGCGATCGTCTTTGCAGTCGTCGCAGGTTTTCTTGGCATTGGGGTCGTTGCGCAACGACTTGGCCACGCGGCCACTGAGTGCACCGTCTTTGTCGACGATTTGGATTTCAGCTTTGGCCTCACCCGTTTTGTCATCGATCGAATGCCAAGTGCCCACGGGCGTCATTTGGGCAAAGCTGCTGCCAGCGGCCAACAGAGCCAAGCCCACGAGGGTTTTGAAAAAGTGTGTGTGTGTCATGGCTTGAATTTACTCGAATTAATCAACGATGTAACTCAGGCAAACACTGCCTCTGTCTCCATCAGCACAGCCGAACCTGCACGTGCGGTGATCATGAGCGACGCCGTTTCTGGGAACAGCTTGGCAAAGTAAAAGCGTGCGGTTTGCAGCTTGGCTTGGTAGAACGGGTCGCGGTTACCTTCGGCAATCTTTTGCAACGCGACTTTGGCCATGCGAGCCCAGAAGTAGCCAAACACCAAATGGCCTGCCACACGCAGGTAGTCCACAGCGGCTGCGCCCACTTCGTCGGCGTTTTCCATGGCTTTGTAGCCAATCTCGCCCGTGAACTGTGTCATCTGCTGGCCCAATTTGGCCAATGGATTGACGAACTCGGCCATGTCGTCATCGCCTTGCGCCTCTGCCACCAGTTCGGCAATCAGCTTGCCAAACTTCTTAAGAGAAGCACCTTGATTACCCAGCACCTTGCGGCCCAACAAGTCCAAGCTTTGAATGGTGTTAGTGCCTTCGTAAATCATGTTGATGCGGGCATCACGCACGTATTGCTCCATGCCCCATTCGCGAATAAAGCCATGGCCACCAAACACTTGCATGCACGACGAGGTGGCAGTCCACGCGTTGTCGGTGATGAAGGCTTTCACGATGGGCGTGAGCAAGGCCACTTGCTCGGCCGACTCTGCACGCACCGCTTCGTCAGGGTGATTCAACTCACGGTCAATGAGCAAGGCGCAGTGCAACGCCAACGCACGGCCACCTTCGGCGTAGGCCCGGGCTGTGAGCAGCATCTTGCGCACATCTGGGTGCACCAGAATGCTGTCGGCTGGTTTGCTCGGGTCTTTGGCGCCCGTGAGGCTGCGCGACTGGATGCGGTCTTTGGCATAGGCCACTGCGTTTTGATAGGCCACCTCGGTCAAGCCCAAGGACTGCATGCCCACACCGATACGTGCGGCATTCATCATCACAAACATCGCGGCCAAACCTTTGTTGGGCTGGCCCACCATCGTGCCCACCGCGCCGTCCAACACCATCTGTGCTGTGGCGTTGCCGTGGATACCCATCTTGTGCTCTAAGCCACCGCAATAGATGCCGTTGCGCTCGCCTAGGCTGCCATCGGCATTGACGTGGAACTTAGGCACCACAAACAAGCTGATGCCTTTGCTGCCCGCAGGCGCATCAGGCAAACGTGCCAACACCAAGTGCACGATGTTGCTCACCATGTCGTGCTCGCCGGCGCTGATGAAAATTTTGTTGCCAGTGATGCGGTAGGTGCCATCGGCTTGCGGCTCTGCTTTGGTGCGCAAGAGGCCAAGGTCTGTGCCGCAATGCGGCTCGGTCAAACACATGGTCCCGGTCCACTCGCCACTGGTGAGCTTGGGTAAATACAGCGCTTTTTGCTCGTCCGTGCCGTGCGCATGCAAGGCCTCGTACGCGCCATGTGTGAGACCTGGGTACATGGTCCACGCTTGGTTGGCGCTGTTGAGCATTTCATAAAAACACTGGTTCACCACCACTGGCAAGCCTTGGCCGCCGTACTCAGGGTCGGCGCTCAGGGCAGGCCAGCCGCCGTGCACGTATTGGTCATAAGCGGCCTTGAAACCATCAGGGGTTTTGACCTCGTGCGTGTCGCGGTTGAGCGTGCATCCTTGTTCATCGCCGATTTGGTTGAGCGGAAAAATCACCTCAGACGCAAACTTACCGCCCTCTTCCAACACCGCCGTAATCGTGTCGGCATCCATATCGGCATGTTTGGGCATTTGCTTCAAATCATCCGTGACATGAAGCACTTCGTGCAGCACAAATTGCATATCGCGCAAAGGTGGGGTGTAGCTAGGCATGGTGTGTCTCCTTACTTTTTAGATGAAGTGGTGCGCTTGGCGCTTGTTTTAATCACGGGGACAACATCGCTCGCGCCATAGCGCAGCAAGATGTTTTCAAATCCTTTGAGGGTGCGCGCCAACGATTTGGACGAACGCAAAAACCGAGCTTCGTATTGCAGGGCCAAGATAAGGCCGTGCAACTCGAACACCATTTGCTCGGCGTCCATGTCAGCGGCTAGATGGCCCTCTTCGCGCGCTTGCACCACCGTGCGATGCACCGCAGCGAGCCACGTTTTGACCGAGCTGGCCAAGGCGTCGCGTACAGGGCCAGGACGGTCGTCAAACTCTGCTGCGCCACTGATGTAGAGGCAGCCTGAATCGATTTCGGCAGATGTGCGCTTGGTCCAGTTGGCAAACAACTGGCGCAAACGAGGCAAGCCGCGCTCGACTTGCAAAATGGGCAAAAACACCTCGGCTTCAAAACGCAAGTGGTATTCACGCACCACCGAAATTTGCAACTCTTCACGCGAACCAAAGTGGGCAAACACGCCCGACTTACTCATGCGTGCCACCTCGGCTAACGCGCCAATGCTCAAACCCTCAAGGCCGATTTGCGTGGCCAAGCCCAAAGCAGCGTCGACAATAGCGGCTTTGGTTTGTTGCCCTTTTTGAAGGGCCTTGCTTTCGCTGGCTGCAGTTTTTCGTGTGGCGTTCATGCGGAACTTTTGAATGAAACTCTAGAAAAGAACGATCGTGCTATTTTGCACGATTTTTGAATCCTTAAACTAAGCCCCTATGCAAGCCACCCGAATTCTCGCCATCCGCCACGGGGAAACCCTGTGGAATGTTGACACCCGCATTCAAGGCCACCTCAACATTGACCTGAACGAAACAGGTCGCTGGCAAGCCGAGCGCGTGGGCCATGCCTTGGCAGAAGAACCTATTCATGCCATTTACAGCAGCGACTTGCGCCGTGCATTTGAAACAGCGCAAGCCATTGCAAATGCCCCCGCCCGACTGGCTGCACGCACCCACACACCTGCGC
>CAUPNL010000029.1:0-30458 GCA_963512655.1 uncultured Limnohabitans sp. | reverse complement strand
CCGAAGTGCTGCTGAAATTTGCAGCGCAATTCGTGGGCCACAAGCGCGGTGGTTTGGGCTACACCAACGTGGTCTCGCTCACCTTCTTCTCGGGTATTTCAGGATCGGCCTTGGCTGATGCTGCGGGTCCTGGCTCGATGATGATTCGCATGATGGACAAAGCAGGCTACGACCGCTCGTACGCTGCGGCCTTGACGGCTGCAACGGCGATTGTGGGCCCCATCATTCCGCCTTCCATCATCATGATCATCTATGCCTTGCAAGATGATCGAGTCTCCGTGGGCGCCCTCTTCATTGCGGGTTTTATTCCTGGCATCTTGATTGCAGCCGGCATGGCAGCGGTGAACTGGTACGTGTCTAAAGAGCGCAACTACAAAGGCATTCCCGGCAACGAAACCTTTGCCGAAAAAATGCTCGTCACTTGGAAAGCCATTCCTGCGCTCTTGTTGCCCGTGATTATTTTGGGTGGCATGCGTGCGGGCTGGTTCACGCCCACCGAAGCGTCCGTGGTCGCTGTGTTCTACGCCTTGGTGTGTGGCAAATGGATTTACCGCACCCTCGAGTGGAAAGCGGTGCCAGACATCTTGTCGCGCTCCGCACTGATGACGGCTTCGGTGCTCATCATCATTGGTACATCGAATGCCTTCGCTTGGATCTTGACCATCGACGGCTTGCCCATCAAACTGGCTGAGTGGATGAGCGCACAAGACATGTCGGCCTTCACCTTCTTGATTGCCGTCAACATCTTCTTGTTGATCTTCGGCATCTTCATCGAGCCCTTGCCAGGTGTGATGGTGTTAGTCCCCATCTTGGCACCTGTGGCGGCCAAGCTTGGTATTGATCCGATTCACTTTGCCATGGTGGTGATCTTCAACTTAACGCTAGGGATGATCACGCCGCCTGTTGGAGGTTTGCTGTTCGTCACATCCAATGTGGCCAAAGTTCCGCTCGATGCACTCACGCGTGAGCTCAAACCCTTCTTGATCGCACACGCCATTATCTTGGCGATGCTGACCTTCATCCCTGCTTTGAGCACTTGGGCGCCACACGCCTTTGGCTTTCAATAAACACTGAACGTTTTATGACAAACACCTCTTTAAATGCATTGCACATTGGCGTGATCGGCCTAGGTGCCATGGGCAAAGGCATGGCCAGCTCGCTGCGCCGTGCAGGCCACCATGTTGGCGTGTGCGACGTGCGCTTTGATGCTGCCGAAGCCTTTGCCAAAGAAGGCGGCACTGCACACAAAACACCTGCTGACTTGGCCAAGCATGCAGACATCATCGTCAGCGTGGTGGTCAATGCTGACCAAACCGAACAAGTTTTGTTTGGTGAAAACGGCGCGGCTGCTCACCTCAAAGCTGGCAGCCTGTTCATCATGTGCTCTACCGTTGACCCTAACTGGTCTGTGGCTTTGGAGAAACGCTTGAACGACATAGGCCTGTTGTATTTAGACGCCCCCATTTCGGGCGGCGCAGCCAAAGCGGCCTCCGGCCAAATGACCATGATGACCTCCGGCCAAGCCGCGGCCTACGCCAAAGCTGGCAATGCGCTCGAGAGCATGGCCGCCAATGTGTACAAACTCGGCGACTGCGCAGGCTACGGCAGCAAAGTCAAAATCATCAACCAGTTGCTGGCCGGTGTACACATTGCCGCAGCCGCAGAAGCGATGGCCTTGGGCCTGCGTGAAGGCGTTGCAGCCGATGCTTTGTATGAGGTCATCACCAACAGCGCGGGCAACAGCTGGATGTTTGAAAACCGCATGGCCCATGTGTTGAAGGGTGACTACACGCCCCTGTCAGCCGTCGATATTTTTGTGAAAGATTTGGGGCTGGTGCTCGACACCGCGCGCGCCACCAAATTCCCTCTGCCCCTGTCGGCCACGGCACATCAAATGTTCATGCAGGCCTCCACCGCAGGACACGGCAGAGAAGACGATTCAGCCGTCATCAAAATCTTCCCCGGCATTGAGTTGCCACACGCCAACTAATTCAAACTGAACATCAAAGGGCAAGGTATGCGTATCCTCATCACAGGTGGTGGCGGTTTTTTGGGGGCAAGCCTCGCTCGCGAGTTGTTGCAATTGCCAAGCCTTCACCTCGAAGGCAAAGGCTCAGACCCTGTCACCGAACTGGTGTTGACCGACCTTGTGGCACCACCTGCTGACTTGCAAGCCGACCCACGCGTGCGTGCCGTTGTAGGTGACTTGAGCCACTTGCTCAGCACCCAAGCTCTCACCCTCGACGGTGTAGATGCTGTGGTGCATTTGGCGGCCGCTGTGAGCGGCGAATGCGAAGCCAATTTAGATTTGGGTTTGCAAAGTAATTTGCAAACCTCACTCAACTTGCTGCAAGCAGCACGCCACCAAGCCAAGCAACCTGTGTTTGTGTTTGCCAGCTCAGTGGCTGTGTTCGGCGCGCCTGCTGGACAACACCTGCCCAGCAGCATTTCCGACACGTATCAGCCCACACCGCAAAGCAGCTACGGCATTCAAAAATTCATGGTCGAGCAGCTGGTGGCCGACTTCACGCGCAAGGGCCTCATTCACGGCCGCAATGTGCGTTTGATGACCGTGTCGGTGCGTCCCGGCAAACCCAACGGTGCAGCCTCCAGTTTTTTGAGCGGCATGTTTCGCGAACCTTTAGCAGGCCAACGTTGCACCATCCCCGTGCCTGCGGACACACGCGTGGCGCTCGCCTCCACCGACAAGACCATGCAAGGTTTGTTGTGTGCCCTCACCACACCCACATCGCAATGGGGCGCACCCACCGCGGTCAACCTCCCCGCCCTCACCACCACCGTGGGTGAGATGGCGCAAGCTTTGATAGAAGTCGCAGGAGACGCCACGGCGGCTTTGCTGGAGTGGCAAGTCGATGCCAAAGTACAAGCCATCGTGAGTGGCTGGCCCAGCCAGTTTGACAACGACCGTGCCAAGAGCCTCGGGCTTGTGGCTGACACCTCGGTCAAAAGCCTCATTCAATCCTATGCAACGCGACACCCAAGCGCCATCAGCTGCACGTTGACGTTCTAACCACACACATGACTCACACCTCCACCAAGCCCTTGTTGGGCTGCATCGCCGACGATTTCACCGGCGCCACCGACCTCGCCAACAATTTGGTGCGCGCAGGCATGCGCACCGTGCAAACCATTGGTGTGCCCACTGACGACCAAATGATTGATGCCGATGCCATCGTGGTCGCGCTCAAGTCACGCACCATTCCCGCGAAAGATGCCATTGCGCAATCCTTGCAAGCCTATGCTTGGCTCAAGGCGCAAGGTGTGGAACAGATTTATTTCAAATACTGCTCCACGTTTGACTCTACGCACGAAGGCAACATTGGCCCCGTGACCGAAGCACTGATGGATGCCATCCATGGCAAAGACCAAGGCTTCACCATCGTCTGCCCCGCTTTCCCCGAAAACAACCGAACCATCTTCAAAGGCCACTTGTTTGTGGGCGACGTGTTGCTGTCCGACAGCGGCATGCGCAACCACCCGCTCACGCCCATGACCGATGCCAACTTGGTGCACGTCATGCAGTCACAAACACAACGCAAAGTGGGTTTGGTGGAACAGTCCTGCGTTGCAGCAGGGCCTGACGCGATTCGCACGCGCTTCAAAGCGTTGCAGGCCGAAGGCGTTGGCGTTGCCGTGATCGACGCCATCAGCAACCAAGACCTCATGCACATGGGCCAAGCCTTGGCTGATCTGCCACTCGTCACCGCAGGCTCAGGTGTGGCCATTGGCTTGCCGCAAAACTGGAAAGCCCGTGGCGTGTTGGCAGCCAACGCCAAAGCCGATACCCTGCCTGCGGCCAGCGGTCACCAAGCTGTGGTGTCGGGCAGTTGCTCGGTCGCCACCAATGCACAAGTGCTGCACTGGCGCCAAGCGGGCAAGCCCGCCTTCGCGATTGATCCCTTGGCTGTGGCCTCTGGCACCGATGTCGTGGCACAAGCCCTGAACTGGGCCACACCGCTTCTCAAAGAGGGCCCCGTGCTGATTTACGCCACGGCAGAGCCCGAGGCTGTCAAAGCCATCCAACACAAACTTGGTGTTGCGCAAGCGGGCGAGTTGGTAGAACAAACCCTCTCCAACATCGCCAAAGGTTTGGTGCAAGCCGGTGTGCGTCAACTCGTGGTAGCGGGTGGCGAAACCTCAGGTGCGGTTGTGCAAGCCCTCGAGGTAGAACGCATGGTCATCGGTCCACAAATCGACCCAGGTGTGCCATGGACATCGGTCACATCCTCCGTGTGCAACGGCGATACAGTTCATGTCACCTTGAAATCAGGGAACTTTGGCACCAACGACTTCTTTGAAAAAGCGTTTGCTTTGCTGAAATAACACACATGCAACACCAAGAAGTTCGTGAAGAAATTTGCCGCGTCGGCGCATCGCTGTATGCACGTGGCTATGTACATGCCAGTGCTGGCAACATCAGCGTCAAGCTGGATGACGGTAGTTTTCTAATCACCCCCACTGATGCCTGTCTGGGCAATTTGGTGGCAAGTGAACTGGCCCATGTCAGTGCAAATGGCGTGCAACTCAGCGGTGCACGCGCTTCTAAAACACTGGTCTTACATCGCAGCATTTACGAAGCGTCACCGCAAGCACGCTGCGTGATTCACACCCATGCCACGCACTTGGTCAGCCTCACCCTACAAGGTGTGTGGCGCAACTCAGACATCGTGCCCCCCATCACACCGTATTACGTGATGAAAGTAGGACACATTCCTTTGGTGGCCTACCAACGCCCCGGCGCGCCCAGCGTAGCCGCCGAAGTGGCACGCCTCATCCACGACAGCACTGCGCAAGCAACTCCCATTCGAGGCGTGATGCTCGACCGCTTAGGACCAGTGGTGTGGCACCAAAGCCCCGCAGAGGCCAGTGCGGTGCTGGAAGAACTCGAAGAGACGGCGAAGCTTTGGCTCATGTCCGACCGTCAAGCGACCGCACTGAGTGACACCCAAATTCAAGAACTGCGAGAGACCTTCGGGGCTCTTTGGTAAACCCTTTATTTCAAGACACACCTATGCCACGTTTTGCCGCCAACCTCAGCATGCTCTACAACGAGCATGAATTTTTAGACCGCTTTGCCGCTGCTGCCAAAGATGGCTTCAAAGCCGTCGAATACTTGTTTCCCTACGCGTTTGACGCACAAGAACTCAAGCAGCGCTTGAACGACAACGGCTTGCAGCAAGTGCTGTTCAACGCACCGCCCGGTGACTGGGATGGTGGCGAACGCGGCTTGGCTTGCTTGCCAGGGCGTGAGAGTGAATTTCAATCCGGTTTTCTCAGAGCTTTGGAATATGCAGACACCTTGAGTTGCCCACGCATCCACGTCATGGCAGGTTTAAAACCTCAGGGTGCGGATGTGGCCACGCTGGAAAAAACCTACATCCAAAACATTGCATGGGCCGCCGCTGAAGCCAAGAAGTCTGGCCGCGATGTGTTGATTGAACCCATCAACACCCGCGACATCCCAGGCTTCTTCTTGAACTACCAAAACCAAGCACACGACATCGTTCAGCATATCGGCGCCTCCAACGTCAAAGTGCAGATGGATCTCTACCACTGCCAAATCATGGAAGGTGACTTGGCCACCAAGATTCGCCAGTACCTACCCACAGGCAGAGTGGGCCACTTTCAAATTGCGGGCGTACCCATGCGCCACGAACCCGACTTGGGCGAACTCAACCACCCTTACCTCTTTGACGTGATTGACGAAGTCTCTGCCGCCTGCGGTTGGGACGGCTGGATTGGCTGCGAATACCGCCCCGCCCGTGGTGCCGTAGCCAACGGCACGCACGATGGTTTGGCTTGGTTGCATCAACAGGGATAAGACATGAAAACCATTGGCATGATCGGCATTGGCATGATGGGTCATGGCATTGCCAGCAACTTGGTCAAGCACGGCCATGCGCTCTCAGTGTTGGCACATGCGGGCAACCAGCCCATCGACGACTTGGTGCAACAAGGCGTCAAAACCTTCACCACCCCCAAAGACCTAGCCGCGCATTCGGATGTGGTGATCTTGTGCGTCACAGGCACACCGCAAGTCGAAGCCGTGCTGACGGGAGAGGACGGTGTGCTCAAAGGCCTGCGCCCCAACACCCTTGTGATCGACTGCTCCACCGCCATGCCAGCTTCAACCGAAAAAATTGCACAAGCAGTCATGGCGCAAGGTGGTTTGTTTGTTGATGCGCCGATGACGCGCACCCCCAAAGAAGCAGCAGAAGGTCGGCTGAATTTATTGGTAGGGGCCGACGCCGCCCTATTTGAAATCTGCCAACCCATCTTGGCGTGCTTTGCCGAAAACATCGTGCATGTAGGACCTGTGGGTGCAGGACACCGCATGAAGTTGCTGCACAACTACGTGTCGCTGGGCTCCGTGGCCTTGTTGGCCGAAGCTGCTGCCTGCGCACAAGTAGGCGGTGTGAATGCCCAGACCTTTGTCGACGTGCTTGCCATGGGCGGTGGATGGGGCGCTGCTCTAGAACGCATGAAGCCCTTCATCTTGAACCAAGACAACACCGGCCTGCGCTTCACCGTCTCAAACGCGCTCAAAGATTTGAGCTACTACAACGAGATGGCCGAGCACATGCATGCAGACCATGCTGTCGCGTCAGCCATCCAAGCCACATTGCAGACGGCTTGTGATGAGGGCCATGGCACCCGCCTCATGCCTGAGCTCGTTGCCACATTGACCAAACGCCGCCTTTAGTCACTTCAAAATCACGATTGAACCCACCCAAAGAGAGATGTATGAATAAATTTTTAACGGTATTTCTTTCGATGTCTTTTGCCTTGTTCAGTTCCATGCTGTCTGCACAAACCTTTCCCAATCAAAAAACAGATGTATGGGTTGCCAAAGATTTCCGTTTTCATACGGGCGAGGTGATTTCCTCTTTGAACATCGGCTACACCACGCTAGGCAACCCTGCGGGTGAACCGGTGGTGATTCTTCATGGCACCACAGGCACAGGCGTAGGGATGCTCAACAACGCTTTCGGTGCAGAACTCTTCGGCCCCGGTCAACCCCTGGATGCAGCCAAATACTTCATCGTCTTGCCAGACTCAATTGGCACAGGCAAATCCAGCAAACCCTCTGACGGCATGCGCGCCAAATTCCCGCGCTACAACTATGACGACATGGTGCTGGCGCAATACCGTTTGCTCACCGAAGGCTTGAACCTCAAGCACGTTCGCATGGTGCTGGGCAACTCGATGGGCGGGATGCAAACTTGGTTGTGGGGCATTCAGTACCCAGGCTTCTCAGACATCTTGGTGCCCATGGCTGCCATGCCCTCCGAAATGTCAGGCCGCAATTGGATGATGCGTCGCCTCATCATTGACAGCATCCGCAACGACCCTGAATGGATGAATGGCAACTACACCAAGCAGCCCAAAAGCCTTCAGTTCGCATCCGTGTTTTATGCCATTGGCACCAACGGCGGCAACCAAAGCTTGCAACGCCAAGCCCCCACCCGAGACAAAGCAGATCAGCTGTTGAATCAACGGCTCAATGCGCCCTTCTCAGGGGATGCCAATGATCACCTTTATCAGTGGGATGCCTCGCGCGACTACAACCCTCTCAACCAAATCCACAAGATCAAAGCCACGATGCTGGCCATCAACTCGGCAGATGACGAGCGCAACCCACCGGAACTCAATGTCATGGGCAGCGCCTTAGCGAAAATTCCTAACGCACGCTTGCTACTCATCCCTGCCAGCGATCAAACGGCGGGGCATGGCACAACGGGACAAGCGAAATGGTGGAAAAACGATGTGGCATCTTTGCTCCAAGCTGCTCCACGCCTGCCCTGACTCGGGTGGCTAACGGTCGCGCCATGCGACCTTTGGCAACTTGATCTCACCGCTGACTTGCACAAAGTCAGCGACAGTTGAGCACAACTGGGATCAGTGGCTTGAAAACAGAACAATACGCCCCATATCAAATGTGCACGCATGGCAACGACAGCCATCGCTGAGCTTTTTATTCTTTCAGAACCTTCAGAAATTGCACATGACGACACCTCAGCTTTTCCAACCCACACGCATCGGCAACATTGAAGTAGCCAACCGCATCGTCATGGCACCACTCACACGCAGCCGCGCAGCTGACGGCGATATCCCCGGTAGCGCCATGAACGTGGACTATTACCGCCAACGCAGTGGTGCGGGTCTCATCATCAGCGAAGGCACACAAGTCTCGCCCGTGGGCAAAGGCTACATGGCGACCCCCGGCATTTATTCAGACGCCCAAGTCGAAGGCTGGAAACCCATCACCCACGCCGTGCATGAGGCAGGCTCCAAAATCATCGCGCAAATTTGGCATGTGGGCCGCATCACGCACCCAGACCTGACTGGTGGTGCGCAGCCCGTGGCCCCTTCGGCCATTCAGCCCAAGGTTGTGGCCTACACCCCCAATGGCAAAGTCGATGTCCCCGTGCCGCATGCCTTGACCACCGCCGAAGTGAAAGACGTGGTTCAACAATTCCGCCAAGCCGCTGCCAACGCCATTCGCGCGGGTTTTGATGGTGTGGAGATTCACGGTGCCAATGGCTACTTGGTCGACCAGTTCATCCGTGACGGTGCCAACCAACGCACCGACGCGTACGGTGGCTCGATTGAAAACCGCTGTCGCTTCGCCCTCGAAGTGGTGGACGCCTGTGTGGCCGAAATCGGCGCGGGCCGCGTTGGCATTCGTTTGTCCCCCCTCACCCCCTTCAACGACTTGGCTGACAGCAACCCACAAGCCGTGTTTGGCTATTTGGTCGAAGAGCTCAACAAGCGTGGCATCGCGTTCATTCACTTCATCGAAGGCGCCACCGGCGGCCCACGTGATGTGCCCGGCTTTGACTACGCATGGGCGCGCCAAGCCTTCAAAGGCACCTACATCGCCAACAACGGTTACGACCGCCAAATGGCCATCGACGCCATTGACTCAGGCAAGGCCGATGCCGTTGCATTTGGTCGCTTGTTCATCTCTAACCCCGACTTGGTCGAGCGTTTGAAATTGAATGCCGTGCTGAACGAGCCCAACCCCAACACCTTCTACACACCCGGTCCTGTCGGCTACACCGACTACCCCACCCTTTAAAGAAAGGCTCGCCATGAAATACCTACACACCATGGTGCGCGTGACTGACCTAGAAGCGTCGTTGCGTTTTTACCGCGATGCGCTGGGCCTGACGGTGCTGCGCACCAACGAGTACCCGCAGGGCCGCTTCACACTGGTCTACCTCGCCGCACCTGGCGATGAAGATGCGCAAGTGGAGCTCACCTACAACTGGGACCCCGAGGTCTACACCGGTGGTCGCAACTTCGGTCACTTGGCTTATGCCGTCGACAACATTTACGCCACATGCGAAAAGTTACAAGCGCATGGCGTGACGATTCTTCGCCCACCCCGCGATGGCCGTATGGCCTTTGTGCGTTCGCCTGATGACATCTCGGTGGAGTTGCTGCAAAAAGGTGGCGCCTTGGCACCCGTTGCACCTTGGGTCGACATGCCCAACATTGGCACCTGGTAAAAACGGGTAACCCCGCCAAAAAATCAGAGGTTGTGCAGTGGCAGCGCCGTTTTGTAGCGCACTTGCTTGAGCGCAAAACTGGATCGAATTTTTTCCACCTGGGCGATCGGCGAGAGCTGTTCAAGGATGAAGCTCTCGAGAGCGGGCATGTCGGGGACTGCCACACGCAACAGGTAATCCTCATCCCCCGTCATCAAGTAACACTCCATCACCTCATCGCGCAGGGTGATGCGCTCCTCAAATTCTTGAAGTGCCTGACGGCTTTGTTGCTTGAGGCTGATCGAGATGAACACGTTCAGATGCAGCCCCAAATGCTTGGCTTCAAGCAAGGCCACATATTGCCGGATCAATCCCCGCTCCTCCAGCGCACGCACACGGGCTAGGCAAGGCGACGGCGATAAATGAACCCGGCGGGCTAGCTCGACGTTGGACAGACTTGCATCGGCCTGAAGTTCATCAAGAATCTTCAAATCGATGGCGTCAAAGTTTTTTGTGCTTTGATTCATTGCTTATTCAAAATTAAATGCCATATAAGTTCGAATAATGCTTGAATTCAACATCAACTGCCATGGCGTATTCCCTACAGTCTTCGCACGAGGAGACATTTGGAATGAACGACATGACCGAACCACACCGTTTCACACCATCGACAGACGCAGACAGCGACCCATCAGAAACCCAAGAGTGGCGTGATGCCTTGTTGTCACTGGCTGCGGCGGAGGGGCCTGATCGGGTTCGACACATTCTGGATGAGTTGGTGCGTTTGGCCCGCACGCAAGGCGTTCGCTGGCAGCCTGAATTGAACACGCCCTACATCAACACCATCGGTGTGGATGCACAACCCGCTTTCCCAGGTGACCTCGCTGTAGAAGAGCGCTTGGCTTCACTCATGCGCTGGAACGCACTGGCGATGGTGGTGCGCGCCAACCAGGCCTACGGTGAACTCGGCGGCCACATCGCCAGCTACGCCAGCGCGGCTGATTTGTTCGAGATGGGGTTCAACCATTTCTTTCACGCACGCCATGAAACACATCGCGGCGACTTGGTGTTCTTCCAACCCCACAGCGCACCCGGTGTGTATGCCCGCGCCTTTCTGGAAGGCCGCTTGAGCGAAGCCGACTTGCTGCATTACCGCCAAGAAATCACAGCACCGGCCAACGGCGCGCGTGGCCTGTCGAGCTACCCACATCCGTGGCTGATGCCCGATTTTTGGCAGTTCCCTACGGGTTCGATGGGCATCGGCCCGATCAGCTCGATCTATCACGCGCGCTTCATGCGCTACCTCACACATCGCGAGTTGCTGAACTGTGACACCCGCAAAGTCTGGGGCGTGTTTGGCGATGGCGAGATGGATGAACCCGAGAGCATGAGTGCGCTCACGCTGGCCGCCCGAGAAAAACTCGACAACCTGGTGTGGGTGGTCAACTGCAACCTGCAACGTTTGGACGGCCCCGTGCGTGGCAACGGTCGCATCATCGACGAGTTGGAAAAACTCTTTGCAGGCGCGGGCTGGAACGTCATCAAGTTGGTGTGGGGCAGCGACTGGGACGGTTTGTTTGCCCGTGATACGACAGGCGCCTTGGCGCGGGCGTTTGCACAAACCGTGGATGGCCAGATGCAAACCTTCGCGGCCAAGGATGGTCGCTTCAACCGCGATAACTTCTTTGGCCAGAACGAGGAACTCGTCCGCTTGGTCGAAGGCATGACGGATGAACAGATTGACAACCTCAAACGAGGCGGTCACGACTTGGTCAAGATTCACGCGGCTTACGCAGCGGCGGCGGCCCATACCGGGCAGCCGACCGTGATCTTGGCGCAGACCAAGAAAGGCTATGGCATGGGCTCTGCCGGACAAGGCAAGATGACCACGCACAGCCAAAAGAAATTCGATGACACCGACTTGATCGAGTTCCGCAACCGATTCAACCTTCCTCTGAGCGACGAACAAGCCAAGGGCTTGGAATTTTTCAAACCCGCAGAAGACAGCGCTGAGATGCGCTACCTGCGTGAGCACCGCAGCGCATTGGGCGGCGCCATGCCCAAGCGCGACACCGCTTGCGACGTGGTGCCTGTCCCCCCAATGGACAGCTACGCGCAGTTTGCTCTCAAGGCGGACGGCAAAGAGATGAGCACCACCATGGCCTTTGTTCGCATGCTCGGCACGTTGCTGAAAGACCCCACACTGGGCCCACGCATCGTCCCCATCGTCGCGGACGAAGCACGCACCTTTGGCATGGCCAACTTGTTCAAGCAAGTTGGTATTTACAGCAGCGTCGGTCAGCGCTATGCGCCTGAAGACATCGGCTCTGTGCTCTCTTACCGCGAAGCCTTAGACGGACAAATTTTGGAAGAAGGCATCAGCGAAGCCGGTGCGATTGCCAGTTGGACGGCAGCCGCCACCAGCTACAGCGTGCACGGTATGGCCATGCTGCCGTTCTACATTTATTACTCCATGTTCGGCTTCCAACGCGTGGGCGACGCGATTTGGGCAGCGGCTGATCAGCGCGCCAGAGGCTTCTTGCTCGGTGCCACCTCAGGCCGCACCACCTTGGCGGGCGAAGGCCTGCAACACCAAGATGGCAGCAGCCACTTGGTAGCCGCCACCATCCCCAACTGCAAGGCCTACGACCCAGCCTTTGCCGGTGAGCTGGCGGTGATCATCGACGCGGGCATGCGCGACATGTTGGTGGAGCAGCAAGACGTTTTCTATTACGTCACACTCATGAATGAAAACTATGCCAACCCAGATCTGCCTGAAGGGGCTGCTGAGGGTGTGTTGCGTGGGGGCTACCACTTTGGCAGCTATGGTCCCAAGCAGGGGCAACGCGTGACCTTGTTGGGCTCTGGCGCCATCTTCACGGAAGTTGTTCAGGCCGCTCAGCAGCTGGCTGAGCAAGGCATCGGATCAGATGTTTACAGCATCACCAGTTGGAGTGAATTAGCCCGAGATGGCATGGCACACGAAAGTGATGGTGCTGCCCCTTACATAGCGCAACTTCTCAGCAGCAGTTCAGGCCCCATCGTGGCTGCGACCGACTACGTGCGCGCAGTGCCTGAGAGCGTTCGCGCCTATGTGCCTGCAGGACGCACTT
Source organism: uncultured Limnohabitans sp. (assembly GCA_963512655.1). Taxonomy (GTDB): domain Bacteria; phylum Pseudomonadota; class Gammaproteobacteria; order Burkholderiales; family Burkholderiaceae_C; genus Limnohabitans. The sequence continues at coordinate 17,830 of CAUPNL010000029.1, read as the reverse complement.
ACCGCACGCTGGGCACGGATGGCTTTGGCCGCAGTGACACGCGTGCGGTGTTGCGTTCGTTTTTCCATGTGGATGCACAAAGCATTGTTTCCCGAGCTTTGACCGAGATGGGATAAGACGCGTTCGCGTGTGATGAGGGTGTGTGGCTTGATACTTGCATGTATGGATGGCTTCCCGCCATTTTGCAAATGAAACACAAGACCCACACAACCAAAAATTCCACTGCTTTGAAAATTGTGGTGGTCGTGCCTGACTTGGATGTGCAAGACCCAAACGATGAGCACGCGATTTCTCAAGCGGAACGTTCTAGAGCCCTGCGCATTGGCTTGCTTGAAAGTGGCTTCAATCTGATTGCCTCGTTGCCTGCCGATGTATTTTTGGCTGACCGCATTAGCCAGTTGCAACCCGACCTCATCATCGTGGACGCCGAGTCTGAAGCGCGCGATGCCTTAGAGCACGTAGTGTTCGCCACCCGCGATGCACGCCGCCCCATCGTGCTGTTCACCGACGACAACGACACCACCCATGTGCGCGACGCCGTGGCCGTGGGCGTGTCGGCCTACATCGTCGATGGGCTGTCGAGCACGCGCATTCGCCCCATCCTTGATGTGGCCATGGCCCGCTTTGAATATGAAGAACGCTTGCGCGATGAGCGCGACGATGCGCGCAACGCGTTGCAAGAACGCACGGTGGTCGACCGCGCCAAAGCCCTGTTGATGGAACGTCAAGGCCTGAGCGAGCAAGACGCTTTCACCAAGCTGCGCAAAGTGGCGATGGACAAAGGTTTGAAGATGGGCGACGTGGCACAACGCACACTCGACATGGCCGACCTGCTGTCCTAATTTGGTGCGCCTTCTTGGTGCGGTTTTAAATAAACGCTCCGCGATGGGGCGTTTTTTCATGCGGGAGAACCCTGAACAGCTGGCACAGCAATTGCAAACAGTTCACGTTAAGAACCAATGACGGTTCAAGGACAAAGGCGTCCCCACCCATGCACCCCAGGTGCGTGTGGTGAGGACGCCTTTGTCGTTTCTGCCCCCGTTTTTTATTTAGGAGTGATGTCATGACGAAACTTTTGGAGACCCCCATGAGCCGCCGCAATGTCTTGCAAGCCGCCACCGCAGGCGCTCTCACCATCGCCCCTGCGTTGCGCGCTGCGGTGTATGCCCAAGGCTCGGACAAGCCAGAAAAAGAAGAAGTCAAGATTGGTTTCATTCCCCTCACCGATTGCGCAAGCGTCGTCATGGCCTCGGTATTGGGCATCGATAAAAAGTACGGCGTCAAGATTATTCCAACCAAAGAGTCCAGCTGGGCTGGTGTTCGTGACAAGTTGGTCAATGGTGAACTCGACTTTGCCCACGCTTTGTACGGCCTGATTTACGGCGTGCACATGGGCACCGCTGGCCCTAAGAAAGACATGGCCGTGCTCATGAACTTGAACCAAAACGGCCAAGCCATCACCCTGTCCAAAAAGCTCGCCGACAAAGGCGCGGTCGATGCAGCCAGCCTCGCCAAGCTGATGGCCACCGACAAACGCGAATACACCTTCGCGCAAACCTTCCCCACCGGCACCCACGCCATGTGGCTGTATTACTGGTTGGCCAGCGTGGGTGTGAACCCACTCAAAGACGCCAAGGTCATCACGGTGCCGCCGCCCCAAATGGTAGCCAACATGCGCGTGGGCAACATGGACGGCTACTGCGTGGGCGAGCCTTGGGGCCACCGCGCGATTGCCGATGGCATTGGCATCACCGCCACCACCACGCAAGACATCTGGCGTGACCACCCCGAAAAAGTGCTGGGCACCACGGGCGACTTCGTCAAGAAATACCCCAACACCGCACGCGCTGTGACCGCCGCGATTTTGGAAGCGGGCAAGTGGATTGACGCAGGCTTGCAAAACAAAATGAAGATGGCCGAAACCATCGCCGACAAGTCGTATGTCAACACCAGCGTGGACGTGATCAACCAACGCATCTTGGGCCGCTACCAAAACGGTTTGGGCAAAACGTGGGACGACCCCAACCACATGAAGTTCTTCAACGATGGCACGGCCAACTTCCCTTACCTGTCTGACGGCATGTGGTTCCTCACGCAGCACAAGCGTTGGGGTTTGCTCAAAGACCACCCTGACTATTTGAAAGTGGCCAAAGAGATCAACCAAATCGACATCTTCAAACAAGCGGCAGCCGCCAGCAAAACACCGGTGCCTAAGAGCGACATGCGCACCAGCAAATTGATGGACGGCGTGGTGTGGGACGGCAAAGACCCGAAGAAATACGCCGACAGCTTCAAAGTTCACGCTTAAAGCATCCACGAACGCTCTCGCACAAGGACACATCTCATGCATTTGAAACACCTGTTGTCACGCGTGGTGCCGCCCTTCATGGGCTTGGCACTGCTGGTGGGCATTTGGTCGCTGGTGTCAGTCACCAGTACCAACAACTTTCCCAACCCCACCGACACTTTCTGGCAAGCCGTGAATGTGTTCAGCAACCCGTTCTACAGCAACGGCCCCAACGACCAAGGCGTGGGCTGGAACGTGTGGAGTTCTCTCAAGCGCGTGGCACTGGGCTTTGGCTTGGCCGCGTTGGTGGGCATTCCTTTGGGCTTCTTGATTGGACGCTTCGAGTTCTTGTCGCGCATGTTCAACCCGCTCATCAGCTTGTTGCGCCCTGTATCGCCCTTGGCTTGGTTGCCCATTGGTTTGTTGGTGTTCAAAGGTGCCAACCCTGCGGCCATTTGGACCATCTTCATCTGCTCCATTTGGCCCATGGTCATCAACACCGCCGTGGGTGTGCAACGTGTGCCGCAAGACTACATGAACGTGGCCCGTGTGCTCAACCTCTCGGAATGGAAGATCGTCACCAAGATTTTGTTCCCTGCGGTGCTGCCGTATATGTTGACCGGCGTGCGCTTGGCCGTAGGCACAGCGTGGTTGGTCATCGTCGCGGCTGAGATGCTGACCGGTGGCGTGGGCATTGGCTTTTGGGTGTGGGACGAATGGAACAACCTGAATGTGAAAAACATCATCATCGCCATCTTCGTGATTGGCATCGTGGGCTTGGTGTTGGAGTACGCCCTCATCAAACTCGCCACCGCATTCACCTTTGAGGAGGTGCAGTCATGAACGCATCGTTGACCAGCAAATATTTGCAAATTCAGGGCGTGGCCCAAACCTTCAAAACAGCCAAGGGCGATTTCCCTGCCCTGCGCGACATCGAGCTGACCGTGGGCAAAGGCGAATTCGTCACCCTCATTGGCCACTCGGGCTGCGGCAAGTCCACATTGCTCAACCTCATTGCGGGCTTGACCATGCCCACTGAGGGCACCTTGATTTGTGCCAACCGCGAAATCGCAGGCCCAGGCCCCGAGCGTGCGGTGGTGTTTCAAAACCATTCGCTATTGCCTTGGCTCACTTGCTTTGAAAACGTTTACCTCGGCGTGGAACGCGTGTTTGGCCAAAGCGGCGTGGTGAACGGCAAACCCAAAGAAGACAAAGCCCTACTCACCGCACGCACGCACGCCGCCCTAGACATGGTGAGCCTGAGCCACGCAGCCTTCAAACGCCCGGGCGAAATTTCGGGCGGCATGAAACAACGCGTGGGCATTGCACGTGCCTTGGCCATGGAGCCGCAAGTGTTGTTGATGGACGAGCCCTTTGGTGCGCTCGACGCCCTCACTCGCGCCAAGCTGCAAGACGAGTTGCTGGCCATCGTGGCCAACACCCAAAGCACCGTGGTGATGGTGACGCACGATGTAGACGAAGCCGTGTTGCTATCCGACAAGATTGTGATGATGACCAATGGCCCCGCCGCCACCATCGGCGAAGTGCTGCATGTGGACCTGCCTCGCCCCCGCTCACGCGTGACGCTGGCCGACGACCCTGCCTATTTGCACTACCGCAAAGCCGTGATTGACTTTTTGTACACGCGTCAAGCGCACGTTGAGAAACACTGAGGAACCACCCATGACGAACAAACTCAAACTCGTGATGGTGGGCAACGGCATGGCCGGTGTGCGCACCTTGGAAGAGCTCATCAAGCTCACGCCAGACCTGTACGACATCACCGTCTTCGGCTCAGAACCGCACCCCAACTACAACCGCATCTTGTTGTCGCCCGTGTTGGCGGGTGAGCAAACCTTGGATGAAATCATCCTCAACCCACTCGATTGGTACAGCGACAACCACATCACCCTGCACACCAGTTGGACGGTGACTGAGGTGGACCGCGTCAAACGCGTTGTGCATGCCACCAACGCCGCAGGCGAAGTTCAAAGCGCACCATATGACCGCTTGATTTTGGCCACCGGCTCCAACCCCTTCATGTTGCCCGTGCCGGGCCGCGAGTTAGAGGGCGTGCTGGCCTACCGCGACATCGCCGACACACAGGCCATGATTGATGCAGCCACGAAATACAAACACGCGGTGGTGATTGGCGGCGGTTTGCTGGGCCTCGAAGCCGCCAACGGTTTGATGAAACGCGGCATGAGCGTGACCGTGGTGCACGTCGGTGAATGGCTGATGGAGCGTCAGCTCGACAAAGTCGCGGGCGGCTTGTTGCAACGCTCGCTCGAAGAGCGCGGCATGCAGTTCCGCATGCAGGCACACACCCAAGAATTGCAAGCCGACAAAAACGGGCGCGTGGCATCGGTCTTGTTCAAAGACGGTTCATACGTGCCCGCCGAGTTGGTGGTGATGGCCGTGGGCATTCGCCCCAACACGGCGTTGGCCGAAAAAATGTACCTGCATTGCGAGCGCGGCATTGTGGTCAGCGACACACTGCAAACCGTGACCGACCCACGCATTTATGCCGTGGGCGAATGCGCGGCCCACCGTGGCATTGCCTACGGTTTGGTGGCGCCCTTGTTTGAGCAAGGCAAAGTGCTGGCCAACCATTTGGCCGAATTCGGCATTGGCCGCTACACCGGTTCGCTCACCTCGACCAAGCTCAAAGTCACTGGCATCGATTTGTTCAGCGCAGGCGACTTCATGGGCAGTGACGACGGCAGCACCGAAGAGATTGTGTTGAGCGACCCGCACGAAGGCGTGTACAAAAAACTCGTCATCCGCAACGACCAATTGGTGGGCGCCTGTTTGTACGGCGACACCGTGGACGGCAGCTGGTACTTCAAACTGCTGCGCGATGGCCGCAGCGTGGCCGACATCCGCGAGAAGCTGATGTTTGGCGAATCCAACATCGGCGACGTGGGCCATGAAGGCCACAGCAAAGCCGCCAGCATGCCCGACGATGCCGAGGTGTGCGGTTGCAACGGCGTGAAAAAAGGCGCGATCTGCAAAGCCATCAAAGACAAAGGTTTGTTCACCTTGGATGAGGTGCGCAAGCACACCAAAGCCAGCGCCTCGTGCGGCTCGTGCACAGGCTTGGTCGAACAAATTTTGATGTTCACCGCTGGCGGCGACTACTCGGCCACACCAAAGAAACAAGCCATCTGCGGCTGCACCGAGCACAGCCACCAAGAAGTGCGCGATGCCATTCGTGACCACAAACTATTGACGAACGATGCGGTGTTTGAATTCTTAGAGTGGAAAAAACCAAACGCAGACACCAAAGCCACAGGCTGCGCCACTTGCCGCCCTGCCATCAACTATTACCGCATGAGCAGCTGGCCCAAAGAAGCGCTGGACGACCCGCAAAGCCGCCTCATCAACGAGCGCAGCCACGCCAACATCCAAAAGGATGGCACTTACAGCGTCATCCCACGCATGTGGGGCGGTGAGACCACCGCCGACGAATTGCGCCGCATTGCCGACGTGGTGGACAAATACAACATCCCCACCGTCAAGGTCACGGGCGGTCAACGCATTGACTTGCTCGGTGTGAAGAAAGAAGACCTCGTCAATGTGTGGAAAGACATAGGCATGCCTTGCGGCCACGCCTATGCCAAAGCTTTGCGCACCGTCAAAACCTGCGTGGGCAGCGAGTGGTGCCGCATGGGCACGCAAGACAGCACGCAAATGGGCAAAGACCTTGAAAAAGCCATGTGGCGCATGTACGCGCCGCACAAGGTGAAGTTCGCCGTGTCGGGCTGCCCGCGCAACTGCGCAGAGGCTGGCATCAAAGACGTGGGCATCATCGGCGTGGACAGCGGCTGGGAGATGTACATCGCGGGCAACGGCGGCATCAAAACCGAAGTGGCCGAGTTCTTCGTGAAGGTGAAAACCTCAGAAGAAGTGATGGAGTACACCGGTGCCTTCATGCAGCTCTACCGCGAAGAAGGTTGGTACTTGGAGCGCACCGTGCACTACGTGAACCGCGTGGGCATGGACTACGTGAAGAAAAAAATCTTGGACGACGAAGCAGGCCGCAAAGCCTTGTGGGCACGTTTGCAATTTGCGCTCGACGGCGAACCCGACCCTTGGTTTGAGTTCGACAAAGCACAAGTCGACACGCGCCAGTTTGAAGCCATCACCGTTTAAGGACACACACCATGACCGAATGGAAAGTCATTTGCAAAGTTGACGACATCCCCGTGCTGGGCGCACGCCGCGTGCAGCGCGCCAAAGGCGTAGAGGTGGCGGTGTTTCGCAACGCCGAAGACAAAGTGTTTGCCCTGCTAGACCAGTGCCCGCACAAGCGTGGCCCACTGAGCCAAGGCTTGGTGTTTGGCGAAACCGTGGTGTGCCCGTTGCACAACTGGCACATCGGTTTGGTCGACGGCTGCGCCCACGCCCCAGACGTTGGCTGCACCACCCGCTTTTCGGTGCGTGTGGACAACGGCGATGTGGCCTTGGATGTGAACGAGCTCAACACGCTTGCCATTGACGACGCCACTACAGCCACAGTCCCGAACTGACACACCCCAACCGCTCGAAAGTCGCCATGAAAGAAACGCGTTCAACCTGCCCCTACTGCGGTGTGGGCTGCGGCGTCATCATCGAATCGAACGCGGGCCACATCACCGGTGTGCGCGGCGACCCTGCGCACCCTGCCAACTTTGGGCGCTTGTGCAGCAAGGGTTCTTCGCTACACCTGTCGGCCAGCCCTGCAATGGCGGCGCAAACGCGTTTGCTGCAACCCATGCGCCGCTTGGTGCGTGGCGGTAGCTTGCAGCCAACGACGTGGGACAGCGCCATGCAATTGGCCAGCCAAACACTGGGCCACATCGTGCGCACACACGGGGCCGATGCACTGGGGTTTTATGTGTCAGGCCAGTTGCTGACCGAAGACTATTACGTGTTCAACAAACTGGTCAAAGGCTTGCTGGGCACCAACAACATCGACACCAACTCGCGCCTGTGCATGAGCAGCGCGGTGGCGGGCTACAAGCTCACGCTCGGTGCTGATGCACCGCCCGCTTGCTACGAGGACGTGATGCATGCCGATTGCTTGTTCATCGCGGGCAGCAATGCAGCGTATGCGCACCCGATTTTGTTCAGACGCATCGAAGACGCACGCGCTAAGAACCCCAAGCTCAAAATCATCGTGGCCGACCCGCGCCGCACCGACACCGCCAGCAGTGCCGACTTGCATTTGACGTTGCAACCCGGCACCGATGTGGCGCTGTTTCATGGCATGTTGCACATCATGCTGGCCGAAGGCTGGGTGGACCACGCCTACATCGCCGCGCACACAGAGGGCTTTGAAGCGCTGAAAAATTTGGTGGCCGACTACACGCCCGCACGCGTGCACGACGTGTGCGGCATCACGCCCGAACAACTGTTGCAAGCCACACGCTGGTTTGCAGGAGTACCCGACCACAACAAGGCCAACACGCCCAACCCCGCGTGGCGCACGCTGAGCCTGTATTGCCAAGGCTTGAACCAATCGAGCAGTGGAACCGCCAAAAATGCCTCGCTCATCAACCTGCATTTAGCAACGGCGCAAATTGGCAAAGCGGGTGCAGGCCCCTTCTCGCTCACCGGCCAACCCAACGCCATGGGAGGCCGCGAAGTGGGCGGTTTGGCCAACCTCATCAGCGCGCACCGCGACATGAGCAAGCCCGAACACCGCTCTGAAGTCGCAGCGCTGTGGGGCATTGACGATGTACCGTCTAAACCGGGAAAAACCGCCGTAGAAATGTTTGAAGCCGCCGCCGATGGCGAAATCAAAGCGCTGTGGATTGCCTGCACCAACCCCGCCCAATCCATGCCCGACCAAGCCACAGTGCGCCGTGCTTTAGAACGCGCCGAGTTTGTGGTGGTGCAAGAAGCCTTTGCCACAGCCGAGACCTGCGACTTCGCCGACCTGCTGCTACCCGCCACCACATGGGGCGAAAAAGAAGGCACGGTCACCAACAGCGAACGCCGCATCACCCGCGTGCGTGCCGCTGTGCCAGCCCCCGGACAAACCAAACACGATTGGCAAATCGTGGTGGACTTGGCCACACGGTTGGCGCAAGAGCCTGGCGTGGCTCCACACAAAGACGGCCTGCACATGGCCTACACCTCGCCCGAAGAAATTTGGGTGGAGCACCGCGAATCCACCCGAGGCCGTGACCTCGACATCACCGGCCTGAGCTACGCGCATTTAGATGAAAGCCCTGAACAATGGCCCATGCGCGAAGGTGCCACACAAGGCCAAGCACGCTTGTATGAAGACGGTGCGTTTGCCACTGCCAATGGCCGTGCCAAATTTGCCGCCCTGCCCTATGTGCCTACGGCAGAAGTGCGTGAATCGCGCTTTCCGTTCTCGCTCAACACAGGCCGCTTGCGTGACCAGTGGCATGGCATGACGCGCACAGGCTTGGTGGGCAAACTGTTTGGCCATGTACCCGAGCCCATGGTGCAACTGCACCCAGACGACATGGCTCGGCTTGGCTTTGACGAGGGAACTTTGGTGCACGTCACCAGCAAGCGTGGCTCCATCGTGTTGCCTGCCCAAACCAGTGCAGACCTTGGCACCAACCAAGCATTCATTGCCATGCATTGGGGCGCAGCATTTTTGAGTGGGCGTGACCATCAAAACAAACCCCTCGCGGGCGTGAACGCCATCACCACCTCGGCGTATTGCCCCACCTCGAAGCAGCCTGAGCTCAAGCATGCCGCGGTCAAAGTGCTGAAAGCCGAATTGCCTTGGACGCTGCTGGCCGTGGCATGGCTGCCCGAGCACAAAGCGCAAACCATTTTGCAAAACCTGCGTGCGCGCATGGTGCAGTTTGAATTTGCGAGCTGCGTGCCGTTCAGCGATACACCGACAGAAGGTCCTGCCCGTCAAGGCGTGTTGATGCGTGCGGCCTGTAGCGAAGCGCCTGACATGGCGCTGCTGCACGACATTGAACAACTCTTGGGTTTGAACGGCAGCGACAGCCTGCGCTACGTCGATGCCAAACGCAGCCAACTGCGCAGCATGCGTTTGCAACACAGCGAAGCCACCCAAGCCAAAGACACCCAACTCAACGCCTTCATCATCGCGGGTGACACCTCGGCCGAGACGTGGCTCAAAGCCTTGTTGCAAACCCAAGCGTCCACGCAAGCCTATGGCCGCCGTTTACTGATGACAGGCAGCAAGCCCCCTGTGGCCTTGGTCGATGCAGGCACCACCGTGTGCAGCTGCGTGGGCGTGAAAGATGTGGCCATTCGCAAGCATCTACAAATTTACAAAGGCGACAGCGCACAACGCTTGGCCTCACTGCAAGGCACGCTCAAGTGCGGCACCCAATGCGGCTCGTGTGTGCCTGAGCTGCGCCGCATGATTCAACTCACAGAGAGCACGACATGACCCAACAACAGACACATCAGCGACCTCACGTCACACTCGTGGGTGCTGGCCCGGGCGCCCCTGAGCTGCTCACGCTCAAGGCGGTCAAAGCGATTGCCGCCGCCACCGTGCTGCTCGTCGACGATTTGGTGAGCGACGCCATCGTGGCCTATGCCTCGCCCTCGGCACGCATCATCTATGTAGGCAAACGCGGTGGCTGCAAATCCACACCGCAAGCCTTCATTGAAAAGCTGATGCTGCAAGAAGCTTTGGCAGGTGAAAACGTGGTGCGCCTCAAAGGCGGCGACCCGTTCATCTTTGGACGTGGCGGTGAAGAGGTGGAACACCTGCAACAGCAAGGCGTGAACGTGACTGTCATCAACGGCATCACCGCAGGCTTGGCCGGCGTCACCTCGCTGGGCGTGCCACTGACGCACCGCGCCCATGCGCATGGTGTGTTGTTCATCACGGGCCACGCCAAACAAGATGCCACCGATGCGGTGGACTGGGCAGCCTTGTCGCGCACCGCCGCACAAGCCAAACTCACCTTGGTGATTTACATGGGGATGAGCGGTGCCGAGCAATTGCAAGCATCGTTGCTGCGTGGGCTCAATCCCCACACCCCCGTGGCCGTGATTCAACACGTGAGCCTGCCCACGCAACGCCATGTGGTGTGCACGTTGCGTGATTTGCACGCCACCGTAGTGCGCGAGCACATGGCCAGCCCTTCCGTCATCGTGGTGGGCGATGTGCTGCAAGGTTTGCTACACATCGCACAAGACCACCAGCGCTTCGTCGCTGCGGCCTAAATCTTTTCAAGCAACTCAGGAGCCATCATGAACCGTCTCGACGTGACCGAAAAAATCATCAGCACCAAAGTATCCAAAGGTATCAAGTGGGAAGACGTGGCCAAAAAAGTGGGCCTCTCCAAAGAGTGGACCACCGCCGCCTGCTTAGGCCAAATGACTTTGGATGCCAAACAAGCCAAAGTGGTTGGCAAGATTTTTGGCCTCGATGCCGAAGAACAAAAGTGGTTGCAAGTGGTGCCCTACAAAGGCTCCTTGCCCACACCCGTGCCCACCGACCCCTTGATTTACCGCTGGTACGAAATCGTCAGCGTGTATGGCAGCACCATCAAAGAACTCATCCACGAAGAGTTTGGCGACGGCATCATGAGTGCGATTGATTTCTCGATGGACATCGTGCGCCAGCCCGACCCCAAAGGTGACCGCGTGAACGTGGTGCTGTCGGGCAAGTTCTTGCCCTACAAGCAGTACTGAACCGTTCAAGCCACGCCAGCGGCCTTGACTTTAGCGGGTAAAAACGGCACTGATCGCAAGCGCACGCCCGTGGCATCGAACACTGCGTTCGATATCGCGGATGGCACCACGGTGGGCGCCATTTCACCAGCCCCCCACAAGGGCATGTCGGGTCGGTTGATCAGGCTCACATGAATGCGCGGCACCTCTGGGAAACGCAAGATGGGGTATGACGCCCAATCGGTGCTGGTCACATGGGTTTGATCAAACTTCAGCTCTTCCAGCAAGGTGCGGCTGATGGTTTGAACAATGCCGCCTTCGATTTGGTTGATCGCACCATCGGGGTTGACGATCTGACCGCAATCATGGCTGCACCACACGTCGGTCACGCGAATAGCGCCTGTGCTGCGGTTGACTTCGACCTCGGCCACAAGAGCAACAAAGGTGCGGTCGTTGTCGTACTTTACAAACGACACACCGCGTCCGCGAACCAAATTGCCCTTGTTCTGACTGATCGGTGATGGACGGCTTTGCCATTGAGAGAGACGCGCCACATCTTCCAGCACGGCTTTGGCGCGCGGCTCTTTCAGCAAGTTCACACGCCACGCCAGGGGGTCAGCACCTGCGGCGGCGGCCAATTCATCAAAGAAAGATTCGTTGGCAAAGGTGTTTTGCATGCGACCGGGCGTGCGCACATGCGAGGTTCTAAACGCTGTGTCGGCCAGACGGTGCACCTCGGTTTGAATGTGCGGGAATTGGTACAACACATCGGCATTTTTCTGCAAATTGCCGGTGTAGTAGCCCGTGCGTCTGACGCCCGAGAGCACCGCCGCCAACAAGGGGAATTCTTCCAACGTGCCCTTGGCTTGCGCAATGAAAAACTCAGAGCGCCAAGCGACGGGTTTGCCATCGGCATCGAGACCACCTTCTAAATCCACCAAGGTCGGTGGACTCTTGGGGTCCCAACCGTGCTCATCGGCACGCATCCACTGCACGCGCACGGGCGCGCCCACCAACTGCGACACCAACGCAGCATCCGCAGAGCAATCCTCATGGCCATTTCGCCCGTAGCAGCCGGCACCATCCAAATAGACCAAGCGTATACGCGCTTTGGGCATGTCCAGCACCGTGGCCAATTCGGATTGCAATGAGTGGGTGGCTTGCGATGCCGACCACACGGTGCAGCTGCCGTCTTTGACATCCGCCACAGCACATGATGGGCCAATCGAGCCGTGGGTATGCGGCGCAAAGTCGTAAGTCGCCTTGATGCGCTTGGCAGAGCCTGCCAGGCCATTGGCGATGTCACCCGTTTTGATGACGGCCTCGTTTTTACCCACAGGCAATTGTCGCCAGTAGTCATACAACTTGGCTTGCTCGGGCATGGTGTTGGGTGTGTCCCATTGGGTTTTGAGTGCACGTGCAGCCTTCACTGCCGCCCACTCTGTTTTACACACCACAGCCAAAAAGTCTTGCTTGCGCACCACTTTGACAAAGCCAGTGACACGACGTGCAGCCGAATCATCCACGCTCAGTAACTTGCCACCTAAACCGGTGGGACGAACCATGCGGGCGTGCAGCATGCCGGGTAATTTGAAGTCATGGACATAGGGAAACTTGCCCAAGAGTTTGTCGGGGATGTCCACGCGTGCCACCGACTTGCCCACGATCTTGTGGTCGGCATAGGCTTTCAAAGGCGCTTTGGGATCCAGCGGCACATTGAATGGCGCACCATTGAGCAATGCGGCGTAGCTGATTTTTTGATCCCCCAAACGGGTGGCAATCACACCATCACTCACCACCAAATCAGACGCGTTGACTTGCCAACGCGCAGCGGCAGAGGCCAGCAAGGCTTGGCGTGCGCTCGCCGCCGCTTGACGCAAGGTGCTACCGCCGTTTTGCAAACTCAAACTGCCGGCGGACTGACCTTGATCGAGGGTGGTGAGGGTGTCCCCCATCACCATGTCAATCCGGTTGAAGTTGACATCCAACTCTTCAGCCACCATTTGCATGAGTGCGGTGCGCACGCCTGTACCCAAATCGACCTTGCCCGAATACACGGTCACGCGGCCGTCGGCGCCCACCCCCAGCCACGCAGCCACTTGGGTCTTGACCATGCTTTTGGCTGAGGCATCGGCCTGAGCCAAACCAAGCGAAGGCACGGCAAAAGAAAAGGAAACAACCAGACCACTGCCTGCCTGTAAAAATTGACGACGCTGCATATTCAAACCTTTTTGGTTGTCGTGACCGGACTCATTGCCAACGCATCCGACGCGCGGTTGACAGCTTTGACGATGCGTGTGTGTGTGCCGCATCGACACAAATTAGCGGCTAGGGCCTGTTGAATCTGCCCTTCCGTAGGACGGGGGTTTTTCGACAAGAAATCGACCGACTGCATCACCATGCCATTGATGCAATAGCCGCACTGCGCAGCTTGCTCGTCGATGAACGCTTGTTGAACAGGATGCGGTTTGTCGGGTGTACCCAGCCCTTCGAGCGTCACGATCTTGCCGCCTTTCAAACTCGCGACGGGTGTGATGCAGCTTCGCACGGCTTGTCCGTTGACCAACACCGTGCAAGCACCACACTGACCCAGGCCGCAGCCGTATTTAGGACCTTGCAAGGCCAAGTTGTCACGCAACACATACAGCAACGGCGTGTCGCTGTCTGCTTCAGTCGTCACATTTTTGCCATTCACATTCAGCTGATATTTCATCGTCATGGACCCCTTGTACGGACAATTTTTGTATTCCCATTCTGGTGGGGTTAAACATGCATCCACCTAGGTTAAACACTTAAATGAGTCACGACTGAGACTTTCATGGGTATTTCGATCGGGCTTTATATACTGCTCACTAGCGAGGTGGCGCTTATTTTTTCGCCCCTCATTTTGAGACCTATCTATCAATATCCCCCATGGAAATCAAAGTCAACTTTCTCGACAAGCTTCGTCTAGAGGCCAAGTTCGATGACTTCACCGTCGTTGCCGACCAACCCATTCGTTACAAAGGCGATGGCTCGGCACCTGGCCCCTTTGATTATTTTTTGGCCTCATCGGCCTTGTGTGCCGCCTACTTTGTGAAGTTGTATTGCGAGACGCGCAACATTTCCACCGAAAACATCCGGCTCTCGCAAAACAACATCGTCGATCCAGAGAACCGCTACCAGCAAATTTTCAAAATCCAAGTCGAGTTGCCACCCGACATCCAAGAGGTGGATCGCCGTGGCATCTTGAAGTCGATCGAGCGGTGCACGGTCAAAAAAGTGGTGCAAGCAGGCCCTGAATTTGTCATCGAAGAAGTCGAGAATTTAGACGCCGACGCCCAGTCTCTGCTCACCCTCAAGCCCTCGGCTGACACCCACACGTACATCGCGGGTAAAGACCTGCCGCTCGAGCAAACCATCGCCAACATGTCTGGCCTTTTGGCGAACTTGGGCATCAAAATTGAAATTGCATCGTGGCGCAACATCATTCCCAATGTGTGGTCGCTGCACATCCGTGATGCGCATTCGCCCATGTGCTTCACCAACGGCAAAGGTGCAACCAAAGAAAGTGCCTTGGCCTCGGCCTTGGGTGAATACATCGAGCGCCTTAGCAACAACCATTTTTACGCGGGAGCCTATTGGGGCGAAGACATCGCCAACGCAGCGTTTGTTCACTACCCCAACGAACGCTGGTTCAAACCCGGTAAGAAAGACGCGCTGCCCAAAGAAATTCTGGATGCCTACTGCCTGGCCATCTACAACCCCGATGGCGAGTTGCGCGGGTCACACCTGATCGACACCAACTCTGGCAACAAAGAGCGCGGCATTTGCTGTTTGCCCTACGTGCGTCAATCCGACGGCGAGGTGGTGTATTTCCCCTCTAACTTGGTGGAAAACCTGTTCGTCAGTAACGGCATGAGCGCGGGCAACACCTTGGCTGAAGCACAAGTGCAATGCTTGTCTGAGATTTTCGAACGCGCAGTCAAGCGTGAAATTTTGGAAGGAGAAATCTGTTTGCCAGATGTACCGCCCAACGTGCTGGCCAAGTACCCAAGCATCTTGGCAGGCATTCAAGGTTTGGAAGAGCAAGGCTTTCCGGTGCTGGTGAAAGACGCTTCACTGGGCGGCGTCTACCCTGTGATGTGTGTCACGTTGATGAACCCACGCACGGGCGGTGTGTTTGCCTCTTTCGGCGCGCACCCCAGCCTTGAGGTGGCGCTTGAGCGCAGCTTGACGGAGCTGCTGCAAGGCCGCAGCTTTGAAGGACTCAACGACTTGCCCGCCCCCACCTTCGAGAGCAACGCCGTCACCGAGCCCAACAACTTTGTGGAGCATTTCATCGACTCCAGCGGCATCGTGTCGTGGCGCTTTTTCAGCGCCAAAGCAGATTTCGAATTTGTAGCGTGGGATTTTTCTGGCCAAGGTGACGACTCCAATGCGCAAGAAGCTGCCACCTTGTTTGGCATTCTCAAAGACATGGGCAAAGAGGTGTACACCGCGGTGTACGACCAATTGGGCGCCATCGCTTGCCGCATCTTGGTGCCCGGCTACTCAGAGGTCTACCCCATAGAAGACCTGGTTTGGGACAACACCAACAAGGCTTTGCTGTTTCGCGAAGACATCCTCAATTTGCACCGCTTAGACAATGCGGCTTTGACCGCGCTGCTGGCACGTCTAGAAAACAATGAGCTGGATGAATACGCTGACATTGCCACCTTGATCGGCATCGAGTTTGACGACAACACCGAGTGGGGGCAGCTGAGCGTGCTTGAATTGAAACTCTTGATTCATCTGGCGTTGCAACAACTGGAAGAGGCGCACGACCTGGTGGGCGCCTATCTGCAGTTCAACGACAACACGGTCGAACGCAAATTGTTTTATCAAGCTCTGAATGTGGTGTTAGAAATTCAGCTAGATCCAGAGCTAGAAATGGACCACTACGAAGCCAACTTGCGGCGCATGTACGGCGACGCGCGCATGGACGCGGTCATGGGGTCAGTGACGGCAAGCGTGCGCTTCTTTGGACTGACACCCACCAGCATGAAACTCGAGGGGCTCGAGAGACACCACCGCTTGATTGACAGCTACCACAAGCTGCACCGCGCACGCGCGCATCATGCGGGCTTGTGATACGACGCTCTACGCCTCAGAAGTGATTGGGAAATTGTGCTTTGGCTTTGGCCTGTGCCACATCAATGAGTCCTTGCTGGACCAATTCAGACAGACTTTGATCCAAGGTCTTCATCCCTGATGCGCTGCCCGTTTGCATGGCTGAATACATCTGTGCCACCTTGCCCTCACGGATGAGGTTTCGAATGGCTGCGGTGCCCACCATGATTTCGTAGGCTGCGATGCGACCTTGGCCATCCTTGCGTTTGCAAAGCACTTGGGATATCACCGCATTCAAAGACTCGGACAACATGCTGCGCACCATCTCTTTTTCTTGCGCGGGAAACACATCAATGATGCGGTCAATCGTTTTGGCAGCCCCTGACGTGTGCAAAGTTCCAAACACCAAATGGCCGGTTTCTGCCGCCGTGATGGCGAGACGGATGGTTTCAAGATCGCGCATCTCTCCGACCAAAATCACGTTTGGATCCTCTCGCATCGCTGACCGTAAGGCATCTGAAAAGCTTTGGGCGTGCACACCCACCTCGCGCTGGTTGATCAAACAGGTGTGCGGTTCATAGACAAATTCAACAGGGTCTTCGATGGTCAAAATATGCTTGGCCGCATTGCGATTCAAGTAGTCGACCATGGCAGCCAATGTGGTCGATTTGCCAGAACCTGTCGGGCCACTGACAATCACCAAGCCTCGCGGACGGCTTGCAAACTCAGCAAAAATAGCTGGCGCAGACAAACCTTGCAACGTGGGAACGCTGTGCGCGATAGCCCGAAATGCCACACCCACACCCCGCATGTGTTGAAACACATTCACCCGAAAACGTGACAAGCCAACAATTTCAAATGAAAAATCACATGCCATAGCCTGTGCAAAAGACGCCCATTGGGCTTCGCTCATGATGCCCTGCAGAGCGGCCATGATGTCCTCGTGCGTATGCACCACAAGGTCTAGATGTTTCAACTCCCCGTCCACGCGAATCATGGGCGCTAGGCCTGCCGACAGATGTAAGTCAGAGGCACGCTGCGCCGAGGATGCAGTCAACAATTGCACGATATCTAACATGTCGCCCCCTGCTTACACGCATTGAAGTAGAGGCGTTATTTGATCTCGTCGCTCCATGCTTCACAAGCGTTTGACGCTTTGATAACGGGGTAGTGCTCCATACGTGTGAACTTACGAATCAGGGGTGAAGCAAGAAAGTATTGATGCCCGCATCGCAGCCCAGTAGGGGCTGTCTCAGACGGCATGACGTAGCGACAAGCATCACATCTTGGACTTGCATGCGTCACCGATTCCGTGTGTGGCATTGAAACCTCTAATACCTATATCAGGCACTATCACTTTAATCGCTATCTGTTAATGATGCTATGCGCAGGGCTGGCGACCCATAAAAAAAGGGTTCCCGAATGGGAACCCTTTAAATTTTGGGGTGGCTGATGGGGCTCGAACCCACGACAACAGGAATCACAATCCAAGGCGAAAACCTATAACTCATGCGCCTTGGGAGCCAATTTCATGGGAATTTTTTGCTTTAGATAAGCACCATTACACGCGGCTCTTACGGGAAAGGTTCCCACTTAAACAGGGAGTTCTCAGACACGAAAGAACCTACCCGAACCGTCGAAATGGCTATTTATTGTCATTCGAAGGCTGAAAGAAGCGTGAATCGCCCCGCATTTCGAGGAGGCCTGTTGGTTTAAGTTAACGCGTCGGCATTGACCTTCTCAGCGAGTTGCCGATAGTAGTTGGCCTCAGCCTCGGCAGGTGGAATATACCCAATCGGCTCCAGCAACCTGTGGTGG
>CAUPNL010000028.1:0-32224 GCA_963512655.1 uncultured Limnohabitans sp. | reverse complement strand
TCACGGCCGCCATGGCTTCTAAGCCGTTGGCATAGCTGTCACACGCCACAAAGCCTCGGTGAAAGATGTTGACCTGCGTGTTGCTGGCCAACACGCGTCGCCCCAACGCCATGGACGCGCCATACACCCATGTACCAGGCCCCAGCGCCGAGGGGGGCGCGGCCAACGTGGCGCGTGAAAACACATTCACCATTTGCAACGCTTTCATGGGCTCGTTCAACGACGCCTCAATCAAAGCGGGCGACACCTTCATGGGGAAGGCCGTGCCCACCAACGCCAAGTGCGTGATGCGGTCTTTCAACCGCGCGGCTGTTTCCAGTGCAATCAACGAGCCCCAGCTGTGGCCCACCAAGCCCGCTTGGCGAACGCCTGCAGCATCTAGCAACGCTTCGATGAATTGCGCGGCTTCTTCCACACTCGCGGGGGCGTCGCCGCCACTGCGCCCGTGACCGGGCAAGTCGACCGCGAGCACATTGAAGCCGTGGTGTGCGAGGTAGCGCGTTTGCAAAATCCACACGCTGTGGTCGTTGAGCACGCCGTGGATGAACACCAGCGTGGGCTTGGTCGCATCAAATGCTTTGCCGCCTGTGTAGGCATAGGCTTCGTAGTCGTGACCTGCGGCGGTTTTTAAAGTTAACTTCATCACGCACCTGCCTTCTCTGCGGCTTTCAGGGCGCGCTTCAAATCGTCAATCAAATCAGCAGAGTCTTCAAGTCCGATGGACAAACGAATGGTGCCTGGCCCAATGCCGGCGCCTGCCAAGGCTTCATCACTCATGCGGAAGTGCGTGGTGCTGGCGGGGTGAATGACCAAGCTGCGGCAGTCGCCCACATTGGCCAAGTGGCTGAAAATTTTCAGAGCTTCGATGAAGGCCTTGCCTTGCTCGCGTGAGCCTTGGATGTCAAAGCTGAACACCGAGCCCGCGCCGCGTGCGCCAAAACGCAACAGCTTTTCAGCCAGTGCGTGGCTGGGGTGACTTTCGATGAGCGGATGCCCCACACGGTTGACCAGCGGATGGCTGGCCAAGAACTGCACCACTTTTTCGGTGTTGGCCATGTGGCGGTCCATGCGCAGCGAGAGGGTTTCGATGCCTTGCAAAATCAGCCACGCGCTGTGCGGACTCATGCACGCGCCAAAGTCGCGCAAGCCTTCGCGGCGTGCGCGCAGCAAGAATGCGCCAACCGTGCTTTCTTCGCTGAACACCATGTTGTGAAAGCCTTCGTAGCTTTGCGTCAGTTCTGGGAATTTGCCACTTTTCTCCCAATCAAAACTACCGCCATCCACCACGATGCCACCAATCACGGTGCCGTGGCCGCTGAGGAACTTAGTGGCCGAGTGGTACACCAAGTCAGCGCCTAGCTCGAATGGTTTGACCAAGTAGGGTGTGGTGAGTGTGCTGTCCACCAACAGAGGTACACCCGCTTCGTGGGCGATGGTCGAAATAGTTGGGATGTCGAGCACATCCAAGCCAGGGTTGCCCACGGTTTCGCCAAAAAACAATTTGGTGTTGGGACGCACAGCGGCACGCCACGCATCGATATCGTTGGGACTGACGAATGTGGTCTCAATGCCAAAGCGACTCAGCGTGTAGTGCAACAGGTTGTGTGAGCCGCCATACAACGCCGTGCTGGCGACGATGTGCGAGCCCGCGCCCATGAGTGTGGCAATCGTCAAGTGCAGCGCTGCTTGCCCGCTGGCGGTGGTGATGGCTCCGATGCCACCCTCTAAAGCTGCCACGCGCTGTTCTAAGACCGCGTTGGTGGGGTTGCTGATGCGGCTGTACACATGGCCTGCGCGTTCGAGGTTGAACAACGAGGCGGCATGGTCGCTGGACTCAAACACAAACGAGGTGCTCAGGTGGATGGGCACAGCGCGTGCGCCTGTGGCGGGGTCGGGTGCCGCACCTGCGTGCAAGGCGAGCGTGTCAAAACTGGGGTCGTTGTAGCCGGGCATGGTTTCCTCGGGTGCTTTGTCAGAAATTCGTTCCTCATTGTGGGCTATATTCAAAACCTCACTGGGGGAGAAAAACCATGAAAGTCAGCGATATTCTGCGCGTCAAAGGCCAAAGCGGCGGCACCTTGTTCACCATCGGACCTATGGAGCCGCTGGACTCAGCCGTGAATATCATGGCAGAAAAAGACATGGGTTCCTTGCTGGTCATGGAGGGCGGCGAGTTGGTCGGGGTGCTTTCGTTTCGAGAGGTCATCCAAACCCTCAGTCGCCATGGTGGCAAGTTAGAAGGTTTGACGGTTCGCCATGCGATGGAAACCAACCCACTCACCTGTTCGACAGACACCAGCATTGATGAGGTGCGCCGCATGATGTTGGGTAGCCATGCGCGTTACATCCCGATTTTGGACAACCGGGTGTTGCAAGGCGTTATCAGTTTTTACGACGTCGCCAAGTCTGTGGTGGACAGCCAAAACTTTGAAAATCAAATGCTCAAGGCCTACATCAAAGACTGGCCCAGCGGCACGCCTGAACCTGAACACCCCTAAGCAAGAAGCCTTCAAGGTGGTGGGATAATCTCACCCCATGAGCGGCAATACCTTCGGAACCCTTTTTAGCGTCACCAACTTTGGTGAATCCCACGGCCCAGCCATTGGCTGCGTGATTGATGGTTGCCCTCCGGGCATGTCTCTGTGCGAGGCAGACATCCAGCATGACTTGGACCGTCGCCGCCCCGGCACCAGCCGTCACGTGACCCAGCGCAATGAACCCGACCAAGTGCAAATTTTGTCTGGCGTGTACGAGGGTAAAACCACAGGCACACCGATTGCGTTGTTGATTCAAAACACCGACCAGCGCAGCAAAGACTACGGCAATATTTTGCAAACCTTCCGCCCAGGTCACGCGGACTACACCTATTTCCAAAAGTTCGGCATTCGCGACCCACGCGGTGGTGGCCGTTCTTCGGCACGTTTGACAGCGCCCACCGTAGCGGCAGGTGCGGTGGCCAAGAAGTGGCTCAAAGAAAAATACGGCACCACCTTTTACGGTTGTATGACGCAGCTGGGTGAGATGGCCATTCCTTTCGAGAGCTGGACGCATGTGGGCCACAACCCGTTCTATGCGCCTTGCGCAGATGTGCAAGCCTATGAAGACTACATGGACAGCTTGCGCAAAGCGGGCGACTCGTGCGGCGCTCGAATTCGTGTGGTGGCCACGGGCATGCCTGTGGGCTTGGGTCAACCCATTTACGACCGCTTGGATGCCAACATTGCTTACGCCATGATGGGTCTCAACGCTGTGAAAGCTGTGGAGATTGGCGCTGGTTTTGCCAGTGTGGCGCAACGCGGCACCACGCATGGCGACTCGCTCACGCCAGAAGGCTTTGCCACCAACAACTCAGGCGGCGTGTTGGGGGGCATCAGCACGGGCCAAGACCTAGAGGTGAGCATTGCCATCAAGCCCACCAGTTCCATCTTGAGCCCGCGTGACTCGATTGACCAAAACAGCCAACCTACTGAGGTGGTGACCAAGGGTCGTCATGACCCGTGCGTGGGCATTCGCGCCACACCGATTGCGGAAGCCTTGTTGGCTTTGGTGGTGATGGATCACGCCTTGCTGCACCGCGCGCAATGTGGTGACGTGCAGGTGGGCATGCCAGCCATTCCAGGCCACATTGGCGCTTGATGGTCTTGTACGCAGGTCTGCTTTGACATCTCCCACCTCAGAAGCGCGTTCGAGTAACGCGCTTTCTCGTTTTCAGCTCTTTCCTTTTGCAGCGCTGTCTGCCAGCTACTTTGCGCACATCGGATTTTTCAACCCGTACTTGCCGTTGTGGCTCAAAGACTTGGGCTTCTCCATCACCATCATTGGGTTGCTCACGGCCGTGCAAGCGGCCACGCGCGTGTTGGCTCCCTATGGCTGGGGCTGGCTGAGCGACTACACCGGCGAACGCGTCAAGCTGCTGCGCTTTTGCGCAGGCGCTGCGCTGACCTGCTCGGCGGGCTTGTTGGTTGAGGGCAGCGTGGTGTGGCTTGCGGTGGTGTTGCTGCTGATGTTCATTCACACCAGCGCCATGATGCCCATGAGCGAGGCCGCTTTGGCGCATTTGGTCAGCACCGACCAAGGCTTTGATTCGCGTCGCTATGGTCGCGTGCGTTTGTGGGGTTCGTTGGGGTTTTTGGTCACGGTGTTTGTGGCGGGTGCGTGGTTTGAAGTGCAGGGCATGCAGAGCTTTCCTGCGTGGGCGGTGGGCTCGTGGGTGTTGCTCAACCTGAGTGTGTGGTGGCTGCCCAATCGCAAAGAAGCGGTGCACCACGACGAGGTGCGTCCGTTGGTCATGCCTGTGTTGCGTCAACGCCAGGTGCAGTGGTTTTTTGCCACGGTGTTTTTCCATGTGTTGTCGCACATTGGTATTTATGTGTTCTTCTCGCTCTACCTCGATGAGCTGGGCTACAGCAAAACCATGATTGGTGTGTTGTGGGCCGTGTCAGTCGCTGCAGAGATTGTGTGGTTCTTCACCCAAAGCCGTTGGTTGCCCAAGTTCAGTTTGTCGATGTGGATGTTCATTTGCGCCGCTGCGATGGTGCTGCGCATGGTGCTCACCACATGGGCCGCCGAGTGGTTGTGGGCCTTGCTGTTTGCACAGGTGTTGCATGCGCTCACCTTTGCCACGCAACACACGGCATGCATTGCTCTGTTGTCGCACCATTTCCCTGGTCGATTGCGAGGCAGGGGGCAAGCCTTGTATGCCTCGATTGGCTATGGCGTGCCCGGCGTGTTGGGTGCTTTAGGCGGTGGCGCTTTGAGCGATGCTTTGGGTCTGTCGGCGGTCTATGCCGTGTCGATTGCCACAGCAGTGCTGGCCTGCGTGTGTGCATGGCAATGCATGCAACAACACGCCAAGCACTGAATCGGTCATCAGCGTGTCAAACGCGCAAACATGGGTTTGGTGGTGTGTGCCACCCAGTGGTGAATAGGGGCTTCGGTTTTCTCATGCAGAAATAAGCCTATGCCCACACAGCACAACCAAGCAAACCCAGTCAGCGCAAAAGCCATGCTGGGGTCGTAAAAATGGCTGTTGTTCCACATCGCGCTGAACAACACGATGACGCCAAAGTGCGTCAAGAACAGCACATACGCACTGTTAGACAAACGGTGCACCACGCGTTTCATGGGTGTCCAATGCACCATGCCTTTGGGCTTGATCACCAGCCAGACAGCCGTGAGCAGTGCCAGTGATAAACGCGTGCGGTACTCAAACCACAAAGCGCCCACGGCTAGCAGTGCAGTGATCCAAAACACTTGTGCTTCAAATGCCGATCGTTTGGCCCACGCGGCCAGCACGCCTAAGCCATAGGCTGCAAAAAAGTAAATGGCCCACATGTCCAACTCATCCACACGGTTGAATTGCCACATCGAGGCCACGCACAGCAAAGCCACGGTGATGGACAGACGCTTGTTGGTGTCGGTATGCAAGGCGTGGCACAACACCATCAGCAATGCGTAGAGCTGGAAATCGATGGCCACATACCAAGCACCGCTGGAAAGCGCCTCAAACCCCAAGAGGTCATGCACCAAAAAACCATGTGCCAAAAACTGCCACACGGTAGGTTCGTTGGGAAGCCAACTGGCATGGATGCTGTCACGCGACACCGCCACCGCCACGCTGATGAGAGTCAGCGCAAGCACATAAAACGGCACCAGCCGCAAGTAGCGTTTGACGATGCTGATGAGCGGATGCTGGATAGATTTGTGCATCACCGATTGCGCGGCCAAATAGCCCCCCACCACCAAGAACACTTGCACGGCCAAGCGTGCATAGCGGTAGAGCCAATCCATGAGCTGTGGCCACATGAGGGTCATGGTGTCAGCCATCGGGCCGTAGGCTGAAAAGTGGTGCCACACAATCAACTGTGCGGCTACAACTTTCAACACATCGACAGTGAGGGAGCGTTCTAGCAAACGAATCTATTCCAAGAAGGGTTTAGTCGTTGGGCTTGAACACCAGCAACAGTGGTGAGTGCACGCGGCCATCGGTGTCACGTGGCAAGATTTCGGTCTTGTCGATGGCTTTGAGTACTGCGTTGTCCCATGCTGAGTTACCGCTGGACTTGGTGAGTTTGCGGCTCACGATGGTGCCGTCGGGGGCGCAACGCACTTCCACTTCGGCAGCGGGATTGCCCGACACAGAGCTGGGATCAAACGTGATGTTGGGTTTGACGCGCGCGCGGATGCGGCCGCCATAGCTGTCCGATGGGCCTGAAGACTTCATGGCTGTGCCGGTGGCGTTCTCGCTACCGCTGGCACCTGCTAAGCCTGCAATGCGTTTCATGTTTTCTTTGCGAATGGCTTCGAGCTTTTTGGCTTCTTCGGCAGAAGCTTTGCTGTCTTTTTGCTCGGCCTGCTTCTTGGCTTCTTTTTCTTTGCGTTCCTTCTCGGCGCGCTCTTTCTCTTTACGCTCTTTGTCCTTGCGCTCTTCTTCTTTCTTCGCTTCTAGTTTGCGCTTGTCTTCGTCGAGCTTGGCCTTGGCTTTTTTCTCTGCCTCTTTTTTCACTTCTTCTTTGCGGCGCTCTTCCGCCTTCAACGCTTCTTGAATCTTTTTCTCTTCTTCAATCTTGCGTTTCTTGGCCAGTGCAATGTCTGCATCGCGGTTGGGGGCAGGTGGCTCGGGCGCTTTCACCACGGGCTTAGGCGCAGGCTCTGGTTTGGGGGCAGGCGGGGGCGGTGGTGCTTCAACCTCGACCAACTTAGGCGCAGCCGCCATGGGTACGGCAGACCACAACTCCGCCTCGACAGACAAGCTGTTGTCTTGCTTCCACTGAATGCCGGCAGTCAGCGCCACGATGAGCAAAGCGTGCACCACCAAGGCCGCACCCACAGAGCGGGCGGTTCCTTCAGGTGGCGGAGGAGCAAACTCCAGATGCTTTGCTTGTGCGCTCATGGCTTAAAAATCAATCCACCAATTGAACCGCGAGGCCCACACGTTGCACACCCGAGCGCTGCAGCGTGTCCATGGCTTTGACCACAGTTTCGTATTTGATGGTGCGGTCTGCAGTGATCACCACAGGGCCTTGTGATGTCTCGCCTTGCAGCTCTTTCACGTCACGGGCCAGTCCAAGCAATGTGCTGTTGACAGACTTGTTCACAGTACCTGTGCTCTTGACAGTGATCCGCTCTTCTTTGCTGATCTCCACATGAATCACTTGGTCAGGCACGGTGGCAGCTTTGCCCACACTGGGCAAATCAATCACGGTGGGCGAGATGAGGGGCGCAGTCACCATGAAGATGATGAGCAACACCAACATCACGTCGATGAACGGCACCATGTTGATGTCGTTCATAGCGCGGCGGCCGCGTCCTGAGCGAGGGGCAATAGAAGCCATGCTGGGTGTTCCTGCTTAGTGAGCTGTGCCGCTGGCGCTGACGTTGCGCTGCAAGATGTTGCTGAACTCTTCGATGAAGGTTTCCAGTTTGATCGACACGCGGTCAATGTCACGTGAGAAACGGTTGTAGGCCAACACCGCAGGAATCGCGGCAAACAAACCAATGGCGGTAGCCACCAGCGCTTCGGCAATACCCGGGGCCACTTTGGCCAAGGTCACTTGCTGCATGCCAGCCAAACCCGTGAAGGCGTGCATGATGCCCCATACCGTGCCAAACAAGCCCACGTAAGGTGACACAGAGCCGACGGAGGCCAGCATGGAGAGGTTGGATTCAATTGCATCCATCTCACGTTGGTAGCTCGCACGCATGGCGCGGCGCGCACCGTCCATCAATGCGCTGCTGTCGTTGATGCGGCGTTCGCGCAGTTTTTGGTACTCGCGCATGCCGCTGGCGAAGATGCGTTCCATGGGGCCAGAGGTCTTGGCGTTTTGGGCGGCGGCTGCGAACAGCTCGTTCAAGCTGGTGCCAGACCAAAAGTCGCGTTCGAACTCCTCGTTGAGTTCTTTGATGCGCTTGATGGAACCGATCTTGCGAAAGATCGCAGCCCAACTCACGATAGAAACCGTCATGAGCATCAGCACCACAACTTGGACAACCCAACTCGCGTTGAGCAATAAATGGACGATGGAAAAGTCTTGTGTCATGTCAGTCGTTCCAATACAGAAGAGGGGATTCTCGCAGGCTTCATGGCAGCAGCATCGACCCAACCAATACGGATGGAGCCTTCGCAAAGTAAAGTTTCGCCTAGCCATGCTTGTTGGGCAATGACGAGGCTGGCTCGACCACCTTCGGCCAAGGTGGCGGTGACGCGCAGCTGGTCATCCAGCTTGGCGGGGCGGTGGTATTTGACGGTGGTTTCACTCACCACAAACATGCCACCGGTTTCCTCGCGCAGCGCGTGTTGGCCAATGCCAAGTGCGCGCAGCCACTCGGTGCGTGCACGCTCGAAGAACTTGAGGTAGTTGGCATAAAACACAATGCCACCGGCATCTGTGTCTTCCCAATAAACCCGAATGGGGTGTTCAAAAACGGTGCTCATGGTTTAGCTCAGAATTTTTTGTAAACGCGCAATCGCAGCTTGCAACTCAGGCAGCGAGCGGGCGGTGGAGAAGCGCACAAAGCGCGAGGTGTCGGCATGGCCAAAGTCGCGCCCGGGTGTGATGGCTAAGTTGGCTTTGTTCATCACTTCAAACGTAAAGTCCCAACTGCCTTTGACGCCAAGTTTGTCGGCTGCTGCCGCGCAATCGGCCCACGCATAAAACGCGCCATCGGGCATGACTGGGACGTTCAGGCCTAATGCGTTGAGTGCGGGCACAAAGTAGTCACGGCGAGCCTTGAATTCATCACGACGACGTTCGTACTCGGCAATGCTCTCCGCCTCAAAACAGGCAAGTGCAGCGTGTTGCGCAACCGTGCTAGCGCAGATGAACAGGTTTTGCGCCAAACGCTCGACCACGGGCACGAGTGCGTCAGGCACCACCAACCAGCCCAAACGCCAGCCCGTCATGTTGAAGTATTTGCTGAAGCTGTTGATGCTGATGATTTGATCGTCAATGCCCAGGGCCGATTGGCCAAACTGTTCGTCGTGACTCAGGCCCAAATAAATTTCATCAATCAAGGTGGTGCCGCCACGTTGTGACACCTCGTTGTGAATGGCACGCAACTCATCGGGATGAATCGAGGTGCCTGTGGGGTTAGACGGAGAAGCCAGCAATACGCCGCGTGTGTGTGCCGTCCAATTCGCACGCACTTGCTCAGCGCTGAGCTGAAAACGCTCAGCTGCGGTGGTGGGGACCAATACTGCACGGCCTTCTGCAGCGCTCACAAAATGACGATTGCAGGGGTAGCTCGGGTCGGGCATCAGCACGTCGTCGCCCGCTTCGATCAACGCCAAGCAAGCCAGTTGCAAAGCAGCCGATGCACCGGCAGTGATGACGATGCGGCGGGCTGGCACATTCACACCAAAACGTGTGCTGTACCAAGCGCTGATGCGCTCGCGTAATTCTGGAATGCCAAGAGCAGGTGTGTATTGCGTCACGCCATCGTGCACAGCGCGTGCAGCAGCTTCTTGCACCAATGGCGGCGCGGTGAAATCAGGCTCGCCGATGTTCAGAAAAATCATGGGCGCATCGGTGTGCGCCACCAAAGCGGCACGTTCGGCGGCGGCCTTGGCCACCTCCATCACATAGAAAGGCTCAATGCGTTGCGCACGCTGGGCGATCTTCATCATCAATCGCGCAACTTACCTTTGGCGCGGTCAGACTCGACTTCGAGTGCGCGCAGTTTGGGTGCTAAACCGTTGAGCACGCCGTTGACGTACTTGTGACCATCGGTGCCGCCGAAAGACTTGGCGAGTTCGATGTATTCGTTCAGCACCACGCGCCATGGCACGTCGATGCAGTGTTGAAACTCATACGCGCCCATCCACATCACGGCGTGTTCGATGGGGGAGATTTCGTTGAGCTTGCGGTCAAGCAAGGGCTCAATGAGTGAGTCCAAAATTTCGCGTTGCTCAATGCAGCCATACAGCAGCGCGTCGTAATGCACCGAGTCAGATTTATGAAAACCACTCAGGTCGCGGGTGAACACATCTATGTCAGCCGCTTCGTTTTGGCCCACCAAAAATTGGTAGAGACCTTGCAACGCAAATTCACGCGAGCGGCTGCGGCCAGATTTGGCGGCGCTTTTGGTGGTGCCATTGCCGTCCGATTTAGGGGCCGTTTTGCGTGGGGCTTTGTCGTCGTGGGCGGGGGTGTGGTCGCTCATGCCAATTTCTCCAACAACAAAGCCATTTCGACGGCCACGCGAGCGGCGTCACGGCCCTTGTCGGTTTGACGCGCCATGGCCTGTGGCATGTCTTCGGTGGTGAGAATGGCGTTGGCAATCGGCACGTGGTAGTCCATGCCGACGCGGGTCACGCCTGCGCCAGATTCGTTGGCCACCAACTCAAAGTGGTAAGTCTCGCCACGGATGATGCAGCCCAGTGCGATGAGGGCGCTGAACGGTTCTGGGTCTTCAATTTGCGCGAGTGCAGCCAAGGCCAAGGGCACTTCGAGCGCGCCCGGCACATGCACGTGGGTGATGCGGTCATCGCTCACGCCCATGGCTTTGAGTTCAGCGATGCAAGCAGCAGCCAGTGCGTTGGTGATGTCGTCGTTGAAGCGCGCTTGGACGATGCCAATTTTCAAAGCGCTGCCGTCGAGCGTTGTGGTGGAGGCGAGGTTGGAGACGAACATATTTTTATTCTTTGCGAGTTTTATTCTTTGGACAGATAGCCCGTGATTTCAAGTCCGTAGCCGGTCATGCTGGGCATGCGGCGTGGGTTGCCCATGAGGCGCATTTTGTGCACCCCGCAGTCGCGCAAAATTTGCGCGCCCACGCCATAGCTTCGCAGGTCCATGCGGCCGCGTTCGGGGCCGTGGGCTGAGCGGGCGGTGCCGTCAAATTGGTTCAGCAGTTGCTCACCGCTTTCGCCGCAGTTGAGCAAGACGACCACGCCTGTGCCCTCAACGCTGATGCGCGCCAAAGCTGCGTCCAAACCCCATGAGTGCATGACACGGTTGGGTTCTAACGCATCGAGTACGGAGAGAGGTTCGTGCACGCGGGCCAACACTTCGGCGTTTGCATTCCATGTGCCCTTGACGAGGGCCATGTGCACAGCGCCGCTGGTCATGTCTTTGTAGGCATTGGCCGTGAACTCACCGTGTGCGGTGTGCATGGGGCGCGAGCTGACTTTGTGCACCAACGATTCGGTGCGACTGCGGTAGGCAATCAGGTCGGCGATGGTGCCAATTTTCAAACCGTGTTCGGCTGCGAAGATTTGCAAATCAGGCAAACGTGCCATCGTGCCATCGTCTTTCATGATTTCGCAAATCACGGAAGAGGGTGAGCAGCCAGCCATCGCAGCCAAATCGCAACCTGCTTCGGTGTGGCCTGCACGCATGAGCACGCCACCGTCTACCGCTTGCAGGGGGAACACGTGGCCGGGTTGCACCAAGTCAGTAGGTTGGGTGGCTTTGGCCACGGCCACTTCGATGGTGCGCGAACGGTCAGCGGCAGAGATGCCGGTGGTCACGCCCTCAGCAGCTTCGATGGAGACGGTGAACGCGGTGCTGTACACCGTGCCATTGCGTGCGGCCATGGGGGGCAGCTTCAAATATTCGCAGCGCTCGCGGGTGAGCGTGAGACAAATTAGGCCACGACCAAAGCGGGCCATGAAGTTGATGGCTTCAGGTGTGACGTGGTCAGATGCTAGTACTAAGTCGCCCTCGTTCTCGCGGTCTTCCTCATCGACCAAGATCACGATGCGACCGGCCTTCATGTCGGCCACGATGTCTTCGACGGGAGAGATGGCGACGGGCGATTTGCCCGATGCGTTGGCGATACTCATGCGTTGGCTTTCAATGCGGCAGCGTCACCCAGCGAAGCGTCGACACGCAACATGCGTTCAACGTAGCGGGCGACGGTGTCAATTTCGAGGTTCACGGTGCTACCGGTTTTGAGCGAACCCAAAGCGGTGTTGTCCACAGTGTGAGGAATGAGGTTGATACTGACTTCAGAGCCGCGCAAGCCCAAAGGGCCATCTGCGTTGAAGAAGTCTTGCACGCTGTTCACCGTCAGGCTCACGCCATTGATGGTGATGGAGCCTTTGTAGGCCAAATACTTGGCAAGGTCGGTGGGGGCCATGATGCGCAGCTCCCAGCTTTCGCCGATTTGCGCAAAGTGGCTCACGTGACCAATGCCGTCCACATGGCCCGACACGATGTGGCCGCCTAAGCGGTCATGGGCGCGCAAGGCTTTTTCAAGGTTGACGCGGCCAAGCTCAGTTAGACCACTGGTGCGAGCCAGTGATTCCACAGAGATGTCGATGGTAAAAGTGTGAGTGTCGAGGTCGAAGCTGGTGACCGTCATGCAAGCGCCGTTGAGCGCGATGCTGTCCCCCAGAGTGACGTCGTCGAGATACGCGGCAGGGGCCTCAATGGTGAGACGCTTGCCGTGGCTTAAAGAGCTACCCAGGTCGTGGACAGCGGTGATGCGCCCCACGCCGGTGATGATTCCGGTGAACATGGACGATATTTTCGCAGGTTTAAGTGCCGCTTACCGGCCGAGGCGGGCCAATATCCTTAAATCAGGACCGATTTGTGTCACTTCGTGAAACGAGAGGGCTTTGGCATCGTCCAAACTCGTGAAAGGCCCCAAATTTGTCATGCCGCGTCCTTGGCCCATGAGCTTGGGTGCGAGGTAGGTGAGCAGCTCATCCACCAAGCCTTCACGCAACAAAGAGCCATTGAGTTTGTGACCCGCTTCCACATGCACTTCGTTGATTTGCTTTTGACCGAGCTCTTTGAGCATGGCAACTAGGTCGACTTTGCCTGATGAGTTGGGTAGGCAAATGACCTTTGCGCCTTTGGTCTCAAGGGCTTGGCGACGCTCGGCGTTGTCGACGGCGCAGTAAATCCAAACAGGGCGTTGCGGTTTGAAGAGCTTGGCCGTGAGTGGCGTTTCGAGCTGGCTGTCCATCACCACCAGCGTGGGCTGGCGTGGGGTGGGCACGGCGCGCACATCGAGTTGCGGGTCGTCTTCCAAAACGGTGCCGATGCCTGTGAGCACAGCGCATGCGCGGGCACGCCATGCATGGCCATCGTCACGCGCGGGGGCCGAGGTGATCCACTGACTCACGCCGTTCTCTAACGCAGTTTGCCCGTCGAGCGATGCTGCCACTTTCATGCGCACCCAGGGGGTGCCGTGGGTCATGCGTTTGAAAAAACCGATGTTGAGTTCGTGCGCTTCTTCGCCAAGCAAGCCTACGTCCACTTGCACGCCTGCTGCACGCAAGCGTGCAATGCCTTGGCCTGCCACATGTGGGTTAGGGTCACCTTCTGCCACCACCACGCGAGCTAAGCCTGCATTGATGAGCACATCGCAACAAGGTCCGGTGCGGCCTTGGTGGCTGCAAGGTTCCAGCGTCACATACGCTGTGGCGCCTTTGACGTCGTTGTTTTTAGCTTGTGCATCGAGCAGGGCCATCACTTCGGCGTGCGCTTCGCCTGCACGTTGTGTGTGGCCGCTACCGAGCACTTCGCCGTTAGCACCGACGATGACGCAGCCCACGCGGGGGTTGGGCGAGGTCAAAAACAAAGCCTCGCGCGCTAAGGCCAAGGCGCTTGTCATGTGGGGGGTGTCGTGCGCTGAAAAAGTCATGGCGCAATTATGAATGGCGAGACCTGCAGTTCACATGGGGGTATTTCTTTTGCGCGTGGCCATGGTGCATTCCTACCGACTCCAGCACTGCGCCGCCGTTTGACTGGCGTCTTGCACGCTGCGCACGCCCAGGTGGTTGACCGTCAAGGTGCCGCAGGCATCCGCCGTTTGTGTGCCCAGTGGCATGGCGCTGAGGGTGTAGCTTTGTGCGGTGCTGGTGACGCTCATCTTGTAACGCTGCCCGTCAATTTGCAGCACGCTCGTGGGTACATCGTTTGCCAACGGATAGCTGCCGTTGGCGCTGGCTGCACGTTCTAGCCAATGGGCGGCTTGCAACAGTGATGCACGCGCTTGGGCGCGTTGGCTTCGCAGAATCAAACTTTGGTAGCTGGGCCAAGCAAGGCTGGCAAGTAGGGCCACGCAGGCGAGGGCGATGAGCAGCTCGATGAGGCTGAAGCCATGTTGGCGATGGGCGTGTGTCATGTGGGTTCAGTCGTGCAGCACATGCCAGCTGTGCCACTGGCCTGTGTGGGATGTGTCACTGGTTCGTGTCCAAATGGCTTGCAGCACGGTGGTGCTGCCGGGCGTGACGCCTTTGGCTAAGGTTGTGATGCGGTAAACGAATGGTGGGGTGGAGGTGACGTCGGCAGTGGCATTGCCGTTGCCGTTGCCGTTGCCGTTGCCGTTTCCGTTGCCGTTGCCGTTGCCGTTTCCGTTGCCGTTGCCGTTGCCGTTGCCGTTGCCGTTGCCGTTGTTCGGAAACACCTCGACCCAATACCAAGCGGTGTTGTCGCCATAGGGCGTATGGGCGGCGCTGACTTGCATGGCTGAGCCTGTTTGCGATTTCCAGTCGCTGGCTTTGGTGGCAGAGGGATTGAGTGCATAGGGCGCGCAAATGCCGGCGTTGCAAATGTTTGTGCCTAAGCGTTGGCGCAGCATGTCGTACTCAGCCAGGGTGTTGGGAAAGAACGCGTGGGTCTGCGTGGCGTTGCCGGCGGTGTGGCGCAAGTTGGTGGTTCCGTCGTTGTTGGTGGCGTTGCTCAGGATGTCGGCCAAGGCCACGGGCAACACCGCTTCAGCTTTGTGCTGTGCGCGTAACTGGTCTGCTTCTGCGTTGAGCAGTTGGTCGTTCACCCAGAGGTTGCGCATCGCCAATAGCGTGGCGATGCTGGCCAGCGCAAGCATGACCATCAAGGTGGGAAGTGCAAATCCGTTGATGCGTGTTGAGTACCTCATGGCATGACCCCTTCGCGATTGCGCAAAGCCACCACACGTTTGAACGTTCGGCGTACGCGGCCATCAGACAGCAAAACCTCATCTTGGCAACCTTTGAGATGGCTGTTGGACTTGGTGTTGTGCACGGTGTTGATGCTGGCGACGCGCAAACACACCTCGATGGCCAACACCTGCCCCATGTCCGTCACTTGGTTGGCGGTTTTCCACTGAAGGGTTTGGGTGCTTGGGTTGGCTTCGGCGTAGCGCAACTGAAAATCTTCCACGCCTTCCGCCAAAGCTTGGTAGGTGCTGTTGGTGAGGTTGAGGTCTTTGCAGCTCAGCTCCTTGTTGGTGTTGAGTTTGTAATCGCTGCGCACTATGGCGTGGGTACTGCCGGTGTTGCCTTGGCAGTCCATGGTGTCGAGTGCATGCCAATGGCCGAGGGTGAGGCTCTCGACAGATTTGTTGCCATTCACACCCGCCAAAGCGGCTTGCCCCGCGTCTTCATTGAGTGAAATTTCCACGGTGAAGTTGCCGTTGCTGTTATTCGCTTTGAGGTAAGCGGCTCCTGCCATGTGTACTTGCTCGTGGATATTGTTCAAAGCCACGCGTGCGTTGGCGTGCACCGCATCAGCAGCGGCCATAGCGCTCCACGTTTTTTTGCTGGTGCCGTACGCCGATGTGGCTGCGGCGATCACGACCAAGCTGAGCGCCATGCCAATGAGCAACTCGGGCAAGGTGTAGCCGCGCTGGGATGGTGTGTTGTGTTTGCACTGGCTCATCGGTCTGGCCTGAAGAACAAACGCCAGCAACTCATCTGCGTTGGGCAGGCGGGCGAACCAGATGCCGTGTCGGTGCGGTAAGTTTCATTGGCATCGCGCCAAGCGATGACGATGCCCCACCAGCCCGTAGCATCGGTCAAGGTAAATACGGCACTATCGCCTTCTGGTAGTTGGCTTTGCAAGGCTTGTTGTAGCTGCTGCATGTCCCACGTTGCAAGGTCTTGGCGTGAACAGGCGGTGGCTGAGCAGTCGGGTGCTGCGGTGGTGGCATTGCCCCACGCCTTGGCGTACATCGCACGTTGCGGTGCGTTCAAACGCATGCGCTCAGCCAAGTCGTCTGCAATGCCTGTGGCGACCGAGCGCATGAGTTGTTGGCGTTGTTGCGTCAGGGCTTGTTGGTGCATCCACAACAGACCCAGCACCCCAAAGGCTAAGATGACCAACGCCACAAGCGCTTCTAGCAACGCAATGCCAAGCTGCTGTTGTGTGGCTTGCTTTTGATGCAGCATGAATTGCGGCTTAATTGGCTGATTTAGCTGCTGCATGCTTCACCCGATTGCCAGCGCAAACGGCTGGCGCTGCTAAGGCACAAGACGTTGGCAATGTTCAGTGCAGCTTGCCGTGACTTAATCACCCAGCGGTCGCCGACTGTGCCAAGGTCGCCACGTTGGCTGATGTCCAGTGGGTCTGATTTGGCAAACGTCACTTGCAAAGGCGTTTGCACTTGCGAGGTGTGCAACACGGTTTGGTCGACCTTGACGACCAGCTGCCACCCGCAGCTCCAATCGTTGTTGGCAGACGTGCCCCATGTGCAATCGCGCAAGCGGGCGAGTTGCAAAGTTTCGCCACGTTGCAATGCGCGTACGCGGGCAGTTTGCAAATCGTTCATCAGTTGGTCACGGGCGGCTTCAACGCGGCTGCGTTCTTGCAAGCGTTGCCAGCTAGGGATAGCAAAAGATGCCATGACCGCGAGCACGCCCAAACACACCAACAGCTCCACCAGGGTGAAGCCTTGTGAGTTTGAATCCCGTAAGCGCCGGATATGAGGCGTAAAAAAACCTAGCGTTTGCATGGCGCAAATGCTAGGTTTTGACGGGGCATCAGCGCATGGTTGAGACTCGAAAACTACTTACGAACTTCGTCCACCAAACTCTTGAAGTCGTCGATGTCTTCAAAGCTGCGGTACACGCTGGCAAAGCGGATGTAAGCAACTTTGTCGAGTTTTTTGAGTTCGCGCATGACGAGCTCGCCAATGCGGGTGGAGGGTACTTCGCGTTGACCCAAGGACATGAGCTTTTCTTCGATGCGCTCGATGGCGTTGTCGACCTGTTCGGTGCTGACGGGACGTTTGCGTAGGGCAAGGCCCATAGACTCAAGGAGCTTGTTGCGTTTGTATTCGATGCGGCGACCGTCTTTTTTGACGATGTTGGGGAAGCTGACGTCTGGGCGCTCGTAGGTGGTGTAACGCTTTTCACAGGCGCCGCATTGGCGACGGCGGCGAATGGAGTCGCCGTCTTCGGACATGCGGGTTTCGACGACTTGCGTTTCTAGGTGGCCGCAGAAGGGACATTTCATTTTTTGTGCTCTCTTTTGCTTTTGTATTTTTTGCTGGGCTCGCTGAGGGCATTTGGTATTGGCCGCTTCCTCATGCTGGAGTACCAGAAATCGTCAGCGGCCAATACCAAACACCCTCAGTCTGCGTCATGCTTTGCTTCGCTCGCAAACCTCACTCGGCCCCGTTCCTCTGACAAAGTTGCAAAGCAACGAGTGAACCACTTCTAACCTCAAACAGCGCGGGTTGTAGGTGCGGCGGGCGATGATTTCTGGTACCCCAGCATGAAGAGCCCGCCGTACCTGCAATCCGTGCCGTTTCCGGCGCGAACCTCTGACGAACGAAAACTCTTAACGAACAACCGAACAAAACAACGCAGACAAACAAAAACCCCCGACACACAGGACGGGGGTTAAGGAAAAGTTACTTGTAAACAGGAAACTTAGAAGTCAGCGCATGCACCTTGGCACGCACCGCAGCAATGTTGGCTTCGTCGTGTGGGTTGTCCAGCACGTCAGCAATCAAGTTGGCTGTGATGCGAGCTTCCTCGTCTTTGAAACCACGCGTTGTCATCGCTGGCGTGCCGATGCGCACACCGCTGGTGACGAAGGGTTTCTCTGGGTCGTTCGGAATGGCGTTCTTATTGATCGTCATGTGCGCAGCGCCCAAAGCCGCCTCGGCTTCTTTGCCGGTGATCTTCTTGGAGCGCAGGTCCACCAACATCACGTGGCTTTGTGTACCGCCGCTGACGATGCGCAGGCCGCGAGCTGTCAAAGTCTCGGCCACGATCTTGGCGTTCTTCACCACTTGGGCTTGGTACTCTTTGAACTCAGGTTGCAAAGCTTCTTTGAAAGCGACTGCCTTGGCTGCGATGACGTGCATCAAAGGGCCGCCTTGCAGGCCAGGGAAGATGGCGCTGTTGATGGCTTTTTCGTGCTCGGCCTTCATCAAGATGATGCCGCCACGTGGGCCGCGCAAGCTCTTGTGTGTGGTGGAG
The DNA here is from genome assembly GCA_963512655.1 of uncultured Limnohabitans sp. Classification (GTDB taxonomy): domain Bacteria; phylum Pseudomonadota; class Gammaproteobacteria; order Burkholderiales; family Burkholderiaceae_C; genus Limnohabitans. Next base: position 14,082 of record CAUPNL010000028.1, on the reverse strand, counting down.
GTCACCACGTCGGCGTGAGGCACGGGGTTGGGGTATTGGCCTGCGGCGATCAAGCCAGCATAGTGGGCCATGTCGACCATGAAGATCGCGCCAACTTCCTTAGCGATCTTGGCAAAGCGTGCCCAGTCGATGTGCAAGCTGTAGGCAGAAGCGCCGGCCACGATGAGCTTGGGCTTGTGTTCGCGGGCCTTGGCTTCCATCGCTTCGTAGTCGATGGCTTCCTTGCTGTCCAAGCCGTAAGACACAACGTTGAACCATTTGCCAGACATGTTCAGGGCCATGCCGTGGGTCAAGTGACCGCCTTCGGCCAAGCTCATGCCCATGATGGTGTCGCCGGGCTTCAAGAACGCGAGGAACACGGCTTCGTTGGCCGATGCACCGCAATGGGGTTGCACGTTGGCGGCGTCTGCACCGAAGATGGTTTTGATGCGGTCGATGGCCAGTTGTTCGGCCACGTCCACGAATTCGCAGCCACCGTAGTAGCGCTTGCCTGGGTAGCCTTCGGCGTATTTGTTGGTCAGTTGTGAGCCTTGGGCTTGCATGACAGCGGGAGACGCGTAGTTCTCGCTGGCGATCAGCTCGATGTGGTGTTCTTGACGGGCGTTTTCGGCCTGAATAGAAGCCCAGAGCTCTGGATCGGTTTGTTCGATGGTGATGTTGCGGTTGTACATACTGGCAGTCCTAGAAAAAGGTGGTGTTGTGGCTGCCCAGGCGAACGGCAAAACACCTCTGTGAACAGAGGCTGCGCGCTTCCCAGTGGTCATACATCCACGTCAGCGGTATCGGGCAAGCCTGATACGCCTATCGCCAGTTGCGCGCGGATGAGAGTTTACCGCGCTTGGATAGCCTCACTTATTCGCCGTCATCCTTGCCGAAGGGCGTCAAACGCTGGGCTTTTTCCCACAAGCTCTCCAAACGGGCGGTGGCAGCCTCGGCGGCGGTAGAGGGTGGTGGGGTAATGGGCACTTTCAAGCCCTTGGCGACTTGCTGTAAGCGTGCATTTTCGGCCATGACCTTGCCAGCGTAGCCTTGGTCATCCTTCATGTTGCCGGCGCCCACATAAAGCTTGAGGCCGCCTTCAATGCTGCCCGCGCGGTTGATGCACTCTTTGAGCACGTTCACGCCCACGCGCACATTGGCCACGGGATCAAATGCGGCCAAAGCGCCGCCGAAGCCTTGGTACTTTTGCTCGTGGACTTTGGTCATCACTTGCATCAGGCCCTGGGCGCCTACATGGCTTTGGGCGAAGGGATTGAAGCCAGACTCCACGGCCATCACGGCCAAGATGAGGGTGGGCTCGATTTGGTTGGCTGGCCCCACATCGTAGGCTTCGGAGACCAACGCGCTCAGGGGTTCAGGCGCGACACGGTATTTTTTGCTCAACCAATAGGCGAGGTTGGCTTGTTGTTTGGGCAGGTCGCGGGGGTCTGTGGCGGTGGCACGGTCAACGGCATCGGCATCGGTGGCAATGCCTGTTTCGTCATATTGGCGTTCTTGCAGCCAGCTGATGACCTTGGCTTCGGTCACCACGCGCAGGTCGGGGCGCACGGTCAGCGCCACGACAAAGAAGAAGATAGACAGGCCCACCACGGCTAAGCCGTTGTGAGAAATGGCGAAAAAACCTTGTGCCACGTCAGCTGCAAAGGTACGTAGACCTAGCTGTAAGCGGGCAATGAAAGGAATAGACATAAATTAATTAAATAGGAAGTAGCTGAAATTTTAAAGCCTCGGCGACAATCACCCCTAATTTACTGTGAGCCCTACTTGTGACTGATGCTTTGAACAAACCCCTCGACCTCGCCGCCTTAGACAAATTGACTGGCGGGGCCTTTACCGTTTCTACCTCGGCAGACCGCACCACGCGCCTGCGCGACTGGCTGGCTGGCCAGCCCACTTTGGACCAAGTGCAAGCCGTCTTTGATGAAATGAGCCACCGAGACAAAGGTGCTGCCAAAGTCTTGCGCGAAAAACTGGACGAGCTGCGTCGCAGCAAAGACCAAGATGCCTTGATCGTCGAATGGGCCGCCAAAGGTGAAACCCTTCGCGATGCGCCCCACATCAATTTGGCTGATGCCATGGGTTGGCAGCGCGATGCCGCCAAAGCAGGTGCGCCCTTGTCGCGTGAACCCTTGGCCGGTTTGAAAACCGCCTTGGCCGAGCGCGTCAAAGCGATTGAAGACTTGCAACACCAAACCCAAGTGCAGCGTGAAGCCGCTGTGCTTTTGGCGCAACGCATTGAAGTGCTGTCGACCAAGCCTTGGCAAGACGCCTTGGCCCAGCGCGAAGCCCTGCAAGCCGACCTCGACCGTTGGGTCGGCCAAGCCCAAGCCTTGGCCGCTGATGCCCAATGGCCCAGCGTGGATGCCAAATTTGCGTCTGCTCTGCAAACCAGCACCCAACAAGTGCAAGCCGTGTGGACTGCTTTTGGCGAGGCCTTGACCTTGACCGAGGCAGCGGCGGCCGATGCCGCCGCGCCATTGCCAGCTGTGCCCGCATGGTCTGACCAAATTCGTGTGGCCCGTGGTGAAGTATTGCCTCAAGCTGCCGCACCAGAAAAAGCAGCTAAGCCTGCTGCGGGTGTGGATGCAACGCGCAAAGTCAAACCAACAGCCGACAAAGCTGTGGTGGACCAAAAGCGTTTGGAGCTGGCCATTCAAGCCGAGGCGTTGTTCAAGCCTGCGCCTGCGGCTAAGCCTGTGAAAGCCAAAGTGGCGAAGGCGGATGACGCTGCGCTTGCGCAAGATGCTGCTGAAGCCGCCGCGATTGACGCGGTTGCCACTGAGGCTGTCAGCGCACCTGAAGTGAGCGCAGCACCTGTCGCGGACGTTGCGCCTACATCAGAAGCGGCAACTGAGACGGTAGCGACCGAAGCCGCAGCTCCAGCAGTTGTTGCAGAAAAACCAGCCGCCAAAACCGACGACGTGGTTCGCATTCCTGCCATGGGCGGGCGCAAGATGCAAGAGACCTTGCGCGGCCTGCGCGAGCAATGGAAAAAAGTCGACAAAGAAGCTGCTCCCAACCCCGCGTTGTGGAAGCGCTTTGACTCGGCTTGCAACCGTGCCCACGAAGTGGTGGATGCTTGGCTCAAAGAAGCCCGCGCCCAAACAACAGCTCACAAAGCCCAACGCTTGGCTTTGATCGAAGAAGTCAAAGCATGGGCAGTTGAGCATGCCAATGGCCCTGATTGGAAAGGCGTCGCACGCCAGTTGCACCAGTTCGCCCAGCGCTGGCGCGAAAGCGGCCACTTGAGCGAGAAAATGTTTGCCGAGTTGCAACCTGTTTGGAAAGCCGCCATCCACGCCGCGCACGAATCATTGGAAGTGGTGCAAAAAGCAAGTCTTGCACGCCGCCATGCCCTGATTGCCGAAGCCCAAGCTTTGGGTGCTGCGCCTTCGTTGCGTGTGGATGCCGTGAAGGCTTTGCAACAACGCTGGCAAGAAGAAGCCCACGCCGTGGTGCTCGACCGCAAGCAAGAACAAAAACTGTGGGATGCCTTCCGTCAACCGATTGACGAAGCCTTTGCCCGCAAGTCATCGGTGCGCGAACAGTCTCAAGCTGCGCTGACGCCGCATGACAAAGCCGTGCTCGATGCCGCCAAGGCTTTGGATTCAGCCACCGCCAAAGGCGATGCATCCGCCATCCGTGCGGCCATGCAAATGTTGGAGCAAATCGCACGCGGTGAAGTGGTGGCAAGTGCTGCCCCAACTGCCGCTGAACCTGTTGCGACACCCGCACAAGAAGCGCCTGCAACTTCAGAATCTGCTGACGTAACTGCCGAAGGCTCTGCTGAGGTGCCCTCAGCAGATGCAGCAGAAGTTGCAAACGAAGCACCCGCCGCAGAGGCTTCAGACTCCGAAGTGCCTGCAGAGCCCGTGGCAGAAGTGGCACCTGTCAAACCCAAAGCCGCACCACGCCCCGTCGTGGCGGTGCGCGGTGATGACCGCCCAGGTCAAAAACGTACCGAAGCCGCACCTGCTGGCCGTGGCCGCGATGGCAAGCCCGGCGGCAAGTTTGGCGACAAGCCAGGCTTTGGCCGTGACGGCAAACCAGGCCGTGATGGCGGACGTGATGGTGGCCGCGAGGGCTTTGCACCGCGTGGCCCACGTTTGGGTGATGCAGCTTTCCGCGCCCAACGCTTTGCTTTAGAGTCTGCACAAGATGCCTTGCGTCGTTTGGCTTCACAAGCGCACGGCGAGGTGTTGACCCAGCTCATGCACGCTTGGGAAAAGCGCGATGCTTCCCAATTGCCAGCGGCGCAAGCCATTGGTAGCAAGCTCAGCCCAGCGCAGCGCACGCAATGGTCGCAAGCTTTGTCGGCTCAGCCGCAAGGCGCGGCCGTCACGCCCTTGTTGCGTTTGGAAGTGGCCGCTGACTTGCCCACGCCTGCTGCGCAAATGGATGCACGCCGTGCCTTGCAGTTGCAAATGCTCACGCGCCGCAATGACCCGTCGCCTCAAATGACATGGGCTGCTGATGCGGCTCAGGTCTTGGGTGGTGCATATGACGAAGCTGCAGCGCGTCGTTTGCAAGCTGCGCTGAAGGTGTTGCTCAAGCGTTAAACAACGCTGAGCGGCAACCGACAAAGCCCCCTAGTGGGGCTTTGTTCGTTTTGGCGCAGCCAGCTCAGCACTTCAAGTCGCGGCGGTTGGCTGTCTGCATGCCAATCACTCAGCACCCAACGGCTCAAACCATCGCCTAGGTCGTGTGCCGCAGGCTTGTGAGTGTGGCCATGCAGCAGCACTTGAGCGTCAGCTCCTTTGAGCCACGCGATGGCGGCTTGGCTGTCTACATCGGCATAGTCAGTGAAATCTGCTTGCGTGGTGTGACTGCGTTTGAGTGCTTCGCTTTTGTTTCGCACGTCGCGCGCATAGGCTTGGCGTTCTGTCAAAGGTTTGGCTAAAAAAGCGGCTTGCCATTCGGGCTGGCGCACTTGAGCGCGAAAGGCCAAATAGTCGTGGTCGTCTAAGCACAAGGCATCGCCGTGGCTGAGCAAGATGCGCGTGGGTTGGGCGTTGCCAGTGGCGCCAAGGTCTAACACCGTTGGGTCGCTCAATCCTTGCATGCCGCTGGCTTTGAGTAGGTCTGCGCCCACCAAAAAATCGCGGTTGCCGCACATGAAGTACACGGGCAAGCGTTGCGCCGTGGCCTTGAGCACAGCGATGCACTGCAAGGCGAAGGGGGCTGGGTTGTCGTCGCCCACCCACACCTCAAACAAATCACCCAAGATGAAGAGGGCGTCTGCGGGGGTGTGCGCCATGTGCTGTGCCCACGCATCAAACGTGGCACGCTCATGGGCGTCTAGGTGCAGGTCAGAGATGAAGTCCACACGTTGCCAATGCTGCGGCGCTTGTACGCTAGGCACAGGCTGGGGCAGCAGGGGCGGTGTGGACATAGAAGGGGCTTAGAGCGCCACTGCTTTTTCGATGACGACGTCTTCTTTTGGCACGTCGTCATGGAAGCCTTTGCGGCCGGTTTTGACAGCGGCGATTTTGTCGACCACGTCATTACCGCTCACCACTTTGCCAAACACGGCATAGCCCCAGCCTTGCATGCTGGGTGCTTTGTGGTTCAAAAAGTCGTTGTCAGCCACGTTGATGAAGAACTGGGCTGTGGCCGAGTGCGGATCAGACGTACGGGCCATGGCCAGCGTGTAGTGGTTGTTTTTAAGGCCGTTGTTGGCTTCGTTCTCGATGGGCTCGTCGCAATCTTTTTGCGTCATGCCTGGCTCGAAACCGCCGCCTTGCACCATGAAGCCTGGAATCACGCGGTGAAAAATGGTTTTGTCGTAGTGACCTTTGTTCACGTAGTGCAAGAAATTTTCGGTGCACTTCGGCGCTTTTTCAGCATCGAGTTCGATGGTGATGACGCCGTGGTCCAAGATGTGCAGTTCGACTTGAGGGTTGCTCATGGTGTGTTTCCTTAAATGAAATGAGAGGGCCAAGACTTGCTTAGAGCAGGTTGGCCGATTGGATGATGATGGGGGTGCGTGGCACGTCAGACGGGAAGGGGCCGCCAAAGCCAGTCTGTACGCTTTTGATTTTTGTGATTGTGTCCATGCCTGAGACCACTTTGCCAAACACGGTATAGCCGGGTTGTTGAGGTGTAGGGTCCAAAAAGCTGTTGTCCACCACGTTGATGAAAAACTGTGCGGTGGCCGAGTTGGGCACATTGGTGCGCGCCATGGCAATCGTGCCTACTGTATTGCGCGGGCCACCTTTGGCCAAGGCTTCGCGGCCTTCATGTTCAACAGGGGGGCGCGTGCGGCGCTCGATGTAGCGTTGGTCATAGCCACCACCTTGCACCATGAAGTTACCAATCACTCGGTGAAAAATGGTGCCGTCATAGTGCTTGTCGCGCACGTATTGCAAAAAGTTGTCGACAGTTTTGGGGGCTTTGTCTGGGTAGACCTCGACCACAAATTCGCCCGCATTGGTGACGAACTTCACGCGGGGGGCGTCTTGCGCGATGGCGGTTTGGGCCAAGCCAATGAAGGCGAGGGCACATAAGACGCGACGTGTCATGTGAACAAATGTCATGGTTTGCCTTGGGTAATTGCGAGAACAGGTGTGAGTCGTTCGATTTTCTGAGTTAAACCGCGTTGTTTGGCATCAATCGCCAAAGACCGTTCGTACGACTGACGCGCCATATTGACTAACAGATCGCCCATATTTTCGTGGGCGGAAGCGTAGTTGGGGTTTGCACGTAACGCGGCATCTAGAGATGCCTTGGCATTGGGGTAGTCACCTTTGGCAGCGTAGATGACACCTAAATTGTTGAATGGTTCAGCCAGCTCTGGGTATTCGCGGGTGAGGTCTAGGTAGACCTGTAGCGCCATGTCGGGTTGGCCGAGTTGTTCAAAGACAAAGCCTTGCCAAAAACGCATTTGCGGATCCCGTGGGTTGGTGGCTAAGGCCTTATTGACCAGCTGCAACGCTTGTGGGTATTTGGCTTGGCGCAAGAGCTTGCGCACATCGTTGTGTGGCGTGCTGATGACGGTGAGTAATGTGGATTGGCCTGGCTGCCATTCAAGGACATCCACGCTTTGGGCTAGGGCAGAACCGCCAGTCACCATCATTGATAAACCCAATGTGAGACAGAGCAGTCCATGAACCGTCTTGTGTGTGCCTGCGCAGTGCTGGTGGGCTTGGTGCGAAGTCGATGGCTTGGCAAAAGGGGGGGCGTGAGGGTTTGTCATGTGCTTTGTATACTGGAGGCATTGTAAAACAGAGGGTCTCAAGGGCTCTTTGGCTTTCACCTCATTACCGACCCTTCTTTGCGGTCTTCTCTCGACTCACTCATGACGCTTCGCATTCACAACACGCTCACGCGTGCGCTGGAGAACTTTTCGCCGTTAGAACCTGGCCATGTGCGCATGTACGTGTGCGGCATGACCGTGTACGACCTGTGTCATTTGGGCCATGCCCGTTCGATGGTGGCGTTCGATGTGGTGCAGCGTTGGCTCAAAGCCAGTGGCTATCGCGTGACCTATGTGCGCAACATCACCGACATCGACGACAAGATCATCAAGCGCTCGCTAGAAAACGGCGAAACCGTGCGCGGCCTGACCGATCGCATGATTGATGCCTTGCATCAAGACGCCGACGCTTTGGGCATTGAGCGCCCCACGCACGAGCCCCGCGCGATGGACTATGTGCCGCAAATGTTGTCGATGATCGGCACTTTGCAGGACAAAGGCTTGGCCTACCAAGCCAGCAATGGCGATGTGAATTACGCCGTGCGCAAGTTTCCAGGCTACGGCAAGTTGTCGGGTAAATCATTGGATGAGTTGCAAGCGGGTGAGCGAGTGGCCGTGGATGACGGTAAACAAGATCCACTGGACTTTGTTTTGTGGAAATCGGCCAAAGAAAGTGAACCAGACGAAGTTAAATGGTCCAGCCCCTTTGGCGCGGGCCGTCCAGGTTGGCACATTGAGTGCTCAGCTATGAGTTGTGAGATGCTGGGCCAGAGCTTTGACATTCATGGCGGTGGCGCTGACTTGCAGTTTCCACACCACGAGAACGAAATCGCCCAAAGCGAAGGCGCCAATGGCCAAAAGATGGCCAGCGTCTGGATGCACAACGGCTTCATCAACGTGGACAACGAAAAAATGTCCAAGAGCTTGGGCAATTTCTTCACCATCCGTGATGTGCTCAAAGAGTTTGATGCAGAAACCGTGCGCTTCTTTGTGGTGCGTAGCCACTACCGTAGCCAGCTCAATTACAGCGACGTGCATTTGAACGACGCCCGTGGCGCGTTGAAACGCCTCTACACAGCGTTGGGCACAGTGACGCCTGATGAAGTGACGATCGATTGGGCTGAGCCCCATGCTGCGCGCTTCAAAGCAGCGATGGACGAAGACTTTGGCACGCCTGAGGCTGTGGCAGTATTGTTTGAACTCGCCAGCGAAGTCAACCGCACACAGTCGGCGCAGACCGCTGGCTTGCTCAAAGCCTTGGGCGGTGTGTTGGGCCTGTTGCAAGACGACCCCAAGGCCTTCGCCCAAGCAGGCGCAGGTGTGTACGAAGATGCCATTCAAGCCCAAATCGCGGCCCGTGCAGCGGCTAAAGCCGCCAAGAACTTTGCTGAGGCCGACCGCATTCGCCAAGCCTTGGCTGCCGAGGGCATCGTGCTCAAAGACTCGCCCACGGGCACCACTTGGGAGCGTGGCTAATTGATGGTCGCCCAAGACAAAATCACCATCGCCACACCCGAGTACTGGGCTGAGGCGTGCAAACACTTGGTCAAAAAAGATCGGGTGATGAAACGCCTGATCCCTCAGTTTGGTGAGGCGTGCTTGCAGTCGCGTGGTGACGCATTTGTGACGCTCGCTCGCAGCATCGTGGGTCAGCAGGTGTCGGTCAAAGCGGCTCAAACGGTCTGGGATCGCTTTGCCTTATTGCCGCGGAAAATCACGCCCGCCAACATCTTGAAGCTCAAGGTGGACGATATGCGCGCCGCAGGCTTGTCAGCACGTAAGGTCGAATACATCGTTGACTTGGCGCTGCACTTTGACAATGGCGCTTTGCACGTGAAGAAATGGTCTGAGATGACGGATGACGCCATCATCGAAGAGCTGGTGGCCATTCGCGGCATTGGCCGCTGGACCGCTGAGATGTTTTTGATGTTCCACCTCATGCGGCCCAATGTGTTGCCGCTGGACGATGTGGGCTTGATCAACGGGATTAGCCACAACTATTTCTCGGGCGAGGCGGTCAGCCGCAGCGAAGCCCGAGAAGTGGCGGCGGCGTGGGCGCCATACTGCAGTGTGGCGACTTGGTATATTTGGCGATCGCTAGATCCGCTGCCAGTGTCTTACTGAGCGCTCAAGGAGTAATTAATTTTGGCTAAACGAACTTTCCTCGACTTTGAACAACCGATTGCTGAGCTAGAAGGCAAGATCGACGAGCTGCGCTATGTGCAAAGCGAGTCTGCGGTGGACATTTCGGACGAAATTGACCAGCTCAGCAAGAAAAGCATGCAGCTGACCAAGGACATCTACAGCGACCTCACTCCTTGGCAAATCACCAAGATCGCCCGTCATGCTGAGCGTCCCTACACGCTGGACTACATCAACGACATCTTTACCGATTTCGTTGAAATGCATGGTGACCGCCACTTCGCGGATGACATGAGCATCGTGGGTGGTTTGGCCCGCTTCAACGGCAACGCTTGCATGGTCTTGGGCCAGCAAAAGGGCCGCGATACCAAAGAGCGCGCCTTGCGCAACTTCGGTATGAGCAAGCCCGAGGGCTATCGCAAAGCTTTGCGTTTGATGAAGACGGCTGAGAAGTTCAAGTTGCCTGTGTTCACCTTTGTGGACACTCCCGGCGCTTACCCAGGCATTGACGCGGAAGAGCGTAGCCAATCCGAAGCGATTGGTCGCAACATTTTTGAAATGGCCCAACTCGAAGTGCCGATCATCACCACCATCATTGGTGAAGGCGGCTCGGGTGGCGCGTTGGCCATCAGCGTGGCAGATCAAGTGTTGATGCTGCAGTACTCGGTGTACTCGGTCATCAGTCCTGAAGGTTGCGCCTCGATTTTGTGGAAAACCTCTGACCGCGCCGAAGATGCTGCCGAGCAACTGGGTATCACTGCTCATCGCCTCAAGGCCTTGGGCTTGGTCGACAAAATCGTGAACGAGCCTGTGGGTGGCGCACACCGTGACCCCAAGCAAATGGCGGCTCAACTCAAGCGCGGCTTGAACGACGCGTGGCGCCAAGTGACGGACATGAAGGTCAAAGAGTTGCTCGACAAGCGTTACGAGCGTCTGCAAAGCTATGGCCGCTTCACCGACACCAAAGCTGAACGCTAATTTCCCCTCGCTGGACGCGCTCCAGCACTTAGGTCCATTCGCCGTTGCGCTCAGCGGCGGGGCCGATTCCACCGCCTTACTTGTTGCCTGTGCCACACGCTGGCCGGGCAGGGTGCATGCTGTGCATGTGCACCATGGGCTGCAAGCGGCTGCAGATGGTTTTGAAGCACATTGCGTGGCGCTGTGTGAACGCCTGCACGTGCCACTGGTGGTGCAACGGGTCAACGCAGCTCATGCAGCGGGTGAAAGCCCTGAAGATGCTGCCCGCCAGGCCCGCTACCGAGCACTGGCTGAGGCGTTGCAAAACAACTGGGATGTGCAAATCAAACACATGGCTTTGGCTCAGCATGCAGATGATCAAGCGGAGACTTTGCTGCTGGCGCTCTCACGTGGTGCAGGCTTGCCTGGTCTGGCTTGCATGCCGGCGGTGGCTGAGCGTCATGGTGTGACTTATCACCGTCCTTGGTTGGATGTGCCTGGGGCCGCCTTGCGTGAGGCTCTTAGGGCTGCAGGGCAAGCTTGGGTGGAAGACCCCACCAATGCAGACACGCGCTACACACGTAACCGTATCCGTGCTGAGTTGCTGCCTGTGATTGAGCAGGCGTTTCCTTCTTTTAGGCAAACCTTTGCGCGTAGTGCTTCACATGCTGCGCAAGCGCAAACACTGCTGCACGAGGTGGCTGAACAAGATTTGCAAATCGTGGGCAATCCACCTGCCATCAAAGCCTTGCAGCAACTCAGTGAGGCTCGGCAATCGAACGTTTTGCGCCTTTGGCTGGCGCTGGAACACTCTCAAGCCAGTGCAGCTCAACTGCAGGCGTTACTGGTGCAGGTGAAAGCTTGCACCACACGCGGCCACCACATCGACATCAAGGTGGGGCGTGTGTTTGTGCGCCGAGATGGGGCTGTATTGCGTTGCTACAATCCATAGGTTTTTTGCCCATAACACAACAGTTTTAAAGAAATATGGCATTGATTGTTCATAAATACGGCGGCACGTCGATGGGCTCGACAGAGCGCATTCGCAACGTCGCCAAGCGCGTGGCCAAGTGGGCCCGTGCGGGTCACCAAATGGTGGTGGTTCCCTCCGCGATGAGCGGCGAAACCAACCGTTTGCTCGGCCTCGCCAAAGAATTGGCCCCTTCCAAAGCCGACTCGGCCTACAACCGCGAACTCGACATGCTGGCCTCTACAGGCGAGCAAGCGTCTTCAGCGTTGTTGGCCATTGCATTGCAAGCCGAAGGCCAGCCCTCAGTCAGCTACGCTGGCTGGCAAGTACCGATTCGCACCAACAACGCCTACACCAAGGCCCGCATTGAGTCGATCGACGACAAACGTGTGCGCGCTGATTTGGATGCTGGCAAGGTGGTCATCATCACGGGCTTTCAAGGCAAAGACGAACACGACAACATCACGACTTTGGGTCGCGGCGGCTCTGACACCTCGGCTGTGGCCGTGGCAGCAGCCCTCAAAGCCAAAGAGTGTTTGATTTACACCGACGTGGATGGTGTTTACACCACCGACCCACGCGTGGTGCCTGAAGCCCGTCGCTTAGAAACACTGTGTTTCGAAGAGATGCTGGAGATGGCATCTTTGGGTAGCAAAGTTTTGCAGATTCGTTCAGTTGAGTTTGCAGGTAAATACAAGGTGCCGCTGCGCGTGTTGTCCAGCTTCACCGCGTGGGACATTGACATCAACGAAGAAGCCAAATCAGGCACGTTGATCACCTTTGAGGAAGACGAAAAAATGGAACAAGCAATCGTATCGGGCATCGCATTCAACCGTGACGAAGCCAAAATCTCTGTGGTCGGCGTGCCAGACAAGCCAGGTATCGCTTACCAAATCTTGGGCGCTGTGGCTGAAGCCAACATTGAAGTGGACATGATCATCCAAAACATCAGCAAGGATGGCAAAACCGACTTCAGCTTCACCGTGCACCGCAACGACTACGCGCGCACCACTGACTTGTTGAAAGACAAAGTGTTGCCAGCCTTGGGTGCCAGCGATGTGCAAGGCGACACTAAGATTTGCAAAGTCTCTATCGTGGGTATCGGCATGCGTAGCCACGTGGGTGTGGCCAGCAAGATGTTCCGCTCATTGAGCGAAGAGGGCATCAACATCCAAATGATCTCGACATCTGAAATCAAGACATCTGTGGTGATTGACGAGAAGTACATGGAACTCGCCGTGCGCGCGTTGCATAAAGCTTTCGACTTGGACCAGCCCGCCGCCTAAGTTAGGGCATAATACGCCCTGCTGGAAACGTGACCGAGTGGCCGAAGGTGCTCCCCTGCTAAGGGAGTATGGGGTGTAGAGCCTCATCGAGGGTTCGAATCCCTCCGTTTCCGCCAAGCTATATAAATCAAGGACTTAGATAAGTTTTTAACAAATTCTGACTTGTACCTTGACGCACTCAACTGCTTACAAATACCCATCAAAACTCACTTCCCTGTGGGTTTTTGGTGGGTTTTTTGTTTGGGGGCTTTTCTGTGGAGCTTGATGACTATTTAAAAGAGTTGCGCACCCAGTTTCCGGGGCAGTCTGTGTTGTTCACAGGCGACATTGTAAAAATTTTGGGAAAAACAAAAAGATCTATCGAAGGTCTGATTGCCCGCGGTGCTTTGCCGTTCAAGATCCAAAAACTTGGCGGTCGTTGGTGTGTTGCTTTGCTTGATGTCGCCCACTGGTTGTATTCGGGTGAGCAAGTCTCAAAAGAATCAATCTCAGTTCAGCCTGAGGTAAGTTCAAAACTACGCAAGCAGCCTGCTAGTACTAGACTCAGTAGGCGATTAAGTGTCAGGGCCGAGCTTGCAAAATTAGAAAGAGCCAGAACTTTCCAAGCCATGTGCAATCGCCTTTCGCTGCTCAGCAGTACCGATGAGCGGGAATTCGTTGCTGAGATGCTCAGTGATGCATATCCAAGAGAAGTTTTGAACCCGCCTTACGTCAGCGATCATGATTATTGGTACAGAGTGGAAGAGGCTGAATCGATTGATGATCAGCTTCTTGTCATGCGAACTAGCCACTTTCTTGGCGTACCTGCTAGCCCAAATGCCGCGGCATTCATGAACACAAGCACCGCTGTTTTGATAACTTTCAATCTCGGTAGCAAAGTCATCGCACATGCGTATCGACTGGGCAAAATGAAGTGGAAGTTTTCTACAAACTTCCCCAACGCTTCGCTGCACAACGAATGATTCAAGGCCTTAGTCAGCCAGGAGCGGCCCGCTTGATAAACCACTGGGAGCTTAGGATAGTTCTCATTGCAATGACTTGCAGCAGATGTTCGAGGCTGCTGCTGCATTCCTTATCCTAAAAGCTCGGCAATGCCCTCGTCCGTTGGCTTGTAAATTCCTTGATGTACCTCAATCCATTTTGAACTCTTAATAGTTGCTAGCAATCGTCTTGCTGACATGTCGCGTGCTGAGTCTGTCTTCCCTGTCAATAAGCCTGCATCTAAAGCCTTGACCTTCCATGTCGCAAACGAAAGAGATATCGGGCTGAGTTCGCCAGTCTCTGGATTAGCTTCGAAAAAAAGTTCAAGTGCGGATCGCGGCCTTGTAACAGTCGCAGGTTTCAAACTTGAGAGTGTCAACGCTCCGCCGTTAACTCTCTCAAGCCAGACGGGGTGTTGAATTGCATCCAAATCTGACCCGGGATTTGCATCGAATATTGACCCACCCGATTTGAGCTTTTTAGAGCTCCTGTTTTGATTTTCTCTGTTTTCCCTCCTTGTTGCTTTGAGTCGAACTGTTCCTGAACCGGTA
>CAUPNL010000027.1:0-32878 GCA_963512655.1 uncultured Limnohabitans sp. | reverse complement strand
GTGGATGAGCCGCCACCGCATTCACATCCCTATTTATGCGGTGACCACCAAAGTTGCATCGCAACGTCGCATGGTCTTGTTCCGCAACGTGCGTCCTTTGTTGATGGACACCAGCGCTGACCGCGACACGGCCTTGGCCCAAGCCGAAGCGCACCTGAAATTGCGCGGCATTGTGGACGCGGGCGATGTGTATGCCATCACCTGTGGCGACCCGATGGGCACGCCCGGCGGCACCAACATGCTGCGTATTTGCGAAGTTCGTTAATGGGGTTAACTGCGGCCTTTAAAATTACCAGCAGTTACATCAGTTTTTAATTTTTGAGGATTCCCCATGGCACTCGTATCGATGCGCGAACTTCTGGACCACGCTGCAGAGCACGGTTACGGCATTCCGGCTTTCAACGTCAACAACTTGGAACAAGTGCAAGCCGTCATGATGGCTGCCGACGCTGTGGGCGCGCCCGTCATTTTGCAAGCCAGTGCTGGCGCACGCAAATACGCCGGTGAGCCTTTCATCAAGCATTTGATCCAAGCTGCCACCGAGGCCTATCCACACATTCCGTTGGTCATGCACCAAGACCACGGCACATCGCCCAAGATTTGCCAAGGCGCGATTGACCTTGGCTTTGGCTCCGTCATGATGGACGGCTCGTTGATGGAAGACGGCAAAACACCTTCTAGCTTTGAGTACAACGTGCAAGTCACCCAGCAAGTGGTGGCCATGGCGCACAAAGTGGGCGTGTCGGTTGAAGGCGAGTTGGGTTGCTTGGGCAACTTGGAAACGGGCGAAGCCGGTGAAGAAGACGGCATCGGCGCTGTGGGCAAACTCGACCACAGCCAAATGTTGACCGACCCAGAAGAAGCCGCACAGTTTGTCAAAGCCACGCAGCTCGATGCCTTGGCCATCGCCATCGGTACCAGCCACGGCGCGTACAAGTTCACACGTGAGCCCACGGGCGACATCTTGGCCATCAGCCGCGTCAAAGAAATTCACGCACGCATCCCCAACACCCACTTGGTCATGCACGGCTCTAGCAGCGTGCCGCAAGACCTGTTGGCCATCATCAACCAATACGGCGGCAAGATGAAAACGACGTTTGGCGTGCCCGTGTCTGAAATTCAAGAAGCCATCAAGCACGGTGTGCGCAAGATCAACATCGACACCGACATCCGCTTGGCCATGACGGCGGCGGCTCGCAAGTTCATGTTTGAGAACCCAGAAAAATTCGACGCCCGCGAATGGCTCAAGCCTGCCCGCGAAGCCGCGATGAACATCTGTAAACAACGTTATTTGGAATTCGGTTGCGAAGGCCAAGGCAGCAAGGTCAAGGGCGACAGCCTCTCTGTGGTAGCGGCTAAGTACGCCAAGGGCGAACTCGCTCAGTTGGTGAAGTAATACATGACAGCTCTGCACACCTCTGCGCTTACTTCTTTGCCTTTGCTCGCACGCGGCAAAGTGCGCGACAACTACGCCGTAGGCGACGACCGTATCTTGATGGTTGCTTCAGACCGCATCAGCGCGTTTGACGTCATCATGGGCGAAGCCATTCCAGGCAAGGGCGAATTGCTCACCCAGATGGCTTTGTTTTGGTTTGGCAAGCTCGGCCACATTTGCCCCAACCACCTCACAGGCGAAGCGCCTGAGAGCGTGGTGAGCGCGGACGAAGTGGCACAAGTCACAGGCCGCTCGATGTTGGTCAAGCGCTTGAAGCCCATTCCTGTGGAAGCGGTGGTGCGCGGCTATTTGGCGGGCAGCGGTTGGCAGGAATACCAAGAGAATCAAGCTGTGTGCGGCGTCAAGCTGCCCAAAGGTTTGAAGAACGCCAGCAAGTTGCCAGAGCCCATCTTCACACCCGCTGCGAAAGCAGCTGTGGGTGACCACGACGAGAACATCACCTACGAACAAGTGGTCGAGATGATTGGTGGCGGTTTGGCTGAAAAAATCAAAACCGTCAGCATCGCTTTGTACGAAACCGCGCGTGATGTGGCCGCAGCCAAAGGCATCATCATTGCTGACACCAAGTTTGAGTTTGGCCTCGATGCCAACAACGACCTCGTGTTGATGGACGAGGTGCTCACACCAGATTCATCACGCTACTGGCCTGCTGACAGCTACGCGCAAAGCTTCAAAGACGGCGTGAACCCACCAAGCTACGACAAACAGTTCTTGCGCGATTGGCTGGAGACAGCCCAAGTGCAAGGCAAGCCCTGGAGCAAGTCACCGCCTGCGCCGCATTTGCCGCAAGAGGTGATTGCCCAAACCGCCGCCAAGTACCAAGAGGCTTGGGATCGGTTGAAGGACTGAGACCTTAGTTCAGCGCCATGCTGAGCTTGCGGCGGTAGCGAGAAATCAACTCCAACACGGGGTCTTCTTGCACCGCAGCTTTGCCGGTTAACTCGATGCCGCCTGCGGATTTGCCGAAGGCGGCATCGTCCGTTTTGGGCTTGGGTGGTGTCATCAGCTCCAAGATGGACACATAGGTTTTGCGCGCCACATCGTTGTTCCACGCCTTGTCGCGCATGATGATTTCCAGCAACTCATCCATCGCCGCTTCAAACAACTCGGCGGCAATCAGCACGCGGGCTTTGGCCAAGCGTGTGTCGAAGTCGCGTTTGTTTTGGGCGATGGCTGCTTCGAACTGCTCGAATGTCCAAGCGGCACGCTCGTCGGTGGCCACAAACACCAAAGCTTGTAGCCAGTAGTTGAGCGCATCAAAGCGCAGTTGCAATGGAATTTCGGTCAGCTTAGGCGCCAATGCGGCTTGCGCTTCTTCCAGCTCGCCGACAGAAATCAAGAGCTTGACCAAGTTGTAGCGGGTTTCGTCGTCAGCGGTGTTGAGGCTCAAAGCTTCTTGCAGTTTGGCGATGGCGGCTTGCGCATCACCCGCGTTGATGAGTTGCTCGGCCTCTTGTGCATCGGCTTGAGCAGCCACTTCGTTGTCGGACGGCAGATGCTTGTCTAAGAATTCGCGCACTTTGCCTTCAGGCAACGCGCCCATGAACCCGTCCACAGGGCGGCCTCCCATCAGCAAGATGCAGGTGGGCAGGCTCTTCACGCCAAACGCGCCGGCCAGCTGTTGTTCGGTGTCGGCGTTGATCTTGACCAGCTTGAAGCGGCCTGCGTAGTCGGCTTCGAGCTTTTCGAGGACGGGGCCGAGTGATTTGCACGGGGCGCACCAGTCAGCCCAGAAGTCCACCAGCACAGGGGTGGTTTGTGAGGCGCCAATCACATCGGCCTCGAAATTTTCCATCGTCACATCAATCATGGGGGTCCCGTCTTAAAATTCGTTTTTGCTCACACACAGCCACATCATGACCCAGTGCCAAGTCGGTGTCGTCATGGGTTCCAATTCCGATTGGGACACCATGCAACATGCAGCCCAGATTCTCCAAGAATTTGGCGTCTCTTTTGAAACCCGCGTCGTTTCAGCCCACCGCATGCCCGATGACATGTTTGCCTATGCTGAGGCGGCGCAAGGCCGTGGCTTGCGCGCCATCATCGCAGGTGCGGGCGGTGCCGCCCACTTGCCCGGCATGATCGCTGCCAAAACCATCGTGCCCGTGTTGGGCGTGCCTGTGGCCAGCAAACATTTGCAAGGCGTGGATTCGTTGCACAGCATTGTGCAAATGCCCAAAGGCATTCCAGTGGCCACCTTTGCCATTGGCAATGCAGGCGCGGCCAACGCAGCTTTGTTTGCTGTGGCTTTGTTGGCTTCCACTGACGCAGCTTTGGCTGAGAAGCTGCAAGCCTTCCGCGTGGCGCAAACCGAAGTGGCGCGCAACATGACGTTGCCACCCTTATGAGCGAAATTACGAGCCAAGTGAAGAGCGTTAATTTGAAACCCTTGCTGCCCGGCGCTACCTTGGGTGTGTTGGGTGGCGGTCAGTTGGGCCGTATGTGGGCGCATGTGGCGCAACGCATGGGGTACAACACTGCGGTGCTCGACCCCGATGCACACAGCCCCGCTGGCTTGGTGAGCCATCACCACATCCACACCGACTACTTGGACCCCGCAGGCTTGAAGCAACTCGCAGCTGTGTGCCAAGCGGTCACCACCGAATTTGAAAACGTGCCCGCCGACGCGCTGGCGCAACTCGCTGCCACATTGCCTGTGTCGCCCGCTGCGTCTGCTGTGGCCGTAGCGCAAGACCGTGCGCGTGAGAAGGCCCACTTTGTGAAATGCGGCGTGCCAGTGGCCCCACATGCGGTGATCGACACCGCAGCGCAACTCGCCGCTGTGACTGACAACTTGCTGCCAGGCATCCTGAAAACCTCCCGCATGGGCTACGACGGCAAAGGTCAGTTGCGCGTGACCACGCGTGACGAGCTCAATGCCGGTTGGGCCAAACTGGGCAGTGTGCCTTGCGTGTTGGAAAAAATGTTGCCCTTGGCCAGCGAGTGCTCGGTGATCGTGGCGCGTGGCCGCGATGGTGCGATGGTGAACTTGCCCGTGCAACGCAACCTGCACCGCGACGGCATCTTGGCCGTGACCGAGGTGTTTGCTGGCAACGTGCCTGAAGCTTTAGCCAATCAAGCCATCGCAGCCGCCAAAGCCGTGGCGCAAGAGCTGAACTACGTGGGCGTGTTGTGCGTGGAGTTTTTTGTGTTGGCTGATGGTTCGTTGGTCGTCAACGAAATTGCTCCTCGCCCGCACAACAGTGGCCACTACAGCCAAGACGCCTGCGATGTGTCGCAGTTTGAACTGCAAGTGCGCACCATGGCTGATTTGCCTTTGACGCAGCCACGCTTGCACAGCCCCGCAGTCATGCTCAACCTGCTGGGTGATTTGTGGTTCAAGCCATCGAAGTCAGAGAAATTGGGGTCAGAACCCAATTCTTTGCAGGCCGAGCCCGCATGGCAAAAAGTGCTGGCGCTCCCTGGCACGCATTTGCACTTGTACGGCAAGAGCGAAGCGCGCGTGGGTCGCAAGATGGGCCACCTCAACATCACGGCCCCAACGCCAGAAGCCGCGCGAACTATGGCTTTGCAAGCTGCAGCTGTTCTTGGTATCGCGCTGTTTTAACTACGACGCACTTGCCCCATGATTCTTGACGGTCAGTCTCCTCAATCCATCACCGCCGCTGCGCAAGCTTTGCAGCGCGGTGAGTTGTTGGGCTTGCCGACAGAAACTGTGTATGGCTTGGCCGCTGATGCTGGCAACGACGCCGCAGTGGCCAAAATCTTTGAAGCCAAAGGCCGCCCCGCCAACCACCCGCTCATCGTGCACGTGGCCAGCGCGCAAGGTGTGCAGCGCTTTGCCAGCCACGTACCCGACTTTGCGCAAAAACTCATCGATGCTTTTTGGCCCGGCCCTTTGACGCTGATCTTGCCGCGTCGACCCGAGGTGGCTGCTGTGGCTGCTGGCGGGCAAAACTCGGTGGGCTTGCGCTGCCCTTCACACCCGACAGCGCATGCCGTGCTGCAAAGTGCCGAAACCTTGGGTGTGTTTGGTGTGGCCGCACCTAGCGCCAATTTGTTTGGTCGCGTCAGCCCCACCACCGCCGTGCATGTGGCCGGTGAGTTTGGCGACAGCTTGCTCATCATTGATGGTGGTGCGTGTGATGTGGGCATTGAGTCCACCATCGTTGATTGCACCCGCGCGGCGCCCGTGTTGCTGCGCCCAGGCGTGCTCACGCCGCAACAACTCAGCGAGGCGTGTGGTGAGACGGTCATCACACCCACTGCGCCGGATGCCGATGCACCGCGCGCCTCGGGCACTCTCGAATCGCACTACGCGCCAATGGCACGTGTGCAGCTGATGTCGGCGGTTGATCTGCAAAAGGCAATAGACGCATATGTCAAAGAAGCCGTGGCAAGCAATGACAACGCCGCTCCAACGGTCGCCGTGTGGGCGCGCAGCTTCGTGCAAGTGCCTGCAACCCATGTGAATCAATTCGCATGCCAGGCCATGCCTGCATCAGCACAAGACTGCGCCCATCAACTGTTTGCCCAATTGCGCAACTTCGACAGCCAAGGTGTTGTGCACATTTGGGTCGAAACCCCACCCCTATCGCCCGAATGGGATGGCGTGCGAGACCGCTTGACGCGGGCCGCCACGCCAACTCGTTAAACTAACGTGGTACTCAAAAGAGAGCCTGTGATGAATTCAATTTTTAGCCGAACTTTTAAAGCCTTTTCTACCCTTGTTGTCGCGGGGCTGCTCTCAGCATGCGGCGCTAGCAGCACGGTCGAAGCATTTGTGCCAACGCGTGTGGTTGGTTTGGGCGATGGCTATAACGACATTCGCACTGCCGCCGGTGGTGTGGCACCCACAGTGCGCGAAGGTGCCAACTTGACGGGTTCAGTTGTTGAACAAGTGGCTGCCTATTTTGGTCAGACCAACGTTGTGAGCTATGCCAGCGGTGGTGCACGCGTGGCTGACTTGGCCGTTCAAATCGATGCAGTTGGCAGTTTCTCCTCCGGAGATTTGGTGCTCATCGCTGTGGGTACCTTCGATGTGAAGGCTGGTGCCAACCCAGTGACAGAAGCGCAAACCCTAACAACTCAGGTGCAGCGCTTGAAGACGGCAGGTGTCAAACATATTTTGGTGATGCCTGTACTTGATGTGTCTAGAACGCCTTGGGGTCGTGCCAACAGTTTTGATTCAACCGCCTCCATTTCGACCAGCCTCACCAACACTTTCAACACAGAAGTCCTGAGTGCACTTAGCACGGCATTTGGCGGCCAGACTCCTAACACTGTGATCTATGCCAACGCTTCTGGTTTGACTTCGCTGTTTTTAACCGCCACCTCATTGACCACTTACAGCCCATTCACGGACACGGGCTACAACGGAACTGCAGCAGGGACAACACCCGCATGCGGCAACGCGGCAGTATTTGTTGGCTGTGATGCCAGTGCCGCCAATAGTAGTTTTGCAACCATGCTGTTTGCCGATGGCATCCACCTCACACCGGCTGGCAATCGTTGGGTGGCTCAGTTCCTGTTCAACGCGACACGCCAAGGCTGGCGTTAATCAGCCGCTGATGCCTTGCGCCCAAAGTGCAAGCGCATCGCCAAAATGCTGGCAGCCAACACCAGCGTAATCACGTTGGCAATCACCACGGGCCAGGCTTCAATCAGCAAGCCGTAGGCCAACCACAGCGCAATGCCCAGCGTGAACGCGCTGTACATCCCCAACGAAATACCGCTCACATCGCGGGTCTTGAAGGTCAGCCACGCTTGCGGCACAAAGCTCGCAGTGGTGAGGCTGGCAGCGGCGTAGCCGATCCATTCGGTGTAGTTCATTCGGGTCTTTCTAAATCGTTGACGGCTCTTCTAAGCTAGTTAAGGCTGCTTACCTGCCCAGTCAATCATCGCGTCCAGCGCAGGGCGGGCCGCATTCGCATTGGCGTGGTGCAGGATGGCCACCACCACCAAACGCTTGCCACTAGCGGTGTCTACAAACCCAGCCACGCCCGCCACATCACGCAAGCTGCCGGTTTTCAAATGCGCACTGGCTTGTGCTTTGCTGCGTTTCATCGTGCCGTCCAGGCCGGTGACAGGCAGCGAGCTCATCAGCTCAGACATGGTGGGTGAGGCCCACGCCACTTGCAGCAAACGCGCCAAGGCTTGCGCGCTGATGCGCTCTTCGCGGCTCAGTCCCGAGCCGTTGTCAAAGGTGGGCATTTCGCCGCCCACGCGTTCGCGCCACCAGCGTTGCATCACGTCGCGCGACGCGTCAAAGCTTCCCACGCCGCGTTGTTGTTGGCTGAGCGTGAGGAACACATGTTGCGCCATCACGTTGTTGCTGTATTTGTTGATGTCGCGAATGGTCTCAGCCAAGGTGGCGGATTCGACGTTGAAGATGGGCTGCAGGTTGGCGGGCACAACGCCATCGCGTACTTGGCCGCTGAGCTGACCGCCGAGTTGCTGCCACATGCCCGCAATGGCGCGTGGTGCAAATTGCTGTGGCGCGGCATAGGCGATAGGCCACATTTTTTCGCCGCACACAGCGGGGAAGTTGCCGGCAAAGCGGATGCGTGTGGGGTCGCTCCAGTCGGCGCGCAAGGCGCTGCGGTAGTCGCTGCAGTCGCCATTGCTCAGCGGTACGGTGGCGGGGAATTGCACACCGGCCAGTGGTGGTTCGATCTGCACACGCGCTACATTGGCGGCGCGGTCTGGCACAAACTGAATGAGCAGTGATTTGAAGTTGAGCAGCAGCGCATCCGGTGCGGCGTTGTAGGGGCGCAGGGGTTCGCCGTCAAAACTGGCGGCGTCACGCGCGGGCACATCAAACGCGCTGCGGTCGAGCACGATGTCGCCCTGAATTTTTTGAATGCCCAATCCTTGGATGCGGCGCATCAATAGCCACAGGCGCTCCACCACCAAGCGGGGGTCTCCGCTGCCCTTGATGTAGACATTGCCGTGCAACACGCCGTCGCGCAACGAGCCATCTACGTACACGGGCGTGCGCCACACAAAGGCGGGGCCGAGCGTATCAAGCGCGGCGGTGGTGGTGGCTAGCTTCATCAGCGAAGCAGGGTTCACGCGCTCTTGGGCTTGGTGGCTTAAACGAGGTGTGCTGCCCGTGTGTGTGTCGACCACCATGACGTGGAAGTTGTCGCTCGGCACTTTGGCGCGTTGCAGCGCGGCTTGCACTTCGGGTGGCAGTTGGCCAATGTCGCCATTTGTGTGTTTGGGCGGGTCGCTGCGTACAGCTTTTGAATGTGGTGCTGCATGTGCCTGCAAGGGTGAGGCACACATCACGGCAACCGTGAAGGAAACCATGAAAGCATAGGCCAAAGGCCAGTGCGCAACGCCCCATCGTGCGGTGCTGATGCCGAGGGTGAGTGGCGACAAAGTGGACATATGCGAGCAGGTCATGGGCAAATTATCACGGCTGGGATAATCAGCGTATGCACACCAACCAGTGGCTGGCTTTAGAGACCAGCACAGACACCCTTTCTCTTGCGGTCGCGCGCGGCACGCAGACGTGGACGCACACCAGCGCAGGCGGTTCGCTCACGTCCACGCACATGATTCCGCAAACTTTGGCGCTCTTGAAAGAGGCCGGTTTGGCGTTGACCGATTTACAAGCCGTGGTGTTTGGTCGTGGGCCGGGCGCGTTCACGGGCTTGCGTACGGCGTGCTCGGTGGCGCAGGGTTTGGCCTTTGGTGCAGATTTATCCGTGTTGCCGATTGACACCTTGTTGGCTGTGGCTGAAGAGGCGCGTGCGGCGAATGCTTTAACAGGTGCTGCGCCCGTGACGCGTGTGCTGGCCGTGATGGATGCGCGCATGGATCAGGTGTATGTGGCGGCGTATGAGTTCACGCCAAACGCACTCGATGTGGCAACCAGCGTAGGGGAGACAAACCTCATGCAAGGCACTTGGCGCTGCGTGCAAGAACCTGAATTGCACAGCCCCGCATCTCTGCATTGGCCCGCCGATTGGATGCAAGACAGCTTCATCGCCGCAGGCAACGCATGGCCCGTTTACGCTGGCCGTTGGCCCTCCGCGCTGACTGCGCCGCAAGCCATGGCTTTGCCCACCGCCGCTGCCCTGCTGCGCCTCGCCCCTGCCGCATGGGCGGCTGGCGAAGCTGTGCCACCCGAAGAAGCGCTACCGCTCTACATCCGCGACAAAGTAGCGCAGACCACGGATGAACGAATGCATATCAAAGCGCTGCAGGCGGCGGCCCTATGAACGCCGTTTTAAAACCCGAAGTACGCCTAGAGCCGCTGACTGAAGCGCTGCTCGATGACGTGCTGCACATCGAAAACAGCGCCTACGCACACCCGTGGACACGGGGCAACTTTGCGGATTCGCTCAAGTCCGGCTACCAGTTGCTGGCGCTGATGGGCGGCGACACCTTGATTGGCTACTTTGTGGCCATGGAGGGCGTGGACGAAGTGCATTTGCTCAACATCACCGTTGCGCCACAGTTTCAGGGCCAAGGCTATGGTGTGCTCATGCTTGATGCCTTGTCAGTCTGGGCACGTGGCCGCCAAGCCGAATGGTTATGGCTAGAAGTCCGCGTGGGTAACGCCCGCGCCATGCAGGTGTACGAGCGCTATGGCTATCGCCGTGTGGGCGAACGCAAAAACTATTACCCCGCCGACCACGGCCAACGCGAGCACGCGGTGGTCATGTCGTTCAAGCTGTAAGCTACTCACCATGACCGACACCTTGCACCTCGACAAACGCCAACGCGCCATGCTGGCTGAGATGGGCGTGCGCGTGTGGTCGCCCATGTCTGAGGCCGCCGTCATGGGCGCGCCTGCCGTGGAAACCTTGGTGGTCGACACGTCCGCTTCTGCTCCCGCTGAAGTGGTGATGCAAGCCCACGCAGAAGAAGCGCACAGCTTTGCCGCTGCCAGCGAGCTGGCCACACAAGCCATTGCCAACGCAGCGGGCTATGAAACAGCAGTGCGACAAATGCCCGCGCCAGTGGCAAAGACAGAGCCAGCACCCATCATCATTCAACGCCCCGAAGGCATTGACCAAATGGATTGGTCAGCCTTGCACAGTACCGTGTCGGGCTGCCAAGCTTGCACGCTGTGCGGCTCGCGCCAAAACACTGTGTTTGGTGTGGGCGCACCCGCCAAAGACGGCCAAGCGCCGCAGGTGGATTGGCTCATCGTGGGCGAAACACCGGGCGAAGACGAAGACCGCCAAGGCGAGCCGTTTGTGGGCCAAGCCGGCAAACTGCTCGACAACATGTTGGGCGCGATGAAGCTGTCTCGCACGGGTGAACGCACTGCAGAGGGTGGCGGCGTGTACATCGCCAACGTGCTCAAGTGCCGCCCACCCGGCAACCGCAATCCCAAACCCGAAGAAGTGGCGCAGTGTCTGCCCTACCTAGAGCGCCAAGTGGCTTTGCTCAAACCCAAAATGATTTTGGCCATGGGCCGCTTTGCGGTGCAGGCCTTGTTGCGCGACAGCGTGCCAGAGCTAGAAGGCACGCCTTACGGCAAGCTGCGTGGGCGCGTGTATCAGTACCAAGGCGTGCCGGTGGTGGTGACGTATCACCCCAATTACGTGCTGCGTAATTTGCCTGAAAAGGCCAAGGTGTGGGCCGACCTTTGTTTGGCCATGGCGCATCTCAAGGGCTCTGAGTAGATCTCGCTGGCCACAGCACCGATGCAATGGCCACCACCATCAGCACCACAGCCGTCCAGTCTTGCCAGTGCAGCACCTCGCCTAGCCACCAAGCACCGCTGAACACACCCAACACCGGAATGAACATGACGCTCAAGGTGGACGCCACAGGCGGCAAGCCGCGTGCGAGCGTTAGCCAAGCGGCCTGCGCAAACGCAAACACGCCCAGCGCGTTGTAAAGAATCGCCCACTGCGTACTCTCGGCGGGCATTTGCCAGCGGTCTTGCTCAAACACACAGGCCAGCACCGTCAGCAATACCGTGGTCATGCTCGTCATCCAAAACGCAATGGTCAGCGTGGGCACGGCCATCGGTGTGTGGCGCAGGCGCTGCGTGCCATAGGCCCAAGTGGATGCAGCCACCAACACCATCAGCACACCTACGGGTTGGCCCGACAAGTGGCTGAGTTCATTCCACAGCAGCAGCAACACGCCAATCCCCGCTGCAGCAACGCCCAACCATTGACGCGCACGCAGCGGTGCGTTGAACCAAATCACGCCCCAAATGGCAGAGAAGATAGGCATGGTGTACCCCAAGATCGCCGCGCGTCCGCTCGACAACATGGGCAGAGCCAAGATCACCAGCACGTGCCAGATAAACATGTTGAACACAGCCAGCGTGAACAACTCGCGCCAGTGGCTGCGCGGAATGCGAAACGGAATTTTCATCAACACCAGTGCGAGGCCCAGCACCGGCAAGCCAATCAACATCGACAAGCTGCGAAACGTGAGCGGTGGAAAACCCGTCACGCCAAACTTCATGATGGGCCAGTTCAAGCCCCACACCAAGGTAAGTGTGATGAGCGTCCAAAGTTGGCGGCGGGTGAGGCTGGGCAATGCTGACATGGGGTGCATGGTAAGCCTTCTAAAATCACGCCATGACCTTCCTTGACATGCTCAGCGCCGCAGAGCGCCAAAACAACTCCATGCTCTGCGTGGGCCTTGACCCAGAACCGACCAAGTTCCCAGACCGCATCAAGGGCGACTCGAACAAGATTTACGACTTCTGCGCGGCCATTGTCGATGCCACCGCCGATGTGGTGAACAGCTTCAAACCACAAATCGCTTACTTTGCTGCGCACCGCGCCGAAGGTCAGCTAGAGCGTTTGATGGAGCACATGCGCCGTGTTGCCCCACATGTGCCCATCATCTTGGATGCCAAGCGTGGCGACATTGGTAGCACTGCCGAGCAATACGCCATCGAAGCCTTCGAGCGCTACGGTGCAGACGCCGTGACCCTCTCACCCTTCATGGGCTGGGACTCGGTGGCCCCGTATTTGAAGTACCACGGCAAAGGCGCGTTCTTGCTGTGCCGCACCTCCAACCCCGGCGGTGACGACCTGCAAAACCAACGCCTCGCGTCCGTCGAGGGACAGCCCTTGATGTACGAACACATCGCCAAATTGGCCCAAGGCCCTTGGAACCTCAACGGCCAATTGGGCTTGGTGGTGGGCGCGACTTATCCTAAAGAGATCGAGCGTGTGCGTGAACTCGCACCCACTGTGCCTTTGCTGATTCCCGGCGTAGGCGCACAAGGTGGTGATGCGGTGGCCACGGTGAAAGCAGGCTTGCGTGTGAGCGGCGACACGACTACCGGTCCCATCATCGTCAACTCATCGCGTGCGATTTTGTATGCGTCCAAGGGTGACGACTTTGCAGAAGCTGCACGTCGCGTGGCCTTGCAAACGCGTGAGACTTTGCAGGCGGCACGCGCTTAAGCTGAGGCTTGAAGCGCCTCAAACAGCGCTAGGGTGTTCGGCAATGTATTGACGCAGCGCAGCGTCAATGCGCGTTTGCCAGCCGTCGCCGCTGGCTTTGAAATGGTCGATCACCTCTGACGACAGGCGTATGCCCACGCGTACTTTTGTCACTTCTGCTTTGGGGCGGCCGCGGGGGGTAAGCAATGCCTCAGCACGCGCTTTGCTGAAAATTCCGGGTAGCACCTCATGCGCAGGGCGAGCTTGCTTAAAGTCCTCTGCTGTCCACACCGGGTTGTCAGTGTCTGGTGTGTGCGGTTGAATTTTGCGTTTGCTCATAGTGTTTGACCTCTCGTGCATTGGCTTTGCGCAGGCTGATGACATGGGCTTTGTCATCTCGCGGCGTGAACACCATGGCATGCAGTCGTCCATGAATGTGTCCAAGTAGCTGAAATCGACGTTCGCCGTAATCCTTGCGCAAATCCTCTTTGATCCATGCTGTGGACCAATCCAAATCGAGAACCAACGAAAACGGCAGGCCTCGCTCGATTTCGTTGCGTAGGCTCTTTGCAGGATCAAAGCTGATGTCTAGATGCATTTATTGTGGCCACAATAAAAAGAATTGTCAAATCGTCAAAAGCAACCCCGTTTTGACGAACTGGCGCACATGATCTGTGCGGGCCATGAATAAGTGCAGCGATACGAATTACAAACTTTGATGCTTGGGGTTAAGAGACCACAACGCCATGCCGCGCTGAGCTTTGCTGGCATCTGATGGCGTGAGCGCAATTGCACCGCTATGGGCGTGGCGCAGCGCATCCGCCAATGCATGCAGGGCCGCCTCTGGCCCACTCAGCAGCTCAAGCTCCAACTCCAAAATGCCTTCGCTCAATTCGGTGCCCGGCACGCTGATGTGGCCTTGGTCCAGCGCCACCTCTATGCTGGCGCTGTCATGCGTCAACACCCAGCTGTGACGTTCAAAGTCGGTGCGAAACAAGGGCTTCAGTTCAGCACGTAAATCCATCAACGCCGCAGCCAATTCAGCGTCATCTACCAATGCTGCAAAGTCCAACGCGCCTGGCGTGGTGGGCGCTTCCCATTCTTGGCGGCGAGACAAACCGTTTTCGCTTTTGCCAGCGGTCTTCACGGTCAGCAGCCATTGTTCGCCAGCCAAACGTTCGCGCACAGCCATGCGGCGTTGCTTCAAATCCAAAGTGGGCGTGTCAAAGTAGGTGTTGAGCAGGCGTTGCACTTTGGCAGAAGTTGCCAGCAGCGGATGCGCCAACAATGCGGGTACATCTTGCTGGCGCAGGCTGAGCTTGAGTTCGGTTTCCATGCGGTGTGTCAGCAGATGCAGAGGTTCAGGCAGCTGACGTGGCGAAGCGTTCGCGCAAGTAGGCCACGATGGCCTTCGAGTCTTGCAGCCAACGTGTTTGGCCGTTGGCTTCTGTGATTTTCAAACAAGGCACTTTGGTCGCACCGCTGCCTTGGTGCAGTTCGTCGCGGTTGGCAACGTGGTGTTGCGCATCACGTTTTTCGATGGGCAGCGACAAGCGGCGCATTTCTTGGCGGACCTTGATGCAAAACGGGCAGGTGTTGAACTGGTACAGCGCCAAGCTTTGACATTGCAGATCAACCGCGGCTTGAGCCGCAGCGTCGCGTTGCATACCCTTAGGTTGGGTGAGGCGCTCTTTGAGCAACATGACGGGGCCCAGCACGAGACGCAGGGTTTGGAAAAAGGCACGGATGACAGGTTTCATGGGGGTGAATGGTAAGGCTTGATGACGCGCCATTGCAGAGGTCGTGGACAATGGCATTTTTCATTCAGAGTCTAGCCATGCAAATCATTCAAGACACGGCCGTCACCATCAAATACCAAGTCACTTCACCCGCAGGCAAGCCTTTGGACTCGGGGCATTTGTCGTATCTGCACGGCGGCTACGAAAATATTTTTCCAAAGGTCGAAGCCGCACTCAATGGCCAAGCCGTGGGTTTTGCTGTCAAGCTCGATTTGAGCGCTGAAGATGCCTTTGGCGAACGCGACGAATCGTTGGTGCGCGTCATCCCTAAAGCGGAATTTCCACCGGGCGTGAAAGTGGGCGGCCAGTTGCAAGGTGCGGGCGACGATGGCCAGCCACGCGTGTTCAACGTGGTGAAAATCAAAGGCCCCGAAGTGCACTTAGACGGCAACCACGAGCTCGCGGGCCAAGCGCTGCGTTTCAGCTGCACCGTGACGGATGTGCGCGCCGCCACGGCTGAAGAAATTGCCCACCGCCATGTGCATGGCACGCATGGGCATCAGCATTGATATCAGCTTGGTAGCAAGCGTTTCAAGTACTTGCCGGTAAAGCTGGCAGGGTTGGCCGCCAAGTCTTCTGGCGTACCCACACCCACCACCGTGCCGCCACCGCTGCCGCCCTCTGGGCCCATGTCAATCAACCAGTCGGCGGTTTTGATGACGTCGAGGTTGTGCTCGATGATGACGATGGTGTTGCCCGCATCGCGCAGGTGTTGCAGCACTTTCAGCAGCAGCGCAATGTCGGCAAAGTGCAGACCCGTGGTGGGCTCGTCCAAGATGTAAAGCGTGCGGCCTGTGTCGCGTTTGCTCAACTCCAAAGCCAGCTTCACGCGCTGCGCTTCACCGCCCGATAGGGTGGTGGCTGCTTGGCCGAGTTGCAGGTACGACAGGCCAACGTCCATCAAGGTTTGCAGCTTGCGGGCAATGTTGGGCACGGCGTTGAAGAACTGCAAAGCGGCTTCAACTGTGAGGTCCAAGATCTGCGCAATGTTTTTGCCTTTGTACATGACCTCCAAGGTTTCGCGGTTGTAGCGCAAGCCGTGGCACACATCGCAAGGCACATACACATCGGGCAAGAAGTGCATTTCCACTTTCACCATGCCGTCGCCTTGGCAAGCCTCGCAGCGGCCACCGCCTGAGCCTGCGGCCACGTTGAAGCTGAAACGCCCCGGGCCGTAGCCGCGTTCGCGTGCCATCGGAACTTCGGCCATCAGTTCGCGGATGGGCGTGAACAAGCCGGTGTAAGTGGCGGGGTTGCTGCGTGGCGTGCGGCCGATGGGCGACTGGTCGACGTTGATGACTTTGTCGAAATAGTCGAGGCCCGTAATCTCGTCGTGTGCCGCTGGCTCATCGTGTGCACGGTGAATGGTGTGCGCCGCTGCGGTGTAAAGCGTGTCGTTGACCAGCGTGGACTTACCAGAGCCCGACACGCCAGTGACGCAGGTGAGCAAGCCCACAGGGAAATCAGCGGTGACGTTTTTCAGGTTGTTGCCACGCGCACCACGGATGCGAATCACTTGGTGTTCGGACGCATCTTTGTGCAGCTTGCGTTGGAACTTCAGCTCTTCCGCGTCCACGGGCAAGAAGGCGTTGCGTTTGGCAGGCACGTCAATGCGCAGCGCTTGCGCCAAGTAGCGGCCCGTCAGTGAGTTGGGGTTGGCTTCAATCTCGGCGGGTGTGCCACGCGCCATCACTTGGCCGCCGTGCACGCCCGCGCCGGGGCCCATGTCCACGCAGAAGTCGGCGGCGCGAATCATGTCTTCGTCGTGCTCCACCACCAATACGCTGTTGCCAATGTCACGTAGGTGTTTGAGGGTGTCGATCAGGCGGTCGTTGTCGCGCTGGTGCAAGCCAATGCTGGGCTCGTCCAGCACATACATCACACCTGTCAGGCCCGAGCCAATTTGGCTGGCCAAACGAATGCGTTGCGCTTCGCCGCCCGACAGAGTGTCAGCACTGCGGTCTAGGCTGAGGTAGTTCAGGCCTACGTCGTTCAAAAACTTCAAGCGAGAGGCAATTTCGCGCACCACTTTGTCGGCAATTTCTGCTTTTGCACCTTGCAGTTTGAGCGTGTTGAAGTAGCCAAAGCATTCGCCCAGCGTGGTGTGGCTGATGTCGAAAATACCGCGCATTTGTGCGCCTTCGCCAATGCGCACATTACGCGCTTCGCGGCGCAAGCGTGTGCCGCCGCAGGATGTACACGCACGCACGCCACGGTAGCGCGACAGGTCTTCGCGCACCACGGTCGAGTCGGTCTCGCGGTAGCGGCGCTCCATGTTGACCAAGATGCCTTCGAAGGGGTGCTTCTTGCTCAGCTTTTTGCCAGAGCCGTTTTCAAGGCTGTAATTGAACTTGATTTCTTCTTCGCCCGAGCCATACAACAGCACTTGGCGTGTCTCGGGGCTCAGGTCTTCGAACGGCGTGTCGAGGTCAAACTTGTAGTGTTTGGCCAAGCTTTCCAGCAGGGTGAAGTAATGCGCGTTGCGGCGGTCCCACCCCTTGATGGCTCCGCTGCCCAGGCTGAGCGACGGAAAAGCCACCACGCGAGCAGGGTCGAAATAGTCTTGGTGGCCTAAGCCGTCGCACGAAGGGCAAGCGCCCACGGGTGAGTTGAACGAGAACAAGCGGGGTTCGAGTTCGCTGATGGAATACGTGCACTGCGGGCAAGAAAACTTGGCGTTGAACGCGTGCTCCACCCCCGTGTCCATCTCTAGCGCGATGGCGCGGCCTTCAGCCAAGCGCAGCGCAGCTTCAAAGCTCTCGGCCAAACGCTGGCGCAGTCCGGGCGGCGGCGCGGCCACGGCAATGTCGCCAATGCTGGGCGCGGCCACAGGCGAAATCATGGAAGCTAAAGGTGCGGCTGGCGCTTCGTGGCGCACCTTGATGCGGTCTACCACCACGTCGATGTCGTGCTTCTCGGTTTTCTTCAGTTCAGGCAGTTCGTCGTATTCGTACACCTTGCCTTCGATGCGAAAACGCACATAGCCTTGCGCTTGCAGCTGCGTGAAGATTTCGCTGTACTCGCCCTTGCGGTTGCGCGCGATGGGCGCGAGCAGCATGAGCTTGGTGTCTTCGGGCAGCGCCATGACAGCGTCCACCATCTGCGACACGCTTTGCGCTTGCAGCGCCAAGTTGTGGTCGGGGCAATAGGGCGTGCCCGCGCGGGCAAACAGTAAGCGCAGGTAGTCGTGAATTTCGGTCACCGTACCCACGGTAGAGCGCGGGTTGTGGCTGGTGGCTTTTTGCTCAATGCTGATGGCAGGCGACAGGCCTTCAATCAGGTCCACATCGGGCTTGTCCAAGCGGCCCAAAAACTGGCGGGCGTAGGCCGAGAGGCTTTCCACATAACGGCGCTGGCCTTCGGCGTACAGCGTGTCAAACGCAAGGCTGGATTTACCCGAACCCGACAAACCCGTGATGACCACCAACTGGTTACGCGGAATGTCGAGGTCGATGTTTTTCAGGTTGTGCGTGCGCGCTCCGCGAATGCTGATGTTTCGCATGGCAGAAGGATGGTTCAGGGCTTGGCCTAAGTAGGCGCCGTCAGAAGGTGCGTTCACTGGACACTCAAAATAAAAGGGCAACCCGACATGATAGTGGCGGCGGGCTTACTTGGCCAGGAATGCGGGACAATGGCAGGCTGTGACGATCAATCTGACCCCCGACCCCACGCTGGACCAAAGCCCCACCATGACGCGCACTGAGCTGCGCGCCAGTGGTTCGCTCGCGTCCATCTTTGCCTTGCGCATGTTGGGCTTGTTTTTGGTGTTGCCCGTGTTTGCGCTGGAAGCGCGCAAGTACCCGGGCGGGGACGACCCCGCGCTGATTGGCTTGGCCATGGGTATCTATGGCCTTACGCAAGGCCTGTTGCAAATCCCGTTTGGCATGGCATCTGATCGCTTGGGCCGAAAGCGGGTGATTATTTTTGGTTTGCTGGTGTTTGCTTTGGGCAGCTTGATTGCTGGCAGTGCCGACACCTTGACGGGTTTGCTGTTCGGCCGCTCGGTGCAAGGCGCAGGCGCGGTGTCTGCTGCGGTCACCGCTTTGTTGGCCGACCTGACCCGTGACAGCGTGCGCACCAAAGCCATGGCCTTGGTGGGCGCAAGCATTGGGCTGATGTTTGCCTTGTCGCTGGTGGTGTCGCCCGTGATTGCGGCGCACATTGGTTTGTCGGGCTTGTTTGTGTTGACGGCGGTGCTGGCGCTGCTGGGCACGGCCGTGGTGGTTTGGGGTGTGCCGGCTGAACCCGTGGCGCACAAAGACGCCGCCCGTGGGGGCCTGCGCCAAGTGCTGTCTAGCCCCGCACTGCTGCGCCTGAACATTGGCGTGTTTGTGTTGCACGCGGTGCAGCTGGCCATGTGGGTGGCGATTCCTGCCTTCTTGGTGCAGGCCGGTTTGGGCAAGGACGACCATTGGCAAATTTATTTGCCTGCGGTGCTGGGCTCGTTCGTATTGATGGGCGCTGTGTTTCCGCTAGAGCGCCGTGGCTATTTACGCGCCGTGTTTTTAAGCGCCATTGCTTTGATTGCCTTGGTGCAAGTGGCGCTGCTGTGGGTGTCGTCTGGCGCGCCCAGCGTGATGTGCTTGGCTTGGTTGTTGTTTGCGTTCTTTTGCGGCTTCAATGTGCTGGAAGCGACGCAGCCCAGTTTGGTATCGCGCATTGCGCCTGCGTCGTCGCGGGGCGCGGCCATGGGCGTGTACAACACGCTGCAATCGTTGGGCTTTTTCGCGGGTGGCGTGATGGGCGGTCAGCTTGTCAAAAGCTACGGCACACAAGGCCTGTTTTTAACTTGCGCGGCACTCATGGTGCTGTGGCTGGTGGTAGCTTGGCCCATGGTCGCGCCCAAGCGTCCAGTCCATTCCGCAAAGACTACATAATTAGCCCCTATCTGGAGGAATTTACCCATGGCATCCGTTAACAAAGTCATCCTCGTCGGCAACTGCGGCCGCGACCCTGAAGTGCGCTACCTGCCCAGCGGCCAAGCCGTGGCCAACGTGAGCGTGGCCACATCAAGCCGCCGCAAAGACAAAAACAGCGGCGAGATGATTGAAGACACACAGTGGCATCGCGTCACGTTCTATGACCGCTTGGCCGAAATCGCTGGCGAATACGTCAAAAAAGGCCGCCCCATTTACGTGGAAGGCCGCTTGAAATACGGCGTCTACACCGACAAAACCACAGGCGTGGAAAAAAACACCGTGGACATCATTGCCACTGAGTTGCAACTCCTGGGCGGCCGTGAAGGCATGGGCGGTCCCAGCGGTGGTGGCGAAGAAGGCGGCGGTGGCTACAGCCGCCCAGCAGCCGCACCTCGCGCCGCAGCCCCAGCAGCGCAACGCCCTGCGGCAGCTGCGCCAGCTAAGGGCGGCTTTGACGACATGGATGACGACATTCCATTTTAATCAGTCGACGCAAATTCAGCGCCTAATAGAAAACCGACTCGCGAAAGCCAGTCGGTTTTTTTTAGCCGGTGCGCGAGGTGTAACGAAGTGGGTGCAAAAACGTTGACCTAAATAATTAAATATTTGCGTCAACAACTGTGTGTCGGGCGCCGTTGTTTGATCACTCCGATGTTGGAGTTGTTCAAAACCTCTAAGGAAATTTTGTATGAACAAGTTGATTGCCTCTTTGATCGTTGGTGCTTTCTCTGCTGCCGCGTTCGCAACCTCACCGGTTGCACCAGTGGCAACACCTGCAACCGCCGCGCCTGCTGTGGCCGCTGCAACCGTCAAGGCTGATGCTGTTCCCGCTGCTAAGGCCGAGGCCAAAAAAGTGGTGAAAGAAAAAGTCGCTGTGGTGAAGGCAGATGCGGCTAAGAAAGTAGAAGCCAAAGTGCCGGCTGCAGCAGCCGTCATCAAGTAAAGCCAACGCGGTATTTAGCCGCGGGCAACTCAGGCAGGGGTTGCGTTCAGCGCTGCAGCGCTGGCAATGACCCCGCCGCCCATACACACCTCACCGTCATACAACACAGCCGATTGGCCGGGTGTGACGGCCCACTGAGGATCATCAAAGGCGAGCACCAGCTCGCCTTCGTCGTTGTAGCTCAGCTCGCACGGTGCATCGGCTTGGCGGTAGCGGGTTTTGGCGGCGTAGCGGCCGGGTGCTGGCGGATACGGGGCGCACCAGCTCAGGTCGTCGGCATGCAGTGCGCCGTAAAGCAACCAAGGGTGGTCGTGGCCTTGCACTACATACAAGGTGTTGGTCGCCATGTCTTTGCGGGCCACAAACCACGGTTGGTGTTCACCGCCACCGCGCTGTGCCCCCTTCTCCTTCAAGCCGCCAATGCCTAAGCCTTGACGTTGTCCGAGTGTGTAAAAACTCAAACCCACATGCGTGCCAATTTTGCGGCCGCGTTCGTCTTTGATAGGGCCAGGTTCATTGGCGATGTAGCGGTTTAAAAACTCACGGAAAGGGCGCTCCCCAATAAAGCAAATGCCAGTGGAGTCTTTTTTCTTGGCATTGGGTAAACCAATTTCATCCGCAATGCGGCGCACTTCGGTTTTTTGCAGCTCACCCACGGGGAACAAGGTTTTAGAGAGTTGCGCTTGGTTCAAGCGGTGCAGAAAGTAGCTTTGGTCTTTGCTGGGGTCCAAGCCTTTGAGCAGTTGAAATTCGCCACCCACTTCGCGCACACGGCAATAGTGGCCGGTGGCAATTTTTTCAGCGCCTAGGCGCATGGCGTGGTCTAAGAACGCTTTGAACTTGATTTCAGCGTTGCACAAAATATCGGGGTTGGGCGTACGACCGCCTTGGTATTCGCGCAGAAATTCAGCGAACACGCGGTCTTTGTATTCGGCGGCAAAGTTGACGTGTTCAATCTCAATGCCAATCACATCAGCCACGGCGGCAGCGTCTACGAAGTCGATGTTGGACGAGCAGTATTCGCTGTCGTCATCGTCTTCCCAGTTTTTCATAAAGATGCCGACGACGTCGTAGCCTTGCTGCTTCAATAGGTAGGCGCTGACGGCGGAGTCAACCCCACCGCTTAAGCCCACCACCACACGTTTGTTATTTGCCATACGGCAATTATCTCTTTGCAGGCTGCAACACGCTGGGGTCGGTGTAAATCAAATCCATCGGAAAGCGTTGACCGGCCAAGTGATCTTCCATGCAGCGCAACACCAGCGGGCTGCGCAGGCGGTGCACATTGGCGCGAATTTCATCTGGCGTCATCCATAGCGTGCGCACGATGCCTTTGTCCAGCTTGGCGCCCGGCACTTGTTCTCCCAGTTCGCCGCAAAACGCGAGGCGAAAGTAGGTCACATCTTCGGCGGCACGGCCTTCTCGGGCTGGACGTAACAGCCGCGAGATGTAGATGCCCACCATGTCTGTGGGTTTGAAGGTGTAGGTGGTTTCTTCCAGCGCTTCACGTGCGCAGCCGTCTTCAGGCGACTCGCCCGGATCGAGGTGACCTGCGGGGTTGTTGAGGCGTAAACCTTCGGGTGTGTGTTCTTCGATGAGGAGGTAACGACCCTCGCGCTCAATGATGGCGGCGACGGTGACACTGGGCTTCCAACGTTTATTCATTCGCTCATTATCTTTCGGGTTAATCCGCCTCGGTAGGCTTTGTAAACTCGTGTAACCTTGCCGAACTCTGACATGGTTAAGCCCTTCAAAAAAGGGGTGGCATTTAGACAAGTTTTACGAAAAAAGACAGCAAGAGGCAACTGCATGAACTCTACACATAAGCCATGGTTAAGCGCCTATCCAGAGGGTGTCCCCGCTGAAATTGATATCACCGCGTACAGCTCGCTGGTGGATTTGATGCAAGAAAGTTTCCGCAAATACGGCGACCGTACGGCCTTCAGTTTCTTAGGCAAGGGGCTGACTTACAAAGAACTAGACCGACTCAGTCAAGTGTTTGCTGCCTATTTGCAAAGCCTCGGATTGGTGTTTGGTGACCGTGTGGCCATCATGTTGCCCAACGTGTTGCAGTACCCCATCGCTGTCGCCGCTGTATTGCGTGCGGGTTTTGTCGTGGTCAACATCAACCCGCTCTACACGCCGCGCGAGTTAGAGGCACAGCTCAAGGATGCTGATGCCAAAGCTATTGTGGTGCTTGAAAATTTCGGCGCCACGCTGCAAGAGTGCTTAGCTCGCACGCCAGTTAAGCATGTGGTGTTGTGTGCCATGGGGGATCGTTTGGGTTGGCTCAAGGGCACCTTGGTCAACCATGTGGTGCGCAAGATAAAGAAAATGGTGCCTGCGTTCGAATTACCAACCGCTGTGCGTTTCAATGATGCGCTCACCCGCGGTGAGCATTGCACGCTGACGGCGCCCGAAATTCATGGTGATCACTTGGCTGTTTTGCAATACACCGGTGGTACCACGGGTGTAGCCAAAGGTGCCGAGCTGTTGCACCGCAATGTGATGGCCAATATGTTGCAAGCGTCGGCATGGTTTCAGCCGGCGCTCAAGCGCATTCCGGCCAACGAAATCCCCACCTTTATTTGCCCGTTGCCGCTGTATCACATCTTTGCGTTTACGCTCAATATCATGGCGTGCATGCAAATGGGCGGTTGCTCGGTGTTGATTCCTAACCCGCGCGATTTGCCTGCGGTGTTCAAAGAGTTGACGAAGCATCGCTTCCATGTGTTCCCTGCGGTGAACACCCTGTTCAACGCCTTGGCCAACCATGCAGACTTCAACAAAGTGGATTGGTCTCACTTGGTGGTGTCTGTCGGCGGAGGCATGGCCGTGCAAGGGCCAGTGGCTAAGCTGTGGCTTGAAAAAACCGGCTGCCCCATTTGTGAAGCCTATGGCTTGTCTGAAACCAGCCCTGCTGCCAGCGGCAACCCTGTGACCAACAAAGCTTTCAATGGCTCAATTGGTGTGCCATTGCCTAGCACTGATATGAAGATCATCGATGATGACGGCAACGAAGCCCCGATTGGTACGCCTGGCGAGATCGCCATTCGTGGCCCGCAGGTGATGGCCGGCTACTGGCAGCGCCCAGACGAAACTGCGCGCGTGATGACGGCCGATGGCTTCTTCAAATCCGGCGATGTAGGTGTGATGGATGAGCGCGGTTTCTTCCGCATCGTGGATCGCAAGAAAGACATGATTTTGGTGAGCGGCTTTAACGTCTACCCCAACGAGGTGGAAGAGGTCGTGGCTGGTTTGGCCGGTGTGATGGAGTGTGCGGTGATTGGTATTCCAGACGCACACTCAGGCGAGGCTGTGAAGCTGGTGGTGGTCAAGAAAGACCCCGCCTTGACCGAAGCCGATGTATTGGCCCACTGCCGCCATAACCTGACGGGCTACAAGATGCCCCGCGTGGTGGAGTTCCGTACGGAACTACCCAAGACGCCTGTGGGCAAAGTGCTGCGCCGCGAACTGCGCGACAAATCACCTGCATGAGTCGCATCGCGCTAGTCAGCGCCATGCACGAAGAGCTGGCAGCTGTGCTGGCCCGCATGCCCGACGAGCAAAAAACGGTTGTTGCAGGCCGCGAGTTTTGGGTGGGGCATTGGCATGGTCATGGCGTGGTGGCTGTGCTCTCGCGCATTGGCAAGGTGGCTGCAGCCACCACAGCCACAACCCTGATTGAGCGTTTTGGCGTCAGCCGCATTGTGTTTACCGGCGTTGCGGGCGGCTTAGCCTCGCAGGTCAATGTGGGTGATGTGGTGGTGGCACGTGAGTTCATTCAGCATGACATGGATGCATCGCCACTTTTTCCACGCCACGAAGTCCCTTTGACGGGCATGACGCGTTTTGCTGCGGATGTTGCACTGAGTGATGCCTTGGCTGCTGCCGCACCTTTGGCCATGCAAGACATGCTGGCCACCTTACCGTCATCCGAGTGGCTCAATTTAGATTTAGCCAAGGCCCAAGTCCATCAAGGCTTGATTGCCAGTGGTGATCGCTTTGTATCGCAAACCTGTGAGAGCCAAGCTTTGCAACGTGAGTTGCCAGACGCCTTGGCCGTGGAGATGGAGTGCGCGGCCATGGCGCAGGTCTGCCACGACTACGGCGTGCCCTTGGCGGCGGTGCGCACCATTTCAGATCGAGCAGATGACGCAGCGCATGTAGACTTTCCGCGCTTCATCCAAAGCATTGCCAGCCGCTACAGCGTGGCGGTGCTCGACCGCCTGCTATCTACGCTACCCGTTTGATTACTTGAGCCAGCCGCGTTTGCGGAAGTACCACATGGGGCCCACCGCGCTGGCAATCATCAGACACAAGGCCATTGGGTAGCCCCAGGTTTGGTTGAGCTCGGGCATGTACTGGAAGTTCATGCCGTAGATGCTGGCAATCAAAGTGGGCGGCAACATGGCCACGCTGGCCACCGAGAAGATCTTGATGATCTTGTTCTGGTTGATGTTGATGAAACCTACCGTCGCGTCCATCAAGAAGTTGATCTTGTCGAACAAGAAGGCTGTGTGGTTGTCGAGCGATTCAATGTCACGCAAGATTTGGCGTGCTTCTTCAAACTGGTCGGCGTTGAGCATGCGTGAGCGCATCATGAAACTCACGGCGCGGCGCGTGTCCATCACGTTGCGGCGAATGCGACCGTTCAAGTCTTCTTGGTGAGCAATGGCGCCCAGCACCTCGCCAGCCAGTTCATCTGTCACGTCTTCAGACAGTACCAACTTGCCAGCCTTTTCGAGCTTGTCGTAAATGCCTTCAAGTGTGTCGGCGGAGTACTCTGCATCTGCGTCGAAGAGTTTGAGCAGCACATCTTTGTCGTCTTCAATCAAACCGGGCGCACGGCGGGCGCGCATGCGCAGCAGGCGAAATACCGGCACGTCTTCATCGTGGATAGAAAACAGCACGCCACGGCTACGCAGCGAGGTGTTGTTTTGGTTCAAGATGAACGCCACACGCACGGTGCGGGGTTCGTCTTCGTGAGCGATCAAAAAGTCGCTACGGATGTGAAGTTCGCCGTTGTCTTCTTCGTAGAAGCGTGCAGACTCTTCAATGTCCTCATCCATCGCATCTTCAGGGATGGAGAGGCCGTAGTACTGCTTGATCCAGCGTTTTTCCTCAAGCGTGGGTGCTTCGAGGTCCACCCAGATAGGTTGGAATTTGGAGAGTTCTTCCAGCGATTCGATCTCTTCTTGGAAGAGTCGACCGTTGGCCAGCGTGAAGATATTGAGCATGGCAGTCCTTGCGCGTGGGGCACAGAAATTCGAAGGGTGAAAAATGCAGCTTTCGAATTCGCGCGGCGTCTAAGGGCCCGATGCGATCCGAAAGCTACCGACTAGGGTAGGTTTCCAAGGAGATGGCTCCGCTGTTGAGGTGGGCAGATTATGGCACTGCCACGGTGCGGCCTAGGGGTTTTCCGTAGTACGTTTTTAAGTGGATTTTGAGTTGAACCCATTGCGTTTTTTCAAAGTGGGGCGCATAGTGAAAGCGCTAACTCAATGGAGGTTTTTTATGAACTTGACGATCAGTGGACACCATCTGGAAGTAACCCCCGCCTTACGCACCTACGTCGAAGGCAAGCTGGACCGAATCACCCGACATTTTGACCAAGTGGTGGATGTGAAAGTGCTGCTCAGCATCGAGAACCAAACCGAGAAAGAGCGTCGTCAAAAAGCTGAATGTAATATTCACGTGAAAGGCAGCGATATGTTTGCTGAATGCGCCCATGAAGACATGTATGCGGCGGTAGACGAATTGGTCGACAAACTGGATCGCCAAGTGGTTCGCCACAAAGACCGTTTGCAAAGTCACCACCACGAGAGTCCTAAACGCCTGATGTGAGTTTTGGACATCCTTGAAAGCTTCTCAAAACCGCCACCAATGGCGGTTTTGTTGTTTTGGCCTTTGTTATTTTGTGAGTGCATAATCTGCGCTCAACCATGAACCGCCTAGCCTCCATTCTTCCTCCTGCACAAGTTCATGTGCACGTTGAGGTCACCAGCAAAAAGCGCGCCTTTGAAGAGGCGGGCTTGTTATTTGAGGACCTGCACGGCCTCAATCGCGCGTTGGTGGCTGAGAGCTTGTTTGCGCGTGAGCGTTTGGGCTCTACCGGCTTAGGGCATGGTGTGGCGATTCCGCATGGCCGTATCAAAGGCTTGAAGTTGCCCATGGCAGCGGTGTTTCAGCTGGACAAGGCGATTGGTTTTGATGCGCCAGATGAACAGCCGGTGAGCTTGTTGATCTTTTTGTTGGTGCCTGAAGCCTCTACGCAAAAGCACTTGGAAATCTTGTCAGAAATTGCCGAGCTGCTCAGTGATACAGGCTTGCGCGAAAAAATTAAAACCTGTGGTGATGCAGTGGAACTCCATCGCATCATCTCTACCTGGAACGCGGTGCAACCGTGAGGCCTTCCGTCATCAGCGCGGATGTGCTGTTTGAAGCCTTTCGCGGTCGACTGCGCTGGGAATGGATAGCGGGTCTGGGCGCTTCTGAGCGCCATTTTGACGAAGTCGCTGTGCGTAGCGCCCGTTCTGGTGCTGACTTGGTGGGTTACCTCAACTACATCCACCCCTATCGCGTCCAAGTGATGGGTGAGCGTGAAGCCAATTACGTCGGCAAAGCAACACCTGAAGATTGCGCACGACGCATTGCACGCATCGTCACCTTAGAGCCTCCCATGCTGGTGCTGGCCGATGGCCAAGCGCCTTCAGAGGCCTTGGTGTCCATGTGCGAGCGCGCACAAATTCCTTTGTTTGCCACCAACGAGTCTGCTGCGTTTGTCATTGACTTGCTGCGCGCCTATTTGTCCAAACACTTTGCCGATCGCACCACCATGCACGGCGTGTTCATGGACATTTTGGGTTTGGGCGTGATGATCACCGGCGAGTCTGGCTTGGGCAAAAGCGAGCTGGGCTTGGAATTGATTTCACGTGGCAACGGCTTGGTGGCCGATGATGCTGTGGATTTGTACCGCATCAACCAAACCACCATCGAAGGCCGCTGCCCCGAGTTGCTGCAAAACTTGCTGGAAGTGCGCGGTATTGGTTTGCTCGACATCCGTGCCATCTTTGGCGAAACCGCGGTGCGCCGCAAGATGCGCCTGAAACTCATCGTGCATTTGGTGCGCAAAGAAACCCTAGAGCGCGACTACGAGCGCTTACCCCACGAGCCCCTCACTCAAGATGTGTTGGGCGTGCCCGTGCGCAAGGTGGTGATTCAAGTGGTGGCGGGTCGCAACATCGCGGTGTTGGTGGAAGCGGCGGTGCGCAACTCAATTTTGCAGTTGCGTGGTGTCGACACTTACCAAGAATTCATTGCGCGCCATCAGCGCGCCATGTCGCAAGGCTAAGCCTTACTTGCCCGCGGGGCGGTGTTCGCAGTTCTTTTTCACGCAGTGGGCATACAGACTGAGTGCATGGTCTGCAATTTCGAAACCATGGCGCTTGGCCACTTTGACCTGCAGAGATTCGATTTCTTCGTCGTGAAACTCTTCCACACGCCCGCAGTCTAGGCATACCAAATGGTCGTGGTGTTCGCCTTCATTGAGCTCATACACCGCACGTTCGCTCTCAAAGTGGCTGCGTTTCAAAATGTCGGCTTGCTCAAACTGCATCAACACGCGGTACACCGTGGCGATGCCAATGTCCATGTTTTGCAGCAGCAAATGGCGATACACATCCTCGGCCGTCATGTGCCGTTGCGTGCCTTGCTGGAACAACTCCAAAATTTTCAGGCGAGGTGCGGTGGCCTTGAGGCCAATGCTTTTGAGGTCGTCTGGGTGTGCCATTTTGTCTTTCGCTCGGCAGTGGAAACAGGCCCACCGCTACAATGAATGAATCATAGCCTTAGCGCCTCATTCGGCCTTTCACACCATGTTTGAATCCTGTCGAAATGCCCCAGAATTTTTGCGTCAGCAACGCCGCTTCGTTGTCCTTGCTTGCGTGGTCGCGGGCCTAGGGCTCACGGCTTGTTCGAGCAACCTGATTTACAAGCCCGAGGTCGTGCAAGGCAACTTTGTCTCGCGCGAGCAAGTGCAAGCTTTGCGTGCGGGCATGCCTCGCCAAGCGGTGCGCGATGTGCTGGGTACACCGTTGGTCACCAGCTTGTTTCATGCAGACCGTTGGGACTACGCCTTCACCATCCGTCGCCAAGGTTCTGAGCCACAGCAGCGTCGCTTCAGCGTATTCTTCAAAGGCGATGTGCTGGACCGTATTGAAGGCGATCCTCTGCCCACCGAGGCCGAGTTTGCGGCCAAGCTCGACAACCGTCGCCCACCCACCAAGTTGCCAGAACTCAAAGCCACCGAGGCTGATTTAGCCAAGTTCCCTGCCAAGCCTGCACCTGCTGCAGGCACCGCCCAGTCCGCCGCACCTGCTGGCCCCGTTTCTTATCCGCCGCTTGAAAACGCGGCTCGTTGATTATTGAAAGCGCCTCAACACCATGGCCCAATCTCCTGATTTTTTGAAAGTTGCCATCGCTGGCGCCAGTGGCCGCATGGGCCACATGCTGATCGAGGCCGTGCGCAACGACCCCACTTGCCAGTTGGCTGGCGCGTTGGACGTCCCATCTAGCCCCGGCATTGGCAACGATGCCACTGGCTTCTTGGGTCAAGCCAGCGGCGTGAGCATCGAGGCCGATGTGCGCAAAGGCTTGCAAAACAGCCATGTGTTGATTGACTTCACCCGCCCCGAAGGCACGCTGGCACATTTAAAAATTTGCCGCGAGTTGGGCGTCAAGCTCGTCATTGGTACCACCGGATTCACCGACGAACAAAAAGCTGAAATCGCTGAGGCAGCCAAAGACATCGCCATCGTCATGGCGCCCAACATGAGTGTGGGTGTCAACGTGACTTTGAAGCTCTTGCAAATGGCGGCACAAGCCATGCCCACAGGCTACGACATTGAGATCATCGAAGCGCACCACCGCCACAAAGTGGATGCGCCTTCGGGCACCGCTTTGAAAATGGGCGAGGTGATTGCGGATGCCATCGGTCGCGACCTCAAAGACTGCGCCGTGTATGAGCGCTACGGCCACACCGGCGAGCGTGACCCATCGACCATCGGTTTCTCTACCATCCGTGGCGGCGACATTGTGGGCGACCACACCGTGTTGTTCGCTGGCATTGGTGAACGCATTGAAATCACACACAAGTCGTCAAGCCGTGCGACTTACGCGCAAGGCAGCTTGCGTGCCGCGAGCTTCTTGGCAGGCAAAAACAAAGGCTTGTTCGACATGTTTGACGTGTTGAACCTGCGCTGATCGCCATGGAGCTTTTTGCAACCGTGTTTGAAGGCGATGCGCTCAGCATCACGCTGGCCTTGGCTTTGTTGGCCATGTCGGTGGCCAGCTGGACGGTGATTTTTTATAAGGCTTGGTTGCTGCATCGCGTGAGTGCAGATGTGGCCCATGGCAAAGCTGCCTTCTGGCAAGCGCGTGATGTGGCTCAGGCTTTGCAAGCCTTGGCATCTGTCGATCGTTCAGTGGTTTTGCTGCCGCTGGCACAGGCCAACCAGCAGTTGATGCCTGGTACCTTGGGTGCGCAAGGCGATGTATCCGCCCAGCGCACCCGCGTGTTGCGCGATGCTTTGCATGGCGTGTTGCATCGTTTGCAATCGGGTCAAGTGTTGTTAGCCACGGTGGGTTCCACCGCGCCGTTTGTGGGTTTGCTCGGCACCGTGTGGGGCATTTATCACGCGCTCACTGGCATCGCTACCGCAGGTCAGCTGACCATCGAACGTGTGGCTGGCCCCGTGGGCGAGGCCTTGGTCATGACGGCTGCGGGCTTGGCTGTGGCCTTGCCAGCTGTCTTGGCTTTTAACGTGATGGGCCGCGTGATCAACCGCTTGGAGCAAGAGCTGGAAGGCTTTGCCCACGACCTGCGAGAGCTCTGATGGCTTTCGGACGTTTTGAGCGCACACCGGGCCAAACGCCCATGAGCGACATCAACGTCACCCCCTTGGTTGACGTGATGATGGTGTTGTTGGTCATTTTCATCATCACCGCTCCCTTGATGGTCAGTGCCTTGAAGCTTGATTTGCCCAAAACCGAGGGCGCGCAGGCCAGTAACGCACCGCCGCGCTTTGTCAAACTCAGCATCGACGCCAAAGGTGTGGTGTATCTCGACGACAAAGCGACCTCGCTAGATGACCTCAAACGCAGCCTCAACGCCCAAGCCTCCAAGGCCTTGGCTGTCGC
Source organism: uncultured Limnohabitans sp. (assembly GCA_963512655.1). Lineage (GTDB taxonomy): Bacteria > Pseudomonadota > Gammaproteobacteria > Burkholderiales > Burkholderiaceae_C > Limnohabitans. The sequence continues at coordinate 2,219 of CAUPNL010000027.1, read as the reverse complement.
GCATGGCGAATTGCCCGAACTCCAGCTGCGCGCCGACGAGCGCGTGCCCTACGGCAAAGTGGTCGAAGTCATGGGTCTCGCCCAGCAAGCGGGCATGAACCGCATTGGCTTTGTGACCGAGCGCAAACAAGCCGTTACCACGCCTTAATTAGCCTTGTCCTCATTCACGGATCGTTACCTTCTTCGCGATCCTAATTGGTCTCAAACCAAGGCCTAAAATCAGAACATTCCTAGCCTTTTTTTGAAGGCGCTGCCTCGCGACCCCTGCGGGGGTTCTCTGACTGATTCCATGCAAGACAAATACAACCACACCGAGGTCGAACGTGCCGTTCAGGCCGCTTGGACCCAAGCCGACGCCTACCGCGTGACCGAAGACGCGTCCAAGAAAAAGTTTTACGCCTGCTCCATGCTGCCTTACCCCAGCGGCAAGCTGCACATGGGCCACGTGCGCAACTACACCATCAACGACATGCTCACGCGCAACCTGCGCATGAAGGGCTTCAACGTGTTGATGCCCATGGGCTGGGACGCCTTTGGTTTGCCTGCCGAAAACGCCGCGCTCAAAAACGGTGTGCCACCTGCGAAGTGGACGTACGAAAACATCGCTTATATGAAGAAGCAAATGCAGGCGATGGGCTTGGCCATCGATTGGTCACGCGAAGTGGCCACCTGTGATTCGACTTACTACAAGTGGAACCAATGGTTGTTCTTGAAGATGCTCGAAAAAGGCATCGCCTACCGCAAGACCCAAGTGGTGAACTGGGACCCCGTGGACCAAACCGTGTTGGCCAACGAACAAGTGATTGACGGCAAAGGCTGGCGCACGGGCGCACCGGTTGAGAAGCGCGAAATTCCTGGCTACTACCTCGACATCACCCGTTACGCGCAAGAGCTGTTGGACCATGTGCAAATTGGCAACGAGAAAGCCACCTTGAACGGCTGGCCCGACAAAGTGCGCTTGATGCAAGAGAACTGGATTGGCAAGAGCGAAGGTGTGCGCTTTACGTTCACGCACGACATTGCCGGTGCAGATGGCGCGCTCATCGGCGACGGAAAAATGTATGTGTTCACCACACGCGCCGACACCATCATGGGTGTGACGTTTTGTGCGGTGGCAGCCGAGCATCCGCTGGCGTTGCACGCTGCGGCGACCAACCCTGCAATGGCTGCCTTCCTAGAAGAATGCAAGAGCGGTGGCACGACCGAAGCTGAGCTGGCCACGCAAGAGAAAAAGGGCATGCCCACGGGCTTGTTCGTCACGCACCCATTGACTGGTGCGAAGGTCGAAGTGTGGGTGGGCAATTACGTGCTCATGTCTTACGGCGATGGTGCAGTCATGGGCGTGCCTGCGCATGACGAGCGTGACTTTGCGTTTGCTTTGAAATACGACTTGCCCATTCAGCAAGTGGTGGCGCTTGGTTTTGACGGTGCAGCGGCAGCCTTGACAGGTACGCCGGGTTCCTCATACGCAAGCTCAAAATCGTCACCCGGCGCACCTGCCGATGCCGCCTCGTTGGCATTCGATACAACTGCTTGGCAGGAGTGGTACGCCACCAAAGCCGGCGTGTGTGTGAACTCCGGCGAACTCAATGGCTTGAACCAAAAAGCTGCGGTCAACAAAGTGGCCGAATTGCTCGCTGTCAAAAACTTGGGCGAGAAGAAAACCACTTGGCGTTTACGCGACTGGGGCATCAGCCGCCAGCGCTATTGGGGCACACCGATCCCCATCATTCATTGCGACGAACACGGCGCAGTGCCCGTGCCCGAAAAAGACCTGCCCGTGGTGCTGCCGCAAGACTGCATCCCTGATGGTTCAGGCAACCCGTTGCACAAGCACGAAGGTTTCCATGCGGGGGTGACTTGCCCCGTGTGCGGCAAACCCGCTCGCCGCGAGACCGACACGATGGACACCTTTGTGGATTCGTCGTGGTACTTCATGCGCTATTGCGACCCGGCCAACACCGACGCGATGGTGGCCGAGGGGGCGCAATACTGGGCGCCGATGGACCAATACATTGGCGGCATTGAGCACGCGATTTTGCATTTGCTCTACGCACGTTTCTGGACCAAAGTCATGCGCGACATGGGGCTGGTCAAAGTGGACGAGCCGTTCACCAAACTGCTCACGCAAGGCATGGTGCTCAACCACATCTACTCACGCCGCACGGCTAAAGGTGGCAAAGATTACTTCTGGCCCCACGATGTCGAGCATGTGTTGG
>CAUPNL010000026.1:0-33732 GCA_963512655.1 uncultured Limnohabitans sp. | reverse complement strand
GCCCATGCGGCAGTTGAATTCCAGGGTTTTGACGTGTCCTTGTGGGTCAATCATCAAGCCTGCGTACAAGAAGCCGGTGAAGGGAATACCGTCTTTTTCCATGCCCTTGATGGTGGGCAAGATGATTTCGCGCATGGCGCGGGCATGCACCTCAGGTGTGACCACGGGGGCTGGCGAATACGCCCCCATGCCGCCGGTGTTGGGGCCTTCGTCCGCATCCAGCAAGCGCTTGTGGTCTTGGCTGGTAGCCAAAGGCAACACGGTTTTGCCATCGCACATGACGATGAAGCTGGCCTCTTCGCCTTGCAAAAACTCTTCGATGACCACACGCGCGCCACCTTCGTTGTGGCTCACACCCAGCTTGTTGTCGAGCAACATGAAATCAATCGCTTCGTGCGCCTCGGCAGCGGTCATCGCCACCACCACGCCCTTGCCTGCGGCCAAGCCGTCGGCCTTCACCACAATCGGTGCGCCTTTGGCGTTCACGTAATCGTGCGCGGCTTGGGCGTCGGTGAAGGTTTCGTATTCCGCGGTGGGAATGTGGTGGCGCTTCATGAACGCTTTGCTGAACGCCTTAGAGCTTTCCAGCTGTGCGGCTGCTTTGGTGGGGCCAAAAATGCGCATGCCGTGCGCGCGGAATTCGTCCACCACACCCGCCGCCAATGGCGTCTCAGGCCCGACCACGGTCAGCTCAACACCACTGGCCTGTGCAAACTCGCGCAGGGCTTTGACATCGGTGATGTCGATGTTGTCCAAGCGCTTGTCGCGTGCGGTGCCGCCGTTGCCGGGGGCCACAAACACTTTTTGCACCTTGTTGGATTGGGCAATCTTCCACGCCAACGCGTGCTCGCGGCCACCGCCGCCAATAACTAATACGTTCATAGTGCTGCGTTGTGATAGACCTCTTGCACATCGTCAAGGTCTTCCAGCGCGTCCAGGATTTTTTGCATTTTCACAGCGTCATCACCCTCGAGCTCGAGGGTGTTGTCTGCACGGTAAGTCACTTCGGCCACTTCGGGCTTGAGGCCCGCAGCTTCCAAAGCATTTTTGACAGCCTCAAAGCTGGCAGGTGGCGTCAGCACTTCAATCGCGCCGTCGTCATCGGTGATCACATCGTCTGCGCCCGCTTCGAGCGCAATTTCCATGATTTGGTCTTCATCGCTGCCCGGTGCAAACACCAGCTGGCCGCAATGCTTGAATTGAAACGCCACCGAGCCTTCGGTGCCCATGTTGCCGCCGTTTTTGCTAAAGGCAAAGCGCACTTCAGCCACGGTGCGCACACGGTTGTCGGTCATGGTGTCCACGATGATGGCGGCTCCGCCCACACCGTAGCCTTCGTAGCGAATCTCGTCGTACACCACGCCGTCGAGGTTGCCCGTGGCTTTGTCGACGTTGCGTTTGATGTTGTCGGCAGGCATGTTGGCGGCCTTGGCTTTTTCAATGGCCAAACGCAAACGGGGGTTCAGGCTCAGGTCGCCGCCACCCAAGCGGGCCGACACAATGATTTCACGCGTGATGCGTGTCCAAATCTTGCCGCGCTTCTCGTCTTGACGCCCTTTGCGGTGTTGAATATTTGCCCATTTACTGTGGCCAGCCATCAGAAATCCTCTTGAATTGAATTAACCTTATCTGGTTATTTTACTTTTCATGCGATGGAGAACTTTTGATGGCCGAACCGATGCTGATTGCGCGCCGCAATACGACTGAATGCCACATGTTGCCAGCCTTGGCCAACCGCCACGGTCTCATCACGGGTGCTACTGGCACAGGCAAAACCGTCACGCTTCAAACCCTGGCTGAAAGCTTCTCCAAAATAGGCGTGCCCGTCTTCATGGCCGACGTCAAAGGCGACTTGGCAGGCATCAGCCAACCTGGCAACATCCCGCCCAAACTCGCAGCCGCCATCCAAGAACGCGGCTTGCCCATGCCAGAGCCCATTGGCTGCCCTACTACCCTGTGGGATGTGTTTGGCAAGTCTGGCCACCCCGTGCGCGCCACCATCACCGACATGGGGCCACTGTTGCTCGGCCGCATGCTCAACCTGAACGACACCCAAGCTGGCGTGCTCAACATGGTCTTCAAAATTGCAGACGACCAAGGTTTGCTGTTGCTTGACCTCAAAGACCTGCGCGCCATGCTGCAACACGTGGGCGAACACGCACGCGAGTTCACCACCGAATACGGCAACGTCAGCGCCGCCAGCGTAGGCGCGATTCAGCGTGCCTTGCTAGAGATCGAAGCCCAAGGCGGCGATGTGTTCTTTGGCGAGCCCATGCTCAACATCCAAGACTTCATGCAAACCGATGCCAAAGGCATGGGCGTGATCAACCTCTTGGCGGCAGATAAGCTGATGAACGCCCCACGCCTGTACGGCACGTTCTTGCTGTGGATGCTCTCTGAAATGTTTGAGCAACTGCCTGAGATTGGCGACGTCGAGAAGCCCAAGATGGTGTTCTTCTTTGACGAAGCGCATTTGCTGTTCAACGAAGCGCCCAAAGTGCTGCTGGAGCGCATTGAGCAAATGGTGCGCCTCATTCGCTCCAAGGGCGTGGGCGTGTACTTTGTCACCCAAAACCCGCTAGACGTTCCCGAAACCGTGCTGGGCCAGCTGGGCAACCGCGTGCAACACGCTTTACGTGCCTTCACACCTCGTGACCAAAAAGCAGTCAAAGCCACTGCGCAGACCATGCGCGGCAAAGCGGGCCTAGACATCGAAAAAGCCATCACCGAGCTAGGCGTGGGGGAAGCATTGGTCAGTTTGCTAGATGCCAAAGGCCGCCCGTCCGAGACCGAACAGGTCTACGTGCTGCTGCCCGGCAGCCAACTTGGCCCCATCACCCCAGAGCAACGCCAGGCCTTGCTGGCCAATTCGTTGGTGGCTGGGGTGTATGAACAGACCTTGGACCGTGAATCCGCTTATGAACGCCTCAAAGGTACTGCGCCTGCAGCTGGTGGTTCGCCCTCAACAGCTGGGGCTTCTGCAGGAACCGTATCCGACCCCGCTGGTCAAGCACCAGCACAAGCCACTGTGACAGACCAAGTGCTCTCTGGCTTGGGCGACGCGTTGTTTGGTTCCACCGGCCCGCGTGGCGGTCAACGCCAAGGCTTGGCGCAAATGATGGTCAAGTCTGCTGTGCGCAACATCGGTTCGGCCGTGGGCCGCGAGATTGTGCGTGGGGTGATGGGCAGTATTTTGGGTGGGCGCAAGCGCTAAGCCGATATCGACAGCCCAATGAAAAACGCCGCCTGTGGCAACACAGACGGCGTTTTTGTTTCAACAGTTGAGCCAGCAACCGAGCGACAAGCTTAGCTTGCCGCTTGCTCCTCAGAAGCCGTGTGCTCGCCCTTCGCGGCCTTTTCCTTCTTAGGCAAAGGTGTGATGTCGAGCAGCACTTCTTCTTTGTCGTCAATGTCCACGCTCAAGCGGCCACCATCGGTGAGGCGACCAAACAGCAGTTCGTCGGCCAAAGCCTTGCGAATCGTGTCTTGGATGAGGCGTTGCATAGGGCGTGCGCCCATGAGTGGGTCAAAGCCCTTCTTGGCCAAGTGCTTGCGCAGCGTGTCGCTGAAGGTAACTTCGACTTTCTTCTCAGCCAACTGGCCTTCGAGTTGCAGCAAGAACTTGTCGACCACGCGCATGATGACGTTTTCGTCCAAGGCCTTGAAGCCCACGATGGCGTCCAAGCGGTTGCGGAACTCTGGCGTGAACAAGCGCTTGATATCGCCCATTTCGTCGCCCGCAGCGCGAGGGTTGGTAAAGCCAATGGTGGCCTTATTCATGGTCTCGGCGCCCGCATTTGTCGTCATGATGAGGATGACGTTGCGGAAGTCCGCCTTGCGGCCGTTGTTGTCGGTCAGCGTGCCGTGATCCATCACCTGCAACAGCACGTTGAAGATATCGGGATGGGCTTTTTCAATCTCATCCAGCAACAACACGCAATGCGGCTTCTTGGTCACTGCTTCGGTCAGCAAACCGCCTTGGTCAAAGCCCACATAGCCGGGAGGCGCGCCAATCAGGCGGCTCACAGCGTGGCGCTCCATGTACTCAGACATGTCAAAGCGCACCAAATCGATGCCCATGATGTAGGCCAACTGCTTGGCCGCCTCGGTCTTGCCCACGCCCGTAGGGCCGCTGAACAAGAACGCGCCAATCGGCTTGTCCGACTTGCCCAAGCCTGAGCGAGCCATCTTCACGGCAGACGCCAGCACTTCGAGTGCCTTGTCTTGGCCGAACACCACGCTCTTCAAATCGCGCTCGATGGTTTGCAGCTTGCTGCAGTCGTCGTTGGACACATTGGCGGGCGGGATGCGCGCAATCTTGGCCACGATGTCTTCAATCTCGGCTTTGCCAATTGTTTTCTTGCGCTTAGACGCCACCAAAATGCGTTGTGCCGCACCGGCTTCGTCAATCACGTCAATCGCCTTGTCTGGCAACTGGCGGTCGTTGATGTACTTGGCGCTCAGCTCAGCAGCGGCTTGCAGCGCAGCCACGGCGTACTTGACGTTATGGTGTTCTTCAAAGCGCGACTTCAGGCCTTTGAGAATGTCCACGGTTTCAGACACGGTCGGCTCGACCACATCAACCTTTTGGAAACGACGGCTCAGGGCTGCGTCTTTTTCGACGATGCCACGGTATTCGGTGATGGGTGTTGCGCCACTGCACTTGAGCTGGCCGCTCGACAACGCGGGCTTGAGCAAGTTAGACGCATCCAGCGTGCCGCCCGAAGCAGCACCCGCGCCAATCAGCGTGTGGATTTCGTCGATGAACAAAATCGCGTTGGGCTTGCTCTGCAAGTTTTTGATCACGCCCTTCAAGCGTTGCTCGAAGTCGCCACGGTATTTGGTACCAGCCAGCAATGCGCCCATGTCCAGCGAATAAACGATGGCTTCAGACAAGATTTCAGGCACTGCACCTTGGGTGATGCGCCATGCCAAACCCTCGGCAATCGCGGTTTTACCCACGCCAGCCTCGCCCACCAACAATGGGTTGTTCTTGCGGCGACGGCACAGGATTTGAATCGTGCGCTCCACCTCGTACTCGCGGCCAATCAACGGGTCAATCTTGCCGTCTTTGGCCGCTTGGTTCAGGTTTTGGGTGAACTGCTCGAGTGGCGAAGCCTTCTCGTTCTTTTCAGACGTTGCACCGCCCTCTTCCTGCTCGGCTTGGTTCGACTCATTGCCTTTGACGGCTTCAGGTGGGTCACTCTTTTTGATGCCGTGGGCAATGAAGTTCACCACATCGAGGCGTGTCACGCCTTGTTGGTGGAGGTAGTACACCGCGTGTGAGTCTTTCTCACCAAAGATGGCCACCAGCACGTTGGCGCCGGTCACTTCTTTTTTGCCATTGCCTGTGGACTGCACATGCATGATGGCGCGTTGAATCACGCGCTGAAAACCCAGCGTGGGCTGTGTGTCCACCTCTTCGGTGCCCGACACCTGTGGGGTGTTATCAGCAATGAAGTTAGACAGGGACTTACGCAAGTCGTCGATATTGGCAGAACAAGCGCGCAGCACTTCAGCGGCGCTGGGGTTGTCCAGCAAAGCGAGCAGCAAGTGCTCGACGGTGATGAATTCGTGTCGTTGTTGACGGGCCTCGACAAAGGCCATGTGCAAGCTGACTTCTAGTTCTTGGGCGATCATGTGTTTTCCTTCGGTGCTTGCATCTGAGATTCAAATGTATATGGAAACAAAACCCGTTTATTCAATAGGCCTGTTTCTTTAGTGCAAACCATAGGTTATTCAATGGGTTCTGCCACGCACTGCAGCGGGTGGCCAGACTTGCGGGCGGCGTCCATGACTTGGTCCACCTTGGTGGCGGCAATGTCTTTGCTGTACACGCCGCACACGCCTTTGCCATCCAAGTGGATTTGCAACATGATTTGCGTGGCTTGTTCGCGGTCTTTGCTGAAAAACTCTTGCAGCACCATCACCACAAACTCCATGGGCGTGAAATCGTCGTTGAGCATCAGCACCTGAAACATCTGCGGCGGCTTGGTGCGCTGCGTGATGCGCTCTAAAACGACCGATCCGCCATCGTCACGGTCGGGCAGTTGGACTTTGGGAGTGGGTTTTTTAGTTGGCATTAGGTCATTCTATCGAGGCACGAAAGCACTCATGGCCTCGGATACAGTTACCTTCATGAAACGCGCACTGCTGACCCTCCTCTTTTCTGGCTTGGCTTTCTCGGCTTTGGCCCAGGACGCCCCCCAAACCAACCTGCCCCGCATCAAGCTGCAAGCGGGCATGTATCAAATCGACACACAAGTGGCGCAAACGCCCGACCAGCGCAGCATGGGTCTGATGTTTCGCCGAGAGATGGCCCAGCACGAAGGCATGTTGTTCGTGTTTGAGCAGCCGGCCACGCAGTGCTTTTGGATGAAAAACACACTGCTGCCCCTGACCGCCGCCTTTGTGGCTGATGACGGCACCATCGTGAATTTGGTCGACATGAAGCCGCAAACCACCGATTCACACTGCTCTGAAAAGCCGGTGCGTTTTGTGCTGGAAATGCACCAAGGTTGGTTTACCAAAAAGGGACTGAAAGCTGGCAGCCGCTTGCGTGGCGTTGTGTTTAAGCCCTGAACGCTTGCGCCCGCCCACAAAAAAGCCGCCTATCCAGGCGGCTTTTGACATTTCAACGGGCATCACAGCCCGCTAAAACATGCTGAATTAAGCGAAGTTGCTTTCAGCAAAAGACCAGTTCACCAAGTGGTCGAGGAAAGTCTCCACGAACTTAGGACGCATGTTGCGGTAGTCGATGTAGTAAGCGTGTTCCCACACGTCCACAGTCAACAAGGCTTTGTCGCCAGTGGTCAATGGGGTGCCAGCAGCGCCCATGTTGACAATGTCCACAGAACCGTCGGCCTTTTTGACCAACCATGTCCAGCCTGAACCGAAGTTACCCACGGCGCTCTTGACGAAGGCTTCTTTGAATGCAGCGTAGCTACCGAATTTGGCGTTGATGGCTGCAGCCAATGCACCTGTGGGTTCGCCGCCGCCTTGTGGCTTCATGCAATTCCAAAAGAAGGTGTGGTTCCAGATTTGGGCTGAGTTGTTGTAAACACCGCCGCTGGACTTCTTGATGATTTCTTCCAGGGCCATGCCTTCAAACTCGGTACCTTTTTGCAGGTTGTTCAAGTTCACAACGTAGGCGTTGTGGTGCTTGCCATGGTGAAACTCTAGAGTCTCTTGGCTGTAATGAGGGGCCAATGCATCGATGGCGTAAGGCAGTGCGGGGAGCGTGTGTTCCATGAAGTCCTCTTATGTAAAAAACGTGAATTGTAAAAACTAAATTTCGGTCGATGGTGCCACACGCAAATCAACCACGCCGTCAGCAAGGGTTGCTTGCAAGGCTTGGCCTTCTGCGGTTTGTGCAACCGAGGTGATGGCTTTGCCATCGGGATCACTAAGCCACGCAAAACCGCGTTGTAGCACGAGCTTGGGGTCGAGCAAGTCTAGGCGCAAAGCGGCACGATGCAAGCGCTCGCGGGCGTTAGCTGGAGTTTGCTGCACCCCACGCGCTAAACCGCTGGCGAGAGTGGCCACTTCATTGTGGCAGCGCTGGGTGCGGCTTTGCACGGCTTGGCCTAAGCGTTGCCGCAGGCGCAAGAGCTGCATTTTTTCAGTACTCAGACTTTCAGACGGGCGACCCAAACGGACTTGGGCTCGGTCTAAGCGTTGTTCTTGAGTATCGAGTTGGCGGTGCGCGATGGTTTGCAGGGCATTGCCCCAGAGCTGCAGGTTAGACAGCAGCTCGGCTTGCGGAACGGCGCACATTTCAGCTGCAGCAGTGGGTGTGGGGGCCCGCAGATCGGCGCAGAAGTCGGCAATGGTGAAGTCTGTCTCATGACCAACGCCACAGATGATGGGCACGGGGCTACTGACGATGGCACGCGCGAGATTTTCATCGTTGAAAGCCCACAGGTCTTCCATCGAACCGCCGCCACGTACCAGCAGAATCACGTCGATGTCAGGCTGTTGGCTGAGTTGCTGCAAGGCTTGCACCAAGGTGGGCGGCGCGTCTGGCCCTTGCACCAAGGACGGCGCAAGTACCACGGGAATGTGCGGCACACGGCGCTGCAAAGCGGTGGCCACATCGTGCAAGGCGGCTGCGCCGAGTGAGGTGACTACGCCAATTCCACGCGGCATTGTTTTAACGGGGCGTTTGCGCTCGGAATCAAACAGACCTTCGGCTTCGAGCTTGGCTTTGAGTTTGAGGAACTGCTCAAACCACGCGCCCTGCCCTGCACGGCGCATGTGTTCGACCACCATTTGCAGTTCGCCACGCGGCTCGTATACACCTAAACGGCCCTTGATTTCTACAAGCTCGCCGTCCACTGGGCGAAAGTCGAGCATTTGCGCAGCACGCTTAAACATGGCGCAGCGCAACTGCCCGCTTGCGTCCTTGAGGGTGAAGTAGCAATGACCGCTGGCCGCGCGTGTGAAGCCAGAAATCTCGCCCCGAACGGCTACGGGGTTAAAGCGACTGTCCAAGACGTCAGCAACGGCGCGGCACAGGGCACCAACTGCCCAAATCCGTGGCGTTAAACCTAGCGATTCCGAGGGTTGCATTGAAGACTCATCCACAAAAAAATAAACTTCTATGTTTTGCCACAGAAACTAACAAAATCACCAATCGGCGTAGCAAGTGCTTGATTTGTATGAGATTTTTAGCGCTCAATTTTCAATCAATCTATTGAAACTACGCATTTATGCGGGTTCAAAGGGGGTGCCTCAAAGCTTATCAACAAAGTTATCCACAGATCATGTGGATGGGCCGCTAGGCCATAATTGGCACACACAAAATTCTCTGGAGTGTTGGCTTTGTTCACCATCATACAAGCGGCTGGCTGGCCGATTTGGCCCCTTTTGATCTGCTCTGTCGTGGCCTTGGCCTTGGTCATCGAACGCATGATGAGCCTTCGCCCCCACCTGGTGGCCCCTGAAGGCTTGCTAGAGCAAGCGCTCAAAGCCTCCCACGACAACCTGCCGTCGGAAGAAACCATGCAGCAGTTGCACGACCACTCGGTGCTGGGCCGCATTTTGGCTTCTGGCTTGCACGCCATGAAAGACGAGCCGCTGATCAGCGCCGAAGACTTGCGCTCCAGCATGGAGTCAGCAGGTCGTCAAGCTGCCCACGAGCTGGAAAAGCATTTGGTGGCCTTGGCCACCATTGCTTCAGCCGCACCACTCTTGGGTTTGCTGGGCACAGTCATCGGCATGATTGATATTTTTGGCTCGCAAGCCCCAGGCACCAGCAACCCTGTGCAGCTGGCACAAGGCATTTCGATCGCGCTGTACAACACGGCGTTTGGTTTGATCATTGCCATTCCCGCCCTGATGTTCTGGCGCTACCTGCGTGGCCGTGTCGATGCGTATGTGCTGGGCTTTGAGCTGGATGCCGAGCGCTTTGTGCGCCACTTGCTCGCCATGCGTGCACGTTTGAAGTAACAGGCGCATCAGCATGGCCATGAAATTTCATCGCGAGAAAAGCCCCGAACCCGATATCAACCTGATCCCGTTCATCGACATTTTGTTGGTGGTGGTTATTTTCTTGATGCTCTCCACGACTTACAGCAAATTCACCGAGTTGCAGCTGAATCTACCTGTGGCCGATGCCGCAGCACCGCAAGAGCGCCCGCATGAGGTGGTGGTGTCCATCAGCAGCGAAGGCCAGTTCAGCGTGAACCGCAACTTGGTCAACACCCGCGATGTACAAGGCCTGAGCCAAGCACTGGCCCAAGCCACGCAAAGCATTGACAGCCCCATGATCATCATCAGTGCGGACGCCCAAGCTAGCCACCAATCGGTGATGATGGTGATGGAGGCGGCTCGCCGCAATGGGTTGAACCAACTCACCTTCGCTGCCCAGTCGTCCGGCGGCAAAGCCGACTGACGCCATGAGCGGCGACCGCAGTACGACTGAGACAGCCCCAACTTTGAGGCAAACACTAAAGCAGACGCTGAGCCAAGCTTTGATGCACGCTTGGAAGGGTCATGGTGCTGATGGTTCGAATACATTGGGCCAAGTGTTGGTCTTTTTTTTACTCCCCATCAGCTGGTTGTTTGCAGGTCTTGTGGCGATTCGCCGCGCGCTTTATCAATACGGTTTTTACAAACAGACCACCTTGCCCGTGCCCGTCATCGTGGTGGGCAATGTGATGGTGGGTGGCGTGGGCAAAACACCCATCACCATGGCCTTGGTGAACCACTTGAAAGCGCAAGGCTTGCGCGTGGGCGTGCTGTCCCGCGGCTATGGCCGCAAAACATCCAGCACGCTGGCGGTGTCGCCCAAAAGCCAGTCACAGAACGTGGGCGATGAGCCTTTGCTGATTGCCCGCAGCTGCCAAGTGCCGGTGTTCGTCGGCAACAGCCGTGTGAATGCAGGTCGCGCGCTGTTGAGTTTGCACCGCGATGTGCAAGTGCTGGTGTGTGACGATGGCCTGCAACACTGGCCGCTGGCCCGCGACCTAGAGCTGTGCGTGTTTGACGAACGCGGCGTGGGCAACGGCCACATGCTGCCCGCGGGCCCGCTGCGTGAGGCTTGGCCACGCAAAGCTTTGAACCCCGATGTGCCGTGCTTGGTGCTGAAAACAGGCGGCGAAGCAGGCCCGAACGAATTTGCCGTGCAGCGCCATTTGGCTGACTATGCGCTGCAAGCCGATGGCACCCAACGCTCGCTCAGCAGCTGGTGGGACACACCCGTGCAAGCCTTGGCGGGCATTGCCAAGCCTGAGGTGTTTTTTGCCATGCTGCGCGAACAAGGCATGAATGTGGCGCACACCCAAGCCTTGCCCGACCACGCGGATTTAGAAGCTTTGCACATCGACGCCTCACAAGGCGATGTGCTCTGCACCGAAAAAGATGCGGTCAAACTCTGGGCGAATCACCCACAAGCGTGGGCTGTGCCGCTGCAAACCACCTTGCCCCTCGAACTCTTGGCCGCGATTGACGCACACCTCGCAGCCGTACAACACGCAAAGTTATCATCACCCCATGGACACCAAACTGCTTGAACTCTTGGTCTGCCCCGTGACCAAAGGCCCCCTTGAATACAAACGCGACACGCAAGAGCTCATCTCACGCAGCGCGCGCTTGGCTTACCCCGTGCGCGACGGCATTCCTGTGTTGCTCGAAAACGAAGCCCGCCCCCTGACCGACGCCGAGCTGGAAGCGTAAATGTCGTTTTGCGTTCTCATTCCAGCGCGCATGGCGTCGTCGCGCTTGCCCGATAAACCACTGGCTGACATCGCAGGCTTGCCCATGGTGGTGCGCGTGGCGCAGCGCGCCAAGCTGTCTGCCGCATCACGTGTGGTGGTGGCTGCTGATGACGCGCGCATAGTGGCTGCCTGCCAAGCCCACGGCATCGATGCCGTCCTCACCCGCACCGACCACCCCTCTGGTAGCGACCGTTTGGCCGAAGCCTGCGACTTGCTGGGCCTGCAAGACACCGATGTGGTGGTGAACGTGCAAGGCGATGAGCCCCTGATTGACCCCGCTTCGATTGACGCCGCCGCCCAGCTGCTGCAAACACGCAGCGACTGCAGCATGAGCACCCTCGCCCACGCCATTGAGAGCGTGGAAGACTTTGCCAACCCCAATGTGGTGAAAGTGGTGCTCGATGCCCGCAACACCGCGCTGTACTTCAGTCGTGCACCGATTGCTTGGTGGCGTGATGGATTCGCGCAAGGTATCACCACACTCCCAAGTCCCGCGCCGCTGCGCCATGTGGGCCTGTATGGCTACCGCGTCGGCTTTTTGCGCGAGTTCCCCAAACTGGCGCAAGCGCCGATTGAGGTGACCGAGTCGCTAGAACAGCTGCGTGCCATGTGGCACGGTCACAGCATTGCGGTGCACATCACCGACCATTCCCCAGGCCCCGGCGTGGACACACCCGAAGACTTGGCGCGTGTGCGTGCGCTGCTAAGCGCCGCCGCGTAAGGGTTTGGAAGGGATGCGCGTGATATCCTCGATTAAGTAATAAAACGTAGACCAATAGGACCAAGCATGAGACTCATATTGTTGGGCGCCCCCGGTGCCGGTAAAGGTACACAGGCCACCTTCATTTGCCAAAAATACGGCATCCCTCAAATTTCCACCGGCGACATGTTGCGCGCCGCTGTGAAAGCAGGCACACCACTGGGCATCGAAGCCAAAAAAGTGATGGATGCAGGTGGTTTGGTCAGCGATGACCTCATCATCAATTTGGTCAAAGAGCGCATCACCCAAGCCGATTGCGCCAATGGCTTCTTGTTTGACGGTTTCCCACGCACCATTCCACAGGCCGACGCCATGAAGGCAGCTGGCGTGAAGCTGGACTACGTGTTGGAAATCGACGTGCCGTTTGACGCCATCATCGAGCGCATGAGCGGCCGCCGCTCACACCCTGCTTCTGGCCGTACGTACCACGTCAAATTCAACCCACCCAAGGTAGAAGGCAAAGACGACGAGACGGGCGAGCCTTTGGTGCAACGCGCCGACGACCAAGAAGAGACGGTCAAAAAGCGTTTGGACGTGTACAACGCCCAAACCCGTCCTTTGGTGGACTACTACTCTAGCTGGGCCAAGGCCGACGCCGCTGCAGCCCCCAAGTACCGCGCCATCAGCGGCACAGGTTCTGTGGAAGAAATCAAAGAACGCGCGTTCCAAGCCCTCGCCGCTTAATTCGCGTCGAGCATCACGCTTGTAAAGAAAAGCCGCTCTGTCGAGCGGCTTTTTTGTGGGTAACTTGCTGAATGACATGCACTCCAACTAGCCACCTGCGTATGAGGTAGATTGATCTGGTTACGCTTGCTGCGCCACGAGATGCATCAACAAAGCCACGCGTGCCTGCACTGCAGTCAAACCGCCTGCATGCGGCAACAGATCAGCCTCACGCGACTGCACACCGCCCTGAGCACAGCGCGACGCACGCAACACCTGTGTGCCCTGCTTTTGCGCGTCTAACAACGCAGCCTCTAAGTCGTGATGCAAAGTGCCATTGCCCGTGCCTGCAACGACCCAGCCTTGCGGGGCATCGTGCGCCATCAATGCACGCACCAAGCGGCCATCTGCGCCTGCATGGTTGAACACCAGTTCCACGTGTGGCCAATGCGTGCAAGCCAACACCTGCGCCACGCTAGGCACACGTAACGCGGCCGGGTATGCCACGCCCGTTTGCGAGGTGAATGGGTTGCGCTGGTGGCTATGACTTTTTTGCACAGCATTGCCCGCATGCAGTTGGCCGGCGCACACCACCGACACACCCGATGCAGCAGGTTGCTGCACCCAGTCCAAGGCGTCCTTGAGATTGCCAGGGCCATCGCTGTCAGGCGCATTGGCGGGCAACATGGCGCAGGTGATGGCCACGGGCTTGGTGGGCTGCAAGACGGCTTGCAAAAAGTAGGCAGTTTCTTCGAGTGTGTCTGTGCCGTGGGTGATGACCACGCCTTGAACTTCGTCTTCTTCTAAGTAGTGCGACACGCGAGCCAACAGGCTTTGCCACACCGCAAAAGACATGTCTTTGCTGTCGATTTGGGCCACTTGTTCGCTCAACAGCTCAACGCGATCATGGGCAACGCCTTGCAATAAATCAGCCACGGCCACTTGGCCAGCTGTGTAGGTTTGAGGCTTGGCGGCATCGCTTGCCAAGCCCGCAATCGTCCCGCCTGTGGCTAAAACAACGATTTTTTTAGTTTTTTTTGCATTCATAGCTTGCCAAACTCAAAAAGCTGGTTAAAAATACAGTTACTGGATGCGCAAACAGTTGCATCCCTCAAGACACACATTGTGCAGGAGTCGAACCGATGATTGAAATGCCAAAACTCACCGCCCGTCAGCAACAGATTCTGGAGTTGATCCAGTCTGCCATTGCCAACACCGGTTCGCCCCCTACTCGTGCAGAAATTGCAGCAGAGCTTGGCTTCAAGTCAGCCAACGCCGCTGAAGAACATTTGCAAGCCTTGGCACGCAAAGGTGCCATCGAATTGGTGAGCGGCACCTCTCGCGGCATTCGCCTCAAAGGCGGCAACCAACGCAGTTACCAAGAAAGCACATTCAGCGCCTCACCCTCTGGGTTCTCGTTGCCCTTGGTGGGTCGTGTGGCCGCAGGCTCGCCCATCTTGGCGCAAGAGCATGTGGACCAAACCTACTTTGTAGAAAGCAGCTTGTTCCAACGCAAGCCCGACTATTTGCTGCGTGTGAGCGGCATGTCCATGCGCGACGCAGGCATCATGGACGGCGACTTGTTGGCTGTGCAATCCACACGCGACGCCAAAAACGGCCAAATCGTGGTGGCCCGTTTGGGTGAGGACGTGACCGTCAAGCGCTTTCGCAAAACAGCCAGCCACATTGAGCTGCTCGCAGAAAACCCCGACTTCAAAACCATTGTGGTCGAACCTGGCGAGCCCTTTGAAATTGAAGGTTTGGCCGTTGGCCTGATCCGTAACACCATGATGATGTAAAGAAAGAACGACCATGAGCCTCGCACTTTTTGGCGCTTACCGCCTCCTCAATCCTCTGCAAAACGTGGTTCGCGGCTTCATGCCCGAGCAAGCCCTGCAAAGCACCCGTCGCCACTTGCCTTTGCGCGTTGCCCGCGTGATGGAAGCCCAACACAACCGCAGCCAAGCAGGCCGCATGGTCATCTCGGGTCGCATGGCGGATGTGTGCGCCGAACTCGACCGCTTGGCCGAACTCGAAAACCGCCATTGATTTTTGAAATTGGGCTCACGCACCCTGCGTGAAGCCCCGTGCCGCAAGGCACAATTGGGGGATGAACATTGTCATCCTCGACGACTACCAAGATGTCGTGCGCAAGCTGGCTTGCGCGTCCAAATTAGAAGCTTACCCCGCCAAGGTTTACACCAACACCATCAAGGGTGTTGGCCAGTTATCAGTCCGACTCAAAGACGCCGAAGTCCTGGTGCTGATTCGTGAACGCACGCAACTGACCAAGCAGTTGCTCGAAAAACTGCCCAAACTCAAACTCATCTCCCAAACGGGCAAAGTTGGCAGCCACATTGACATGGCCACCTGCACCGAACGCGGCATTGCCGTTGCAGAAGGTTTTGGTTCACCTGTCGCCCCTGCCGAATTGACATGGGCACTCATCATGGCCGCCATGCGCCGCCTGCCCCAATACATCAGCAATCTCAAACACGGCGCTTGGCAACAGTCGGGCCTCAAGGCAGGCTCGATGCCCACCAACTTTGGCCTTGGCCAAGTTTTGCGCGGCAAGACATTGGGTATTTGGGGTTACGGCAAAACCGGCGAGCTGTTGGCCGGCTTCGGCAAAGCATTTGGCATGCGTGTGTTGATGTGGGGCAGCGAAGCCTCACGCGAACGCGCGGCCAAAGACGGCTTGAATGTGGCGGTTTCTCGCGAAGCCTTCTTCGAAGAGTCTGACGTGCTCACACTGAACTTGCGCTTGGTGGATGCAACCCGCGGTATCGTGAAACAAGCTGACTTGGCACGCATGAAACCCACCTCACTGCTGGTCAACACCTCACGCGCCGAATTGATTGAGCCCGATGCACTCATCACAGGCCTCAACCGTGGCCGCCCAGGCATGGCCGCGATTGACGTGTTTGAGAGCGAGCCCATCATGCAAGGCCACGCGTTGCTGCGTTTGGAAAACTGCATTTGCACACCCCACATTGGCTATGTGGAGCAAGACAGCTACGAGCTGTATTTCGGCACGGCGTTTGACAATGTGGTGAACTTCATCAAGGGCACGCCCACCAACATCGTCAACCCAGGCGCCCTGCAAGTGCGCCGCTAACTCACGGCTTAGTTAGGCTTGCTGGCTGCTCGCTCAGCCATCAGTGCCATGCAGGCTTTGCGGTCTGCATTGACTTTTTGCACCGAGGCACGCTCTGCCATTTGTTGGGTATAAGCCTTCACAGGCAAGTGAGCCAACAGGTCTTCGCCATAGACAGCCTTAGAGGCCATCGAGACCAAAGGCAAATTCACAATGGCCGAACAATCGGCCAACGTGAACGTGTCGCCTGCCACATAGGGGGCAAACTTCAGCAGTTGACTTAAACCCTCAACCCCTTTGGCAAGTCGTTTGCGCACACGTGTTTGCACGGCCTCATCCACTTTGCCCCCAAAGAAAGCCAAGGGGTACAGCTCACGCGCCACCAGCTCCACATGCAGCTCTAAGTAAGTGATGATTTCGCGCACCTTGGCGGCCTCAAACGGGTCAGCAGGCATCAAAGGATGGTGCGGATAGGCTTGCTCAATGTATTCAGCACACACGGCCGATTCGCTGATGCAGCCATGCGGCGTATCTAAAAATGGCACTTTCCCCATGGGTGAGCGGTGATAAGTGGCAGGCTCGACGGGGTTGACCCACACCAACTCCTCTTCAAATGGCACGGCTTTTTCGAGCAGCTGAATTTTGAGTTTGTTGTAGTAGTTGCTGACAGCGAAACCGCAAAGCTTGAGGGTCATGAAGGTACTCCAATCGGTAAAGGTTCATTTCATTCTGGCACAGCGGCTCGGCCATAATCTTCGCCATGAATTCCATCTACAAAACCATAGGCATTTTGGGAGGTGCCACAGAAGCGCTACAAATCGCATCTGAAGGCGTGGCCGACTTCGCCACCATTGACCGCATCTTGCGCGACCAAGCGGGTTTCAAGCTTGGCCCATTCCAGTTGCTAGACATCGCGGGCATTGACGTGGCGCATGAGGCCATCACGTCTGTTTACCAGCAATACTTGAGCGAGCCGCGTTACCGCCCCAGCAACCTAGCCGTGCAACGCATCAGCTCAGGCAAACTGGGCCAGAAAACAGGCGAAGGTTTTTATACCTATGTGAACGGCGAAGCACAGATGCCCGCTGAAGCCGCGACTCCCGCCGTGGCAGAGATGCCAACAGTGTGGGTATCCACCCGCGCCATGCGTCGCCCCGAACTGCTGCAGTTGCTCAAAGACTTGGGCGCCAAGATTGAAACGGGTGCATCGCCTTCCGCGCAAGCGCTGTCTATCGTCGCCCCTTTGGGTTTTGATGTGACCACCGTGGCCATCGTGGAACGCTTAGACCCCGCACGCACGGTCGGCATCGACATGCTGATTGACGACAAGCTCACACAACGTCACGTGCTCGCCACCAGCCCTGCTACACGCGCTGACATGCGCGACGCTGCACACGCCCTGTTTGCGCGTGATGGCAAAGCCGTGACCGTGATTCGCGACAGCGGTGGTTTTGTGACGCAACGCGTGGTGGCTAACCTCATCAACATTGCGTGTGACATGTGCCAGCAAGGCTTGTGCACACCCGAAGAACTCGAAGCCACAGGCGCAGCAGATTTGGGCCACAGCATGGGCCCGTTGACCATGGGCAACAAATACGGCCCCACCGAAATTTTGGAAGTGCTGTTCAACGTGCAAACCGTTTACGGCGACACGCGTTACCGGCCTAGCCCATGGCTGCGTCGCCGTGGTGCATTGGGCTTGAGCTTGATGCACACCGAAAGCTAACCCACCTTCAAACCTCACTCGAAACCCGCAGATATGCTGGGTCTCCGGAGTGACAAACTTTCACTTTCAGGTCACACAAAAGACAGGCTATGGACGATCCTATTCTTAACATCGAAGAACGCGAGGCCATCAACGCAGGACGTTGGTTCTCTTCTCTTTCACCTTCACTACGACACGACATTCTTCGATGCGCTTACGTCAAACGATGCAAAGACGGCGACTTGATTGCCGCTCGCGGCGACTCAGCCGACGAGTGGATGGCGTGCGCCAAAGGCGCGGTGCGTGTGAGCTCGACTTCGTTGTCGGGCAAGCAGATCACCTTCACGTATGTGGAGCCTGGGATTTGGTTTGGCGACGTGGCGATTCTGGACGGGGACCGTCGCACACACGATGTGTACGCGCACGGCGACACCTCGATCTTGTGCGTTGCCAAAGCGGACTTCCAAAAGATTCTCAGCCAGCATGTGGAGTTTTACGACGCTATGCTGCGCTTGCAAGCACGTCGCATTCGCCAGCTGTTTGGCCTGGTAGAAGACCTCAACACCCTGCCCTTGCGCTCACGCTTGGCAAAACAGCTGCTGCACTTAGCGCGCAGCTACGGTGTGCCATGCCTGACCAATGGCCAGGAAATTCGCATTGGTTTGCATCTGGCGCAAGAAGAATTGGCGCAACTCTTGGGCGCGTCACGTCAACGCGTGAACCAAGAACTCAAAGCCATGGAACGCGAAGAAGCCATTCGCATCGAGCCGGGCGGCTTGGTGATTCGCAACCGCGACGCTTTGCTACACATCAGCGAAGCCGACCACTGACAGGAGCCCACGCATGAGCCGGGACGACGCAACAAACTCCCAGCCCGTGCAAGCGGCACACCGCATAGACACCGCAGCACTGGCAGCGTGGCTGAGCGCCAATCTGCCGGGCTTTGAAGGCCCCATCTCGCTAGAGATGTTCAAGGGCGGGCAATCCAACCCCACTTACCAACTCAACACCCCAGCCAAGAGCTATGTGATGCGTACCAAGCCTGGCCCCGTGGCCAAGTTGTTGCCTTCGGCCCATGCGATTGAACGCGAGTTCAAAGTGATGCAAGGCTTGCACGGAACCGATGTGCCCGTGCCGCAAATGCATGTGCTGTGCGAAGACGAGTCCATCATCGGTCGTGCCTTTTATGTGATGGAGTTTGTACCAGGGCGTGTGCTGTGGGACCAAACTCTGCCAGGCGTGGCCAACGCAGAACGTGGTGCGATTTACGATGAAATGAACCGCGTCATCGCTGCCCTGCACACCGTCAAGTTTGCAGAGCGTGGACTTGAGAACTATGGCCGCCCCGGCAATTACTTTGAACGCCAAATTGGCCGCTGGAGCAAGCAATACGTCGCTTCTGCCACCCAACCCATCGTCGAGATGGACAAACTCATGGCATGGCTGCCCGCCAACATGCCCGCCAGCGCCAATGACGACAGCAAAGTCAGCATCGTGCACGGCGACTATCGCTTGGATAACTTGATGTTTCACCCCACCAAGCCACGCGTGTTGGCAGTGCTCGATTGGGAGTTATCGACGCTAGGCCACCCGCTGGCCGACTTCAGCTACTTGTGCATGGGCTGGCACATACCGCCCGGCACCTTCAGGGGCATTGGCGGTGTGGACATTGCAGCGCTCGGCATTCCCAGCGAAAGCGAAAACATCCACCGCTATTGCGACCGCACAGGCCTCGCCACACCAGCAGACTTGAAAGCCGACTGGAATTTTTACCTCGCCTACAACATGTTCCGCATCGCGGCCATCTTGCAAGGCATCGCCAAACGCGTGGAAGCTGGCACAGCGTCTAGCGAACAAGCCAAAGCCAACGGAGCAGGTGCGCGCCCGATGGCCGAGTTGGCATGGCGATTTGCACAACAAGCCTAATAGAAAAACGAAACAAGGAACACACCATGAACTTCGATTACAGCGACAAAGTCAAAGGCCTACAAGTACGCTTGCTCGCCTTCATGGACGAACACGTTTACCCCAACGAGCAACGTTTTTTTGAAGAGATTGCTGCCAACCGTGCCAAGGGCAACGCGTGGATTCCCACCGAATTGGTCGAAGAACTCAAGCCCAAGGCGCGCGCCGCAGGCTTGTGGAATTTGTTCATCCCGCACAGTCCACGCGTACCCGATGGCTTGAGTAATTTGGAATATGCCCCACTGTGCGAAATCATGGGCCGCGTGTCCTTCGCCGCCGAGGTGTTCAACTCATCAGCTCCCGACACTGGCAATATGGAAACCTTCGAGCGCTATGCCAGTGAAGCACTCAAAGTGCAATGGCTGGAGCCTTTGCTGCGCGGCGAAATTCGCTCTGCCTTTTTGATGACTGAGCCGGCGGTTGCTTCATCTGACGCGACCAACATCCAATGCAGCATAGCTCGCGAAGGCAATGAATACGTGATCAACGGTACCAAGTGGTGGAGCTCTGGCGCAGGTGACCCGCGCTGTGCCGTGTACATCGTGATGGGCAAAACAGACCCCGATGCACCCAAACATGCGCAACAAAGCATGGTGGTCGTACCCGCCAATACACCCGGCGTGAAAGTGATTCGCCCCTTGAGCGTGTTTGGTTATGACGATGCGCCTCACGGCCACATGGAAGTCACCCTCACCAACGTGCGCGTGCCGGTTGAAAACCTGTTACTCGGTGAAGGCCGAGGTTTCGAGATCGCACAAGGTCGCTTAGGCCCGGGCCGTATTCATCACTGCATGCGCTCAATTGGCTCGGCAGAACGCGCCCTAGAGTTGATGTGCAAACGCCTCAACAGCCGCATTGCATTTGGCAAACCTTTGTCAGCGCAAGGCGTGTGGCACGAACGCATTGCCGACGCACGCATCATGATCGAACAAGCACGCTTGCTCACCCTCAAAGCAGCACACATGATGGACACCGTGGGCAACAAAGAAGCACGCGCCGAAATTGCCATGATCAAGGTGATTGCTCCCAACATGGCCAGCCAAGTGCTGGATTGGGCCATCCAAGCACATGGCGCAGCAGGTATCTCTGACGACTTTCCGCTGGCCTACGCCTACGGCACGCAACGCTGGTTGCGCTTGGCCGATGGTCCGGATGAAGTACACCGCCAATCCATCGCTAAACTCGAACTCGCACGGCACATTGCCACTGCACCGCAAGACATTGACATGCCCATCACACGCGGCAGCTAAGGAACACAAATGATCGACGTTTACTCATGGCCTACGCCCAATGGACACAAGGTGCACATCATGCTCGAAGAGTGTGGTTTGCGATTGGGTCGTGATTGGCTGGCACACCCAGTCAACATTGGCCAGGGTGATCAGTTCACGCCTGAGTTTTTGAAGATCAGCCCGAACAACAAAATTCCTGCACTCGTAGATCCTCATGGGCCAGACGGCAAACCCATCAACGTGTTTGAGTCGGGTGCCATTCTGTTGTATCTCGCCTCCAAAACAGGCAAGCTACTCCCAAAGAGCGACCGCGCCAAATTTGAAGTGCTGCAATGGCTGATGTTTCAAATGGGTGGCGTGGGCCCCATGCTGGGCCAAGCGCACCACTTTCGCATCTATGCACCCGAGAAGATTGACTACGCCTACAACCGCTACACCAACGAAGCAAAACGCTTGTATGGCGTGATGGACAAGCGTTTACAAACCAGCAAGTTCATTGGCGGCAACAGCTACAGCATTGCAGACATCGCCATATTCCCGTGGCTACGCAGCTGGCAAAACCAAGGCATTGATTGGGCAGACTACCCTCACCTCAAAGCTTGGTTTGATTTAATTTCGGCACGACCTGCTGTGCAGCGTGGTGTGCAGGTGTTGGCTGATTTGCGTAAGCCTCTGACCAATGACAAGGCTAAGGATGTGTTGTTTGGATCAACACAGTTTGCCAAACGCTAAAAGACCAATACTCATGGCAACTTGATCTTCAAGATTTTGTTGCTATTTGGACTACCCGAATAGTTGAATGAGCAGCTGCCATTCGTCACATACAAATACTCTTGCGAGGCATCCAGTGTGATACCGACGGGCCCACAAAAACCTACGGGTAAAGCCTCCCAGTTGCCAACGCTATCGCTTATCAAGGTTTCGGCCGCCCCTGTGCTTGTATTAATTTTGCTGATAAACCCACCATCGCCATTCACATCGCCTTGATTCACAACGTAGGCAAAGCCATTCGAAGACACAACCACGCCATTAGGACGCAACAAAGGCCCCCACTTTGCAGGCGAAGCCTCGGTCAACACGGTCAGGCCCGACCCCACATTGGTCGGGTCTAAGAAACCAATTTTATTGCTGTCCAAAGTTACATAAACCCGAGCTTTGGCAGTGTCTGCGGCCATTGCCATTGGCGTCGCACCTAAGCCAGAAATAGGTGCAGGATTTAGAAAGTTGGTATAGGCCAACACATTGGTGCTGTTCGCAACAAACAACATGTTGGAAGAGTAAAAAACCATACCGTCAAAATTATTGGATGTATAGGCTACTTTTGGCGCCTGACTACCCAACTCGAAAATTGTGTCTTGTCCACTTACTATGTTTCCCGTGTGATAAACAAGCCCAGACTGAACACCAACACCAACGGAGTTACTAATGGCGTAAGAGGTCGCCAAACCGCCAGCTGAATTCAAGACCACAATTCCTGATTGAGATGCGACGTAAAGATTGCCGCCTGAAAACACCAAGTGCTTAGGATCCGACATGCTGGGGCCAAAAAGTGAAACTGAAGCCACCGGCACCGAAGGCGTAGAAGGGGGCTGCGGACTTGAATCCACAGGGTTGCCTCCACCTCCGCCCCCACCGCAGGCCGATAGCGCAGCAACTAAAAAAATAATCGAGATAGACCGTTTTATATTCATTCTGCTCATTCAATCGACTCGAACCCACTTTACTTGATTTATAAAAAATGGGTCGATCACAAACTGATAAAGTTGTCACTATTCCAACCGATTGATAAGCTGTCATGTTTAAAAAGTTTTTCCTGCTTGCTTGCCTTTCCCTGTCTGTGTGG
Organism: uncultured Limnohabitans sp.; assembly: GCA_963512655.1. Taxonomy (GTDB): domain Bacteria; phylum Pseudomonadota; class Gammaproteobacteria; order Burkholderiales; family Burkholderiaceae_C; genus Limnohabitans. The sequence goes on along the minus strand of CAUPNL010000026.1, from coordinate 11,248 downwards.
ACGGGCGTGCTAGCGCAAGACAAACCGGCAGCATCACGCGCCATACTGGCTCGACCACCACAGTCGGGCGCCGAGCCCATGTTGCTATTGGGCCCTAAAAATCGCCCCTACACAGAAATTTTGGTTCACACCACCAAGCTTGACTACTATGACTGCAGCGGCATCGTGGCCCCATGGTTCCGTGAACTCGTGGTAGCCGAGATGAACTACTTTGCAGAACTGGTTGAGTTACCGTTTGTCAAAGGTGACGCCTGCGTGGTGAGTATTGGTACCGACAAAAGCCTCACCCCTGGGCGCATTAACATTCACCTTTATGTGAACCAGCAACGTCTCACTGCCTGTGTCCGCAATGAGCAGTGCCCCGTATTTCGCAGCATCAGTCTGATCCCCAAAGACAAGGTCCTATACCGCTCTTACTTTTTATCAGACATGTCACGCAAGCTGATTTCGCAGCAATGCGTGACAGACAAAGGCAAGCTGCACACCGACACCACCTGCTACACCGTTCCATAAAGGCTTTTTTGCCTGCGGGGCTAAAGCCTCCCCTTGAACAGTCGATCTTCTAGGGATATGCGTTTTCTCTCTTTCACACTCTTTGCTGCCGCTCTTGTTCTGACAAACCTTGTGGTTTCGCCAGCACTGGCCAACGACCCGCCCAAAAAGCCTGCAGTCAAAGAAGAGCCGCCTAAGCCGAAGTTCGACTACGTCGAAGAAGCGGGTGAGCCTGGCCGCAGCGGCTATGTGTACAAGCGCGTGGCCAAGCCTAAGTTTGAAGAACCCGAAACTATTCCCAAGGCCCCTTTCCCTGAGCCACCTGAACCACCCGAGCCACCAAAAAAGGACGACCACGGCAAAAAAGATGACCATGGCGCGCCTAAGAAGGAAGAGAAGAAGGACGATGGCCACGGCGCTCCGCCTAAGAAGGACGAGAAGAAAAAAGACGACGGCCACGGTGGTGGGCACGGCGGCGGTCATGGCAAAGACGCCAAAAAGCCTGCGGCTCCAGCGGTCAGCGCGGTGTACGACCCTGCTGTCATCAAGCTTGATGGCAACAACCGCCCGTTAACACGTGTGATTTTTACCAACAAGTTTGCAGACTACTTTGTTTGCTACAAAACCATCAAGCCCAAGTTCCAAGAGCAGGTGCTGGCCGAGATGAACACCTTCGCAGACCGCATGGGCTTGCCGCGTGCGCAAGACATGCCCTGCATGATCAAGATTGCTAAGGCCAATACAAAGTTTCCTGGCGCTGTCTACATTGAGTTTTATACCGATGTGAAGGCCGAGAAAGAGTGCATCAAGATGGGCGAATGCGGCTCTACTCGACTGATGATGTTGTTCCCCAAGGACAAGACAGGCATCAAGAGCAAAGATCTGTATCGCTCGTACGTGCTGACAGATGAAAAGAAGTTCCGTCGCGCTAACTTTTGCGTAAGTCCTGATGGGCAGTTTGTGGGTGAAAAGCACTGTTACGTTGTGCTGCACCCTGATTGGCTGTTTAACTAACAGCGGCTGGAGAAAGTGGCCTGTCCGACAGGAATCGAACCTGTGACCCACAACTTAGAAGGTTGTTGCTCTATCCAACTGAGCTACGGACAGAAATGAAAAAAGGCCTCGAAAACGAGGCCTTTTTTGCTTTTGTGGTCGGGGCGATAGGATTCGAACCTACGACCCTCTGGTCCCAAACCAGATGCGCTACCAGGCTGCGCTACGCCCCGATAGAGCTATTGTAACCCGCAAATTGCTCGTTTTTAACGGCACGCTTGAAAATCACCAACTAGACATACAGCTTCATGCGCTAACTGAAACGAAGGCTTTTTGAACGCAATGTTCAAGCAAAATGCAATTATCTATGGAACTTAAACAACTCCGCTACTTTGTTCGCATTGTTGAACTTGGGAGCATCAGCCGCGCCGCCTTGGACTTGAACTTGGTTCAATCTGCATTGAGTCAACAGATGACACGGTTAGAAAGCGGCCTGTCTACGCGCTTGCTGCAACGCCTTCCCCATGGCGTCACCCCCACAGAAGCTGGCGTTGCATTCTTCCGAGAGGCACAACTCACACTTCGTCATGCAGAACAAGCCATCCGAAGTGCGAAACTTGCACGCTTATCAGGCACAGTCAGTGTGGGCCTAGCGCCCACAACCGCCGCCGTAGTGGGTTTACCACTGATGCAAGCTATGCGAGAGCGCTATCCCAATGTTCGCCTGCACATGATCGAGAGTTTGTCAGGTCATTTGTCAGCAATGTTGAATGCGAGACAAATTGACTTGGCCGTTCTATTTGACTCCCCGATTCGAGCAAGTCAGCAAATACAAACAGCCAGAAGTTGGAGCGTCAAACCGCTTTTAGAAGAGGACATTTTCTTGATCGCCAATCGGCAAACACGAAAATCTAAAACCCCAAAGAGTCTTCGTATGGCTCAACTCACCGATGAGTCATTGATTTTGCCCACAGGACCTCACGGCTTACGCAGCACACTGAATGCGGCTTTTGCTAGAGCCAACATCACACCACAGGTAATTCTAGAAATTGACTCTCTTGCCATGCTGATGGACGCGGTGAGTTCAGGTCTAGGCGCGACTCTGCAGCCTTGGGCTGCGGTTGCCCGTATGAAAGATGCACAAGATCAGCTGTACATGGCACGTATCAGCGACCACAAAGTCAAACGTTTAAATTTTTTATGCGGCCTGTCGGATGATGAGCTCTCGCCAGCAGCCCTCGCGGCACGCGTTGTACTGACTGACTGCATGAAGTCCTTGGTGCAAAGTGGCGTTTGGCAAGGTGCTGTGCTGAGTGAGCCAAGTCCGCCACATATCGCCTGAGGCCTTGCGCTATCACTTTATGTGATACCCCCATTCATACGGATAGCTCAGACATATCTGTTATTTGATTAAAGTCGGTGTCTTCTCGCCAAACAAAGGGGACACGACATGGATTTACAACTCAAGAATAAAACAGCATTGGTCACGGGTGCCAGCGTTGGTATAGGTCGCGGCATAGCCAAAGCCTTAGCGGCCGAAGGCGTGCACGTCGCGATTTCGGCAAGACGCACAGACAAACTCAAAGAACTCTCAGATGAAATCGAACAGGCCGGTGGTCAGCGCCCGGTCATCATTGAATCTGATCTTTATGCCGAAGATGCAGCGGCACGCTTAGCCAAGGCAGCGCTAGAAGGTTTGGGTCGAGTCGACATTTTGATCAACAACGCAGGCGGCTCCCGCAGCTTCAAAGATCTTCATGTGAGCGAAGAAGCTTGGCAAGAAGCCATCACCCTAAACTTTCACCGCCCCCGTCAAGTTGCAGATGCCTTGATTGATCAAATGATTGAGCACCAATGGGGCCGCATCATCAACATCACTGGCAAAAGTGAACCCGAACACACCAACGGCGCGTTTTGCGCCAAAGCCGGTATGCACAGCTGGGCCAAAGGCTTATCACGCATGGTGGGCAAGCATGGCGTCACCGTGAACTGCATCCCCCCTGGCCGCATCCACTCTGAGCAAATTTTCAGAAACTACACACCTGAGTACCGCCAGTGGCAGTGTGAGAACGAAATCCCAATGGGCCGCTACGGCGAGCCAGAAGATATGGCAAATCTCGTCACCTTTTTGGCCTCGCCTTTGGCGAGTTACATCACGGGTGCAGTGATACCTGTAGACGGTGGACTACGCAGATACCAGTTCTGACCGCCCCAAAACTCAGCATGACGATTAGTTTTCGATAACAACGACAGGAGACAAAGATGACAATAAATTCTCGACGCATGGTTCTCACCGCAGGCATCACAGCTTGCATGGCCCTACTGGCGCCTATCTGCGTGCAGGCGCAAACTCAAGGCTGGCCCACCAAAGCAATTCGCTTTGTCGTGCCATTTGCACCAGGCGGAACCAGTGAAGTGGTGGCACGTTCAGTGGCCGCAGAACTAACCAAGCAATTGGGACAAACTGTCTATGTCGAAAACAAACCAGGCGGTGCAGGCGTAACAGCCATGCAAGAGGTGGCCAGAGCAACACCTGATGGCCACACCATCATCCTGACCCACGTCGGAACACTGGCAGTCAACCCCTATATGTTGACCAACCAACCGTATGACGTGAACAAAGACTTCATCCCAGTCACTTTGTTGGCCAAGGTACCCAACGTCTTTGTGATTCACCCCGATGTGCCAGCCAAAAACTTCAAGGAGTTTATTAGCTACGCAAAAGCCCACCCAGGCCAGCTCAACTACGGTTCGGCAGGCAATGCCAGCGCTGGCCATTTGGCAATGGAATACCTCAAATTGGTGACAGGCACCTACATCACCCACATTCCTTACCGTGGCACTGGCCCCCAACTCACAGACTTACTTGCAGGCCGTACGCAAGCGTCTTCAGCTGGCATGCCTGCTTTGGGAGCTCATATTCGAAGCGGAAAACTACGAGCCATCGCAGTCGGCACACAACAACGCATTGCGTCTATGCCCGACGTGCCTACCGTTGCAGAGTTGGGATTCAAAAACTTTGAAACATCACAGTGGTATGGCATTCACGTACCCGCCGGCACGCCTCCTGAAATCGTCAAGCGCCTCCAAGAAGAGTCTTTGAAAGCGCTCAAGTCCAGCGCAGTCACTGAACGCTTTGCCACCGACAACGCAGTTGGCGGCGGCGGTCCCTCTAGTGAGTACGCAGCATTCATCAAGAATGAACAGGCCATCTGGAGCGACATCGTCAAACGTGCGGGCATCAAGCCCGATTGAACGACCACTTATTTACGGAGCAAGTCAGCATGAGTTTGGATGTACTGGTCATCGGTGGTGGCAATGCAGCGCTGTGTGCGGCACTGATGGCGCGTGAAGCAGGCGCCAGCGTGCGTGTGCTTGAGTCTGCTCCGCGCGACTGGCGCGGCGGCAATTCAGCACACACGCGCAACCTGCGCTGCATGCACGACGCACCACAAGATGTACTCGTCGATGCCTACCCTGAAGAAGAATTCTGGCAAGACTTGCTCAAGGTGACAGGTGGCCTGACTGACGAAAAGTTGGCACGCCTCGTCATTCGGCATTCGGCGAGTTGCAGACCTTGGATGGTCAAGCATGGCGTTCGCTTTCAACCCTCGCTATCTGGGGCGCTGCACACAGCAAGGACCAATGCTTTTTTTATGGGTGGCGGCAAAGCGCTCATGAACGCCTATTACCGCAGTGCACAAAGCCTAGGCATCCAAGTCGACTACAACGCAGAGGTTGATGAAATCGAGCTGGATGACACGCGCTTTATTGCGGCCTCTGTGATGCACAAATCAGCTGATGGCTCTATCAAGCGTGAACGCATTGAAGCCAAAGCCTGCGTCTTAGCCTCGGGTGGATTTGAGTCCAACAGAGAGTGGCTGCGAGAGGCATGGGGCCAAAACGAGAGGGGTGAATACCCATCGGATCAGTTCCTTATACGTGGCACTCGATTTAACCAAGGCGTTCTGCTGAAACACATGTTGGCCCAAGGTGCTGATGCCATCGGCGACCCCACACAGGCACACATGGTGGCCATTGATGCACGAGCGCCCATGTATGACGGTGGAATTTGTACGCGCATCGATTGCGTCTCCCTAGGCGTTGTCGTCAACCGTGATGCACTGCGCTTTTATGACGAGGGCGAAGATTTCTGGCCCAAACGCTATGCCATTTGGGGGCGTTTGGTCGCCCAACAACCAGGCCAAGTGGCCTATTCCATCATTGATGCCAAAGCCATTGGTCGCTTCATGCCCCCCGTGTTTGAAGGTACGCAAGCCAACAGCTTGCCCGAGCTCGCGCGCAAATTAGGCTTGGACGAAAACGTCTTTATAAAAACCATGACCGACTACAACACGGCGTGCCAAGTCGGCACGTTTGACCATACCTCGCTGGATGACTGCCACACGGACGGCGTCACCCCAGCCAAAACGCATTGGGCACGCCCCATCGACACAGCACCGTTTTATGCCTATGCCGTACGCCCTGGCGTCACCTTCACCTACCTGGGACTACACACAGACGAAACTGCAGCGGTTCGATTCAACCAGCAAGCGAGCCCTAATCTGTTTGTTGCAGGCGAGATGATGGCGGGCAACGTGCTTGGAAAAGGCTATACCGCTGGCGTAGGCATGACCATTGGTACTGCGTTTGGACGCATCGCTGGCGTTGAAGCAGCCAAAGCGGCTTTGAAGACAGGAGCCCATCATGCAAACGCTTAAAGTGCTGACAAATGAAGCCAAGTCTTTGGCACAAGGCGCATGGACACCCAGTGAAACAGAGGTGGCGCGCCAGATGCACATCTGCAACGGCTGTCGCTACTGCGAGGGTTTTTGTGCGGTCTTTCCAGCCATGACACGTCGCCTGGAGTTTGGGCAAGCCGATATCCATTACATGGCTAATCTGTGCCACAACTGTGGTGCATGTCTGCATGCCTGTCAGTACGCTCCACCCCATGAATTTGCCATCAATGTGCCAGCGGCGATGGCCCAAGTACGAGGCCAAACTTACGCGGATTACGCGTGGCCCCCTGCCCTAGGTGCTCTATATAAACGCAACGGGCTTACTTTGTCCTTGGCCCTTGCTGCAGGTTTGTCTTTGTTCTTGCTTTTGGCCTTAAGGCTCAACGGCACACTTTGGGCCAGCAGTGGTCAAACCAGCTTTTACGATGTATTTCCACACAATCTGCTGGTGAGTCTGTTTGCTCCTGTATTTTTGTTTGCAACGCTCGCATTAAGCCTAGGTGTGCGACGCTTTTGGCAAGACATCACACCAGCAACCAGCAGCGCAGCCTTGACTCTGCCAGCCACATCTGAAGCCAGCAAGGCGGTACTGAAGCTCAAGTATTTGGATGGCGGACATGGCGACGGCTGTAACAACGAAGACGATGCCTTCACACTCTCTAGGCGCCGCGCTCATCACCTGACTTTTTATGGTTTCATGCTCTGTTTTGCAGCCACCAGCGTCGCTACCGTGTATCACTACGCCTTTGGATGGGTGGCACCCTATGACCTGCCTAGCCTTCCCAAACTATTGGGTGTCGTTGGGGGCCTCAGTTTGCTACTGGGTACCGCAGGCCTGTTCAAACTCAACTTAGCACGACACCCCATGCACGGTGACAAAGAACAAAAGCCTATGGATTTAGGTTTTATTGCGCTACTCTTTTTAACCAGCGCAACAGGCCTAGCGTTGTGGCTACTCAGAGGTCATGCGGCACTGCCTGCCATGTTGGCCATTCACCTAGGCGTGGTCATGGCCTTGTTTGCCACCCTGCCCTATGGCAAGTTTGCCCATGGTATTTTCAGAACGGCAGCGTTATTGCGTTTTGCAGTTGAAAAACGCCAACCTAACCAAATCGGATTAGGTGGCGAGTAAGGGGTGAATCAGCGGTAAAGCCCTAGTCTGCAATCAGATCGGGGCGTAACCCAGCCTGAATCACAACGCGTTGCCATTTCTCATTCTCATTCATGAGCAAATCATGCAGCTCACCGGGCGATGAGGTTTGCACATTGGCACCATCGGCTTGCATTCTTGCCACGATGTCTGAATCATCCAACACATGATTGAGCGCGGAATTGAGGTGCTTCACCACAGAGGCTGGTGTTTTGGCCGGCGCAAACAAGGCATACCACTGCGTCAATTCAACACCAGGAACGCCGGCTTCCAGCAGAGTGGGGACGTTTGGCAAAGCATTCAATCGTGCCTTACCAGCCACCGCCAATGCTTTGAGTTTTCCGCTTCTCAAATACGGCTGCGCAGTGAATAAACTTGGAAACATCACTTGTACCAAGCCGTTGGCCACCTCTCCAATGGCGGGGGAAGCGCCAGAGAAATCAACGCGCTGCATCTGTGTGCCGGTTTGCAACTTGAACAGCTCACCTGCAAAATGCGGCACTGTGCCAACACCCGCTGACGCGTAGCTAGCACGACCACCGCTCTCCTTCAAATAACGAACTAAGTCTTGGATGCTGTTGACGGGAAGTTCTGAGGGCACCACCAAGAGCGTCGGCGAAAAGCCAATCAAACCCACAGGCGAAAAATCGGCCATAGGGTCGTAGCGCAGTTTTTGCAAAGCCGGATTAATGCCATGCGTTGCAATGTAGCCAAACATCAGGGTATGCCCATCAGCTTGTGATGCGGCTACATACTCACACGCCACAGATCCATTGGCGCCCGCACGGTTATCCACCACAACTGATTGCCCAAGTATCGGGCCTAGCTTGCGCGTGATCGTGCGCGCCATGGTGTCGTTACCGCCGCCTGCACTCGTCGGCACGATGATGCGCACCTCCCGCTGCGGAAAAGTACGGAAGCCATGGCCGGAAGGAACGCTGGAGGTGCCCGCATCTTTCCGTGCGGGTGGGAACACGTAATCAGGTAAATGCAAAATACCTTGCATGATTTTTCTTGCCGTACGAACCAACGCTGCACTGGTGAGTACAGCCTCATCACCCTCGCCTTCAAGCTCAACCTCCACATCAATCTGTCCGGCGGGATGCAACACCACCAAGCCATGTCGACCTGGTGCCATCGCGTTTCCGCTTGCAACCGTACCCGGCAGAGAAAAAGCAGTCGCTACGCCAATGGCGCCTGTGACAGCATGAGAGGCGTGACATTTGTGCGGCGTGAAATAACGTGAGGTGATGCTGTTTACAGAGTCTCCCTCACTGACCAAAACAGGTTTGGGAATCACACTGTTCGACACATCGCCCAAGCCCATCAAGCGACCTGCTTGCAACCTTAGTCGTTCCAAGCGATCTAACAATTCTCGATTGGCATCTAACTCTGCGGGACGTTCACGGCCGGTCAAACCAAAGTCTTTAGCACGCAACATCATCAACGGCATAGCGGCGTCGATACACGTCACTTCCATGCCATCGATCACATCAATCCGATTGCCCGTTGGAAAAACCTTACCAGTCACCGCGCCCCAAGCATCCAGAAAATTCAACAGCACAGGCGCAGCTGTACCAGCCACGCCATCAATACGCGCGTCCCCCTCGTAGCTCACTTTGCCATCAGGCGTGCAAACGGTGACCTCAATACGGGACTTGGTGTTCACATTGAACACACGCACTTTGGTGGTTCCGTCTTGCGCAGGAATCAGCCCCTGATCAATTGCAAATGGCGCAACACCAGACAACATATTTCCACAATTCGGCCGTGTGTCCACGGATTGGTGGCCCACTCCCACTTGCGCAAATAAGTAATCGATGTCGCAATCAGCTTGGGTTGATTTGGACACGATGGCGACTTTACTGTTGAGCGTGCTGCCGCCGCCCAGCCCATCTAACTGTAATGGGTCGGATGCACCGATGGCACCAATCAAAGCTTGGTCACGTGCCTCATCAGACTCAGGTAACCAATCACGCAGAAAAAATGGGCCGCGCGAAGTGCCAGCTCTCATCAAAACGCAGGGAAGTGAAATCGTCATAGTGCCTCAATCTGCAGTGATCTTGGCCGTGGCAACCACAGAGCGCCAACGCACCAACTCTTTTTGAACCAATGTCTTGAGTTGCTCTGGGGTGCCCGTTTCAACCTCCGCACCCTGATCTTCAATTTTCTTCTCATTGGCCTTGTCATTCAGAACAATATTGACTTCTTTGTTCAAGCGCTGAATCACCGCTGATGGTGTTTTGCTGGGGGCAAACAAGGCATACCACTGACCAATGTTCACATTAGGAATGCCCTGCTCAGCTAAGGTAGGTACATCGGGCATCAAAGTTGAACGCTTTGCACCTGCCAAACCGAGGGCTTTAATTTTTCCGCCTTTAACTTGTGGATAAGCGGTAAACAAACTGGGAAACATGACTTGGGTCGTTCCGCCGATTGTGTCCACAATCGCAGGTGCAGAGCCCTTGTAGGGCACGTGTTCCATATCTGCACCTGTATTCATTTTGAACAGCTCCGCCGCAAAGTGGGGGGCTGTTCCCTTGCCAGCAGATGCGTAGTTCATCACACCTAGCTTTGACTTTGATAAGGCTACGAACTCGGTTGCATTTTTTACTGGCAATGAATTTGTTGCAACCATCAAAATAGGAGAACTCGCCACCATGCCAATGGGTTCAAAGTCAGCAATTGGATCGTATTTGAGTTTTTGCAGCGCTGGGTTCATGCCATGCGTAGCGATATAACCAAACAAAATCGTATGCCCATCTGCAGGTGCGCGAGCAACGAATTCTGAAGCAATCGCGCCATTGGCACCTGCCTTGTTATCAACCACGACAGGTTGGCCAAGTCGCACTTGCAAACCTTGCGCAATGATGCGAGCCATCGCGTCGTTGGCACCACCTGCAGCAGTAGGCACGACAATGGTGATCGGCTTGGTGGGGAAACTTTGAGCCAAGGCATCCGCATGGATCAGCCAAGAACCCATTGTGAGCATCGGCACAGAAAGCGCTCGCCAAGCCATGCGCTTATTGCATTCAAAACTATTCTTTAAGCGGTTATCAGACATTTGTATCTCCTGTTCATGAACGAATAGAGATATGTTCCGTCTGATCAGCTAGTTTGTAAAATGCAACTTAAGGGTTTATTGATGCGATTAACGCATCAAATGATTGGCCGCTTTTTCTTACTGAGAGAATCGACCGGCACCTTCTTCAGCACATCGCAAAAAGCTGCTGCTGCAGGTGACAAGGTAGCGCCCTTGCGTTGAATCAAAACGACTTTTCGCTTGACGACTGGCTCTATCAACGGAATACGAATCACACCAGGGCGATCGTTTTCGCCACAAGACGAGGATGGCAAGATGGAGCACCCCACGCCTGCCGCAACCAAATTGATAGCCGTTGCATGGTGTTGCACTTCATAGGCTCCTGTCAGGCTGATGCCACGCTTAGCCAACTGATAGTCCATGAAGACACGGGTTGCCACAAAGTTACTCACCACAATCAAATTGGCATCGCTCATATCGGACCAACGCACAGATTTCTTCTTCCTCAGCGGATGGTTTTCACGGCAAAAAAACATCAGAGGATCTTCAAACAACTGGGTTTCCACCAAGTTGGGATGTTTTTCACCATGAATTGATATGCCAACTTCTGCTTGGTTGGATAGCACTGCCTCTCGCACTTGATAAGAGGTGGCGTCTACCAATCGAATTCTGTTATTAGGAAATTTCTCTGCGTATAACCTGATGAGGTTTGGAAGAATGTAAGCCGCCATGGTGGGAACGCAAGACAGCGTGAAGTTGCCCGTGGAATGCTTGGACTTATCTTTGAGCCGAGTCACAGCCGCCGACATGTCATGCACAATCGATCTC
>CAUPNL010000025.1:0-34261 GCA_963512655.1 uncultured Limnohabitans sp. | reverse complement strand
TTCTTTTTTGTTTTTGGTGTTTGCTTTGAACACCATGCGCGAGGCATCACCCGAGACATCCGGTAGCTGTGCCGTACGAGCCGCCTGTGCTGGCATCGACATGACCAAGAACACACCAAGCCAGCCACCAACCACCAGAGCCCAACGCCCCCGAGCGTTTGGCAAGCCCTCCATCAATCCGCCGTGAAGATGCCGCTGACGCTGTGCAACTGCTCCAACGCCAAACCGCAACCCCTCGCCACACACGTGAGCGGGTCTTCGGCAATCAACACAGGCAAGCCTGTTTCTTCAGAAATCAAACGGTCCAAGTCGCGCAACAAAGCACCTCCCCCCGTGAGCATGATGCCGCGCTCAGCAATGTCTGAGCTCAACTCAGGCGGTGTGCGCTCCAGAGCGATCTTGACGGTCGACACCAAGTTGTTCAAGGTATCGGTCAGCGCTTCCAAGATTTCCGTGGAGCTGATGGTGAAGCTTTGTGGAATGCCTTGGCTCAAGTTGCGACCCGTGATTTCCATTTCCCTCACCTCGCCGGTGGGGAACGCGGTTGCAATTTCTTTCTTGATGCGCTCAGCCGTTTGCTCGCCAATCAACATGCCAAAGTTGCGGCGGATGTAGTTGACGATGGCTTCGTCAAACTTGTCACCGCCAATGCGTGCGCTGTTTTTGTAAACCATGCCGCCCAGCGACACAATGCCCACCTCCGTGGTACCGCCACCAATGTCCACCACCATCGAGCCGCAGGGTTCGGTCACGGGCAAACCTGCACCAATGGCTGCGGCCATGGGCTCTTCAATCAGATACACCTCAGAGGCCCCAGCACCCAAGGCAGATTCGCGAATGGCACGGCGCTCCACTTGGGTGGAGCCACAAGGCACACAAATCACAATGCGCGGGCTGGGCTTGAACAACATCTGCGGGTGAGCCAGCTTGATGAAGTGCTTGAGCATCACCTCGGTCACGGTGAAGTCGGCAATCACGCCGTCTTTCATCGGGCGAATGGCCTCGATGCCTGCGGGCACGCGACCCAGCATGGCTTTGGCTTCATTGCCAACGGCCAACACGGAGGTTTTGCCATTGATCTTGCCATCTTTTTTAAGCACCACCACCGAGGGCTCATCCAACACAATGCCATGCTCTTTGGTGTAAATCAGCGTGTTGGCTGTGCCTAAATCAATGGCAATGTCGGTCGAAAAAAACTTGGTAAAGCTAGAAAACACAATAACCTCACGGGAAGGAGCAATAGCGCGAAATTATCAGTAATTTGACAAACTCAGTCCATACGCCTGTCGGCGTATAAATCGTTGAATCTAAAAGAGAATTAACTATTTAGCAAGCAAAAACACAGGACGTAAAAAAGGCGCCGTAAAGGCGCCCTTGGGAAAACATGCGTTTAGATCAAGCTTTGACCGCACGGAATCCAGAGTACATGCGCGATGCAGGACGGCTGCGTTGCTCGGCTTCTTGAGCCAGCTGAGCACGGATGCGATCGAAGGTGGCTTTGATTCCGGTCTTTTCGCAAGACACGGTTTTGAAGCGACGCTCCACGGCAACATTAGGCGATTCGATCTGAACTACTGATTTATCCAATTTAGGCTCCAAGGAACTTAGTGAAGAATCAACGCCTCAGACTTTCATTTGGTAGACACAATTTGTAAATTAATTGCAATCATTTTGAAATAAAACATACAAGCCATTGATTTGTATAGGTTTTGACTTTTTAAAAACATAAAAAACCACCCGAGGGTGGTTTTAAAAAAAGCTTACGGTAACAACAAAGAATTAACGTACCACTGCAATTTGGTCCCGCTTCCCGGCCTTGAAGGTGTAAAGCGTCAACGCGCCATTCTTGATGTCGCCCTTGGCATCAAACGAAATGGTACCCGTCACGCCTTTGAAACCTGTAGTTTTGGCCAACTCAGGCAAGTACTTGGCGGGTTCGCTGGACTTGGCGCGTTGCATGGCATCGACCATCACATACACGGCGTCATACACATAAGGCGAATACAGCTTCACGTCGTCGTTGAAGCGCTTCTTGAACTTGGCGCTGAAGTCATCCATGCCCTTCTTCAACGCACCGTCCACACCGCCCGCCTCCGCACACACCACTTGGCCGTCAGCCATGGCGTCACCTGCAAGCTTGATCATCTCGTTGGTGCAAATACCGTCACCGCCCATGAACTTAGCCTTGATGCCGAGAGATTTCATTTGCTTCATCATCGGGCCGCCCACGGCGTCCATGCCGCCGAAGAAGATGATGTCTGGCTTCTTGCCCTTCAATGTGGTCAAGATGGGCATGAAGTCGGTGGCTTTGTCGGTGGTGAACTCATGGCCCACCAAATTGCCACCCGCGGCTTTGACCGCTTTTTCGAATTCTTCAGCCACGCCTTGGCCGTAGGCTGTGCGGTCGTCGATCACGGCAATGGATTTGCCTTTGAGTTCGTTCACCGCATAACGGCCCAAAGTGCCACCCAAGTGAACGTCATCCGCCACCACGCGGAAAGCTGTTTTGTAGCCTTGGCGTGTGTATTTGGGGTTGGTGGAGGATGGGGAGATTTGGGGAATGCCTGCGTCGCTGTAAATCTTGGAGGCAGGGATGGTTGTGCCTGAGTTCAAGTGGCCAATCACGCCACTGACTTTGGCATCCACCAATTTTTGCGCGGCGGCTGTGCCTTGCTTGGGATCAGCCGCATCGTCTTCAGCCACCAATTCCAATTTCACTTTCTTGCCATTGATGCTCACGCCTTTGGCGTTAAGCTCTTCAACGGCCAAACGTGCGCCGTATTCGTTGTCTTTGCCCAAATGCGCGATGGCGCCGCTGACGGGGCCGACATGGCCGATCTTGACCACTTGGTCTTGCGCCATGGCCAAACTGCTGATGGCGGCCAACGTTGCAACGGCTGTCAATTTGAAAGAGAAATGCATGCAAGAACTCCTTGGGTTTGAAATAACGGTTTTTAATCGTAACTCCAAAACAAAGAAAGTTTCTCAATCCCTTAATTTCAAATCATGGCGCGTGATGGAATACCCGCGATCGGCATAGTGCTTCCAGCGTTGGCGCGCCAGCTGGCGGTCTTCGTCATCCAGCGTGACCACTTCAATCGTGCGCTCAAAGCGCTCGTAACCGGCCGCAACCTCATTGCCCAAATTCAACAGCACTTGGTGATGAGGCAACTCAGGGCCACCCTCAATTTGTGCAGCTAAAACCACGGGGGACGACATCAACTGCTCAGCAGGACTGCCTGCGCGGCAATGCGCAACGAACTCCAGTGGCGAGAACGTCCACAGCAAGGTGTCGAGTGCTTGCAAGGAAGCAGGCGCACCTGTCACCACCACACGTGCGCCACTGGCCACGGCCTTGCGCAGCAAGCGGCAGGCATAGGCCAGTTTGTCGGGCGCGTTGAAGTGAAAAGCGATTTCGGTCATTTCGCTTTGGCAGTGCTCAACAAGTATTGCAACAACAAGCCCACAGGACGACCCGTCGCACCTTTGGCAGCGCCGCTCTTCCAAGCAGAACCTGCGATGTCCAAATGCGCCCATGGGTAGTCTTTGGCAAAACGCTGCAAGAACTTGGCGGCAGTAATCGAGCCGCCATCACGCCCAGCCACGTTGGCCACATCGGCAAAGTTGGACTTGAGGCCTTCTGCATATTCCTCGTCCAAAGGCAAGCGCCAGCAAGGGTCCAGCGCGGCTTCACCTGCGGCAAACAAGGCATTGGCCAAGTCGTCCGAAGGCGAGAACAAACCGCTGCGCACATGGCCCAACGAAATCACGCAAGCGCCCGTCAGCGTGGCAATGTCAATCACCGCGCGGGGCTTGAAGCGTGTGGCGTAGGTCAAAGCGTCACACAAAATCAGGCGGCCTTCGGCATCGGTGTTGAGCACCTCAATGGTTTGGCCGCTCATGCTGGTGATCACGTCACCGGGCTTTAAGGCGGTGCCATCGGGCATGTTTTCGCAGGTTGGAATGAGGCCGACCACGTTGATGGCGGGCTTCAAGTGCGCCAGCGCTTCAAACGTGCCCAGCACGCTGGCGGCACCGCACATGTCGAACTTCATCTCGTCCATGCCGGGGCCCGGCTTGAGCGAAATACCGCCCGTGTCAAACGTGATGCCCTTGCCCACCAACACAGTCGGTGCCACCGTTTTAGCTGCACCGCTGTACTGCAACACGATGAAGCGCAAAGGCTCAACCGAGCCACGCGCCACAGCCGCGAATGAACCCATGCCGAGCTTCTCGATTTCTTTGGGGCCGAGCACTTGGCAATGGATGCCCGCCTTTTTGCCCAGAGCCTTGGCCACATCGGCCAAATGCGTGGGCGTGGCGTGGTTGGCGGGACGGTTGCCCCACTCTTTAGCCAAGGCCACACCGGCCACTTGGGCGCGGGCAAGGTCAAATTCGTGTTTGGCTGCTTTGGTTTTTTCGGCAGTGGGCAAAGCCAACACCACGCGCGTCAAACCAGAGGCTTTGGCCGATGGCTTGGTGGCGGTGTACACATAACTGGTGTCAGCCACGGCTTGGGCGGCAGCTTGCAAGCGATGTGCTCTGGCATCGGCCAAACACACGGTGATGTGAGCAGGCTTGGCCGCTTTGAGCGAGGCCACGGCTGCCGTCACGGCTTGACGTACCACGCGCGCACTGCCGTCACCAGTCGAGACCAACACCAAACGCGATGCACTCACGCCCTGCGGACGCCACACGCTCAGTAGTTTGGCGGGCGATTCATCCAAATCACCGCTTTTGCGTGCCTCAGAAATAAGTTGGGCCAAAACGCTTTTGGTGGGCTTGTCCTTGGCAGATACCAAGATAATCAACGCATCGGTTTTATGCGTGGCTGCAGCGTGTAAATCTAGGGTCTTGAGCTCGAAGTTCATAATTGGGTTTTTCCTCTGTCGCTGATGTTATTCCATTCCTCTATTCGCCAAGAGCTCGCTCGCAGTTTTGGTGCCACGCTGGTGGTGCTGGTCACCATCGTGATGACCATGATGCTGATTCGAACACTGGGGCAAGCCTCAATCGGCAGCGTTAACCCCGCTGAAGTCACTCTTATCCTTGGCTACACCATGCTTGGGCAATTGCCTATTTTGTTGACCATGAGCTTGTTCATCTCAGCCGTGGGTACGCTGTCGCGCATGTACCTAGAAAGCGAAATGGTGATTTGGCTGGTAAGCGGTAAGGGCCTTCGCTCACTGGTCACGCCCATGCTTAATTTTGCTTGGCCCATGTTGCTGAGTGTGTTTGTGCTGATGCTGCTGGTCTGGCCTTGGTCTAACCAACAAATTGGTGAGTTGAAAAACCGTTATGAGCGCCGTGGCGATTTAGAGCGTGTGGCACCCGGCCAATTCCAAGAGTCCGCCAACGGAAGCCGCGTGTTTTTCATCGACAAAGAAAGCTCGGACAACAAGGAAGGAAAAAACGTTTTTATTTCCTCAACCGACCACAACAAGCAGTCGATGACGTCATCAAAAACTGGGCGAGTCGAAATCATTCGGGATGAGCAATTTTTGGTCTTGGAAAATGGCCAACGCGTTGAACAAAACTTAGGTAAGTCAGAGCTGAAAGTGACCCAGTTCAAAAGCTATACCTCTCAGCTCAACCCCACTGCCACCCTGCCTGACAAGGCACCGCTCAAAACAATCTCTAGCCTTGAGCTGGCCCAGAATCCAACCGCCAACCATTTGGGCGAATTGGGCTGGCGTTTGGGCGTTGCGTTCTCAGCCTTTAACGTCATCATCATTGCGCTGGCCATCACCAGTGCCAACCCTCGTGTTGGACGTGGGGGAAACTTGGCTCAGGCGCTGCTCATATTTGTGGTGTATTTCAACCTCATCAACTTAGGCCAAAGTTGGGTGGGCTCAGGCAAAGCCCAATTTATCCCTTTCTTTATTGCATTGCATGGGGGTGTTTTCTTGTTGGCATTTGCGTGGCTCACTGTGCGTCACAACAACTGGAATTGGCGCCAACTTTTGTCACGTGCACAAGGCTAAAACGCACCTCCTATGAAAACCCTTCGCAAACTGATTCATGATGAGATTTGGGTCTCAGTCGCATTTGTCACGCTGTGCTTTTTGGCGCTCTTCTTTTTCTTTGATTTCATTGACGATTTACCCAACGTTGGTGGGAACAACAACCAATACCAACTGAAACATGTCTTTGGTTTTGTGCTGCTGTCAGTGCCGAGTCACATGTATGAGTTACTGCCCATTTCAGTACTGATTGGCACAATTTTCGTCATGTCGCGACTGGCAAAAAGCTCGGAATTCACCATCTTGCGTACCAGCGGGTTGACACCGCTCATGGCGCTGCGCAGCCTGATGGGCTTGGGCCTCGCCTTTGTGATCATCACGTTTGCCGTAGGTGACTATCTAGCGCCAGTGTGTGACCGATATGCACAGCTGCTCAAGTCCAAATATTTAGGCACGCAAATCAAAGTGGGTCACACGGGTGCATGGCTGCGTGAGACCCAAGCCGATCAAAAGGTATTTCTCAATATCAACCGCATGGCACCAGATGGTTCACCTCAAGACATTCGAATTTTCGAATTCAATGCCCAAGGCGAATGGGTCGCCTTGAACAAGGCCGCAGGCGCTCAAATCGAGCAAGGGGTTTGGGTTCTCAACCAAGCCGAGCGGCACGCGCTGCAGGCTTTGGCTGGTGCGCAACAGTTGCAAGTGACGCACGCTGCGTCTATGCGCTGGGCATCAGACATCAGCAGTGAAATGATCTCTGTGGCTATTCTCAAACCAGGGCGCATGGGCACAGTGGATTTGTTTCAATACATCAAACATCTGAGCGCCAATGGCCAAGCCACACAACGCTTTGAGATTGAATTTTGGAAAAAAGTCTTTTACCCACTGAGCTGCTTGGTCATGGTGGTGCTGGCCCTGCCATTTGCATACCTGCACTCCCGCAGTGGCAACATTGCCAGCCACGTGTTTGGCGGCGTTTTAGCTGGAATCAGTTTCTTTTTGCTCAACAACGTGTTCAGCTATTTGGGCAACATCAACAACTGGCTGCCATGGTTTGCTGCAGCAGCACCAGGACTGCTCTACACCCTCGCTTCACTGGCTGCTTTTGGTTGGTTGGTCATTCGTCAATAAGGCTTTTATGCACGCGATCATTTTGTTTGCCCACGGTTCACGCGACCCTTTGTGGCACAAGCCCATACAAGCTGTTGCCGAGCGCATTGGCCAACGCTCGCCCACCACAGTGGTGCGTTGTGCCTACCTAGAACTAACCGAGCCTGATTTGCCACATGTCGCACAAGCCCTCGTGGCCGAAGGGGCCACAAGTTTGTGCGTTGTGCCCATGTTTTTAGGCGTCGGACGCCATGCGCGGGAAGATTTGCCTGAGCTGATTCGGACCTTAAAAACCAACCATCCCGGCGTGGCAATCAGCTGCCAGCCTGCTGTTGGCGAACAGGGCAAACTGCTGGATTTATTGGCCGACATCGCCCTGTCCTGAGCTCCCTCCTCTGCGGGGGCCAAATGTTAGAATCGTCGATCTCAATCATCGCGTCTTAACTTATGAAAATTGCCATCGCAGGCACGGGTTATGTTGGCCTCTCAAACGCAGTTTTATTGGCGCAGCGCCACGAAGTAGTAGCCCTAGATATCGTAGAGAGTCGCGTCAATGCCATCAATGCGCGTCAGTCACCGATTGACGACCGCGACATTGAAACCTATTTGGCTGAAAAAACACTCAATTTGCGGGCGACCTTAGATCCTGTCGATGCTTACACGGGCGCTGACTTTGTGATCATTGCCACACCGACCGATTACGACCCGCAAACCAATTACTTCAACACCCGTTCTGTCGAGTCGGTCATCGCCGATGTCACGCGTATTGCCCCGAAAGCAGTGATGGTGATCAAGTCCACCATTCCTGTGGGCTTCACTGAAAAAATTCGCACGGAGCTCAACACCGAACAAATCTTTTTCAGCCCAGAGTTTTTGCGCGAAGGTAAGGCCTTGCACGACAACCTGTACCCCAGCCGCATTGTGGTGGGCGAAGTGTCAGAGCGTGCTCGCGTGTTTGCCGGCCTGTTGCAAGAAGCGTCTCTCAAACCTGAGGTGGAAGTGCTTTTCACAGGTAGCACCGAAGCAGAAGCCATCAAGTTGTTTGCCAACACCTACCTCGCGCTGCGTGTGGCTTACTTCAATGAGCTCGACAGCTATGCCGCTTCGCACAATTTGGACACTCGCCAGATCATCGACGGCGTTTGCTTAGACCCGCGTATCGGCAGTCATTACAACAACCCCAGTTTTGGCTATGGTGGCTATTGCCTGCCCAAGGACACCAAACAACTGCTGGCCAATTACAGCAATGTGCCGCAAACATTGATTGGCGCCATCGTCAGCGCCAACAGCACGCGCAAAGACTTCATTGCGGATGACATTTTGCGTCGCAAACCAAGCACTGTAGGCATCTTCCGCCTGATCATGAAGGCGGGCAGCGACAACTTCCGCGCCAGCAGCATTCAGGGCGTGATGAAGCGACTGAAGGCCAAAGGTGTGCGCGTGATCGTGTACGAACCACTTCTGGCAGAAGATGAGTTTTTCAAATCTGAGGTCACCCACGACCTTGCGGCCTTTAAGGCCCAGTGCGATGTGATCGTGGCCAACCGTCAAACTCAAGAACTGAGCGACGTGGCTAACAAGGTTTACACACGTGATTTGTTTGGCAGCGATTGACTCTACCAAGCCACGCCCCCTCCCATATGCCAACCCATTGCGCGCAACCGCCTAACGCACGTGTGTGGTTTGCGTTGGCAGCATTGCTCATTGCTGCAGGAGCAGTAACCAGCAACTCCGCCATGCATGCAAGCTGGATGCTGACGCTCAACCAAACCGCACAGGTTGTGCCGGACATTATTTGGTCGTGTTTGACCGTGTCAGGCCTGGGTTGGGCGGTGTTGATCTTGGTGAGCGTCATGAGCCGCAATGATTTGGGTGCTCGCGTGGTCTTGAGCGGCTTCATCATGGGTGCCTTGGTGACGCATGCCATCAAACCTTGGCTGAGCATGCCTCGCCCCGGAATTGTCTTGGCTCAGGATGTGTTGCATTTCATCGGCAACCCCGTCATCAATTACCACTCCATGCCATCAGGCCACACGGTCGCAGCTTTGTGCATGGGGTCATTGTGGGTGTGCTTGATTCGTTCGCATGCCTACCCACGTTGGGCAGAGTGGTTGGCGTGGAGCATCGCTACAAGCATTGCCGCTTCAAGGATTGCTGTGGGCGCACATTGGCCTGCGGATGTGCTGGTGGGGTCCGGCTTGGGTTTGATGGTGGGCTGGTTGGCGTGGCGCTTTCCGTTTGCTTGGCCTCGCGCAAAGCCACGCGCCTTTCCTTGGTTGCCTGTCTTGGTAGAAGGCTTGGGCGCTTGGGCCGCTTTCAGTTTGAATGAAGGTATGCCTCTGGCTTTGTACTGGCAATACCTGCTCGGTGCTACGGCTGTTTCAAGCATCGTTTGGCGGATCTATGTTTGGCGATCCGCGCCCACAACGCAAGAGGCCGCATGAAGCCATCTTCCAAAAAACTCTGGGCCTCGATTGGTGTCACCCTCATGGCCGTCGCCATCATGGTGTGGATGCTGCGCGCCGTTGACTGGGACGCAGCCATAGGCGCGTGGCAACGCGTGCCCGTTTACGTCTGGCTAATCAGTGCCATGAGTTTGGTTGCCAGCCACGTGCTGCGGGCTGGGCGCGTACGCGCCGAATGGCGTGACACCCTCCAGATGGGCTGGCGCGAAGCTTGGGGCCTGATGGTGCGGCACAGCGCTTGGGTCGTGTTGGTGCCGATGCGGGGTGGCGAAGCCATTTATGTATGGGTGCTGCACCGCCAAGGCGGGGTCTCTCTTCGTGCAGCCAGCATCAGTTTGCTGAGACTGCGCGTGCAAGACATGGCGGTCTTGGGTGGTTTGTCAGTGGCTCTGTTTGCGCCGTTTTCTATGTCCATCAGCTTAGCTTTGGCTGTTGCCATGATGGCGCTGGCCATGTGGATACTGCCCTTGACGTGGACTTGGTTGATGCACCGCATGTCACGCAAGGAGGGCTCTGCGCCATTTCAAGCGCCGCCGCCAGCTTGGGAAAGTTGGATGTACGCCATATCGAACTGGATCCTCAAAGCCTTCGCCATTGCTTGGCCGCTTTGGGTCATGCTGCCCATTGGCCTGCGCACAGCCCTGCATGGTTCGGTTGGGGGCGAGCTCGCCGCTACACTTCCCTTGCAGCCTCCAGCGGGTTTTGGTCCTTACGAAGGCGGTGTCATCTTTGGCATCCAATGGACCGCTGCTTTGCCTTGGCAAGACATTGCAGCAACGGCTCTGGCCGTGCATTTGTTGGCCTTGGCCGTGACGGTGGGATCAGCCACTGTTGCGCGTGTTTTGGGCTGGAGCCAAAAACCCCTGCATCGCCTAGATGGCGCGCCAGCCACATTTTCTCAATAAGGTTTTCAAACTATGACGGACCCCATCGCTCTCATGCCACAACACACCTTGTCGGTCGTCGTTCCCATGTACAACGAACAAGAAAACGCGCCCTTGCAAATTGATGCGGTGCAAGCGGCATTGAGCCACTACCCCATGCCTTGGGAAATGATCTTGGTTGACGACGGTAGCTCTGATGGCACGGTAGCAGCCTTGCTCAAACGTGCCAAAGAAATTGGGCCTCATATCCGCGTGGTCGAGTTGCGCCGCAACTTCAAACAAACCGCAGCCATGCAAGCCGGCATTGATGCCGCCCGAGGTGACGTGATCGTGACCATGGATGGCGACTTGCAAAACGACCCACGTGACATCCCCAAACTCGTAGCCCGTTTGCTCAACGAAGAGCTCGACATGGTGGCCGGATGGCGTCAAAAGCGACAAGACGGCTTTATCTTGCGCAAGTTCCCCTCCATGATTGCCAACACCTTGATCCGTAAAGTGTCCGGCCTCGACTTCAAAGACCTGGGTTGCAGCCTGAAAGCATTTCGCGGCGATGTGCTGCGTAAGGTGCGCCTATACGGCGAGATGCATCGTTTCATTCCCGCTTGGTTGGCCACGGTCACCTCGCCACGTCGCATGGCCGAAGAACCCGTGCGCCACCACGCACGTTTGCTGGGTGAGTCGAAGTACGGCATTTCACGCACTTTCCGTGTGATCGTCGACTTGCTGGCGATGTACTTTTTCTTGCGTTTTGGCACGCGTCCAGGTCACTTCTTTGGCGGCATCGGCTTGGTCTTTTCTGCCGTCGGCAGCATGGTCTTGGCTTATTTGGGCGTATTGAAATTGTTTGGCGAACAAGTAGGCGGCCGCCCCCTTTTGTGGCTCGGCTTCTTTGCCTTGCTGGCTGGCGTGCAAATGCTCACCACCGGTGTGTTGGCTGAAATCTTGATGCGCAGCTATTTCGACCAAAGTGGCGCACGCTCCTACCATGTGATGCGCGACGAAACACCAGCGCCTGCTGAAGGCTGGCACACCACTCAGGCATGATCCGGTTTCGCTCGCCCCTTCGCTGGACCCAGGCAACTTGGGTCGCACTCAGCCTCCTCAGTCTGTATTTGGTTCGCTTGGCAGGCGCGCCATTGTTTGATGTGGACGAAGGCGCCTTTGCCGAAGCCTCCCGCGAAATGTTGGCCTCTGGCGACTGGGGGCACACCACACTGAACGGTGCAGATCGCTTTGACAAACCCATCTTCATTTATTGGTGTCAAGCCGCCCTGATGACGGTCTTTGGGCCGCACGACTGGGTGGCACGGTTGCCATCAGCCCTCGCTGTCTTAGGGGCCACCTTTGCTGTGTGGCGTTTTGCAGCCCGGCAATGGGGGGAAGCGGCAGGGCAACGTGCGGCATTCATATTGGGCTCAAGTTTGGGCCTATTGGCCATCGGCCGCGCTGCCACAGCAGATGGCATGCTCAACGCCTTGTTGATCGCCACAGGTCTGTGCCTGTGGAATTTCGCTGCCACCGGCTCACGCAGTGCGCTGCGCTGGGCCTATGTGTGGTGCGGCCTGGGTCTGCTGACCAAAGGACCTGTGGCCTTGCTGATTCCAGGGGTGACCTTGTTTGTGTGGTCACTGTTCACGGACCGGGGCCGTACAGCGTGGCAAGCGATTTGCGAGCCCAAAGGCTGGCTTTTGCTGCTTGCCATTGCCGTGCCGTGGTACATCTACGCCTTGCAACGCCACGAGATGGCGTTTGTACAAGGCTTCTTTTTGAAACACAACGTCGAACGCTTCACCGGAACCCTAGAGGGACATGGTGGCAATCCGCTTTACTACGTGATGGTGCTGCCTTTGCTGGTACTGCCTTGGTCACCCTGGTGTGTGCGCTTGCTGGGCGGATGGCTTGCGCAATGGACCAACCCATTGCAGCGTTTTTTGTGGATTTGGGTCTTGTTTGTACTTGGGTTCTTCTCGCTCTCAGGTACCAAGCTTCCTCACTACATGCTTTACGGCTTGGCCCCTCTGGTGCTGTTGATGGTGGCCCAATCGGTCAAACATCCCGTATCTTGGATTTGGCAAGCCTTGCTTTGGGTAAGCGCCGCCCTGTCGTGTGCTTTGGCTTTTGCGGTGCCTTGGTTTGCCGCTTGGGGCGCCAACACAGTCACAGACGCATGGGTTCAAGCCTTACTCGCCAGTGCACCTGACGGTTTTTGGGTACAGATGGCAGCTGGCGTCGTGGCTGTTTTGGGCATCCTGTTGGCCATGACCCAGCGCGTCGATGCTTGGGCGCGGCTGATGGCTTGCGTGTGGCTGGTCAGCATGCTTTGGATTGGTGTTGTCATTCCTTGGTTGGGTCAGGTGCTGCAAGCGCCCTTTCAAGAAGTCGCCACATGGGCACGTGAACACCAACCGCAGGCACGCGTCGTCCAGTGGCGCATGCACCAACCCAGCTTTGCTTTTTATCTAGGTGCACCCACCACACAGCAAGCCCCTACCGACCGTGACTGGGTCATCGTGCGCCAAGACCGCATTGAAGGACTGGCCATGAACCGCTACGAGATCGCACATGCACACCGTGGTCTGTTGTTACTCAAACCCATTGCTGCCACGACACCATGACCATGCCCAGCACTCATCCAACAAGAGCCACACCCGTCACATGGCTTGTCCTCGCGCTACTTTCTATTGCGCTGTTGGGCTTGCGAATGTTCGAGTTCACCCTCAGCGGCGCTGGCCTGCATGTGGATGAGGCTCAATATTGGTTGTGGTCACGTGATTTGCAATGGGGTTACTTTTCAAAGCCTCCGGTGTTGGTAGCGCTCATCCAAGCCTCCACAGCCCTCTTTGGCAACTCATTGCTGGGCGTCAAAGCGTTCGCGATGATCTGCTGGATCGTCACCGCTTGGGTGTTGGGTCGCTTAGCCTATCGCATGGCGGGTCTACGCGCAGCAATCTTTGCCGGAGGGCTGTTTTCAGCCACTTTGATTTCAGGCTTGTTGGGCCTGAGCGTGACCACCGACGCGCCCCTCACCTTGATGTGGGCCATGTGCATGCTCACGCTGTGGGAAGCCGCTCATGCGTCGGGTCAACGCGCCACCCTGTGGTGGATCGCTTGCGGCCTGAGTTTGGGCTTGGGTGTGCTGTCCAAATACAGCGCATTGGCACTGGGAGCCTCCGCACTTTGGCTGTTGGCCACTGCGCCCACCACACACCGCAGGCCGGTGCTGATGGGGGGCCTGATCGCCACCGCAGTCGCTGTGTTGGTGCTGTTGCCACACTTGGCATGGAATGTGGCCAACCACTGGCCAACGGCACAGCACACATTAGAAATCACGGTGCAAGAAACAGGCTCGACCGTGGCCAATGGTGCCGGGGGTTGGCGTCGTGTGGTGGCTTCTGGCCTAGAGTTTTCATTGGGCCAACTGCTCATTTTGGGGCCGAGCGTTTGGTTGGTTTGCTTTTGGCTGTGGCGCAAAACGCGCGCGACAAACCCTGTGGCTAGTGCGGCCTCGAGCGGGTCGATGACAACGCATCAGATTTGGTCCATACGCACTTATGCCTTGGCGTTTGCCGTTCCCATCTTGGCGCTGGGCTTGGTCCAAGCCCTCAACTCCAAAGCCCTCATCAACTGGTCTGTGCCGATGGCTTTAGGCGTTTGTTTGTGGCTGGCATGTTTTGCCGAAGCACAACAGCTGTCGTTGCAGCGTTTCATCTGGGCGTGTCTTGCGGGATTTATGCTGAGCGCCTTCGTGGCCACAGGCGGCGACATCAAACAATGGGTCGGTGTGCAAACTCAGCCCAACCAATCAAAGTGGGACATCTGGGGCCGCATGCGCGGTTGGGATGACTCGCTACAGGCCCTCAAACCTGCGCTTGAACCCTACCGAGATTTGCCCTGGGTCACAGGTGACCGCAGCACACTGGTACAAGCCGCCTACAGCTTGCGCGCGCTAGAACCCAAACTATTTGCATGGAACAGTGACGGCAGCGTGCACCATCACTTTGAGTGGAAACAACCATGGCCCGCCGATGCCACCGACCCAGCAGTGGTGTGGCTAAACCCCAGCGCCCCCCCTGCCTCACTGATGACACGCTACCCCAACGCGCGCCAACTTGCACAAGCGCAGTCAGGTCGCGTCACCTTGCAAGCGTGGCTGCTGCAAACTCAGCCCCAAAAATGACACGCCCCCAACGCTTTGAAGCCCAAGCTTGGCTTGTCCTCACGCTGGTTTGCATTGCAGTCTATGCGGTCTGGCCAGAACTTGATCTGCGAGTGGCCTCTTGGTTCTACACACCTGACATTGGGTTTGATGCCAAGCAGTGGCCTTGGGTTGAGGCTTGGCATATGACCGTGCCTTGGGTTGGCCGCGCCATGCTGATCGGTAGTTTGCTTTTGCTGGCGTTGGGTCAGCGCTGGACGACACCGGCTGCACGTCGCCAAGCTTTGGCATTGGCCATCAGTTTGGTCATCGGACTTTGGGTCATCCTGCACCTGGGTTTCAAAGACAACTGGGGTCGCGCCAGACCCGACCAAATCACGGCACTGGGAGGCGCACAAGCCTACACCTCACCTTTGGTACCTAGCTCTGGCTGCGATCGCAATTGTTCGTTCATGAGTGGTCATGCAGGCACAGGTTTTGTGCTGATTGCCGTGGGGGCACTAGCCACTACGCGCACACGTCGCCGATGGCTATTTGTGGGATGGGCTGCTGGCTTGGGACTGGGCTGGGTTCGCATGGCACAAGGCGGTCATTTTTTGGGTGACGTCGTGTTTGGTGGCCTTTTGTTGTGGGGCTGCGCTTGGATGAGCCGTTGGTGCTATGTGCGATGGCGCGCTTGGCGCAGGCTCAAAGTTCGACACTGATGCGAGATTGAGGGCTCGGTCCTTTTTTGCGGGACAATCCCTGCATGAAAGTACTCCTCACTGGTTGCGCCGGCTTCATCGGCATGCATGCGGCCCAACGACTCTTAGCCCGTGGCGACGAGGTGGTTGGCATTGACAACTTCACCCCTTATTACGACGTCAATCTCAAGCACGCGCGCATGCAGCAGCTGCTGGGTCAGCCCAACTTTCGCTTCATTGAAGAAGACTTGGTGAACATGTCGGCCATTGAAAGCCAGCTAGGCACTTGGCGTCCTGATGCCATTCTTCACCTCGCGGCTCAGCCAGGCGTGCGCTACTCCATCGACCATCCGCATGTGTATGCGCAATCCAACTTGGTCGCTTTCTTGAACATCCTCGAATGGTCGCGCCACTG
The DNA here is from genome assembly GCA_963512655.1 of uncultured Limnohabitans sp. Taxonomy (GTDB): domain Bacteria; phylum Pseudomonadota; class Gammaproteobacteria; order Burkholderiales; family Burkholderiaceae_C; genus Limnohabitans. The sequence continues at coordinate 18,579 of CAUPNL010000025.1, read as the reverse complement.
GCAAGTCAAGCATTTGGCCTACGCCAGCAGCTCCAGCGTGTATGGCGGCAACGAAAAACTGCCCTTCAAAGAGTCTGACCCTGTCGACCACCCCGTCAGCCTGTACGCCGCCACCAAGCGCGCCAACGAGCTGATGGCCCACACCTACAGCCACTTGTACGGGACGCCCACCACGGGCTTGCGCTTCTTCACGGTCTATGGCCCATGGGGCCGCCCCGACATGGCTCCGTTCAAGTTTGTGGATGCCATCATCAAAGGCCAAACCATCGAGATCTACAACCACGGTCAACAAATGCGCGACTTCACGTATGTGGACGACATTGTTGAATCGGCCCTGCGCGTGCTGGACCGCCCTCCCGCACCACAAACGTTTGCTAAAGGCCAAGAGCCAGGCTGCGCTGAAAGCTGGGCGCCCTACCGCGTGTTGAACATTGGCAACTCGGACCCTGTGCAGTTGATGGACTTTGTGCACACCATCGAGCAAGCCGTGGGCGTGGAAGCCAACAAGATCATGAAGCCCGCCCAACCCGGCGATGTGACCGCCACCTTTGCAGACACCACCCAGCTTGAAGCGTGTATTGGTTTCACACCTGCCACATCTTTGAGCACAGGCATCGCTAAGTTTGTTGCGTGGTATCGCGGCTACTACAAAGCATAAAGAAACGGTTAGTTAGACACCGAAGGCATAATGGATGGCCAATTACAAAGCCAAGCCATGAACCTACACCAGTTCCGTTTCGTCCAAGAAGCCGTCCGCCGCAACCTCAACCTCACCGAGGTGGCCAAGTCGCTCCACACCTCACAGCCTGGCGTGTCCAAGGCCATCATTGAGCTGGAAGAAGAGCTGGGCATCGAAATCTTCTCGCGCCACGGCAAACGCCTCAAACGCGTGACCGAACCGGGCCAGCATGTGCTGCGCAGTATTGAAGTCATATTGCGTGAGGTGGGCAACTTGAAACGCATTGGCGAACAGTTCAGCGCCGAAGACAGCGGCACTTTGTCCATCGCCACCACCCACACCCAAGCCCGCTATGTGCTGCCCGTGCCCGTGGCCAAACTGCGCGAGGCCTACCCCAATGTGAACATCAGCCTGCACCAAGGCGCGCCTGCACAAGTGGCGCAAATGGTGATGGACGAAGTGGCCGAGATTGGCATTGCCACCGAGTCACTCTCTGAATACCCCGAGCTGATCACCCTGCCCTGCTACGAGTGGGAACATATGTTGGTCATCCCAAAATCACACCCACTCGCGGGCAAAGTGCGCATCACTCTGGAAGACTTGGCAGCTGAACCCATCATCACGTACCACCCCTCCTTCACCGGCCGCACCCGCATCGACAAAGCCTTTGCCGCCAAAGGCTTGACGCCACGCATCGCGCTCGAAGCGATTGACTCAGACGTCATTAAGACCTACGTGCGCTTAGGTTTGGGCGTGGGCATCGTGGCCGAAATGGCCGTGAAAGATGGCTTGGACGACGACCTTGTGGCACGCCCTGCCTCGCAGCTGTTTGGTAAAAACGTGGCACGTATTGCGTTCAAGCGCAGCGCCTACATTCGCCACTTTGTGTATGACTTTGCTGCACTCTTGAGCGACCGTCTCGACCGCAACCTCATCATGAAGGCCCTCGACGGCCACCCCACCGACTTCAACATGTGAACCACGCAACATGACCACACCGCACCTCGACACCAAGTTCCCCAAAATCGGCACCACCATCTTCACGGTCATGTCGGCTTTGGCCACTGAGAAAAACGCCGTCAACCTCGGCCAAGGCTTCCCAGACTTTGACTGCGACCCCAAGCTCGTGGCCTGCGTGAACGACGCCATGACCCACGGCCTCAACCAATACCCGCCCATGACCGGCGTGCCTGCGCTGCGCGAAGCCGTGGCCGACAAGATTGAATCGCTCTATCAGCACCGCTACGACCCCACCAACGAAATCACCATCACGGCGGGCGCCACGCAAGCCATTCTCAGCATCATCTTGGCGGTGGTGCGTGCAGGTGATGAAGTGATCGTGCTCGAACCCTGCTACGACAGCTACATCCCCAACATCGACATGGCGGGCGGCGTGGCCGTGCGCGTGCCGCTCACCCCTGGTACCTTCCGACCTGACTTCGACAAAATCGCAGCGGCCATCACGCCCAAGACCCGCGCGATCATCGTCAACAGCCCGCACAATCCCAGCGCCACCGTGTGGACGCGCGAGGAAATGCTCAAGCTTCAAGAGTTGCTCGCACCTACCAATATCGTGCTCATCAGCGACGAGGTGTACGAGCATATGGTCTACGCACCACTGAAGCACCTGAGTGCTTCTAGCTTTCCCGGCTTGGCAGAGCGTGCCTTCATCGTGTCGAGCTTTGGCAAAACATTCCACGTCACGGGATGGAAAATTGGCTACGTCGCAGCACCTGCGGCGTACAGCGCCGAGTTCCGCAAGGTGCACCAGTTCAACGTGTTCACCGTCAACACACCGGTGCAACACGGTTTGGCTGCCTTCCTCAAAGACCCACAGCCCTACTTACAACTGCCCGCCTTCTACGCCGCCAAGCGCGACCTGTTTCGTCAAGGCTTGGCACAAACCAAGTTTGAATTGTTGCCCTCGGAAGGCAGCTACTTTCAGTGTGTGCGCATCGACAAATTGGGTGTGCCTGAGAAAGACCTGAGCGAAGCTGACTTCTGCAAGTGGCTCACCTCTGAAATTGGTGTGGCCGCTATTCCTCTGTCGGCCTTTTACGCCGATGGCTTCGACCAACGCGTGGTGCGCTTTTGCTTCGCCAAGAAAGACGAAACCTTGAAACTCGCCCTTGGTCGGTTGGCACGTCTGTAAGCCCTGCATGCCTAAACCTACACACACGCCAAAGACCAAAATCTGCCTCGTCACGCCCGCGTTAGCCGATGCGAACAACGGCAACTGGCAAACCGCCCAACGCTGGGCCCGCATGCTGTCTACAACTTTTCAGACGCGCATCAGCCCGGTCTGGCCCGACAGCAAGCCCGCCGACATCACAGCCGATGTGTTGGTGGCCTTGCACGCTCGCCGCTCGGCCCCCTCGGTGGCCGCATGGGCACATGCGCACCCCACGCACCCCTTGGTGTTGGTCCTGACAGGCACAGACTTGTACCAAGACATCCAGCACGATGCCGACGCCCAACGCTCATTGCAGCTAGCCACCCATTTGGTTGTGCTGCAAGAGCAAGGTCTGCAAGCTTTGCCCGAAGCGCTGCGCCACAAAGCGCACGTCATCTATCAATCCAGCACACCCTTGCCCCCCGCCAACAAAACCCAAGCGCATTTGCGTGCGGTCATGGTGGGACATTTGCGCGATGAAAAATCGCCGCAAGTGCTCTGGCAAGCAGCACAAGCGCTGCAAGCGGATGACGCCATTTTTATAGACCACATTGGCCGTTCACTTGACCCCACTTTGGCCACGCAAGCCCAACAAACCGCCAGCCAATGCCCGCACTACCGCTGGCTGAATGAGATGCCCTATGCGCCAACGCGTCGCAGCATTCAACGTGCCCATGTGTTGGTACACACCAGCCGCATCGAAGGCGGCGCACACGTCATCATGGAAGCGGTGTTAAGTGGCACACCTGTGTTGGCCTCTCGCATATCGGGCAATGTGGGCATGTTGGGCGCTGACTACCCCGGTTACTTTGAACCCGGCAACGCCCAACAACTGGCCGCTCTGCTGCGCGAATGCAGGCAAACCCAAAATCAAACAGATGGTTTGTTGGCCAAACTCACGCACGCCTGCCAAACGCGGGCCGCGCTGTTTCAACCTGAGCGCGAACAAGCCGACTTGTGCGCGCTCATCACATCTGCGCTGAAACCTGTATGAACACCATGCACCGACGTGAGTGGCTGAGCAAACTGGGTCAACTGGCCCTGCTGACCGCCAGCTCTTTGCCCTTGAGCCTTGCTGCACAAACCATCAAAACACAAGGCCGCCTGGTCATCATTGGCGGGGCGGAAGACCGCAAACAAGACCGCATCATCCTGCGCAAGTTTTTGGAACTCAGCGGTGGACCGAACGCCAAAATTCGTGTCATCAATGCCGCCAGCGGCGTGCCCGACATCGTGTGGGCCAGTTACCAAGCTGTGTTTCAAGACCTAGGCGCACTCAACTGCGAGGTGGTGCCCATGCTCACCCGCGACGAAGCCTCAGAACCCAACGTGGTCAACATGTTGGCCGAAGCCGATGGCATCTTCATCACAGGTGGCGACCAAAACCGACTCATGCAATGCCTGTGGGAGTCACCTGCCGCACAAGCCATGCACCGTGCGTTTCACTTGAACGGCACCTGCATTGCAGGCACCAGCGCAGGCGCTGCGGTGATGTCGCGCCACATGCTGGCCGAAGGCGCACCCACACCTTCACCACAAAAAGACGTGGTGTCCATGGACATCGGTCTGAGCTTCATGCCCAACGCCATCGTGGACCAACACTTCTCACAACGTCACCGCCTGAGCCGCTTGCTCTCGGCCCTGGCACAACGCCCCGACCTTTTAGGCGTAGGCATTGACGAAGACACGGCCTTGGTCATTGAGCCCAATCAATCGGTAGAAATTGTGGGCCGCGGCGCCGTCACGCTGGTCGACCCGCGTCGCATGCGCAGCAACTTTGACAAAGCCGAAGACGGCGACAAACTCGAAATGCTCGGGCTTCAACTGCACCTGCTACCTGCAGGCAGCCGCTATGTGCTGGCCAATGCCCCCAAGAACCGCAAACCGCCTGTGCCGTTTTGGGATGCGCTGTCGGTGTTAGCTAAGACGGGGGCGATGCGGGGATAAATGTGTAAGCGGAACCAACTCAATTAAGCCGCCAACAAAATAGCCTCTGGCGAACGCAAAGCAATACGCAGCAGCGTGCGTGCTGCACCTGAAGGCTCGCGGCGGCCTTGCTCCCACTCTTGCAAGGTGCGCACAGACACACCCAGCAACTGCGCAAAGGCGGATTGAGACACCCCCAGCTTTAGGCGTGCTTCAGTAGCGGCAGTCACTGCCACCTTGGTAACGCGGCCCTCGCCGCGCTTGGCTTGGCGAATCGACTCCAACAAATCTTTTTCAAACTCGGTCATTTCAGAGTCTTTGGTAGATTGAGTTTTAGCCATCGTTTAGTCCTCATAAAGTTGCGCCAAACTGCGCAAAAACGCATTCGATAACGTATCGTGTTCAGCCTTGGCATACACCGTTAGCAGCACCAGTTCGCCTTGGGCGTTGCGCCACATGTAAATCACTCGCACCCCACCGCGCTTACCCATACCTAGGCGTGACCATCGAACTTTGCGCAAGCCACCAGTGGCTGCAATCACATCACCAGCATCTGGATGCTCTGCCAGCCAAGTGATGAAATCTTCACGCTCAGCGTCATCCCACACCTTGGCTGCGTAGCGCAAGAACACGGGCGTTTCAATGACCGTGAGCATAGGAATAATTGTACGTCAGTGACGTATTTAAAAAGCTCCAAGAATTTATATCGAAAAAAATTTCCATATGTGGGCCTTGATTGTCAAAACCCAAATTTAGTTAATTAAATGACGCCGTATGCACGCGTCGCTGCATTTCATAAAACCTACATCGCAAACTCGAACGCGTTACTTTTTGGTAGAAGCACTGTCTACCGTATTGGCCTTCGCAAAGGCTTGAATCACCTCTCGAATCACTTTGCGCTGGGCAGCAGGCAATTGCAAGAATGCATCGAATGCCTCCCTCTCCACGTAATTCACCCCCTCATCCCAGCGCTTCTTGTGTTGCTGCACAGATAAACGCACAGCCGAGCCAAACCGCAAGACATCAGGTTCAACCTTGAGCCACTCTGCCAAGACCTGCATCTTGTCTTGCATTGGTATGGAGCGGTTATTCAACCAACCCCACGCGGCTTGGTTGCTAATAGATTTACCAGGCCAGCGCAAATTGAACTCATGCTCTAAAACAGAGGGGCTGGCAACGTAGCCAGCTTGGGTCATTGCGGCACGCAAACGCTTGGTGAATTCAATTTTTTCATTCATTTCAACAAGTTACAAACCTGTTGATAGTTTTCTCAAATAGCTGTTGAGTATCATTACAACAATCAGTTGAAAACTGTATCAACAGCTTATTGAATCACTTGCATGGCCAAATCCCTTTTAGAACAACTCCCCGAAATCGTGGCCAACGGCCGCAAACAAGCAGAAAAAATCTTAGAAGGGATCGAGAGCCGTCAGCGAATCACCTTGCAAACTCGGGAAGTTGTCTTGCCTGCGCGAGACACCAAAGTTCAAGACTGGATTAACAGCCAAAACAAAGCCAGTCAACGCGAAGTATTTGCGCCTGGTCAAGCTAGCTTGATAGACAGCGCCCAACCAACCCTTGGCGCAGCGCATGACTCGACGCCTTGGGCGAATCGATTGATTTATGGCGATAACTTGATGGCAATGGCTGCGCTATTGGCTGGTGATGAAAACACGCCCAGCCTGCGCGGCAAAGTTGATTTGATTTACATCGACCCGCCTTTTGACTCAAAGGCTGACTACCGAACCAAGGTCACGCTACCTGGCGTAGAGATTGAACAGAAACCGACGGTCATTGAGCAATTTGCTTACTCAGACACTTGGAACGATGGGACTGCTTCTTACCTTGCGATGATTACCCCACGCTTGATTTTGATGCGCGAACTATTGTCTGAAAACGGAAGCCTTGCTCTTCATATAGGTATACAAGTTAGCCACTATGTGAAGCTTATTTGCGACGAGATTTTCGGAAAAAATAATTTCAACACTGAGGTCACTTGGTCATACGGCACCCCAAGTGGTGGCCGTGCTGCTGGCAACAAAATTGTTAAGTCACACGAATACATTCTTTGGTATGCAAAGAGCTATGGAAACCATATTTACAACAAAGAATATTTAGCCTACTCAGAAAAATATCTCGCTGATAGATTTACAGAAACGGATGAGTCCGGACGAAGATACCGGACACGAGAGCGTGAAAAAGGCAATTTTGAAAGACAGTATTTAGATGAAAGTAAAGGTGTCCCGCTCTCCACAGTTTGGACTGATATCAAACAGCTCTATGCATACCATCTAGTCAAACGAAAAAAAGAAGAGACAGGTTACGACACACAGAAGCCCGAAGCGCTATTAGAACGAATCATTAATGCAGCTACAAACAAAGGTTCGTTGGTATTGGATTTCTTTGGGGGGTCAGGTACAACTGCGGCTGTTGCTGAAAAACTTGAACGTAGATGGGTTACGTCAGACTTAGGTAAACCAGCTTGCATGGTCATGCGAAAGCGTCTCATTGACCAAGACGCCAAACCCTTCTTGTATCAAGCCATCGGTGATTACCAAGTAGAAGCGGCTAAAGCCACGCTAGGCCGTGATTTCCGCATTGGCGATTTGTCGCAAATCGTGTTGTCTTTGTATGGCGCATTGCCATTACCAGCAGACGTCAACCCACAGCGCAACTTAGGCCAAATTGCTGGCATTGCATTGGGCGCAGGCCGCGGCAGCAAAACATTGGTGTTGGCTGATTCACCCAACAAACTCACCGGTATGGCAACACTCAAGAAGGCTATCGCGCAGCGCGACAACCTGATGGGAGGTTGGGACCGCGTAGTTGTATTGGGCTGGAACTTTGAACCATCCATTGGCGAAACCATCACCGCGTTGAATGATTCACGCCTTGAGGTGTTGGTCATCCCGCCAGACTTGATGGACCGCTTGAAGAAAAAAGGCGGCATCGACAAGCTACGCGGCCAAGTCCGTTTCTCTTCGTTGCAGTACCTGACCATCGAACCCGTCAAAGTCAAAACTGAAGACGCACAAGACGTGCTGACGATTCAGCTTAAGAACTATGTGCTGCTCTCCCCCGAAGCCATCAACCTTGACGATGCAAACCGTCAAGCTTTGCAACAGGTTGCCAACAAGGAGCCTTTGGCATTAATTGAATATTGGGCCGTTGACCCCGACTACGACGGCAAGGTCTTCCGCTCAGTGTGGCAGGACTACCGAGGCAACACAGCGAACGATGCAGACGTGTTGCGCGTCGTCACCAAGGCAGAGGTCACAACACCGACCAAAGCCACACGCAAAGTTTGCGTTCGCGTCGTGGACGTGTTTGGCTTTGAAGCCGAAGTTGTGGCAACCGTGGGGGCCGCATGAGCACCACCGCTAAAAAGGCCGAAGACCAGCTCGCCCTCTCCATAGGGCTGACAGCTAAAACGCAGCAGTTGTGTTTGGGCCTTGAGTCGGGCGCCGCTGATATTTTGGAATTGGTCACGCCCACTACGGCTGATTTATTGACATGGTGGTTTGGCGAAGACATGATGATGGCCCGTGGTGGCTTGAACTTCCATGCGGGACAAAAACAAGCCATCCTGAACGCCATCGTTGCCCATGAAGTGCTAGGTGCAGATTCTGAAAAATGGTCGCTTCTCAATTTGTATCAAGAGGCTGCGCCAAATGCTTTGTTGGTTGGCACACGCATGGAAGAGGTTTCTGCACCCAAGCACGGCCACCCTAAGTATTGTTTCAAGATGGCCACCGGCACGGGCAAAACTTGGGTCATGCAAGCCCTGATGATTTGGCAACTGCTCAACAAAACTGCGGCGCTTGCCTTGGCACAAGACGACGCACGCTTTACACGCCAATTCATGGTGGTGGCTCCTGGCTTGATTGTTTACGAGCGATTGCTTGATGCATTCTGCGGCAAGCTTGTCGCGGGTAGCCAAGGCTCGCGCGACTTCGCAACATCCGACGTGGCCAAGTTTGCCGATTTGTTTATTCCAGAGGCACACCGTGAAATTGTTTTCGGCTTTGTCCGTGGCAACGTGTGCAGCAAAAATGAGATCGGCCTAAAAGCCACTGGCAACGGCATGATTGCCATTACCAATTGGCACTTATTGGCCGAAGGCGATGTAGCCGAAGACATTGAAGAAGTGGAAACTTTGGGTGCGCCTCTTGACCCACAAGCTGTGGTGGCTGGTGTATTGCCATTAACGCCCGGTCGTGCGACTGGTAACAGCCTTGAAGTGTTAGACCGCCGTTATGCGCGCGGCAACGTGCTGGACTTCTTGGCACAACTGCCCGAGTTGATGGTTTTCAACGATGAAGCTCACCACATCCACGAGTTCAAACGTGAAGGCGAAACCACCGAAGTGGAATGGCAAAAGAGCTTGACGCGCATTGCCGAGTCCAAAGGCCGCCGTTTTGTGCAAGTGGACTTTTCAGCCACCCCTTACAACGACGTAGGTGCAGGCAAGAACAAACGCAAGGTTTATTTCCCGCACATCATCACCGACTTCGATTTGAAAAGCGCCATGCGTGCTGGATTGGTCAAATCATTGGTGCTTGACCGCCGCAAAGAGATTGGCGCTCTTCCGCTTGAGTTCAAAGCCGAACGCGATGAATCAGGCAATCCAAGTTTGAGCGAAGGCCAACGCGTGATGCTGCGCGCAGGTTTGGTCAAGCTACGCAAACTTGAAGCCGATTTTGCAAAGATTGACCCGCACCGTTTCCCAAAAATGTTGGTCGTGTGTGAAGACACCACGGTGTCACCTCTGGTTGCTGAATTTTTGCAAGACCAAGAAGGTTTGCATGCAGACGAAGTGATGACGATTGACTCAGGCAAAAAAGCCGAGTTGGGTGAGAAAGATTGGGCGCCCGTGCGCGAGCGCTTGTTCAGCGTAGACAAACACGCCACGCCGCGTGTGGTTGTGAGCGTGCTGATGCTGCGAGAAGGTTTTGACGTCAACAACATTTGCGTCATCGTGCCGCTTCGCTCTAGCCAAGCGCAAATTCTTTTAGAGCAAACCATTGGCCGAGGCTTGCGCCTGATGTGGCGCGACCCCGAATACACCGAAATCAAACAAGAGAACCGAGAGCACATTAACAATGGCCAAGAGCCTGCGAGCTTGCTTGACGTTCTCACCATTGTTGAACACCCCGCCTTTCAGTCCTTCTACGATGAGTTGATCAGCGAAGGCTTAGCTGGTTCAACTGGCGATGATGACGACGGTGATGGAAGTTCCAGCACGGGCGACGTCATGGCTGCCAATTTGCGCGAAGACTTTGAAACGTTTGATTTCGGCATCCCGTTTATCTTGCAAGAGTCCGATGAACTGCGCGACCACACGGCCATTGACATCGCCACACTGCCATCGTTCACAGCCATGACGGCTGAACAGCTCAAAGGCATGCTGGGCAAAGGCGACACTTTTGTCTCTCAAGATTTGCAGTCGTCCACTTTGTTTGGTGACTACCGCGTAGACGGTGCAGTGATGAACGTCTCAGGCTACAACGATTATTTGTCGCGCCTCACGCGACGCATCAGCCAAGCGCTGAGCGAACCGCTGCCTAAAGGCAACAAGATCGCAACACACCTAGCCAAGCCATATCTGCAAGTCAACACCGCCGAGCTAACCGGCTGGATTGACGATTACGTTTGGACTCAGCTATTTGCGGGCACGTTCAACCCACTCGAAGATGAAAACTGGCGCTTGTTACTACTGCAACCTGTTGTGGACCACATAACCAAAGTGTTTGCGGTGGGGCTGCTTGAATCAGAAGAAACTCACACCACAGGTGAGACCGAAGTTCATTTACGTCGACTGAGTGAAGTACCCAAGCTGATGGTGCGCGAGAGTGCATCTGTCAAAGTGTCCAAATGCATTTACGACCGATTGGGATGGCCATCGCGCAATGGCGGCTTAGAGCGGGCATTCATTTATTGGGCACAAGCCGATAGCCACGTTCAAGCCTTTTGCAAGATCAGTGAGAACCGTCACACCTTTGCGCGGCTGCGCTACGTAAAAGACGATGGCTTACCTGCTTTTTACTCACCCGACTTTTTGGTGCGTACTGAAAACGCGGTGTATCTCGTAGAAACCAAAGGCCAAGAGCAAACCATTCACCCGAACGTCCAACGCAAACTCAAAGCTGCATTGGCGTGGTGTGAACGTATCAACAACCTAACCGAAGAACAACGCGGTGGCCCGCCATGGCACTATGTGCTGTTGGCTGAAAACGTGTTGTACGAATGGCAAGGCAAAGGCGCTCACTTGGCTGAGTTGTTGGACTATGCACGATTGCGCCCTTTAGGCGAGGCATCGTTGCAGCAGCGGTTGATTTAACGCTTAGTAACTCAACTGCTGCCAAGCCTTATCCAGCCGCTTCACACTCACCGGCTGAGGCGTGCGCAGCTCTTGCGCGAAGAAGCTGACGCGCAGCTCTTCCAGTAGCCACCTGAACTCTTGCATGCGTGCATCGGTCACGCCTTTGCGCTCGGCCACCAAGCGCCAATACTTTTGGTCCAGCGGTTTGAGTTCAGCCAGTTTGGTGGCGTCGCGTGCAGCATCGGCGCGCAGTTTGTCTAGGCGCAGCACCACGGCTTTGAGGTAACGCGCAAAGTGCTGCAACTGTGTGTATGGCGTGTCGGCAATGAAGCGTTTGCCAACCAAGCGTTGCAGCTGTTGCGCAGCGTCAGCCACGCTATCGGGGCTGATTTTGGTGTCTTTCACTTTACGACTAGCGGCTGCAAACTCGGTCAGCACGGTGCTGGCTAAGCGTGCTATTTCGTTGGCAATCAACGTCAGTCGGCCACGGCCTTCTTCTAGGCGGCGTTTGAAATCGGCCTCGCTCGTGGGCAATGGGTCGAGCAAGAAGGCACGATCCAAAGCCACATCTAGTATTTGTTGTTTGAGCTCATCCGACGTGCCCAAGCTCATATACGCGACCGACATTTTTTGCAGGTCGGGCAAGTTCTTCTCAAGGTACTTGAGCGCGTCTTTGATTTGAATGGAAAACAAACGACGCAAGCCCGCACGGTGTTTGGTGGCCGCTACTTCGGGCTCGTCAAACACTTCAATGCACACGGCGTCACCCACATCCACCAACGCCGGAAAACCAATGAGGGTTTGTTTGCCTTTGGTGATTTCCATCAGCTCAGGCAGTTCGCCAAAGGTCCAGCTGGTGTAACGCTGATCCGCAGGCGAAGAAGCAGCAGAACCAGCAACTGACGCACCACGACCAGAAGGTGTCGGCTGATGGGGAGCAGCGGGTGACGATTTCTGTAAAGCATGAGGAGCACGCTGCTCTCCATCAGCCAACGCCGCAGCCCCGTCAACGCCGACACCAGAGCTTAGTGTGCCCACACCTTTAAGTGCAGCCAACGCCTGAAACGCACCCCGAGCCTGACTACCCAGCTCAGCCTTCAGCGCCCCCAAGTTTCGCCCATGCCCCAACTGCCGCCCATGCTCATCCACCACACGGAAGTTCATGAACAAATGCGGCGGCAACATGTCCACCTTGAAGTCCGCACGCTTCACATCCACTTGCGTGGCATCACGCACCAGCTTGAGCAAAGCATCCACCAAAGGGCCTGAACCAAACACCGTATCTGCGGACAAAGCCTCGGTCAATCTTGCTGCACTCTCAGGCAGCGGCACTAGGCGCGAGCGAGGTCGCTGGTGCAAGGTTTTGAGCAAGGCATGAATTTTTTGGTTCAGCATGCCAGGCACCAACCACTCAGCGCGTTCTTCGCTCACTTGATTCAACACAAACAGCGGCACGGTCACGGTCAGGCCGTCTTTGGCGTCACCAGGCTCATGCAAATAGTCAGCCGAGCAGTCCACGCCGCCCATGCGCAATGTTTTGGGAAATGCCTGCGTGGTGATGCCAGCCGCTTGGTGGCGCATCAGCTCTTCACGGCTCAGGCACAAGAGCTTTGGCTGGCGTTTCACCTCTTCGCGATACCAATGCTCCAGCGTGACCAAGCTGCACACATCGTCGGGCAGCTGTTGGTCGTAAAACGCGTAGATCAACGCATCGTCCACCAACACGTCTTGGCGGCGTGATTTGTGTTCTAGCTCTTCCACTTGCGCGATGAGCTTTTGGTTGGCCGCAAGGAATTGCAGCTTGGTGTCAAGCTCGCCCGCCACCAATGCTTCGCGAATAAAAATTTCACGCGCACCCACCATGTCTACTTTGCTGTAGCTCACGCGGCGGCCGTTGTAGACCACCAAGCCATACAACGTGGCACGCTCTAGCGCTTTGACTTCGCCAGCTTTCTTTTCCCAATGCGGGTCAAGCAATTGTTTTTTCAGCAGATGGCCGCCCACCTGCTCAAGCCACTGCGGCTCCATCGCAGCAATGCCACGGCCAAACAAGCGCGTGGTTTCCACCAGCTCGGCCACCACAATCCAGCGGCCCGGTTTCTTGCGCAAGTGCGCGCCGGGATGGCGATAAAACTTGATGCCGCGAGCACCCAAATACGCTTCGTCATCCTCGAGTTTGCAGCCCACGTTGCCCAGCAAACCTGCCAACATCGACAAGTGCAATTGCTCGTAGCTGGCGGGCAAGGTGTTGATGCGCCATTTGTGTTCGGTGACTACCGTCAACAGCTGGGTGTGCGTGTCGCGCCACTCGCGCACGCGACGCACGTTAATGAAGTTTTGGCGCAGCAAGGCTTCATATTGGCGGTTGCTCAGCTTGTGCTCGGTAGGCATGCCCGTCGTTCCCACCTTCACTGCGCCTTGTTTGCTTTGCGGCTGCTTCACAGCAATTTGCTGCTTCATGCTGGAAGGCAAATGTGGCTTACCACCGCGCGAATTTTCTAGCCACTTCCACAGGTTGAGGTAGCCACTGAATTCGCTGCGGTCGTCGTCAAACTTGGCGTGTGCTTGGTCGGCCGCGGCTTGCGCTTCCATCGGTCGGTCACGCACATCTTGCACGCTCAGGGCCGAGGCAATGATGAGCACTTCGTCCAAAGCGTTGCGTTCACGTGCTTCCAAAATCATGCGGCCCACTCGGGGGTCGAGTGGCAGTTTGGCTAGTTCGCGGCCAACATGGGTCAATTCGTTGTCGTCATCCACTGCGCCGAGTTCGCTCAGCAGTTGGTAGCCATCGGCAATTGCTTTTGGGCGTGGCGCTTCGAGAAACGGAAACTGCTCCACGTTGCCGAGGTGCAGCGACTTCATGCGCAAGATCACGCCCGCGAGCGAACTGCGCAAAATTTCGGGGTCGGTAAATTTGGTTCGCCCATTGAAATCCACCTCGTCGTACAAGCGAATGCAAATGCCGTTGGCCACACGGCCGCAACGGCCTGCGCGTTGGTTGGCTGCGGCCTGGCTGATGGACTCGACCATCAGCTGCTCCACCTTGCTGCGCCAGCTGTAGCGCTTGACGCGAGCGGTGCCTGCATCAATCACATAGCGAATGCCGGGCACGGTGAGCGAGGTTTCAGCCACGTTGGTGGCCAGCACGATGCGGCGTCCTCCGCGTGTGTCAAACACGCGGTCTTGCTCAGCAGTTGAAAGCCTCGCAAACAAGGGCAGCACTTCAGCGCTGCGCATGACGGGGCTGTGACTCAGGTAGGCACGCAGGTGGTCTGCCGCTTCTCGAATTTCGCGCTCGCCCGGCAAGAACACCAAGATGTCACCCTGCTGCGATGGGTTGCTCCACAGCTCGTCCACGCCGTCGGCAATGGCGTTGTTCAGGTCGTAGTCGCGCTTTTCTTCAAACGGGCGGTAGCGCATCTCGACGGGGAAGGTGCGGCCCGAAACCATCAGTACCGGCGCTGGCCCTTTGGCTGAAGCAAAGTGCTGCGCAAAGCGATCGGCATCAATCGTGGCCGAGGTGACGATGATTTTCAGGTCAGGCCTGCGCGGCAAGATTTCGCGCAAGTAGCCCAGTAGAAAGTCAATGTTCAGGCTGCGCTCGTGAGCCTCGTCAATGATGATGGTGTCGTAGGCTTTGAGCAGCGGGTCGTTTTGCGTCTCGGCCAACAAAATGCCGTCGGTCATCAGCTTGACCGACGCGTCTTTGCTCAGGCGGTCTTGGAAGCGCACCTTGAAACCCACCACGTCGCCCAGCGGGGTTTTGAGCTCTTCGGCAATGCGCTTGGCAACCGAGCTGGCGGCAATGCGGCGGGGCTGGGTGTGGCCGATGATTTGTTTGCGCTGACCAGGCTTGGAGTTGGGGCCAAGCTCCCTGCCTTGTCCGCGCCCCAGAGCGAGCGCCATTTTGGGCAGTTGCGTGGTTTTGCCCGAGCCAGTTTCGCCGCACACGATGATGACCTGATGCGCCTGCATGGCGGCCATGATTTCCTCGCGTCTGGTCGAGACGGGCAACGATTCTGGAAATTCAATCTTGAACGGGAAAGACTGGGGGCTTAGGGTAGACAAAACAGGCGCTAACTTGGGTGACAATCCGCAATTATCCCCGTCCGGCTCACACCGAGAACGCTCAACCCTTTACACGCCACAAACCAGCCTACATGTCCGCCGTTTTTGACTTCACTTTTGTGCCTTGGTTCCGTTCGGTCGCGCCGTATATCCACATGCATCGCGGCAAGACCTTTGTCGTGGGCATCGCGGGCGAGGCCATTGCCGCAGGCAAGCTGCCCAACTTGGCGCAAGACTTGGCGCTCATCCAAAGCATGGGCGTGCGCATTGTGTTGGTCCACGGTTTTCGCCCTCAGGTCAACGAACAGTTGGCCGCCAAAGGCCATGTGCCCCACTACTCGCACGGCATGCGCATCACCGACGGCGTAGCCCTTGACTGCGCACAAGAAGCTGCGGGCCAACTGCGCTTTGAGATTGAGGCCGCTTTCAGCCAAGCCCTGCCCAACACGCCCATGGCGGGCGCCACGGTGCGCGTGATTTCTGGCAATTTCATCACCGCTCGCCCTGTGGGCATCTTGGACGGCATCGACTTTCAACACTCAGGCCTGGTGCGCAAGGTGGATGTGGCGGGCATCACCCAAACCCTCACCGCGGGTTCGATGGTGCTCATCTCGCCGTTTGGCTTCTCACCCACGGGCGAAGCATTCAACTTGACCATGGAAGAAGTCGCCACATCGGTGGCCACCGCTTTGCAAGCGGACAAACTGCTGTTTGTGACCGAGACACCGGGCATTCGCATTCGCCCCATGGAGCCAGAGAGCGAAGACAACCCCATCGACACCGAACTGCCCTTGGACGCGGCCAAACAACTGCTGGCCACCCTGCCCCACACCACAGACCCCTCCGATATTGCGTTTTACTTGCAGCATTGCGTGAAAGCCTGCGAGACGGGCGTGGAACGTAGCCACATCTTGCCGTTTGCGGTGGATGGCTCACTGCTGCTGGAGGTGTACATGCATGACGGCATTGGCACCATGGTGGTGGATGAGAAGCTAGAAAGCTTGCGCGAAGCCACGCATGAAGACGTGGGCGGCATCTTGCAACTGATTGAGCCGTTTGAAAAAGACGGCACCTTGGTCAAGCGTGACCGCAACGAGATTGAACGCGACGTGGGCCAATACACCGTCATCGAGCATGACGGCGTGATCTTTGCCTGCGCAGCGCTCTACCCCTACCCCGAAGCGCAAACGGCAGAGATGGCGGCACTGACTGTGTCCCCCCAATCGCAAGGCCAAGGCGATGGCGAAAAGGTGTTGAAGCGCATCGAACAACGCGCCCGCAACAAAGGCCTCAAGAGCATTTTTGTGTTGACCACACGCACGAAACACTGGTTCTTGAAACGCGGCTTTGTACAGGTTGATCCTGATTGGCTACCCGAAGCACGCAAGCGCAAATACAACACCGACCGCAGGAGTTTGGTCTTGGTGAAGAAGCTGGCATAAAAAAACGGGGCTCACAAGCCCCGTTTTTTATTGTCAGCTCAGGGTGTCACGCCTTCGCTGGAGTCGCTGGCGTCTCTGATGCTCGGCGCAGGCTGAGACAGCAAGCGGATGAAGGCGGCCAAGGCCAACAACCCCAACCCCACAAACGCCACAAACGACCAGTTGGCAATCGAGCCCCCCAAGAAAGTCCAATCCACCTTTGAGCAATCACCACCGCCCTTAAAAATCATGGGGATGGCACGTTGCAGCGGGAAGGTTTCGATCATGCCGTAGAAGTCACGGCCACATGACACCACCTCGGGCGGGTACCACTGCAACCAAGTTTGGCGGGCCGCCACATAAGCACCGCCACCAGCCAACAACACCAACACACTGCCGACCGTCAACGATGCGGTACGGCCCGACAAAACCGCACCCAGCAAAGCCACCAAACCCATCAACACCATCACATAGCGCTGCACGATGCACATGGGGCAAGGCTCCAAGCCCACCACATGCTGCAAATACATGCCGAACGACAACAAACCCAAACAGGTCAGGGCAATACAAAGCCAAACACGGCGAGGGTGATTCAAAAGTTCTACGTGCACATCGGTCTCCAAAAGGACTAGATTCAATTGTCGCTGTGAAACAATGGCGGCATTGGCCCAAACGCCAAAAAACCAGAGACAAGCCATGACTTTACGTACACCACAGCCCGCCGATACACCCCGTTTACACAACTTCGTCTCTCAACTGGATGCCCTGCTCAAAAGCACCGCCGACGAAGCCGCGATTTTGGCAAGTGGCCAAACGTTGCTGGCCGAACTGGTCGCCCAAGACGATTGGCTGCCTGACGACTACGCCCAGCCCAACCCCGAGCGCTACCAACAGTTTTTGCTTTACGCCGACCCTGATGACCGTTTTTCGGTGGTGAGCTTTGTGTGGGGCCCAGGTCAATCTACGCCGATTCACGACCACACCGTGTGGGGCTTGATTGGCATGTTGCGCGGCGCAGAGCTGTGCCAACCGTTTGACAAAAATGCACAAGGCCATTGGCAGCCCAGCGGCGAGCAAATCCGTTTAGAGCAAGGCCATGTCGAAGCCGTGTCACCCACCATTGGCGATGTGCACCGGGTGTGGAATGCATTCGCCGACCAAACCTCCATCAGCATCCATGTCTACGGCGCCAACATTGGCGAGGTCAGCCGCCATGTGTTTCATGAAGATGGCACGGTGAAAGATTTCATTTCTGGCTACAGCAATGCCAAGGTTGAAGCGCCACTTGAATTTCCCCTCGCTGCTTACGCCCGCATTCGCGAAACCCTCTTGCAACGTCAAGAAATCGCCATCCTCGACGTGCGTGAGGAAGACCCTTTCGCCCAATGCCACCCGCTGTTCGCGGCCAACCTGCCACTGGGCCGCATCGAAGCCGATGCCTGGACGCGCATCCCGCGCTTAGACACCTTCATCGTGGTGTACGGCACTGCGTTCAATGGCGACGACCTCGCCTTGCCTGCTGCCCGCACCTTGAAGCGCATGGGCTACACGAATGTGCATTTGCTCAGCGGTGGCCTCCAAGGTTGGCAAGACGCAGGCGGCGAAGTGTTTCGCGATGTCAACGTGCCCAGCAAATCGTTTGGTGAATTGGTCGAGTCCAAGCGCCACACGCCTTCGCTCTCGGCGCAAGAAGTCAAAGCCCTGATTGATTCAAAAGCCGATGTGGTGGTGATGGACGCTCGCCGTTTTGACGAGTACCAAACCATGAGCATTCCCAGCGGCATCAGCGTGCCGGGGGCTGAACTGGTGTTGCGCGCACGCGCACTCGCGCCCAGTGCGACCACCCGCATCATCGTCAACTGCGCAGGCCGAACGCGCAGCATCATTGGCACACAGTCGCTCATCAACTCGGGAATTCCCAACCCTGTCAGTGCATTGCGCAACGGCACCATCGGCTGGACCTTGGCAGGCCAAGAGCTGGTCAAAGGTG
>CAUPNL010000024.1:0-36529 GCA_963512655.1 uncultured Limnohabitans sp. | reverse complement strand
TAGCCTGCGCCCACTTCTTGTTGGTGTGACACGAAGGTGTAACCCTTGTCGCGTGCTGCGAATTCAGGCTCTTGCACCATGTTGACGTAGTGCTTCATGCCTTCGCCGTTGGCGTATGCATTGGCGAACTGGAAGGTGTTGTACCAGTTGATGTGGATACCAGCCAAGGTGATGAACTGGTACTTGTAGCCCAGAGCCGACAGGTCTTCTTGGAACGATGCGATCTGGCTGTCGTTGAGGTTTTTCTTCCAGTTGAAAGAAGGTGAGCAGTTGTAAGACAACAGCTTGCCTGGGCACGCAGCGTGAACCGCTTGTGCGAATTCACGAGCGAAGCCAATGTCTGGCACGCCTGTTTCGCACCACACCAAGTCAGCGTAGGGAGCGTAAGCAACGCCGCGGCTGATGGCTTGTTCCAAACCGTTTTTAACGCGGTAAAAACCTTCTTGCGTGCGCTCGCCGGTCAAGAAAGGCTTGTCGTTGGCATCGTGGTCAGAGGTGATCAAGTTAGCCGCTTCAGCATCGGTACGGGCCAACACGATGGTGGATGTACCCATGACGTCAGCCGCGAAACGTGCAGAGATCAATTTCTCGCAAGCTTCTTGTGTTGGCACCAACACTTTGCCGCCCATGTGACCGCATTTCTTCACAGCAGCCAATTGGTCTTCGAAGTGAACGCCAGCAGCACCTGAGGCAATCATGTTCTTCATCAATTCGAAAGCGTTCAACACGCCACCGAAACCGGCTTCAGCGTCAGCCACGATGGGCAAAAAGTAGTCGATGAATTCTTTGTCGCCTGGGTTGATGCCACGGCCCCATTGAATTTCGTCAGCACGTTTGAATGTGTTGTTGATGCGGCGAACCATGGTGGGCACAGAGTCATACGCGTAGAGCGATTGGTCTGGGTACATGGTTTCAGATGTGTTGCCGTCAGCAGCAACTTGCCAGCCTGACAAGTACACAGCTTCCAAGCCAGCTTTGGCTTGTTGCATGGCTTGACCAGCAGAGATCGCGCCGAATGCGTTGACGTAGCCTTTCTTGGCTCCGCCGTTGACTTTTTCCCAGAGCTTTTCTGCACCACGCTTGGCCAAAGTGTGCTCAATGGGCATGCTGCCGCGCAGACGCACGACGTCAGCAGCAGAGTAACCACGCTTCACGCCTTTCCAGCGTGGGTTGGTCGCCCAGTCTTTTTCGAGGGCGGCGATTTGTTGTTCGCGGCTGAGTTGTTCGTTCAGTGATTGAGGCATGGTTCGCTCCAGAAAGTTAAGTGGTTATCGATGGATCGACTATAAGTCTTATAGAAGACTTGATTCGCGTCTTATGTCTTATATAAGAATTTATTTTTATTCAATCAAATCAATACGTTATTGAACTTAATCTGCATTGTGAAACTTGATTTCTCATATCAAGAAAAAATACTGCACCGCAGCATATCTATATATTGCAATATGAAATGATTTTTCAAATATGAGCAAGCGCGACAGCACAGTCCTGATTCAGAACATGCGTCGCAGGCACAGACACACTGGGCATGTCATGACAACCCCTCGCAAAAAACAACATCCTCCAATGAAAAAGTTGTTTTTAGCTTGGAAAGACGTGCGTTCTCAATTAGCATCCGCATTGCTCTAGAGCGATATCTCTAAGGCTTGCAAACAAAAACTTCTAGAAGGAAATCAACCATGGCAACTACAAAAAAAGCTCCGGCTAAAAAAGTGGCAGCAAAGAAAGCTGCTCCAGCTAAAAAAGTAGCAGCGAAAAAAGCTGCACCTGCTAAAAAAGTAGCGGCTAAGAAGCCTGCCGCTAAAAAAGCAGCTCCAGCAAAAAAAGTCGTTGCAGCAAAAAAGCCAGCAGCTAAAAAAGTAGTTGCTAAAAAAGCCCCAGCGAAGAAAGCTGCCCCCGCTAAAAAGCCAGTAGCTAAAAAGGTTGTCGCCAAGAAAGCCCCAGCTAAAAAAGCTGCGGCCAAAAAAGCACCTGCAAAGAAGCGCACGCCCAATGCTGCGTTCATGAAAGCCCTCACACCTAGCGCCGCATTGGCTGCTGTGATCGGTAACACTGCAGTGCCACGCACTGAAGTCGTGAGCAAAATGTGGACGTACATCAAAAAGCACGGTCTGCAAGACAAAGTAAACAAGCGCAACATCAACGCTGACGACAAGCTCAAGCAAGTGTTTGGCAAAGCCCAAGTCACCATGTTTGAATTGGCTGGCTTGATCGGCAAGCACCTGAAGTAATTCAGACTCTGCCTCAATGAAAAAGGGACCTCACGGTCCCTTTTTTATGGCCTGTACATGTCAATCAGACATGCGCAGTTCTGCGCCCCACCCCCAGCGCCACGCCCACACTGAGCATCAACACCACAGCGGCGCCTAGCAAGGTGGCACCGTACCAGCCGTGATCCATGAAGACACCAAAGATCAATGGTGAAATGGCAAAGCCCGTGTCCAACCCCGAATACACCATGCCATACACGCGACCTGTGGCTCCCTTGGGCGTGGCTTTCTTGATCATCATGTCACGCGATGGACCGCCAACGCCAATGGCCAAACCCGTGGCGGCCAAGATGACCATGGTGAGTTCTGCACTCAACCACCCACTGCCACACAAAGCCATACAAATGGCACCTGCTGTCATGCAGCCCGCCACCACCTTGTCACTTTGGCGAGGCCAACGTGCAGCCACAAAGCCGCCCACAAACATGCCAGCTGCGGCGCACAGCATGTACGCCGTCAAGGTGAAGGTGGCCGCTTCAAAGGTGACGTGGTGCAGTGCTTGCAAAATTGACACAGCAAAGCTTTGCACCACTGCCAGGGTCATGGTGGAGAGCAAGAAAAAACCAAAGCACCACCACACCACGGGGATTTTTAAAAAGTCCAAAGTGCTGGCGTCTCCCGCCGTGGGCTTGTGGCTCACCACATCAGCGTGTAGTAAATCACGCTGCCACAGCAACACCGCCAAGATCGCAACAAACAAGAGGGCAGCACACACATAGGCCGTGCGCCAATCAAACGCTGCACTCAAGCCCACCATGAACACGGGCGCCAGTGCCCAGCCCAAATTACCCGTCAGCCCGTGTGCGCTGAAGGCATAGCCCAAGCGAGGCGCGGACACTTTTTGGTTGAGGATGGTGAAGTCCACCGGATGAAACGAACAGTTGCCCAGCCCTAGCAACGCAGCGCCCAACATCAGCCCCACATAGCTGTCAGCTACCGACACGACCAAACAGCCTGCGGCCATCAACAACAACGCAACAAACAACACAGGGCGTGCACCCAAACGGTCCACCACAAAACCCGCTGAGGCTTGGCCGATCCCCGAGACGACAAAAAACACCGTCATCAAAAACCCAAGCTCCGAATAGCTCAAGCCAAACGTGCTGATGAACACCGGGAACATGAGGGGCAACAACAGGTGCGAGAAGTGCGAGCTGGCGTGTGCAACGCCCACCAAGCCAATGACGGCAGCATCATCGCGCCAAGGGTTGGATGCGGGGTTTAAGGAAGTCATAAAAAAGCGCAGCAGTGTGGGATGAAGCATCCTAACTGCTGCGCTTGATGAACGCGGTCGACTGAGGGACAAGCCCCCTGACCCGACAAGGGGCAAGCCCACTTAGCTGCCGAGTGTCAAACCTCGGCTTTGGTGAAGGCAAACTCGCCGGGCGCACGCACGGGATCGACGTTGACCGCAATCGTGTCTTTGGGCAAGAACTTGCCCTCCAGCAGCAACTTCGACAACGGGTTCTCAATGCGCTGTTGAATGGCACGCTTCAACGGACGCGCACCAAACACGGGGTCAAAGCCCACCTTGGCCAGCTCGGCCAATGCGGCGGGTGACACATCCAAGGTCAAGTCCATCTTGGTCAATCGTGCACCCAAGATTTTGAGCTGAATGCCCGCAATGCTGGCGATGTGCTCGGCATCCAAAGCGTGGAACACCACGGTCTCGTCAATGCGGTTCAAGAACTCAGGACGGAAGTGCGACTTGAGTTCATCCCACACCGCATCTTTGATGTCTTGCGGGTCTTGCCCCACCATGCTTTGGATGATGGGCGAGCCGATGTTAGAGGTCATAACGATGACGGTGTTTTTAACGTCCACCGTACGGCCTTGGCCATCGGTCAAACGGCCGTCGTCAAGCACTTGCAGCAAGATGTTGAACACATCAGGATGAGCCTTCTCCACCTCGTCCAGCAGCAACACGCTGTAGGGGTTGCGGCGCACGGCTTCGGTCAAATAGCCGCCCTCGTCGTAGCCCACATAGCCAGGGGGCGCACCCACCAAGCGGCTGACCGAATGCTTCTCCATGAACTCGCTCATGTCGATGCGAATCATGTGGTCTTCGCTGTCAAACAAGAAGCCGGCCAAAGCCTTGCACAGCTCGGTCTTGCCCACGCCCGTTGGACCAAGGAACAAGAACGAACCCGTGGGGCGATTGGGGTCGCCCAAGCCTGCGCGTGAGCGACGAATAGCATTGGCTACCGCCGTGATGGCCTCTTCTTGGCCCACCACACGGTCATGCAACTTGTCTTCCATTTGCAAAAGCTTGTCGCGCTCTCCCTGCATCAGCTTAGACACAGGAATGCCGGTGGCACGCGCAACCACCTCTGCAATTTCTTCAGCACCCACTTGCGTGCGCAGCAAGCGGTTACCGCCTGCCGCATTGGCCTTGCCGCTTTCGCGCGCGTTGGCTTCCTTCATGCGCTTTTCAAGCTCGGGTAATTTGCCGTATTGCAACTCGGCTACTTTGTTGAACTCGCCCTTGCGCGTGAGCTCTTCAATTTGATGACGCAAACGGTCAATCTCTTCTTTGAGTTGCGCACCGCCGTGGGCAGATGATTTTTCAGCCTTCCAAATCTCGTCCAGATCGGCGTACTCTTTGCCAATCTTTTCAATTTCCTCTTCGAGCAACTCCATGCGCTTCTTAGACGCTTCGTCTTTTTCTTTGCGCACAGCTTCGCGCTCAATCTTGAGCTGAATCAGGCGACGGTCGAGTTTGTCCATCACCTCGGGCTTGGAGTCGATTTCAATTTTGATTTTGGCGGCAGCCTCATCGATCAAATCAATCGCCTTATCAGGCAAGAAGCGATCGGTGATGTAGCGGTGACTCAACTCGGCCGCCGCCACGATGGCGGGGTCGGTGATCTCCACACCGTGGTGCACTTCGTATTTTTCTTGCAAGCCACACAAAATCGCAATCGTGGCTTCGACCGAAGGCTCGCCCACGATGATTTTTTGAAAACGACGCTCCAAGGCTGCGTCTTTTTCGATGTACTTGCGGTATTCATCCAAAGTGGTCGCGCCCACGCAGTGCAGCTCGCCACGCGCCAGCGCGGGCTTGAGCATGTTGCCAGCATCCATCGCACCTTCGGCTTTGCCAGCGCCCACCATGGTGTGCAACTCGTCGATGAACACAATGGTTTGGCCTTCGTCTTTGGCCAGCTCATTCAACACGCTTTTCAGACGCTCTTCAAACTCACCACGGTATTTCGCACCAGCCAACAAAGCGGCCATGTCCAGCGACAACACACGTTTGCCTTTGAGTGAGTCTGGCACCTCGCCTGCCACAATGCGTTGGGCCAAGCCTTCCACAATCGCGGTCTTACCCACGCCTGGCTCACCGATGAGCACGGGGTTGTTTTTGCTGCGACGTTGCAGCACTTGAATGGCGCGGCGAATTTCATCGTCACGGCCAATCACGGGGTCGAGCTTGCCAAGCCGCGCACGCTCAGTCAGGTCCATGCAGTATTTTTTAAGCGACTCGCGTTGGCCTTCGCTCTCGGCGTTGTCCACTTTTTGGCCACCGCGCACGGCTGTGACCGCGGCCTCTAGCGATTTACGATTTAGGCCGTTTTGCGTGGCGAGCTTGCCCCAGTTGCCTTTGTTGTCGCACATGGCCAACAAGAACAATTCGCTGGCTACAAACTGGTCGCCGCGTTTGATGGCTTCTTTTTCAGCGGCCTGAATCAAGGACACGGTGTCGCGCCCCACTTGCACCTGCTCTTGGCCTTCGACTTTGGGCAATCGGTTCATCGCGTCTTCGGCTGAGGACAGCAAGCCCGACACATTGGCACCCGCGCGCTGCAACAGGGATTTAGGGCCATCGTCTTGGCGCAGCATGGCGACCAACACATGGGACGGCTCGATGTAGGCGTGGTCGCCCCCGAGGGCGAGCGACTGGGCATCGCCCAAAGCTTCTTGAAACTTGGTGGTGAGTTTGTCAATACGCATGGAAACTCCGAGTTATTTGTTGAATTAGTCAGTATTTGAGGCTACTGGCCGCTATTTCAAGTGGGCCTAGAACAGTCGGCTTTGACGTGGATCAAAGCACCGCAGATTCAACCATTCGCCCACGCCTTTGTCCGTGCGGTGGCGCACACCGTTAAGGCGCGACGGTATTGCTGGCTTGTATGCCCCAACGAGCCAAGGCTTGGTCGTCACTCACACGGGCATCGACCCAGCGTGCGCCTTCGGGCGTGACTTCTTTTTTCCAAAATGGCGCTTGGGTTTTGAGGTAGTCCATCAAAAACTCGCAAGCCTTGAAGCTCTCGCCGCGGTGGGCAGAGGTGACGGCGACAAACACAATTTGATCTTCGGGATGCAGCAAGCCCACGCGGTGAATCACACGGGCCGCAAAAATGTCAAAGCGTTGCTTGGCTTCGTCCATCATGGCCAAGATGGACTTCTCGGTCATGCTGGGGTAATGCTCTAGCTCCATGCTGGCCACAGAGCTGCCGTCGTTGCGCTCGCGCACTGTGCCTAAAAACGAGCACACCGCACCCACCCTCGCATCGCCCGCACGCAAGGCAGCGAGCTCTTGGCCCACATCAAAGTCTTGGGTTTGGATGCTGACGGTGTAGGACATGGTTTGCCTTGTGCGTTAACCGCCGGTGACGGGCGGGAAGAAGGCCACTTCGCAGCCCTCAGTCAACACAGCAGTTTCGTCGCACAAGTCTTGGTTCAAAGCCATGCGAACGGCACGACCATGTGCCAACACTTCGGCGTAAGCGCCACCGCGTGCAATCAGTTCATCACGCAAAGCTTTGAGCGTGGTGGCTTGTGTGGCAACGCTTTCGCTGCCCTGCCCAATGGCTTCGCGAATAGACGCAAAGTATTTCAAGGTCACGTTCATGCCAGCCACTCCGCAAAGGAAATAAAGCGAACGGTATCGCCTTTTGAAATCGTTTGCCCAGCGGGGTTATCCACCACGCCATCGCCCCACACGGCCGATGTGAGCACGCCAGAGCTTTGGTTAGGAAACAAATCCAGACCACCTTGGGCATTGCGTTTGACACGCAAAAACTCGCGGCGTTTGTCGGCGCGAGGCCAATCGAAATGGGCCGTCATGTCGGTGCGTGCGATGTCGGTTTTTGTCACACCTTGCAGAGCCAACACAAACGGACGCACCAACAACAAGAAGGTGACAAAGCTAGACACAGGGTTGCCGGGCAAGCCCATGAAGTGGCAAGCATTGCCCTTGCTATCGATATCACTGTCGCGGTTTAGCTTGCCGTACGCAAAGGGTTTGCCGGGTTTGATGGCCAGTTGCCACAGGTTCAATTCGCCCAAGCTTTCCACAGCAGGTTTGATGTGGTCTTCCTCACCCACAGACACGCCACCGCT
Organism: uncultured Limnohabitans sp.; assembly: GCA_963512655.1. Lineage (GTDB taxonomy): Bacteria > Pseudomonadota > Gammaproteobacteria > Burkholderiales > Burkholderiaceae_C > Limnohabitans. Next base: position 28,913 of record CAUPNL010000024.1, on the reverse strand, counting down.
GGTCAAAATCAAATCGTGGTGCTGAGCTGCATCGCGTAACGCAGCAATGGTGGCCTCGCGTTTGTCGGGCACGATGCCCAGGTCGGTCAGCTCGCAGCCCAATCGCTGCAGCATGGCACGCAAGAAAAATCGGTTGGAGTTGTAAATTGCACCAGCAGGCATGGCTTCAGGGGCCACATCGCCAGGCATGACCAATTCATCGCCAGTGGAGAACAAAGCCACACGCGGACGTGCAGACACTGGCAACTGAGCCAAGCCAATACTGGCAGCCAGGCCCAACTCTGCGGGAGTCAAGCGTGTGCCCTTGCTCAGCACCGTCGCACCGCGTGTGACGTCTTCTCCTGAGCGGCGAATCCACTGTCCTGCCGGTACGGCCTTGTTCACCTTGACTTGATCGCCCTCTAGGGCTTCGCAGTCCTCTTGCATGACCACGGCATCAGCACCAGGCGGAATGGGCGCACCTGTGAAGATGCGTGCGGCCTCACCTACATCGAGCTGCGTGCCGTGTGTGCCAGCGGGAATGCGTTGCGTCACACGCAACACCGCGCCTGTTTGCGCACAGTCGGCGACTCGAACGGCGTAGCCATCCATCGAGCTGTTGTCTTGGGGGGGCACCTGCAAGGCAGCCGTCACGTCTTGCGCCAACACGCGGCCATCAGCTTCAAAAGTAGAAACCGATTGCACACCCGTCAATGCATGGGCTTGCGACAGCAATTGCGGCAAAGCGTCATCGAGTGAAAGCAAGGGAGGACGGTTCATAGCAAAGGTGGGTTGTATTCGAAACGGTCTTCATTGGCCACCAACCATTCGGTGATGGCATAGGGGTCATTCAAATCAAGCACAGGACGCTGCGTGGCCTCTGGCATGTCTTGCGGTGAATCGGTGGCGATGGCCACCACAAAGTCATCATGCGGGTAACGCACAGGCTGCTCAGACGCTTTACGCCAAACCTCAACCTTGAGCAAATCGCTTTTCTTAAAGCCCTCGACCAAGACCCAATCCACGCCGTCGTACACCTCGGCTAACAGGTGGTGCACCGAGAGCTGCGCAGGTTGTTCAAACTGACGCTGCAATACCAAGCGTTGGTTGGATGCCACCAACACCTCAAACGCGCCCGCTTCACGATGACGCCAGCTGTCTTTGCCGGGCTTGTCGATGTCAAAGTTGTGATGCGCGTGTTTGACCACAGACACACGCAAACCTTTCATGCGCATGCAGCCAATCAGCTGCTCCACCAAAGTGGTTTTTCCTGAGCCTGAGTAACCGGCAAAGGCGACGACCTTCATGCGTGATCGCAATGCTGGGTGATGTACGCCTTAATTTGCGCCACATCCGCCTTCATCACCTGCACACGCTTAGGCAAGGCTTCGATGCCTTCAAACTTGGCTGGGCGATGGGGCTCTTGGCCCAAGGCTTCCACAATGGTGGCGGCAAATTTGATGGGCAAAGCAGTTTCCAAAACAATCATGGGCACACCGGCCTTGATGTGTTCACGCGCCACTTTCACGCCGTCAGCGGTGTGGGTGTCGATCATCTCGCCGAAGCGTTTGTACACGTCTTGGATGGTGGCCAAACGGTTGGCGTGCGTGCTCTTGCCGCTGGCAAAACCGTAACGCGCTGCAGCTTCTGCAAAGTGAGGATTGCCGCTTAGGTCGAACTTGCCGTTTTTCGAGATTTGTGCATCAAATAAATCTTTGACCAATGCACCATCACGACCCAACAAATCGAACACAAAGCGCTCGAAGTTGCTGGCCTTGGAAATATCCATCGATGGGCTAGAGGTTTCGTGTGTATCAGCACTGCCTCGCACGCGGTACACGCCGGTGCGGAAGAACTCGTCGAGCACATCGTTTTCGTTGGTGGCCGCCACCAAGGTGTCCACAGGCAAGCCCATCATGCGGGCCACATGGCCGGCGCACACGTTGCCAAAGTTGCCGCTCGGCACGGTGAAGCTCACCTTTTGGCTGTTGGCTGTAGTGGCCTGGAAATAGCCAGCAAAGTAGTACACCACTTGCGCCAACAAACGCGCCCAATTGATGGAGTTGACTGTGCCAATTTTGTATTTGGTTTTGAAGTCCAAATCGTTGGACACGGCCTTGACCAAATCTTGGCAATCGTCAAACACGCCTTCGATGGCGATGTTGTGGATGTTCTCATCCATCAAGCTGAACATTTGCGCTTGTTGGAACGGGCTCATGCGGCCGTGTGGGCTGGTCATGAACACGCGCACACCTTTTTTGCCACGCATGGCGTATTCGGCCGCGCTGCCAGTGTCGCCACTGGTCGCACCAAAAATATTCAACTCTTCGCCACGGCGCGCCAACTCATATTCAAACAAGTTGCCCAACAGTTGCATGGCCATGTCTTTGAACGCGAGCGTGGGGCCGTTTGACAAAGCCTCCACCCATAAGCCGTCTTCTAACTTGCGCAGAGGCACGATGGCCTCGGTGCCGTAAACCTCTTTGGTGTAGGTCTTGGCGCACAAGGCTTTTAAGTCATCCGCAGGAATGTCATCGATATAGAGCGACAGCACTTCAAACGCCAAGGTTGCGTAGCCTTGGGTTTGGAACGTAGTGCGCAAACGCGTGAGCGCTGCATCGTCCACCTGTGGATAGTGCTCGGGCAAATACAAACCACCATCCGGGGCCAAGCCCTCGAGGAGGATTTCACAAAAACGCTTGCGCTCGGCGTGGCCGCGCGTGGACAAATACAGCATCAGTTCAACTCTTCTTTGCGGATGCGGGTGATCGGGGCCAACACGGTGGTCAACTTTTGCATTTCAGCAAGGGCTTCATTCATCTTGGCTTCCACACAATCGTGGGTCAAGATGATCAGGTCGGTGTGGCTCTCGCCCTCACCAGCTTCGCGCTGCAACACCGCATCAATGCTGATGTCTGTATTGGCCAAAATGCCTGTGACCTTGGCGAGCACGCCCGCTTGGTCGGCCACGCGCAAGCGCAGGTAGTAGCTGGTGACCACTTGGGCCATCGGCAGAATGGGCAAGTTGCTCATCGCGTCGGGCTGGAAGGCCAAATGCGGCACGCGGTTCAACGGGTCTGCGGTGTGCAAACGTGTGATGTCCACCAAGTCTGCAATCACAGCGCTCGCTGTAGGTTCGCTACCCGCACCTTTGCCGTAATACAGCGTGGTACCCACAGCATCTGCATGCACCATGACGGCGTTCATCGCGCCTTCAACGTTGGCAATCAAACGCTTAGCAGGAACCAAACAAGGATGAACGCGCAACTCAATGCCAGCTGGCGTGCGCTTGGAAATGCCCAAGAGCTTGATGCGATAGCCCAATTGTTCGGCGTACTTGATGTCTTGTGACTCAAGCTTGGTGATGCCCTCGACATACGCTTTATCAAACTGCACAGGCACACCAAATGCAATCGCCGACATCAGCGTGGCTTTGTGTGCGGCATCGACACCTTCGATGTCAAAAGTTGGGTCTGCCTCGGCATAGCCCAAAGCTTGCGCTTGCTTGAGCACGTCGTCAAAGGTCAAGCCCTTGTCACGCATCTCAGACAAGATGAAGTTGGTCGTGCCGTTGATGATGCCAGCCAGCCACTGAATGCGGTTGGCCGTGAGGCCTTCGCGCAAAGCTTTGATGATCGGAATACCACCGGCCACCGCAGCTTCAAATGCGACCATCACGCCCTTTTTGTGGGCCGCTGCGAAGATTTCTGTGCCGTGCACAGCGAGCAATGCTTTGTTGGCCGTGACCACATGCTTACCTGCTTCAATGGCTTCGAGCACGAGTTGCTTGGCAATGCCGTAGCCACCAATGAGTTCGACCACGATGTCGATGTCTGGGTTGGCGATGATCTTGCGCGCATCGTCCACCACTTGCACATTCGCGCCCACGATGCTTTTGGCACGTGCCACATCGAGGTCAGCCACCATGGTGACTTCAATGCCGCGACCGGCGCGACGTTGGATTTCTTCTTGGTTGCGTTTGAGCACTTCGAAAGTGCCGCTGCCTACAGTGCCAATGCCTAAGAGGCCTACTTGAATCGGTTTCATGCTTTTCTGCTTCGGTAGTTTTCTAAGAATTTTGCGATGCGCGAGATGGCCTCACGCAAGTCGTCTTCGTGGGGCAAGAACACGATGCGGAAGTGGTCCGTGGTCTTCCAGTTAAAGCCCGTGCCCTGCACCAACATGACCTTGGTTTCTTGGAGCAACTCTAAGAAAAACTGTTGGTCATCTTTGATGGGGTACACCTTGGGATCCAAGCGCGGGAACATATACAGCGCGGCTTGCGGCTTCACGCATGTCACGCCAGGAATGGCCGTAATGAGTTCATAAGCCAAGTCGCGTTGCTTGCGCAAACGACCGCCCTCGCCCACCAAATCGTTGATGCTTTGGTAACCACCTAAGGCGGTTTGAATGGCCCACTGGCCTGGCACGTTGGCACACAAGCGCATGTTCGAGAGCATGTTGAGGCCCTCGATGTAATCGGCTGCAGGCTTTTTGTCACCCGACACCACCAGCCAACCCGCGCGATAGCCACATGAGCGATAGCTCTTGGACAACGAGTTGAAGGTGAGTGTCAACACGTCTTCGCTCAAACTGCCAAGCGGCGTGTGTTTGACACCGTCGTACAAAACCTTGTCATACACCTCGTCGGCAAAAATGATCAAGCCATGTTTGCGTGCGAGGTCGACGATTTGCATCAACAACTCGTCTGAATACAAAGCGCCCGTTGGGTTGTTGGGGTTGATGACCACAATACCCTTGGTGTTCTTGGTGATCTTCGAACGAATGTCTTCGATGTCAGGCATCCAACCATTCGCTTCGTCACACACATAGTGCACGGGTGTGCCGCCAGACAAGCTGACCGCTGCAGTCCACAACGGATAGTCGGGTGCTGGCAACAGCAACTCGTCGCCGTTATTCAGCAAGCCGTTGGTGGCCATGACGATGAGTTCACTCGCGCCATTGCCCAAGTAAATGTCATCGAGCGTGACGCCTTTGATGCCTTGCTTTTGCGTCTCGTGCATCACCGCTTTGCGGGCGCCAAAAATGCCTTTGCTGTCCGAGTAACCCGCCGAGGTGGGCAGGTTGCGGATCATGTCTTGCTGAATTTCTTCAGGCGCATCAAAGCCAAACACGGCCAAGTTGCCGATGTTGAGTTTGATGATCTTGTGGCCTTCCTCCTCCATTTGACGCGCTCGGTCCATGATGGGACCGCGAATGTCATAACAGACGTTGGACAGCTTGTTGGATTTTTGGATCTTCTTCAAAGTCCCTCCGAGGGCTCTTTTACAGGGTGAAACCTATAATTTGACCACAGATCTCAAGGCATTTATGAAATTACAACCCGATCGCATCGAGACCCAGTCCGTCACCGCCTATGGCCCAGGATGGATTGCCATCCAAGGCGAAAAAATCGCGCACAGTGTGCTGATCACCTCCGAGGGGCTGCGCCTCGATTGGGATTGCCAAAGTTTTGAAGATTTAGGCCCACAACACTTCGCACAACTGGCCGAGTTAGATGTGGAGTTGGTGATCTTTGGCAGCGGTGAACGTTTGCGTTTCCCCAAGCCCGAATGGCAAGTGGGCTTGATGCAGCGCCGCTTAGGTCTAGAGACCATGGATACACAAGCGGCTTGCCGCACTTACAACATCTTGGCGGGCGAAGGCCGCAAAGTAGCGGCGGCATTATTAATCGAAGCTTCTACAAGTAAGAATTAAGAACACGCTTCGCCGCGCATCTGCTTGATGCGTTGATTCGTATGCAAGCCTAGGTTTCTAAGTTAAAATAGTGGGTTGCCGGAAGGGGGCTGTCTCGACAGTCGCCTCCTTCATCCGGCCGTTTGAACTGTCACACCTGATTGAGCGCTATGGCAATTGTTGTCAACAAACCCCTCCCCGAATTTGAAGCCAACGCCACAGGCGGCATTAAGGTAAGCAACACCTCGCACAACGGCCAAGTGATGGTCTTGTACTTTTACCCAAAGGACAACACACCTGGCTGCACCACAGAGGCCATGCAGTTCCGCGACAAGTACAAAGACTTCGTCAAAGCTGGCGCCATGGTGTTTGGCGTGTCACGCGACAACATGAAGTCGCATGACGAGTTCAAAACCAAACTCGAACTGCCCTTTGAGCTGATTGCTGACACAGAAGAAAAAATGTGCCACATGTTTGGCGTTGTGAAAAACAAAATCATGTACGGCAAAAAAGTCAAAGGCATTGAGCGCAGCACCTTCTTGGTGGGCGCTGATGGCTTGCTGAAAGAAGAGTGGCGCGGCCTCAAAGTGCCAGGCCATGTGGACGAAGTGCTCAAAGCGGTCAAGGCTTTGAAGAAAGCCGCTGCAGCCGCTGCTTAATACCCCCGCTAAAACTGTCACAGAGCTCGGTTATAGTGGCTCCATGACATTGACAGAAGCGAACACGTTTCCAACAAAAAGCCGCCTTGGCCTCCAGGCGGCTTTTTCGCTTTTTGAATCTGAATTTCGGTTTTTTCTTTGCGTTTCAACTCTTTAAGTTTCATCTATGCCACTGCCTCCCGCCCCCACCAAACGCGCCGCTTTGTTGAACACCGAGGGCTTAGACGCCGCAGCGCCGAAGTCGCGCAACACACGCAAGGCAGCACCGCGCACAGAACCGCGCGACATAGAAGCTCCCATCGCTAAGACAGAAACCCCAGAACGCGTTGTAGCCCCACGAAAGTCAGAAGCTCTACCCGCCTACAAGGGCGAACGCAACACTGCTACTACTCGTGCAACCACACACAAGAAAAAGCACACGGGTCCCACCAAGCTCTTTGTGCTCGACACCAATGTGTTGATGCATGACCCGATGTGCTTGTTACGCTTCGAATAACACGATGTGATCTTGCCCATGATCGTGCTCGAAGAGCTCGATGGCCACAAAAAAGGCATGACCGAAGTGGCGCGCAACGCGCGCCAAACCAGCCGTTCGCTTGATGCTTTGGTGGCTTCGCACGGCGCAGACATCACGACAGGCATTAAGCTTGACGGCACAGGCCACATTCAAGTGGGGGGCCGTTTGTTCTTCCAAACCGAGCCGCTTGATTTCACCCTACCTTCTAGCCTGCCCCAAGGCAAAGCCGACAACCAAATTTTGGGAGTGGTCGAGGCCCTGCGCATCAAGCACGCACCGCGCGAAGTGGTGTTGGTCTCCAAAGACATCAACATGCGCGTCAAAGCACGCGCCTTGGGTCTGGCCGCTGAGGACTACCAAAACGACAAGACTCTGGAAGACGGTGACCTCCTCTACTCGGGCGCCATCGCCCTACCAGAAGACTTCTGGCTCAAGCACGCCAAAGAGGTGGAAAGCTGGCAAAGCGGCAGCCACACCTTCTACCGCCTAAGCGGCCCTTTAGTACCCGACCTGCACATCAATCAGTTTGTGTATTACGAGTCAGCCGGTGAGCCAAGTCTCTATGCCCGTGTGACCGAAATTCGCGGCAACACCGTGGTCTTGAAAACGCTCAAAGACTTCACGCATCTCAAAAATGCGGTGTGGGGCGTGACCACACGCAACCGTGAACAAAACTTCGCGATGAACTTGCTGACCGATCCAGAAATTGACTTCGTCACCCTCACTGGCACTGCAGGCACCGGCAAGACCTTGATGGCCTTGGCCGCAGGCCTGACGCAAGTATTGGACGACCGTCGCTACACCGAAATCATCATGACCCGCGCCACGGTGAGCGTAGGCGAAGACATCGGCTTCTTGCCAGGCACCGAAGAAGAAAAAATGGGTCCATGGATGGGCGCCTTAGACGACAACCTTGAAGTACTGGCCAAGACCGACACCAACTCGGGCGACTGGGGCCGTGCCGCGACCAATGATTTGATTCGCAGCCGCATCAAGATCAAGAGCCTGAACTTCATGCGTGGACGCACGTTCTTGAACAAGTACCTCATCATCGATGAAGCCCAGAACTTGACGCCCAAGCAAATGAAAACGCTCATCACGCGCGCAGGTCCCGGCACCAAGATTGTGTGCATGGGTAACTTGGCGCAGATCGATACGCCTTACCTGACAGAAGGCTCATCGGGCCTGACGTATGCGGTAGACCGTTTCAAAGGTTGGCCACATGGCGGCCACATCACCTTGGCCCGTGGCGAGCGCTCACGCTTGGCTGACTTTGCCAGTGAAGTGCTTTAAGCCTTAAGAGCTGGCTAGTAGTCGCCACCACTGCTGTAGCCACTGGCCAAGCTTTCGAACTTGGTGAGTGGCTTCAAGAAAGCCAGCTTGACGGTTCCAGTGGGGCCGTTACGCTGCTTACCGATGATGACCTCGGCCACGCCCGGCTCTTTGGATTCTTTGTTGTAGTAATCGTCGCGGTAAATGAACATGATCACGTCCGCGTCCTGCTCAATCGCACCCGATTCACGCAAGTCACTCATCATGGGACGTTTGTCGGTGCGTTGTTCCACGCTTCGGTTGAGCTGAGACAGTGCAATCACAGGGCATTGCAGCTCTTTGGCGAGCATTTTCAAGCCACGAGAAATTTCGCCAATCTCGGTCGCACGGTTGTCACCACCGCTGCTACTAGAACCACTCATCAGCTGCAAATAGTCGACCACGATGAGACCAAGCTTGCCGCACTGACGCGACAAACGACGCGCGTTGGCACGCAGCTCACTCGGGGTTAAGCCCGGTGTTTCATCGATGTGCAACGACACATTGCGCAGCTTCTCAATGGCTTCCGTCAAACGCGGCCACTCGTCATCACTCAACTTGCCCGTACGCAAATGGCCTTGGTCCACACGACCAATCGAACCCACGATACGAACTGCCAACTGCGCGGCGCCCATTTCCATCGAGAACACCGCCACGGGCAAACCTTCGTTCAAGGCCACGTGCTCGGCAATGTTGATGGCCAAGGCTGTTTTGCCCATGGATGGACGCGCTGCCAACACAATCAAATCGCCGGGCTGCAAGCCTGAGGTCATACGGTCAAAATCAATGAAGCCCGTGGGTACACCCGTGATATCGCTCTGGCTGTCCGCCATTTCCTGCACACGGTCTAACAAGTCAACTACCAACTGCGGCATGGCTTGAAAACCTTGCTTCATGCGCGAGCCTTCTTCACCGATGTTGAAGATTTTTTGCTCAGCTTCATCCAAGATTTGCGCTACCGCCCTGCCCTGGGTATTAAAAGCGTTGGTGGCGATTTCGTCGCTGGCCGTCACCAGCTTGCGCAGGATGGAACGCTCGCGCACGATTTCGGCATAACGGCGGATATTGCTGGCGCTCGGCACGTATTGCGCCAAAGCGTTGAGGTAACCCAAGCCGCCGATTTCCTCGGCTTTGCCCAAGGCCTGCAAATGCTCGTAGACCGTGATCACGTCAGCCGGACGGCTGGTGTTCACCAGCGCGCCAATGGCGGCATACACCTGCTTGTGTTCGTAGCGGTAGAAGTCACCATCTACCAACAAGTCGCCAACCCGGTCCCAAGCGCCGTTGTCCAGCAACAAACCGCCCAAAACGCTGGACTCGGCCTCGATAGAGTGCGGCGGAATGCGCAGTTGTGCAATTTGCTGGTCGTGAGAGAAGCTCTCATCAAAGCTGTTAGAGGCGGCTGACATGGTGATCCTGTAAAACACACATCCTAAGCCCAGAGGCGTTCAAAGCTTGGGATAACTCTGTGGATAAGAGGTGGGTTAGCTGGGGAAATGCAAAGAACAAATAAAAAAGCCGCTCCGAAGAGCGGCTTCATGTGATGCAGAAAAGCTTAAGCAGCTTCGCCGTACACAGAGACAGTGATCTCAACGATCACGTCGGTGTGCAACGCCACACCCACGGTGCTGTCGCTCACAACCTTGATAGGGCCGTGAGGCATGCGGATTTGGGCTTTGGCCACTGCGAAACCTTCTTTTGTCAACGCTTCAGCGATGTCATGGTTGGTCACAGAGCCAAACAAGCGGCCATCCACACCGGCTTTTTGGCCGATCTTGACGGCTTTGCCGGCCAATTTTTCGCCTTGAGCTTGTGCAGCAGCCAATTTCTCAGCAGCAGCTTTTTCGAGTTCAGCGCGGCGAACTTCGAATTCTTTGATCGCTGTCTCAGTGGCGCGACGTGCGCGGCCTGATGGGATCAAAAAGTTACGGGCGTAACCATCTTTCACACGGACGATTTCGCCGAGGTTGCCGAGGTTCACGACCTTGTCGAGCAGAATAATTTGCATGGTCGGTCTCCTTAGATCTTGTGCTGGTCGCTGTATGGCACCAAGGCCAAGAAGCGCGCGCGCTTGATGGCAGTGTTCAGCTGACGTTGGTAAATGGCGCGTGTGCCGGTGAGGCGTGCGGGAATGATCTTGCCGTTTTCGGCAATGAAGTCACGCAATGTGTCGACGTCTTTGTAGTCGATTTCTTCAACGCCAGTGACGGTGAAGCGGCAGAAGCGCTTGCGCTTGAAAAGCAATGATTGCGTGTTGCGCTTTGGGCGCTTGTCTTTGTTGAATTTCTTGAATGTGGCCATGATCTGGGCCTCCTATGAAATTTGCTGAAAATCTTGAATATGAAAAACGACGTTTTTGCTGTTACGAGGTGAGGCCAAAAAGCCGCTGAACTGCCAAAGGCTACCGAGGGGAAGTTGAGCGAGACGCTCAGCTAAAGATCCCAAGGCGACTGTTTTGACGGTTGCTTTGACTTGTCGCTTTTGCCCTGCTTCTTGTATTTCAGACTCGTGTTCGAGACTCAAATCAATGGCGGGTAAACCGGCTGGGGTGTATCGCAGGGCCGAGACCTCCACAACACAAGCATTCAAAACAACGTGGTTCAAACCTTGTAGTGAGTCAGCAATTAGCCCGCGAACTCAGCTTGCTGGTTCTTGCGAGCTTCTTCGCGCTCGACTGTCTTCATCATGATGGAAGGCGCGGTGTCGGCCTTCTTACGCAAGACAGTCATGTGGCGCAACACAGCATCGTTGAACTTGAACGCGTGTTCGAGTTCAGACATCACAGCTTGGCTAGCTTCGATGTTCAAGCAAATGTAGTGAGCTTTGGCAAGCTTGTTGATCATGTAGGCCAACTGGCGGCGACCCCAGTCTTCCGTACGATGAATAGCACCACCACCTGCGGTGATCATGCCTTTGTAACGCTCCAACATGGCTGGAACTTGTTCGCTTTGATCCGGGTGGATCAACAAAATGATTTCGTAATGACGCATGGACACTCCTTGTGGATGTGAAGCTGCCTACGGCGTCTGACGCGGGCAGCAAGGGAAAAGCCCACGATTATAGTCAATTTTTGAGCGTGTTCGAGAGCTTGCTGCCCGCCACGCCAAGTAACAACCCCACGGGCACCCCAAAAACGCCCGCGCACACGGGGTCAAGTCCAAACCACAAGGTGTCAGCGGCCTGCAGTTGAAAGCGCATTTGTAACCAAGGATGGTTGACCGCGATGTAATACAAAGTGACGGCCAACCCAGACACCATGGCCATCAAAGCCCCCACACGGTTCATGCCGCGCCAGTAAATGCCCAGCAACAGCACGGGGAAAAACGTGGCCGCGGCCAAAGAAAACGCACATGTGACCCAAAACAAAATACTCACGGGGCGGTTAGTGGCAAACCAAGCAGCCATCAGTGCCACCACCATCAGCAAAATTTTGGACAGCATCACACGACGCAGAGGCGGCGCATTGGGGGATGCGGTTTGGAAATAAAGGTCTTGCGCCAAAGCATTCGAAATGGTGAGTAACAAGCCATCTGCCGTGGACAACGCTGCAGCCAAAGCGCCAGCTGCCAACAAGCCCGTGAAGACAGACGAAATATGCGTCATCTCCGGCAAACCCAGCACCAAGTAGTCATTGAACAAACGAATATCTGCAAACTGCACGATGCCATCTTGGTTGTAGTCTTGAATACTCAACAACGCCAGCTTGCGCAACTTCAAACGGTCAGCCCAGTCGGGCAATTGGTCCAAATGAGCGCCCACCAATTCGGTCAGCACATACGACTTGAGCAGCACTGCCAGAGACGAAGCACACAGATACACAATCACAATAAAGGCCAAGGCCCACACCACGGATCGCTGCGCCTCTGCAGGCGTGGCTGTGGTGTAAGAGCGCACCAAGATGTGTGGCAATGCTGCAGTACCCAACATCAGGCAAAAAATCAGCGCTAGGCTGTTGTACCAACCTGCATTCCAACCGTTCAGATAGGGCACTTGGAAACCTACAGGCCGATAAATAGCCTGCCCCAACACCTCGCGCTCGGCTTGCCAAGCACTGACCAACCGATCCACCGATGTCTCTCGCCAAGCGGGATTGGCTTCAAGTTTTTGAATCTCACGCAAAGGCGCGTTGTCCGCTTTGGCACGGGCCACTTGGCGAGCGATGGTTTGTCGCTCTACCTCACGTGCATACATAGGCTCTGCAATCTTGACATCCAAGTTGCTCATGCGCAGGCTAATGGCATCGCGCGTGGCCAGTTCAGCTGGGTCTGATTCGATTTGTTTGGCGCGTGCTTGAATTTCAGGCAAGGACTGAATGGCAGCCACAGTGACGAAAGGGTGACCGTGTGTCTTCAAAGACACGGCCATACCCAACACTACCATGGACACCACAATGACCACGAGCTGCACACCTTGGGTCCATGTGACAGCACGCATGCCGCCTAAAAATGAACACAACAATACGCCACCCAAAGCCAAAAATACACCAAGTTCAAAGGTGAGACCCGAGAGCATGGAAGCCACCAGCCCGATGCCATAAATTTGCGCAACCAAATACACGCTGGAACACAAAATGGCGCCCCATGCCGCCAGCCAACGCACGGCTGCACTGTCAAAGCGACGACCTAAAAAATCAGGAATCGTGATGGATTGAGACTGATTGAGCTTGGCTGCAAACAAAAAGCCCAGCAGACAAAAGCCCCCCGTCCACCCCAACAAATAGGCCAAACCACTCGGGTGCTGGCCATCACCCACAAAACCATCAGACAACAAAAGGCCTGTCAGGCCGATGAACGAGGCAGCAGAAATCCAATCTGCCGCTGTCGCCATGCCATTGAGCGGTGCACTGATGCGACGCCCCGCTACAAAGTATTCTTCAGGATGGGTGGTCCGACAAAACATACCAATCAACGCGTAGCCGATGATGGACACCACTAAGAAAAAGCCATTGACCACGCCTTTTGGCAAACCAGCAAAGTCTGCCAGTAAAAGCAACAACGTCAGTAGCAGCAGCCCAGCAAAGCTAAGCAGCAACAAACGCCAAGGCCAAGATTTAAGACGCATCATCTGCGTTAGTTATTTGAATGCCCCACCAAGCGAGCAGGCAATACAACACGGGAACCGCTTGGGCCACCCACAAGAAATGCAGCAAGGTCATGTCGGGCAAGAGCCAAGCCAAGCCCAAAGAGCCCACCGTCAACACCACCAGCCCCACCACACCCCACAACGCACGTTTGGGCAAAACCGAAACGTCAATCGTTGAGGGATGCTGTACCTCAGGATCAGAGGCTGGGGTGGGCTGCTGCATCAAGGCCGTTTATTTGGCCAATTACTTAGCCAATGACTTCCAAGTGTCAATCACGCTGTCGGGGTTGAGCGAGATAGAGGTGATGCCTTGGTCGGCCAACCAATGAGCGAAGTCTGGGTGGTCGCTAGGGCCTTGACCACAAATACCCACGTACTTGCCTTGCGCCAAACATGCGGCGATGGCTTTGCTGAGCAAAGCTTTCACAGCGGGATCACGCTCGTCAAAGTCAGCGGCCAACAACTCCAAGCCAGAGTCACGGTCGAGGCCCAAGGTGAGTTGGGTCAAGTCGTTCGAGCCAATCGAGAAGCCGTCAAAGAACTTCAAGAAGTCGTCAGCGAGGATGGCGTTGCTAGGCACTTCGCACATCATGATGACCTTGAGGTCGTTCTCGCCGCGCTTCAGGCCGTGCTCGGCCAACAAGTTGGTCACACGCTCTGCTTGGCCCAAGGTACGCACGAATGGCACCATGACTTGCACGTTGGTCAACCCCATGTCGGTACGCACGCGGCGCATGGCTTCACACTCCATCGCAAAGGCTTCACCGAAGTCTTCGCTGATGTAGCGTGCGGCGCCACGGAAGCCCAACATTGGGTTTTCCTCCTCTGGCTCGTAGCGGCTGCCACCAATGAGTTTGCGGTATTCGTTGGACTTGAAGTCCGACATACGCACGATGACTGGCTTTGGCCAGAACGCCGCAGCGATGGTGGCAATGCCTTCGGCCACTTTGTCCACGTAGAACGCGCGAGGCGAGGCGTGACCACGGGCCACGGACTCAACCGCCTTCTTCAAATCAGCATCGACATTCGGGTAGTCAAGAATCGCCTTAGGGTGCACACCAATGTTGTTGTTGATGATGAACTCCAAACGGGCCAAGCCCACACCTTCGTTGGGCAACTGGCAGAAGTCAAACGCCAACTGTGGGTTACCCACGTTCATCATGATCTTGGTTTTGATGCTTGGCATCTCGCCGCGTTGCACTTCGGTCACTTCGGTTTCGAGCAAGCCGTCATAAATCAAACCGGTATCACCTTCAGAGCAGCTCACGGTCACCAAGGTGCCGTCTTTCAAGCGCTCGGTCGCATCACCACAACCCACCACCGCAGGAATACCCAATTCACGCGCAATGATCGCGGCGTGACAGGTACGGCCACCACGGTTGGTCACGATGGCGCTGGCACGCTTCATAACGGGTTCCCAGTTGGGGTCGGTCATGTCGGTCACCAACACATCGCCAGGCTGGACCGTGTCCATCTCGCTGATGTTGTGCACCAAGCGCACAGGGCCGGTGCCAATCTTTTGGCCAATCGCGCGGCCTTCGGCCAACACAGTGCTGTGGCCTTTCAATTTATAGCGGAACTCGGACTGACCTTTGGCTTGGCTCTTCACAGTCTCTGGACGTGCTTGCAAGATGTATAACAAGCCGTCTGTGCCGTCTTTGCCCCATTCAATGTCCATGGGACGGCCGTAATGCGTCTCGATCACCACAGCGTAGTGTGCCAATTGCTCAACGTCAGCGTCGGTCAATGAATAGCGGTTGCGCAACTCTGTGGGCACATCCACGGTCTTGACCAATTTGCCTGTGGCTTTTTTCTCTTCCGCGGTAGAGAACACCATTTCAATGAGCTTAGAGCCCAAGTTGCGGCGAATCACAGCGCGCTTACCTGCCTTCAAAGTTGGCTTGTGCACATAGAACTCGTCAGGGTTCACAGCGCCCTGCACCACGGTCTCACCGAGGCCGTAGCTGGAGGTGATGAACACCACATCTTCAAAACCAGACTCGGTATCGATGGTGAACATCACACCGGCAGCGCCCGTGTCAGAGCGCACCATGCGCTGCACGCCAGCAGACAAAGCCACATCGGCGTGGGCGAAGCCCTTGTGCACGCGGTAGCTGATGGCACGGTCGTTGTACAACGAAGCAAACACTTCCTTCATCTTGTGCAGCACTTCGTCAATGCCGTGCACATTCAGAAAAGTTTCTTGTTGGCCAGCAAAAGAGGCATCAGGCAAATCTTCGGCTGTAGCGGATGAACGCACAGCAAAAGTGGCAGCGGAATTGCCAGCAGACAAAGTAGCAAATTCATCGGCAATGGCTTTTTGCAGATCAGCGGGGAAAGGCTGAGCTTCCACCATGGCGCGAATTTCGGCGCCAACTTCGGCCAAGGCTCGCACGTCTTCGGTATCAAGCTTGTCCAAACGAGCGTTGATTTTGTCGGCCAAGCCGTCGTAAGCCAAGAACTCACGGAAGGCGTGGGCTGTGGTGGCAAAGCCGGTGGGCACGCGCACGCCGGTGGGCAATTGCGAAATCATTTCGCCGAGGCTGGCGTTTTTACCGCCAACGGATTCGACGTCCGTCATTCGAAGTTTTTCGAAGGGAACCACCAAGGCGGTAGGGCTGAAAAGTGCAGTCATAGACAAGCTCCAAAAGTTAAAACGGGTGCGGCCATGCAGCGCGGCGACTTTGTAGTTTTTTGAATGGGTCGAACAGTCTGCGTGGCGAAATTCGGATAATGCAGCATTGTAGGTGGCCTACATGGCACCTCGCCCGCTCACCCCCGTGATTCCTATTGAAAGTTTTTCATGCCCAATCCCACCGTTTTCTTTGTGTCTGACGGCACTGGCATCACCGCAGAAACCTTTGGCAACGCCATCTTGGCGCAGTTCGAAGTGAAGTTTCGTCACATCCGCATTCCGTTTGTGGACTCGGTGGACAAAGCCCACCAGGCCGTGCGTCAAATCCTGCACACGGGCGAGGTCGAAGGCCGTAAGCCGATTGTGTTTACCACGCTGGTGAACATGGAGGTGTTGAGCGTCATCTTGGAAGGCTGTAAAGAAAAAACCATGCTGATGGACATGTTCAGCATCTTTGTGAACCCGCTCGAAAAAGAACTGGGCATCAAGTCCAACCACCGTGTGGGCCGCTTCTCAGACGCCAGCAAGAGCCAAGAGTACCGCGACCGCATCGAGGCCATCAACTTCAGCTTGGCCCATGACGATGGCCAGCTCAACCGCGACTTGGAGTTATCTGACGTGATTTTGGTAGGCGTGAGCCGCAGCGGCAAAACCCCCACCAGCTTGTACTTGGCCATGCAGCACGGCTTGAAAGCCTCCAACTACCCGCTCATCCCCGAAGACTTCGAGCGCCGCCAACTGCCGCCAGCTCTGATGCCACACAAAAAGAAAATCTTTGGCCTGACTATTCAGCCCGAGCGTCTGAGCGAAATTCGCAACGAACGCCGCCCCGACTCCAAATACGCCAGCTTGGCCAACTGCCGCCACGAAGTGGCAGAGGCCGAGGCCATGATGCGCCGTGCGGGCATTCGCTGGCTATCCACCACGCACAAGAGCATCGAAGAAATTGCCACCACCATCCTGCAAGAAATCAATCCTGAGCGTTTGATTTACTAAACACAGCGCCCTTCAACGCAAAAAAGCCCCGCAGCCAAAACTGCGGGGCTTATCTTTGAGAGCGCGCTGATTTACAGACCGATGGCGGCAATGCCAGCCTTGGCAATTTGCGCGTCTTCGTTGGACTTGACACCGCTCACGCCCACGGCGCCGATGCACTGGCCGTCTTTCATGATGGGCACACCACCTTCGAGCATGCCTTTGACTTCAGGCGCAGTCACAAACGACACGCGGCCACCGTTGATGACGTCTTCGTAAATCTTGCTTTCACGACGACCCAAGGCGGCGGTGTGCGCTTTGGCTGGGGCGATGTGCGCCGAAATGGCAGGAGCGCCGTCCAAACGGTGCAGGTTCAACAAATGACCGCCATCGTCCACGATGGCGATGGTCACAGCCCAGTTGTTTTTCAAAGCTTCCGCTTCGGCGGCGGCGGCAATGGTTTTGACATCTGCGGATTCGAGGAAGTGTTTGGTTTTCATGTGAAGCGAGTTTGAAAAGTAAGAAAACCCCAAGCATACCGACTCTGATCGCCCCACTACCCTCGCCCAAGACAAAAGAAACCTCAATAAAAGTAAGCGATAGCCTTGCGCGACTTGAAACATCTAGAATTCGCCCCATCTGAATCATCAGGTTTATAGGAGAGCTACACATGAATGACAACATTCAAACCGTTGATTACCACGTCTTACCGACGGCTGAACGCAACCGCGTGGTGCGCAACACTTACTGGTTGCTCGCCATCAGCATGCTGCCCACCGTCTTGGGCGCATGGGTTGGCGTGACCACAGGCATCAGCTATGCCATCTCTGGCGTGATGGGCATGATTTTGATGCTGGCTGGCGTGTTCGGCTTCATCTACGCCATCGAGCGCACCAAAGAAAGTGCCACTGGCGTCTACGTGCTTTTGGGCTTTACCTTCTTCATGGGCCTCATGCTGTCACGCATGATTGCCATGGTGCTGGGTTTCAAGAACGGCGCTGATTTGGTGATGACTGCATTTGCAGGCACCGCAGGCGTGTTCTTTGTGATGGCCAGCTTGGCCACCGTCATCAAGCGCGACTTGTCTGGCATGGGCAAATGGCTCATGGTGGGTGCTGTGGTCTTGATGGTGGGCAGCATCATCAACGTGTTCGTCGGCTCCTCTGCCGGCATGATGGTGATTTCCATGTTGTCCATGGCCATCTTCAGCGCGTTCATGTTGTACGACTTGAAGCAAGTGATGGACGGCGGCGAGACCAACTACATCAGCGCCACGCTGACCTTGTATTTGGACATCATCAACGTGTTCCAAAGCTTGCTGTCATTGCTTGGCATCTTTGGTGGCGAACGCGAATAAGCGTTTGTTACGCCAACTAAAAAGGGACCTCACGGTCCCTTTTTTACGCCTGTAGATTTTCAAGCGCTGCGGTTTAGACCAAATCAAACACCGCCATGCTCTCGACGTGCGCTGTGTGCGGGAACATATTCACCGCACCCGCAAACGACATGCGATAGCCAGCTGCATTGACCAATACACCTGCGTCACGCGCCAAGGTGGCTGGGTTGCAGCTCACATACACAATGCGCTTCGGTGGTGTCCAGCCCTGACGCAGCTCTGGCTGCTGATGCATCTCGGCCAAGGCCTGCACCAACGAGAAAGCACCTTCACGTGGCGGGTCGACCAACCACTTGTCTGCGGCACCATCTTGGCGCAGCAACTCGGGCGTCATCTCAAACAAGTTACGCGCCACAAAGCTTGTTGGCGCCAAAGGCTTGTCGCGGTTGGCTTGGTTGAACAGGTAGTTCTCGCCGGAGCGCGCCACCAAAGCCTCGCTGCCCTCAATGCCCAAGACTTCGCGGGCGAGCGTGGCCAAAGGCAAGGTGAAGTTACCCAAACCGCAGAACCAGTCAATCACACGTTCGGTCGGCTGCACATCGAGCAAACGCAAGGCACGCGTGACCAACACACGGTTGATGTGCGGATTGACTTGTGTGAAATCGGTGGGCTTGAAAGGCATGGTGATGCCAAATTCAGGCAAGGCGTAAGACAGTGGCTCGCCCAAGGCACCTTCCATCAAACACACCGTGTCTGGGCCTTTGGATTGCAACCACCATTGCACGTTGTGTTTGGCCGCAAAGTCGCGCAAAGCAGCCATGTCATGCGCGCTCAACGGCTCCATGTGGCGCAACACCATCGCAGTCACGTGGTCGCCACAAGCCAGTTCAATTTGCGGCAAAGTCTCACGCGCCTCCATGCTGCCAATGAGTTTGCGCAAAGGCAAAAGCATGGCATCCACATGAGGCGGCAAGATGGGGCACTGACGCATGTCGGCCACATAGCGGCTCTTGCGCTCGTGAAAGCCCACCAACACTTCGCCCTTTTTCACCACATAGCGCACCGACAAACGGGCACGGTAACGGTAGCCCCATGCAGGGCCTTGGATAGGTCGCAAAATGGTTTCGGCTTTGACCTTGCCCAAGTGCCAGAGGTTGTCTTCTAAGGCGCGCTGTTTGACCGCAATTTGTGCAGCCGCATCCAAGTGCTGCATCTTGCAGCCGCCACATGCACCCGCATGCAAGCCAAAGTGGGGGCAACCGGGCGTGACGCGTTGCGACGATTCGTGCAGCACTTCCAGCAGCGAGGCTTTTTCCCAGTTGTCTTTTTTGCGGTGCACATTGGCGCGCACCACCTCAAAGGGCAAAGCCCCATCGACAAACACCACTTTGCCATCGGCGCGGTGGCCCACGCCTTGCGCTTCTAGGTCCATCGATTCGATGGTCAGCGCGTTATCCGGCCATTGCTTTTCTGTCGTCACTTGGGTCATCAGTTGGCCGATAAGTATTTAGCTGGGTCAACCGGCTTGCCTTGACGGCGAATTTCAAAATGCAGCTTCACTTGGTCGGCATCGCTGTTGCCCATCTCGGCAATCTTTTGACCGCGTTTGATGGCTTGGTCTTCCTTCACCAACAAGGTTTGGTTGTGCGCGTAAGCCGTCAAATACGTGTTGTTGTGCTTCAAGATGATGAGGTTGCCATAGCCGCGCAAACCTGCGCCGGCATAAACCACACGGCCATCGGCAGCGGCCAACACAGGGTCGCCCACTTTGCCGCCAATGTCCAAGCCTTTGTTTTTGGACTCGTCAAAACCAGAAATTAAATTGCCGCGTGCAGGCCATTGGAAGCTGATGGCATCCTCGGCGGCAGACGGTGCAGCAGGGGCCACAGCAGGTGTCGTGGCAGACGATGAAGGTGCCGAAGCCACAGGCATAGGCGCTGTTGCCGTGGACGATGTGGCAGGTCGCGCCACTGCAACTTCAGGCGCAGGCGGCGCTACACGCAGCACTTGACCTGTTTCAATCAGGTTGGGGTTGTCTAACTTGTTCCAACGGATGATGTCGCGCCAGCTTTGGCCGTTGTCCATGCCAATGCGAATCAAGGTGTCGCCAGGCTTGACGGTGTAGTAACCCGTCTTACCTGCGTTTTCTGCACCAGGCACCATGCGCGTGGTGCCACGCGCACCGCTGACCGAGTGATCATCCACGGGGGCAAGCCGCGTTTTGTTAGAACAACCCGACAGCGCTAAGGCTGCCACGAGGGCGGCAAGTCCCCACATTCCGGCACGAAACATTCTTAATTCCCAATATTCAAGCAATGCCTGATTTTAGAGGTACAAAGTTCACGGCTTCGAGGAGCGTTTGTTGCAAGCCTTGCGGCGTTTTATCAATCACCACCAAGGCTTGTTGGCCGGTGCTGGTATGCGTAGGCGCCACCAAACGGCCGCCCATGGCGAGCTGGTCAATCCAAGCTTGCGGCACGTTCTCGCCACCTGCGGCCGAGATGATGGCGCTGTAGGGGGCCCCTTGTGCATAGCCCAACATGCCATCGCCAAAAATCAGATGCACGTTTGGCAAACGCATGGGGCGCAAGTTATCGCGCGCTTTGTCATGCAAGCCACGCAAGCGTTCAATGCTGTACACCTCACGCGCCACGCAAGCCAACACCGCCGCTTGATAGCCGCAGCCTGTGCCAATCTCCAACACACGCCCCATCAGCGGCGCACCTTGCAGGCCCGGCGCTTCGCGCAACAACGCAATCATGCGGGCCACCACGTTGGGTTTGGAAATCGTTTGGCCCAAGCCAATCGGCAAACTCGTGTCTTCGTAGGCTTGGTTGACCAACGCACTGTCCACAAAACGATGGCGTTCCACGCGCCCCATCGCTTCAAGCACCACCGCATCATCGATGCCCTGCCCAGCGAGTTTTTGCACCATGCGCGCGCGAATGGCCGATGAATCTAGCCCCACCCCCGTGGGACTGACCACGCCCGCAGGCTTCGCACGCACGGGTGATTGCGGCGTGACCACACGGGTCGCGCCCATCAAAGTTTTAGGTGCGGCTTGCGGCTTGCCCGTGTCTAAGCGTGCAGGAAAGCTAGGGCGCTGCTTCATGCGTGCGCTCCGCGCAAGCGTTGTGTCCACGCAGGCAAGCTGGCGTGTTCGGTCAAGTCCACATGCAGCGGCGTGACCGACATGTGGCCTTCAAAGGTGGCGTGAAAGTCGGTGCCGTCGCTGTCGTCTTTTGCAGCGCCTGCGCTGCCAATCCAATACATGGTTTCGCCACGCGGGCTGGTTTGCGTGATGACACGCTCTGCCGAATGGCGACGCCCCAAGCGCGTGACACGCAAGGGTTTGATGTGCGCAACGGGTTGATTGGGGATGTTCACATTCAGCAACCAAGGCGCGCCCGCTGCAGGTGGCTGCGCCAGCATCTGTTGCACCAGTTCACGGGCTTTGGCAGCGGCGGCATCAATGTGGCCCCAGCCTTTCTCAACTTGTGAAAAGGCGATGGCCGGAATGCCAAACAAATAGCCTTCCATCGCAGCGCCCACAGTGCCAGAGTAAATCGTGTCATCGCCCATGTTGGCGCCGTTGTTGATGCCAGACACCACGAGGTCGGGTTTGTAGTCGAGCAAACCCGTGAGTGCGATGTGCACGCAGTCCGCGGGTGTGCCGTTGACGTAGCGAAAGCCATTGCTGGCTTGGCTCACGTACAGCGGCGAGTGCAAGGTGAGTGCGTTGGATTTGGCGCTGTTGTTGTGCTCAGGTGCGACCACTTCGACGCGGCCCAAGTCTTTGAGCGCTTCGTACAGGGCCACGATGCCCGGGGCTTGAAAGCCGTCGTCGTTGGAAATCAGAATGTTCATGATGCCTTCAGGTTGCACGCAAATTGTAGGTTCGGACAGCGGCAGGCCTCAGCGGTTATGGGTTTGCACGAAACACGCCATAAGCCAGCATCAACAAGGTGCCGGTCAGCAAAGCGGGCACCAAGCGGCGTTGCGGGCTAGACACCATCACGGCCAAGCTGAGTGCGCAAATCACCACACGCAACAACACAGGCACGGTGGCCAGCAAACCCAGCGGCATCAAAATCATGCGTACGGTCAAAGCCGCCACCATCGCGTAGGTCACGGCAGAGAGCCAACGAAACACCTCGCTGTCTTGGTGAATATGGCCCGACAACTTCACGCCAGCGGCACGGCAAACATAGGTGCCAATACACGCAGCACTGAGCGCCAACCACACGCCCCACCCTTGCATCTCGGCGTTCATGTTTGCACCTCCACAGGCTTTGGGCGCAGCCAGCGGCGGTCAACAACGTAGGCCAACGTACCCGCCACCAAACCCGTCAGCAACAAACTGCTGTCGGCATCGAACACATAAAAAACAGGACCCAAGATGCAACCTAAGCCAATGGCGATGCGATTGGCCCAAGGCTTCACATCGGTGAAGGTGAGCAAGAAAAACAAGGGGTTGATGAACACCAAGCCCAAGGTGACCGCAGCGGGCACCCAGCCCGCCACGAAATAGCCCAGCACCGTACCCATCGGGGAAATCAGCCAGCATGGCAAAGCCAAACCGATGAAGTAATTCAATCGGTGCTGAGGAGACATGCGGGGGAACTCGCGCATCGACACCGCCCATGCGGTCATGGCCAACATGTGGACCCACAGATACAGCAGTGGGTTGCGGTCGCGTCGGTGGAGTTGGGGAAAGAGTGTCACCACCATGGTGACAAAACGGGTCGAGGTCAGCGTCACGGCAAAGCCAATGGCCAACAAGGATGAGCCAGAGATGAACATCTCCAGCATCACCACCTGACCGGGCAGCGCAAACATCAGCAAGCTGGTCAGACCGGTCATCCAAGCATCGAAACCATGGGTATGCCCCATGGCACCGAAACCGACCATGCCTGCAAACAAAACTAAAACGGGAGCGCCTAGGGCATCGCGGATGCCCTGCCAAAAGGCTTCGCGCCGATTGGCGAACCGATTCATTTCTGGTTCATATTGCCTTTGAACTTACCGCCGCGTTGGATTTCCAACTCGTGGTATTCCAAGGTGCCAGACACTTTGCCTGTGCTGTGAATCAACAAGTGCTCTTTGCACACGATGTCTTCGTTCAATTCGCCGTGCACATCGATTTCGCGCGCACGCACAGTACCGGTCACTTGACCTTTGGTGCCAATCAACAAATCGTCAGCCGTCAATTCGCCGGTGACATTGCCATTGATGACAGCTTTGCCAGGCGCTGCGATAGAGCCTTTGAATGTGACGCCTTCACCGATGACGAGGTTATTGTTGGTTGGGTTGATATCTGCCATGCTGAGCTCCTTTGAATGGCCCATCATACCTAAGCAAACGCAAGCAAATCCAAGCGGTCACGATGCTGACAACCCCCAAACCCAATGCAGCCATCACCTGCGCGACATCCAGAGGCGCCAAATAAAGCGGTGCAGCCAACCATGGCACATACATCCCCAGCACCACCAAGCCCATCGCACCAGCCATGACCCACAGGGCAACGGCGTTGCGCGCGCCATTCACAAAGATCAACATGGCATTGGCGGCCACCAAGGTCATGAGCACCATGGCGCGCTGCACTTCTGTAGAGAAAACCATGGCGTGCCAGTACGCCGCCCCCGTTGCTGCCAACACGCACGCCCCCTGAAAGAAGGAGGCCAACATTTGCTGGAAGCCAAAAATAGGTGCCAAGGTGTCACGCGGTGGGCGTTGCATCACATGGGGCTCTGCGGGCTCATTCTCAAACGCGATGGAGCAAGAGGGGTCAATCACCAACTCCAACAACGCAATGTGCAAAGGCATCAACAAAGGTGGCAACGCGAACACCATGGGCACCAGCGCCAAGCCTGCAATTGGAATGTGAATGGCAAAGATGTACGCCATGGACTTTTGCAGATTGCCAAAAATGCGGCGCCCCAAACGTATGCCTTTGACGATGGATGCAAAGTTGTCGTCCACCAAGACCAGCGACGAAGCCTCGCGCGCTACATCGGTGCCACGTGCCCCCATGGCGATGCCCACATGGGCGGCACGCAATGCGGGCGCATCGTTCACGCCATCGCCCGTCATCGCCACCACCTCGCCATTGCGCTTGAGGGCTTGCACGATGCGCAACTTTTGATGTGGCGAAATGCGGGCACACACACTGACGGTTTTGAGATGTGCGCTCAGCGCTTCGTCCGACATGGCGTCAATCACATCCCCCGTCAAGGTGTCACCGCCTTGCAAGCCGGCTTGGTTGGCAATGACGCGTGCCGTGTGCGGGTAGTCACCGGTGATCATGATGACTTTGATGCTGGCCGAATGGCAATCGGCAATGGCTTGTGGAATCTCAGCGCGCAAGGGGTCACTCAAGCCAATCAAACCCAGCCACTCAAAATCAAAACCATGCGCGGAGCTGGGCCATGCGTCGCCCACAAAACGTCCCTGCGCCACGGCCAACACGCGCAAGCCATCGGACGCCATGGCATTCACCACCTCGCCCCACTGCGCTTGCAACACGAGCGAGAGATGACACAACGCCATCACCGCCTCTGGTGCCCCCTTGGCAGACACGATGTGCGCCGCATCTTCACTGGCACGCCACACATGCGACATGGCACGCAATTCGGGGCTCAACGCATAGGTCTGCACCAAATCCCAATCAGGATGCAAATGCTCCGAGTCGCTCAGCCACGTTTGACCCAAGGCATGAAAGGCGACTTCCATTGGGTCAAAGGGTTCAGGTGCGCTGGCCAAGATGGCGTGTTCGACCAAACCGTGAAATTCATCTGGCAGCGACTCGCCATTGATCTTGAACAAACGTGGCGCAGAAGCCTCCCCCACCGCCAAGGCCGCCACCGTCATGCGGTTTTCCGTCAAGGTACCTGTTTTGTCGGTGCACAACACGGTGGTCGCGCCCAAGGTTTCAATCGCGTTGATGTGTCGCGTCAACACACCTTGTTGCGCCAAGCGATGCGCACCCAAGGCCGGAAAAATGGCCATCACCACGGGATACTCTTCGGGCAAGATGGCCATCGCCAAGGCAATGCCCGACAACAACGCTGGCAACCACGCCCCATTGCGCAAGCCCAAGGTGAGGATCATCAGCACGCACAAACCAAACGTGATCCACGCCAACACCTTCACCAACTGAGTGGTTTGCTTTTGCAGTGGCGTCAGCACGGTTTCAATGTCATTCAACGACGCACCAATGCGCCCCATCTGGCTGTGCATGCCTGTGGCCGTGACGCGTACCACCCCTTGCCCACGGACCACAAAGGTGCCGCCAAAGACAGCAGCCAGCTCATCGCCACCCGGCTGTAGGTGGCGCGCCAACGCCTCATCAAAAGCAGCGCCCACTTTGGTCACGGCCAAGGACTCGCCCGTCAACAACGACTCATCCACTTGCAGTTGGTCCGCTTGCAACACCCAGGCATCCGCCGCAATGCGGTCCCCCTCGGCAATGAACAACACGTCACCCACCACCACGTCACGGGAAGGCACGCTGATGCGTTGGCCATCACGCATCACTTGCGCAAATGGCTGGCTCAGTTGCCGCAAGGCATCAATGGCGGCTTCTGACTTGCCCTCTTGGTAAAACGTCAACCCCAACACCGCCAACACAAACACGAACAACGTGACACCTTCGGTCAAATCGCCCAACACCAAATACAGCGAAGCGGCCAGCACCAGCAACGCAAACATGGGCTCCATCAACATCGCCCATAGCCGAGCCCACACGCTGCGGCGCTGAGCGGCATCTAGTGCGTTGGGTCCATCGTGCGCGCGTTGCTGCGCGGCCTGCTCAGACGTGAGGCCTGTGGGAGAAGATGTGTCGGTGGTATTCAAGGTTGTCAGCTGTTGCTGCCATTTTCAAACATAGAAGATCTTTTAATTTACTGAGTTGTTTGCGGCATGTCTATGCGATAGATCACACGACATGCGCGATTCATTTGTCGCATATGATTTAAAAATACAAATATCCACTTGATTCAACAAGCCATACTTTCACCATGCCTCGCATTCAATTAGGTGCATCGCTATCTGAAAAACTAGCGCAAACACTAGAAACAAGCATTCGAGAAGGAAAACTCGTCACGGGTGACAAGCTCCCCACTGAGAACGCTTTGGTAGAAAAACATGGCGTCAGTCGAACTGTGGTGCGTGAGGCTTTCTCTCGTTTAAAAACCTTAGGGCTGATTGAAACACGACAAGGTTCTGGCGCATTTGTCAAAGCTTTGCCACAGCCAGACACCGGCAAACTCAAACTCATCCCAGACGGTTCGATTGATGCCGTCTTGAAAGTTGTCGAAGTTCGGCGCGCGCTGGAAGCTGAATCAGCAGCCCTGGCCGCCGAGCGAAGAACCGCTAAATCATTGCAAAAAATCAAACAAGCCATGCGTGCGCTTGACAAGGCTGTAGCCAGCGGCGGCGATGGGGTGAGCGAAGATGTTGCCTTTCACGCTGCCATTGCCCAAGCGGCCAACAACCCGTTTCTCTTGGACACGCTGTCCTACCTCAATCAGTTTTTAGAAAATGCCACACGTGTCACACGCGCCAACGAAGCCACCCGCGCCGAATTGGAAGATGAAGTGCGCGACGAACACCACGCCATCGTGCAAGCCATTGAAAATGGTGACGTCAAAGCCGCTCGCCAGGCGGGCACAAAGCACATGCTCAACGCGGCACGACGCATTCGTCATGCGGACCCTGTGTTTTGGACCTCACAAGGTCGCGCACTGGCCAACCGCCTACGCACAGAGCTGACAGGCAAGCAAGTCAGTGGCCGCCTACAGAAACCCAAAATCTAAACTGACATTGCGGGTTACCCCCTAGATCGACTGCCTGATTCGTTCAAGATAATTTGTCATACAACCTGACAGCATGACAACGCGTCGGGTTGTTGCTCTTAACAATCAGGAGACACGATGTCAAAGACTTTTCTCAGTAAAAAATGGGTAGCTGCACTCGCTGCATCTGCCGCATTTGTGGCCTTCCCCACCCAAGCTCAAACCGTTCTGAAAATTGGCCACGTGCTGGCCAAAGGTTCACATTACGACATTGGCGCCAATGTGTTTTGTGAGACCTTAGATAAAAACACACAGGGTCGCTACAAGTGCCAGGTCTACCCTGCCAGCGCCTTGGGCGGTGAACGCGAACAAGTCGAAGCTGTGCAAATTGGCACCCAAGACTTGGTCATCACCTCCACCGGTCCTGTGGGCAACTTTGTGCCTGAAATGAAGATCGTGGACATTCCTTTCTTGTTCCGTGACTATGACCACGCCCGCAAAGTGTTGGACGGCAAGATTGGTCAAGACATGTTGGCCAAGTTCCCCAACCACGGCTTGGTGGCTTTGGCTTGGAGCGAAAACGGCTTCCGTCACATGACCAACAACAAACGTGCCATCGTCAGCGCGACAGACGCCAGCGGTTTGAAGATGCGCACCATGGAAAACAAGGTGCACATGGAAGGCTACCGCGCCTTCGGCATTCAACCCACACCGATGGCGTTCCCAGAAGTGTTTGGCGCTTTGCAGCAAGGCGTTGTGGATGGTCAAGAAAACCCCATCCCTGTGATCTTGGCTTCCAAGTTCTCACAAGTGCAAAAACACTTGTCACTCACAGGCCACGTGTACTCACCTGGTCTCATCATCACGTCACCACGCGTCATGAACAAGCTCAGCGACGCTGACAAAAAAGCGTTCTATGACGCAGCCGCCAAGAGCGTGGCCGCGACGCGTAAGAAAGTGAACGACGACGAAGCCAACGGCATCGCTCAACTCGAGCGCGAAGGCATGCAAGTGGTGAAGAAGGTCAACAGCGCCAGCTTCAACGACGCACTGAAAGGCCCTTACGCCAACTACGCCAAAGAGTTTGGCGCAGACAAGATTGCAGCCATCCAAGCTGTGAAGTAATCGGTATTTCTTCACCTTTCAGCAAGCCAGTCACGCTGGCTTGCTGCGCATGGAACGCCCCATGAAATCTTTCGAAAAATATTTAATGATCGCCAATCGCGGCGTATTGATTGCCTTGCTTGCAGCGATGGCCATCATCATTTTCTCTAACGTAGTTTTGCGCTACTCCACCAACCAATCCATTGAGTGGGCCGAAGAAGTGGCGCGCTACATGATGGTGTGGCTCACCTTTTTAGGTGCAGGCCCTGTGCTGCGCTACGGCGGCCATATCGCCGTTGAGAACCTACAAGACAGTTTGCCCATCGCTTGGGCACGCGCCGTTCGCGTCTTCATTGCCGTGATGCTCACGGGCTTTTTCATCTTCATCATTTGGTATGGCTTGATCTACGTAGACCGCGTTCAATACCAAATGACACCCACCACGCAAGTCTCCATGTCTTGGGTCTACGGCGCCATGCCAGCAGGTGGCGTGTTGCTGCTCTTACATTGGTTGCTCATTGTTCGCGACTACGTGCTGACCCGCACCTTCGCATCCGATTCACATTTCGACGCCACTGCGAGCGCATCCCTATGAGTCTGAGTGTCATTCTCCTTCTGAGCTGCTGCTTTTATTTGGCCATCGGTTTTCCCGTGGCATTTGCACTGGGCTTTTCAACCCTCACCGCCTTGATTTTTGGCGCCGACTTCCCGCTCTTCGTGTTGCTCAAGCAAACCTACGAGGGGGTAGACAGCTTCCCACTGATGGCCGTGCCGTTTTTCATCTTGGCAGCTGAGTTGATGAGTGGCGGCTCGCTCACCGAAG